>DATJIF010000035.1:0-79928 GCA_035493475.1 Actinospica sp.
GTTGCCGTTCCATTGGACTTGGACGGCTTGGTAGTGCTCGACGGCGAGTCCGTACATGGTGACGTTGGTGCCGTTGACGACGAGGCCGTTGGCTGCGGTGTTGGTGGTCCAGCCGACGGTGCCGTTGTTGCCGTGGTCGGCTCGCCAGAGCCAGAGGTCGTCGCCGATGACGTTGTTGCTGTTGACGACGAGGGTTTGGGTGGCTTTGCCGACGGTGGCGCCGCCGATGCGTGCGAACACGTCGGACAGGACGGTCGGGTCGGTGGCGTGGCTGGCGCTGGAGCCGGACGGGCCGATCTGGACGAGGGTGGACGAATTCGTCGTGCCCGCGTCAAAGAGCAGTCCGGCGATGCGGATGCCGTTGACGTCGGCGGTGGACAGGATGGTGTTGCCGCCGTTGGAGACGAGCGTGGCCAGGCCGAGGCCGAGGACGACGGTGTCAGGGTTGTTGACGTTGATGGTGCCGTTGATCTGGTAGACGCCCGGGGTGAACAGCAGGTCCTTGCCCGAGGCGAGGGCCGCGTTGATCGTTGAGGCGGTGTCGCTGGGGGTGGCGATGTAGAAGTCGCTGATCGGGAGCGAGGTGCCTGGGGTGTTGCCGTTCGACCAGGACGTGCCCTGCGAGTTCGTGCGGGTCGAGGGCACGAAGACGTCCCAGTTGCCGGACGAGTCGATGTACACGTACGGCTTCTCATCGACGGTCGGGGTGGTGCCGACGTTCGTGTCCGGCGGGCTCGGGAAGCTGGTGCCGGGGACGCCGGTGCTGCCGACGAACACCATGTTCCAGTTCGAGCCGGTGTAGCTGCCGAACTGGTCGTTGCGGAACATGTACTGCTGCTGCGTGCCCGAGTTCACCTGGCCGGTGACCACGGAGTCGCTGATGAAGCCGCCGGAGGACCAGTTGCTGCTGGTGTTCCCGGAGGTGTCGTCGTCCAGCACCATGTTGCCGTCGATCTGGACGCGGCGCATCGGGTCGGCCTGCGAGACGGCCCACTCGGTCGAGCCGGAGGACGGGTCGCTGGTGATGTTCTCGACGTCGCGCCAGAAGTTGGTGGTCGCGTTGCCGTTGGACCAGGCCGCGTTCGTGTAGATCCCGCCGCCGGTGATGACCGTCTGCGAGGGGTTCTGGCCGAGGCCGACGACCTCGGTGTAGAAGCCCACCGGCACGGACACGTTGTACGTTCCGGGCTCGAACATGAACTCGTAGCGCTGCGTGCCGAACTGGTTGGACTGCTGCTGGTTCCAGACGTTGTTGATGTCGCTCTGGATCGTGGACGTCGACATCGAGGTGTTGAAGATGTAGACGTTCGAGCCGAAGTTGGGCGCGTTGCCGTTGCCGGTGCCGCCGCCGGAGGACGTCGGCAGGGTCCACTGCTGGTTCGAGGTGTCCGCGCACGCCCAGATCTGGGCCTGCGTGCCCGAACCGCCGTAGCCGGTGTCGTCGAGGCACTTGCCGGAGTTGGAGTTCACCAGCTCGCCGTTGGACTGCGGCTGCCACTGCTGCGCGCCGGTGCCGTTGCAGGTGTAGAGCTGCACGAGCGTGCCGTTGGCGGTGCCCGCGCCGGTCACGTCGAGGCACTTGCCGAGCACCTGGAGCGTGCCGTCGGACTCGACGCTCCACTGCTGCGCGGTGGTCCCGTTGCAGGTGTAGACCTGGATCGGGTTGGCGTCGGCGGTGCTCGCGGAGCGGTCGTCCAGGCACAGGCCCTGGTAGCCGGTGATCTGGCCGGTGGCGGTGACGGTCGCGGCCGAGGCGCTGAACGCCACGTACGCGCCGATCCCGAAGATGAGGGCCACCGCCGCCAGGATCGCGAGGAGTCGCTGCTTCAGCTTCGTCACGGGATGCTCCACTGCTGGTTCGCGGTGTCGGCGCACGCCCAGATCTGGACCTGCGTGCCGGATCCGCCGTAGCCGGTGTCGTCGAGACACTTGCCGGAGTTCGGATTCAGCAACTCACCGTTGGACTGCGGTACCCACGTCTGCGCGGCGGTTCCGTTGCAGTCGTAGAGGTCGACCGTGGTGCCGTTCGCGGTGCCCGCAGCGTCCACGTCGAGGCACTTGCCGAGGACCTGCAGCGTGTTGCCGGACGTCACCGTCCACTGCTGCGCGCTGGTCCCGTTGCAGGTGTAGACCTGGACCGGGTTGAAGTTCGCGGTGCTCGCCGAACGGTCGTCCAGGCACAGGCCCTGGTAGCCGGTGACCTGGCCGGTCGTGGTGCCGCCACCGCCACCGCCGCCGCTCGTGCCGCCGGTGATCTGGTTGAAGATCGACGAGTACTGATAGCCGGTGCCCTTGTCGTATCCGTCGAGTTCCCAGAACGACAGCTCGCCGACGCCGTTGGACGCGGCGAAACTCTCCAGGGTCTGCGCGTTCGCCGTGGAGAAGTACTCGTTGTCGTCGTTCTGCCCGGCGATCGGGGTCAGGCCCTCCATCGCGTACGCGGCGGAGGTCGAGATGCCGTACAGCCCGGCGAGCTGGCTCGCGGAGGCCTGGGCGGCGGATTCGGCGTCGTTGAGCGCGTTCTCGCCGTTGCCGAAGTCCATCGTCATCAGGTTGACGGTGGACACCTTGACGCCCTTGGACTTCGCGTCCTGGAGCAGCGCGTACTCGGAGCCGGTGCCGGTGGGCAGACCGTTGGGCGCGACCGCGAGGGTGAAGTCGATCTGCACGGACGGGTCTGCGGCCTGCAACGCCGCGAGCGCCTGGTCACGTCGCGCGGTGGAGGCGGTGTCGGACAGGACGCCGCCCTCGATGTCGAAGTCGAGCCGGTTGACGCCGTAGGTGTTGACCACGTTCTGATACGCGGCCGTGAGCTGTGAAACATTGGTACAGGTCTGCGCGAGTTCGCCGCCGGCGGCACCGCCGAAGGAGATGATGACGTTGCCGCCGGCCGCCTGCAGCGAACTGATCTGCGAGGAGAAGGCGCCGACGCCGGAGCCGTCGTCCTCCCACTCCGGAGTGCAGCCCGACTGCGGGATGAGGAAGGCGAGGGTGTAGTACTTCAGGCCGGTCGCGGACTGGTCGGCCGCCATGTCGCCCGCGTCGGACGAGGCGATCTGCAGGTAGGGGGCGGCGAAGTGGGCGGGGTACGCGCCTCCGGCGGCGGAGGCGGGTGCCGCGGCGGCGAGCCCGATGCCACCCGCGGCGAGCGCCGTGGCGGCGGCCAGCGGAACGGCCCGGGCTATGCGGGGGCGAATCTTGATCTTCATCGTGTGTGGGTGATCCCTTCGGAGTGCGACTGAAACAACATCGAAACAACCGCGATCGCGATTGCAGCAGTATGCTCGGCGGGGGTCAATCACCTGCCGGGCAATTGGTCCATACCACAAAGGATTGTTATGGGGAAGCGATGAAACAGGATTCTGTTTCAGGCATAGGTTCCGGGAGCGGGGGTTCCGGAACGGGCGCCGGACGGGTCACCGTGCGGGCGATCGCGGCCGAGACCGGGCTGTCGATCGCGACCGTCTCGCGGGTGATCAACGGCGGCGACAACGTGGCCGCGGACACCCGCGACCGGGTGCTGGAGGTGGTGGACCGGCTCGGCGACCGCGCCCCGGAGCCGCGCAAGCAGCGTGCCCGGCTGCAGCTGAGCCGGCCGCCGGTGTTCGTGCGCTGCCCGTACGTGCTGACGGACTACTTCGGCCACATCGTCACGTCGATCGCCGAGACGCTCGCGCTGCACGGCCAGGAGATGCTGCTCAGCGCCGGCGACGCGGTCGTGCGGTCGATGGCGCTGCGCGAACTGCCGCAGCGGCGGGACGCGCGCGGCGCGGTGCTGATCCTGCCGCCGGAGCCGCGCGCGGACCTCGAGGCCCTGGCGGCGCGCAGCTATCCGTTCGTGGTGGTGGATCCGCGGATCGACGTGCCGCGCGGCACGGTGTCGATCTCCGCCGCGCACTTCTCCGGGGCGCGGGCCGTCAGCCGGCACCTCGTGGACCTCGGACACCGGCGGATCGGTCTGATCACCGGGCCGCCGTACTGGCACACCCGCGACGACCGGGTCGGCGGGCATCTCGCCGCGCTCTCGGAGGTCGGCGTGCTCGGCGAACCGGAGCTGATGCGGCACGGCGAGCCCGCCACGAAGACGGGGCTGCGCGCGGGCGGCGAACTGCTGGACATGAAACCGCGTCCGACCGCGATCGTCTGTTTCAACGACAAGGTCGCGATCGGCGTGCTGGCGGCGGCGAACGCGCGCGGCGTGCGGGTGCCGGAGGACCTGTCGGTGACCGGCTTCGACGACATCGACGTCAGCCGGGCCTCGACGCCGCGGCTGACGACCGTGCGCCAGCCGCTGCAGGAGATGGGCCGCACCGCCGTCACGATGCTGATGCGCCAGCTCGACGGGCACGCGCACGAGGCCCTCAGCATGGAGCTGGCGACGCAGCTGATCGTGCGGGAGAGCACCGGACCGGCGCCCTCCCCCGATCGGGATTGAGCTCAGCCCCAGGCGCCGGGGATCTGCCGGGTCGTCGCGTTGACCCGGTTGAACATGTTGGTGAAGCCGATCGTCAGCACGAGTCCGGCGAGCTGCTTCTCGTCGTAGTGCCGGGCCGCCTCGTCCCAGACCGCGTCCGGCACCGGGTCCGAGCGGTCGGCCAGCCGGGTCGCGTGCTCGGCCAGGTTCAGCGCGGCCCGCTCGGCCTCGGTGAACAGGTCCGACTCGCGCCACGCCGCGATCAGCGCCATCCGCTCGTCCGTCTCCCCGGCCGCGCGCATGTTCTGCAGGCCGAAGGTCACGCAGACGGTGCAGCTGTTGATCTGGCTGGCCCGCATGTGCACCAGCTCGAGCGTCGACTGCGCCACGCCGGCCGTCTTGACCTGCGCGAGCGCGTCCTGGATCGGCTTGAGGACGTCGGGCAGCAGCACGACGGGGTTCTTCATCCGGGCTTCCATGGTGGTCTCCTCGATTGGTCGGTGTCTTCAACCGGGATGACGGATGCCGGGCGGAAAGTGTGACGAGCGGACGTGACTACGATGTCCCCCATGTTCCGGACCATGCTCAAATCCAAGATCCACCGCGCCACCGTGACGCACGCCGACCTGCACTATGTCGGCTCCGTGACCGTGGACCGCGACCTGATGGACGCCGCAGATCTGCTGCCCGGCGAGCTCGTCGCCATCGTGGACGTGACCAACGGCGCGCGCCTGGAGACGTACGTCATCGAGGGCGAACGCGGCTCCGGCGTCATCGGGATCAACGGGGCCGCCGCGCACCTCGTGCAGCCGGGCGACATCGTGATCCTGATCAGCTATCTCCAGGTCGCGTACGGCGCGGAGCAGGCGTACGCGCCGCGGGTCGTGCACGTGGACGCGGCGAACCGGATCGTCGAGCTCGGCGCGGACGCCTCTGCTCCGGTCCCCGGCGGCGACGCGGTGAAGGCTCCGCTGGCGGTCTAGGCGGACTGGCGGAACTAGAGCGGCAGGCCCGCTTCGAGGTGGGCGAGGGCGGCGTCCATACTGTCCACGATGTCGCCGGGGGCGTCGCCTTCGTTCATCGACTGCCAGGCGATGAACATCGTGCCGAAGACGGCGCCGATCAGGTTGCGCACGCGGTAGTCGTGCGGGTCCTTGCCCTCGCGCTCGGCGATGATCTCGCAGAACATGTCGAGGCCGCGGCCCATCGATTCGCTGAAGGCGCGGGCGCGCAGGCCCGGTTCGGTTCTCATCAGGCGGCCGCGTTCGAACTCGAGGGCGAGTTGGTCGGCCGGGGTCTCCGTGAACACCTTGCGCATGGCGGCGCGCACGGCGGTGAGCGGGGGCACGCCCTTCGGCTGTTCGAGCAGCGCGGCGGCGAACTTAGGGTCGTAGTCGTCGTAGAGGACCACGTCCTCCTTGCTCGGGAAGTACCGGAAGAACGTGCTCGGCGAGACCTCGGCGGCGGCCGCGATCTGCTCGACGGTCGTGCCCCCGTAGCCCTGCCGCCGGAACAGCAGCAGGGCTTGGCGCTGGATCTCGGCCCGCGTCTTGGCCTTCTTCAGCTCGCGCAGGCCGGGCTTCCTGGGCTGCGCCTCAACTTCCGACAACGCTTCCAACTTCCACTTCCGGGGTCTGGGCCGAGGTGGCGGTGCGGCCCGGTAGGAACAAGACTGCCAGAACCGTGCCGAGGACGCCGATCAAGGCGCAGACCACGAGGGTGTTGTCCATCGCGTGCACGAACGCGTCGCGCACGGCGTCCAGCAGGTCGGCGCTCCCGGCGTGCTGCGCGACGGCCACTCCGGCGGTCACGCTCTGCCCCGCCTCGGCGCGCACCGGGGCGGGCACGTTCGCCACCGCCGGGTTGCCGCCGAGCCGATCGCGGTAGACGCTGCCGAGGATCGTGCCGAGCAGCGCGACCCCGATCGTGGCGCCGACCTGGCGCAGCGTCATGATCACGGCCGAGCCGACGCCGCTGCGCTCCTTGGCCAGCGCGCTGAGCGCGGAGTTCGTCGAGGCGGGCAGCGCGAAGCCGAGGCCGAAGCCGAGCAGCACGAACCAGAGCGCCGCGTAGCCCTCGCCGGTCGAGCCGTGGGTGCGCGCGCCGAGGGCGAGTCCGAGGGCGATGAAGGCGAAGCCGACCGCGACCACGGAGCGGAATCCGGCGCGGGCCACGGGCACTGCCCCGCCGCGGGGCACGCGCGGGGTCTGCAGCTTGGCCGCGAGCGCGCCGCCGACCGTCAGCCCGGCGATCATCGGCAGCATCTTGACGCCGGTGAGCAGCGAGTCGGAGCCGGACACGTCCTGGAAGTAGAGCGGCGTGACGAACATGATGCCGAACATCGCGAAGGACACGAAGGTCGCGAGCACCGTTCCCCAGGTGAAGTGCCGGGAGCGGAACAGCCCGAGGTCGACCAGCGGTTCGACGCGTCCGGCGGCGATGATCCGGCGCTCGTGGAAGACGAAGGCGACCAGCAGCGCGAATCCGGCGACGAGCGGCGCCCAGCTCGTGGCCGAGGACCAGCCGTCGGTACCGGCCTGCACGAAGCCGTACGTGACGCCGATCAGGCCCGCGCTGGTGATCAGCGTGCCGACGAGGTCGAAGCGGCCCGGGTGCGGGTTGCCCGACTGCGGCATCAGGATGATGACGGCGACCACCGCGATCAGCGCGACCGGCACGTTGATCAGGAACACCGAGCCCCACCAGAAGTGGTTCAGCAGCCAGCCGCCGAGCACCGGCCCGAGCGGGAAGCCGAGCATCGTCGCGGTCATCATCACCGCGATCGCCTTGGGCCGCTCCGCCGGCGTGAACAGCACCGGCAGCACCGCCATCGCGAGCGGCATGATCGGCGCGGCGCTGAGACCGAGCACGGCCCGCACCGCGATGAGGGCCCCGGCGTCCGGCGCGTACGCGCACACCGCCGACGTGACGCAGAACAGCAGCAGGCCCGCGATCAGCATCGTCTTGCGGCCGATCCGGTCGCCGAGCACGCCGAACGGCAGCAGCGTCGCGGCCAGCACCAGGCTGTACGAGTCGACGAACCACTGCAGGTCGCCGGTGGACGCGTGCAGCACCGGCCCGATCGTCGGCAGCGCCACGTTCAGCACGGTCAGGTCGATCCCCACCACCAGCACGCTGAGCGCGAGCGCGATGAGCACGAGCCACTTGCGGACGCCCACGGGACTCGAGTCCGCCATGGCCGCCTCCCCTCTCGAAAATTCTGACAGTCTCTTTCAGTTCCGATTGAATCCCAAGTGAGAGAGACTGTCAACTTCTTCGGGAAGCCGGTTGTCGGAGCCGGGACCGCCGTGCTATCCATGGACGAACAAGGGGGAGGAATCCATGACTGAACAGCCGATTTTCACGCCGCCGTCCGTTCCGCCGACGCCGCCGCCGAGCGCGCACGGGCGCCGGGCCTGGGTGGGCATAGCCGGGGTCGTCGCGCTCGCGGCGGCGTTCGGGGCGGGCCTCGCGGTCGGCCGCACGACGGCGCCGAAGGCCACGGTCGCGGCCGCGGCCAAGGTGCCGACGGCGCTCCTGCACAGCTCCACGGCCACCGCCTCGTCGGCCGCGTCCGCCACGTCCCCGACCACCGCGAAGGCGCCGTCCGGGACTCTCGCCAGCGCCCTGCTACCGGTACCGTCCGGCGGCACGGCCAAGACCGCTCCCGGCTCGGGCGCGGACGGATCGCTCACGCTGGCCCAGTACGTGGCCATGCTGTATCCGAGCACTGCGACGACCGAGACCTCGCTGCTGCAGGCGCGCGGGTTCATGACCGGGGCGACGCGCTGGATGGACACCGCGGCCGGCCAGGAGCTGTCGATCTACCTGATCGAGTTCCAGGCTCCGAGCGGCGCGCAGAGCTACGCGCTCGCCACCGGGCTCGCGCACAAGTCGGACTCCGCCTACGCCGGGCAGACGACCTTCACCGTGCCCGGGCTGACCGACGGCGAGGGCTTCGAGACCGGGACGCTCGACAAGTACGGCAACACCGACAGCTTCGTCTACGGCGCGGTCGGGAACGTGGCGATCATCGTGCACTGCTACACGCCCGGCAGCCTGAACCGCGCCGGGCTGCTCGCGGCCGTCAGCCAGCAGGAGACCCGGCTGACCGCGTTCGAGGGCTGAGAAGACCCCGGGGCTGAGGGCTAGCCCGCGAAGGCCGGCGCGGGCAGCGTGAGGACGACGTAGGGCGCGCCGAGCACGGGCCGCGAGACGTTGTAGACCGGTGTCCCACCGAGGGTGCGCCCGACGTGCGTGCCGCGGCGGGACATCGCGTGCACGGCCACGTCGGCGCCGGACTCGTCGATGCTGGTGCCGAGGATCTGGTTGCCCAGGTTCGCCCGCGTCGTCTCGCGCTCGCCGTTCAGCGTGCCGGGCGCGGGCGAGAAGTGGGTGAGCGCCACCCGGTAGTCAGCACCCTGCTCCGTCAGCCCGGCCAGCGCCTTGGCGAAGCGCGCGGTGCTGGCCTGCTCGCGGTCCGCCTGCCGGTGCTCGCGGACCACCGACCAGAGCTGGTAGTCGATGCCGAAGCCGCCCGGGAAGCCGGTGATGCCCGCGACGCCGAGCCGCATGCCGCGCACGTCCAGCACCGTCGAACTGGCCTCCAGCACGATCCAGCCGAGCGAGGTCAGCGCGGCGCGGATCAGCGACTCCTGGCCGATCTCGTGGTCCCGCTCCCCCAGCACGGCCACGATCGGGATGCCGATGCCGTCGAGCTCGTCGGCCAGCGTCTCGGCCTCGGACACCAGGCCCGAGGCGGTCAGCCCGCCCGCGAGCAGCAGCACGTCGGCCGACTCGGCGACGGACAGGTACTGCGGACGCAGCGTGCAGCGCCGCTCGACGTCCATGCGCAGATCGCCGACCGCGGCGACGCGGATCGTGCCCGTGTCGCCGGAACCGTTCCCACCTTGTTCATCGCGCTTGAGCACGAACCGCAGCGTAGCACCAGCGTATCGGTGTTCGTATTCACCGCTTCGGCGTGTCACGAAGGAGGAAGCGGCGGCAGCTTCGGCGTTTCGAGCCAGCGTTCGAAGAAGGTGTCCGGCCGCGTCATGACAGGGGTCTCACTCGCCGTCACGAGCTTCACGAAGTCCTCGGTCCGCACGCCGCCGAGCCGGTTCGCGGTCGTCCACTGACGCAGGATCCTGAGGAAGGCCACGTCGCCGACGGTCAGCCGCAGCGCGTGCAGCGTCAGGGCGCCGCGCTTGTAGACCCGGTCGTCGAACATGTCCGCGGGCCCGGGATCGCGCAGCACCAGGTTCTGCGGCCGCTTGGCCAGCCGCTGGTGCCAGCGGCGCGCGTGCTCGTCGGCCGTGCGCTGGCCGGAGACCTCGGACCAGAGCCACTCCGAGTACGCGGCGAAGCCCTCGTGCAGCCATATGTCGCGCCAGTCCAGGACGGTGAGGCTGTTGCCGAACCACTGATGCGACAACTCGTGCGCGATCAGCCGCTCGTTCTCCCAGCCCGGCGCGAGATGGTTGACGCCGAAGATCGACATTCCCTGTGCCTCGATGGGAATCTCGAGATCGTCGTCCGCGACCACGGCCGTGTATCCGCCCTCGAACGGATAGGGGCCGTAGAACCTTTCGAACACCTCGATCATCCGGGGCTGTCTCGCGAACGCCGTCTTCGCGCGGCTGACGAACCGCGGCGGGACCACGAGGCGCTGCGGCACGCCGCGGCCGGAGAGATCGACGCTGCGGTACTTGCCGATCTGCACGCTCGCCAGGTACGTCGCCATCGGCTCGTCCTGCCGGTAGGTCCACGTGGTGTTCGAGCCCGCGTTCCGCCGCTCGACCAGCACGCCGTTGGCCACCACGTGGTACGCCGACGCCGTGGTCAGGGTGACCTTGTACGAGGCCTTACGGTCCGGCCGGTCGTCGCACGGGAACCAGGACGGCGCGCCGATCGGCTGGCTGGCCACCAGGACGCCGTCGGTCAGCTGCTCCCAGCCGAGGCCGCCGAACCGGCTGTTCATCAGCTTCGGCGTGCCGCTGTACCTGATCACGATCTGGAAGGTCTGCCCGGCGGCCGGCGGCTCGGCCGGGGTGACCCGCAGCTTGTCGGCGCGCTGGGTGTGCTTGGCCCGCCCCACCTGCTGGTCGATGTGCACCGCGACGCGTTCCACCCGCAGCGCGCCGGACAGGTCGAGGGCGAACTCGCGCAGCGGCTCGGGGCCGGTCGCCGTGGCCGTCAGCACGGCGCCGCCCTCGAGCCGGTTCGTCGGAACGCGGTAGACCAGACCCAGGTCGTAGTGCGTGATCCGATAGCCCTCGTTCCCGCGCTGCGGGAAGTAGGTATCGGTCATCGGTCCTCGTCGGAGTCGTGCCAGGGCGCGATCGGATTGCCCGCCCAGCGGGTCCGCGCGGGCACGCCCTCGCCGCGCATCACCAGCGAGGCCGGGCCGACCGTGGCGGCGGCGCCGATGCTCGCGGCGGGCAGGATCACGCACTGCGGGCCGAGCGTGGCGCCCTCCTCCAGGGTGACGACGTCCATGCTCATCACGCGGTCGTGGAACAGGTGGGTCTGCGCGACGCAGCCGCGGTTCACGGTCGCGCCGTCCGCCAGCACGATCAGGTCGGCCTCCGGCAGCCAGTAGGTCTCGCACCACACGCCGCGGCCGATCTTCGAACCCAGCGAACGCAGCCAGGCGTTCAGCGGCGCGGTGCCGAGCCAGGGCTCCGCGAACCAGGGCGCGGCGATCAGCTCGATGAAGTTGTCGGCGAGTTCGTTGCGCCAGACGAAGGAACTCCACAGCGGCTGGTCCTCGGCCTTGATCCGGCCGACGAGCGCCCACTTGGCGGCCGTGGCCAGCGCGGCGCCGAGCACCCCGACGCCGAGGACGACCGGACCGGCCACCAGCGTGGCCACGACCAGCCCGGCGTTCGCGGCGATCTCCACCTCGGCCGCGGCGGCGAGCAGCAGCAGCACCGCCGTGCACGCGGCCGGGACCACCCGGCACAGCTCGACCGCGGCGCGCATCGCCTTGAGCTTGCGCGGCGGGTCGTAGGTGAGCGAACTGTCGGTGTCCTGGCTGGCGCGGCGCAGCCGTTCGGGCGGCATGCCGAGGTACGACTTCCCTCGTTTGGCCTTACGCGGCGCGGCGGACAGCACGCCCACGAGGCTCCCCTTGGGCAGCTTGCGGCCGGGCCCGACCATGCCGGAGTTGCCGACGAACACGCGCTTGCCGATGCGGACCGTGCCGACGCTGAGGCGGCCGTCGGACAGCTCGTAGGGCGCGATCATCGTGTCGTCGGCCAGGAACGCGCCGTTGTCCACGGTCGTCATCGCGGGCACGGCCAGCACCGTGGACAGCTCCACGTCCCGGCCGACCTTCATCCCGAGCAGCCGCAGCCACGTCGGCGTCGCGACCGAGGCGTAGAGCGGGTACAGCCACACGCGGGCCATCGCCATCAGCTGCGTCGTCGTCCACACCCGCCACGCCGCCGGGCTGTGCAGCGGATAGTCGCCGGGCCGCATGCCGATACTCAGGGCACGCACTCCGACGAGCACGAGCAGCCCGAAGGCCAGGAAGAACACCAGCACGGCCGGCAGCACGCCGGGGATCGCGTCCCCGAACGCGGCCCACGCACTGCCGCTGCCCTGCGTGAAGCCGCTCAGCAGGACCAGCGCCGGAAGGGCCGCCGCGAGCGGGATCAGGCTCAGCACGGACGCGGTCAGGCCGTAGAGCGCGGTCCAGTGCCGCGTATACGGCGCGCGCTCGATCTCGCGCTCGGCCTTGCTCAGCTTGCCGACCCGCTTCGCCGGGGACCCGGCCCACTGCTGGCCGCCGGGCACCTCGCCGTCGACCGCCGAGCCGGGGGCGATGCGCGCGTGCCGGCCGATCCGGGCGCCGGGCAGCAGCGTGGAGCGCGCGCCGACCGAGGCGTTAGCGTCCACCCGGATCTCGCCGACCCGCAGCGTGCCGCCGTCGATCCAGTGTCCGGTCAGGTCCACCTCGGGCTCGATCGCCGCGCCTTCAGCCAATCGGAGCAATCCGGTGACCGGCGGCGGCGAGTGCAGCACCGCGTCCTTGTGGATGCGGGCACCGAGCGCGCGGGCGTACAGCGGTATCCACGGCCCGCTCGAGATGCTCACGGCACCCGCGTGCAGGGACAGCTGCTCGGCCGCCCACAGCCGCAGATGCACGCTGCCGCCGCGCGGGTAGTCCCCCGGCGCCAGGCCGCGCAGCAGCGCGCGGGCGCCGAGCGCGGTGATCGCGATTCGCCCGGGCGGCGTAACGAAGAGCACGAATCCGACGGCGATCCAGGCCCACGGGACGTGCGGCGCCCAGGACGGACCGGTGACGTCGACGAGCGCGGCCAGCACCGTCAGCCAGCGCATCGACGCGATCATGCCGAGCGGCAGCATCGCCCCGGTCTGCGCCCACTGGAACCAGCGCGGAACAGGCGTCACCACGATGTCCTGCGCCTGCGTGGTCGTCGCGGACGGTTCCGGCGTCAGTTCGTCCAGCCGGGCGGACAATGCGCCGAACGAGGGATTGTCGTACACGTCGCGCACGGTCACGGTCGGGTGCTGCGCGCGCAGCACGGACACGAAGCGCGCCGCCGCGAGACTGCCGCCGCCCGCGTCGAAGAAGTCGGCGTCCAGGGACGGCGGACGCTCGCCGAGGACCGCGGCCCAGTGCCCGGCCAGCGCCTCCTGCTGCGGCGTCAGTTCCGCGGCGTCCTCCGCGTCGAACTCGGAACCGGAGTCCGGCAGCGGCCAGGGCAGCGCGTTCCGGTCCACCTTGCCCGAGGTGCGGGTGGGCAGCGCGTCCACGATCGCGATCCGCGGCACGAGCGCGGCCGGGAGCTTCGCGGTCAGCAGCGAGCGCGCGTCGACCGGATCGAACGGGATCGGCCCGGCCGTCGGCTCCTGCTCCGGGAAGTCCGGCACCGGCTCGCTCGGCACCACGTACCCGATCAGCACCTGTCCGCCGACCGGCCCCTTCACGGCCGCAGCGGCGGCGGCGACACCCGGCAGCGCCTGCAACGCGGAGTCGATCTCGCCGAGCTCGATGCGGCGGCCGCCCAGCTTGATCTGCTCGTCCGCGCGCCCGAGGAAGACCAGCCCCTCCGGATCGGCGCGCACCAGGTCGCCGCTGCGATACGCGCGCTCCCAGCCCACCGACGGCAGCGGCGCGTACTTCGCGGCGTCCTTCTCCGGGTCCAGGTAGCGGGCCATCCCGACGCCCGCGATCACCAGCTCGCCGGACTCGCCCGACGTGACCGGCTCGCCGTCCGCGTTGATGACGGCGAGCTCCCAGCCGTCCAGCGGCAGCCCGATCCGCACCGGCCCCTCGCCGGTCAGCGGCGCGGCCGTCGCGACGACCGTGGCCTCCGTGGGGCCGTACGTGTTCCACACCTCGCGCCCGTCCACCGCGAGCCGCTCGGCCAGCTCCGGCGGGCACGCCTCGCCACCGAAGATCAGCAGCCTGACGTGGTCCAACGCCTCCGCGGGCCACAGCGAAGCGAGCGTCGGCACCGTCGACACGGCAGTCACGCCGTGCTCCACCAGCCAAGGCCCGAGATCCACGCCGCTACGCACCAGCGACCGCGGCGCCGGAACCAGGCAGGCCCCGTGCCGCCACGCCAGCCACATCTCCTCGCAGGACGCGTCGAACGCCACCGAAAGCCCCGCGAGCACCCGGTCCCCCGGCCCCAGCGGCGCGTTCCGCAGGAAGATGCGCGCCTCCGCGTCCACGAACGCCGCCGCGCTGCGATGCGTGACCGCCACACCCTTCGGCGTACCGGTCGACCCGGACGTGAAGATGATCCACGCGTCGTCGGAGACGGTCGGCTCCTGCACCCGCGGCTCCGCCGGATCCCCTGCCGCCGCACCGCGCAGCTCGATGCTCAACCCCTCGGTGACCACCGCGCGCACGGCCGCCTCACCGAAGACGAGCAGCGCCCGCTCCTCGGGATCGTCCACGTCCACCGGCACGTACGCCGCGCCGGCCGCCAGCACCGCCAGGATCGCTATATAGAGGTCCACGCTTCCGGACGGGATCCGCACCCCGACCCGGTCCCCGCGACGCACCCCCGCCTCCGCGAAGCGTTGGGCCAAATCGGTGACCTCGGAACGCAGCGTCGCGTAATCCAGTCGGCGGACGCCGTCGTCCAGGGCGGGTGATTCCGGGTGCAGCGCGACCGTGGCGTCGAGGATCGACAGCAGCGTACGGGCGGGTGGCGCGGTGGCGGCGGAGCCGTAGCGCGCGGCGCCGGCGAGCAGCTGTTCGGGCATGACGAAGGCCTGGATCCTTGACGAGACGGCGGCTGAATGCGTGAGGAGTATCGATCAGCCTAACAGACGTGTCCCGCTTCGGACGATTCAATGATATATGCTTTGATATTCGATACGGCTTGGTGAACATCGAGTGAACGAGGTCGAAGAAGGCTGGACCTGCGGAGAGAGGAACCGGAAACGGCATGGACGGGGAGCGTTCCCGGGTGGATCCGCGAAAAGTGCTCTACCCGCTGGTCGACCTGGAGTCGATCGACGGCCATCTGAGCGACTGGGTGCGCGAATATCGGACACACGCGGACCTGCGCGTGGAGTACCCCGACGGCTATGACCCGATCCTGATCCGCCCGGACGGCCGCGAGGTGGACACCTGGCGGCAGGACTACCCGTACGACAGCCTGCTGCGACGCACCGAGTACGACCCGACCAAGCGCGCCCTGCAGATCGAGCTGCTGAAGCTGCAGACGTGGGCCAAGAGCACCGGCGCCCGGATCGTCGTCGTGTTCGAGGGCAGAGACGCCGCGGGCAAGGGCAGCACCATCAAGCGCTTCATCCAGCACCTGAACCCGCGCGGCGTGCGCGTCGTCGCGCTGAACAAGCCCAACCGGCAGGAGCGCACGTCCTGGTACTTCCAGCGCTACGTGGCGCACCTGCCGTCGGCCGGCGAGATCGTGCTCTTCGACCGCTCCTGGTACAACCGCGCGACCGTCGAGCCGGTGATGGGCTACTGCAGCCCGGAGGAATACGAGCTCTTCCTCAAGCAGGCGCCCATGTTCGAGCACATGATCGCGGACGACGGCGTGATCGTGGTGAAGTTCTGGTTCTCCGTCTCCCGCGCCGAACAGCTGACCCGCTTCGTGATCCGCGACGTGGACCCGGTGCGCCGCTGGAAGCTCAGCCAGCACGACCTCGCCTCGCTCGACCGCTGGGACGCCTACACGGTCGCGAAGGAGGCCATGTTCGCCGCCACCCACACGACCTGGGCCCCCTGGACCGTCGTGAACGGCAACGGCAAGCGCCTGGCCCGGATCGAGGCGATGCGCTTCGTGCTCTCGCAGGTCCCGTACGAGGGCAAGAACGAGGATCTCGTCGGGCGGGCCGACCCGCTCATCGTCGGCCCGCCCTTCCTCACCCCGACCCGCACAGCGCCCGATCGCTGACCGCTGATCGCTGACCGCTGATCGCTGATCGACCGGTCTGAGGAATCAGCATCCGTTCAACCCGGCCCAATCACCCACCGTATCCGCAGCCGTATATTCACTGTCAGCCCCGTTGAAGTAGAACGTTCGATTCGCCCGGCTCGCACAGTTCGCCGCCTCCTCGACGTTCGTCCACGTACCGTTCAGATCGAACTTGTACTGCAACGTCGTGCCCGAGACGGCGTGCACGACCGCCTGCCACTCGTCCGTGCCGATCCGCGTCATCGGATGCAGGCCGGGCTCCCAATCGGTGCTCGACGGAATCCCGGTACCGAGCACGGAGAAATCTCCCGCGATATAAACCGTGCCGCTGCTGGGGGTCGCCGACGGCACCGTCACGTCGATCACGGCCGCCGCGTTCCCGATCACCGAGTCCGCGTCGATCGCCACCGAGCCGTGCGCCGGAACCGTCACCGTGGCCTGCCCGTCCGCCACGACGATCCCGCTCCCGCTGCACGTCCCGTCGCTGTAGGTGTCCGCGATGACGTCGCAGTACGAGCCGTCCGGCAGCCCCGTCGTGAACGTCGACGTCTCGGCCGAACTGCCGTTGTTGAGCGCGACCCACGCCACGTCACCGCGCGAGAAGGCGATCAGGTCGTTCCCGTCCGTGGCCCAGTTAGCCACCGACGCGCCGGCCGCCAGCGCGAGATTGTGCCAGCCGACCATCGCGTCGACAGCGGAATTCCGCTCCGTGCACTCCCAGGCACCGGTCCCGCATACGGTGTCCGTCACATCGCCGTTCGACGCGTCCGGCGGGGACTGGTTGTAGCTGCCGTACTCGAAGCTGGAGAAGATCTGCGGCGAGCCATAGCCGTACGCGAGCAGGAACTCGTCGGCCAGCACGTACTCCGCACCGTTCGCGTAGGACAGGCTCGGGCTACTCGCACGCTCAGTGTCCTGATTAGTCACGAACGTCGACGCGTACGCACTCGGCAGCGAAGGTGAATAACTCGCGAGCGCAGCCAGATCCCCATTCGAGAAGTCGGACGCGATCGCGTACGTGTAGTCGATCGCCGTCACCGACCCCTCGCCCTCGAACGACGTCGGATTCAGCCGCGAATCCTGCCCGCTCGACCCCGGATACACCTCCTGCGTGATCGTCACCGCGGACCCCGTCGTCGTATCCGGATCCAACTGCGCCTCGATCGCCGCGATGTCCGTCTCCCCGATCTCCGCGGCCGAGTCGAGCCGGAACCCGTCCACCCCCATCTCGATCATGCTGTTGAGATAGCCCGCCTCCGCCGACCGCACCGCCGAAGTCTCAGTGGCGAGATCAGGCAGTCCAGACAGGCGGCACTGCGTGACCTCCGTATAGCTCAGCCAGTTCACGATGCCGTCGCTCGACTCCGGACAGTTCGCCGGATAGCTGTGGAAGTCGGCGGACGAGTAACCGGGATACGTCAGCGTCCCGGAATCGAAGGCGGCCCCGTCGTAACTCGTGTCGGAGCCCCCGGTCCCCGCGGCCATGTGGTTGAGCACCGCGTCCACATACACCTTCACCCCCGCCGCGTGACACGCACTCACCATGCTCGCGAACTGCGCCGACGTCCCCAACCGCCCGCCGACCGCGTAATCCGCAGGCTGATACACGTCCCACCAGTAGTGCGACGCCTGATCGTAGGAGTCCTCCGGCGGCGCCACCTGCACCGCCCCGAACCCATCCGGCCCCAGCACATCCGTGCAGTCCGCCCCGATGGAGTTGAAGTCGTACTCGAATAAGTTGGCCGTGACATCTTTAGCGGCACCAGCAGCGGCACCAGCAGCCCGCGCGCCCCCCGCATGAACCGCAGCCGGAGCCAGCACCACCCCCGCCGCCAAAGTGGGTGTGAGCAGTACAGAAATCCCGAGTCGACGCCATTGACGACCGGAAGGGGACATGGGAGGTCCCTCCAGACAGGATGTGGGATATGGTTGATCGAAAAACAAAGCCCTGATCTGTGGTGACCATAACCGACATCCCCCAAGACCGCCATGCCTCGGTGGAGATTAGTTCGATGGGCGAACTGGGGCTGGGACGAGGCACTGCGGTTGGATGGTCGGCCCTACCTACGCTGCCACTGCTGCGCTCGTTCCTCGCTCCGCACCGGCAGCTACGTCCGGGCCGATTACATACCCCGCCCACCCGCCCAACTCAAGCCGCCCTACAGTCGCTGCGCTCCTTCGGGTAACGCCCTGCGGGCTACATGCCTGCGGCCCGCTACCTACCCTCCCTCGTCGCTGACGCTCCTCAGTCACTACGTCCGCGAGCCTACGGCGCTGCTGCCGCGTGCGATCCCAGACCAGCCTGCGGTTCGCGCCAAACGGTCACTGCCGTGACCGTGCCGGGAAGGCTGAGGGCGAGATCTTCGACTCCTGATTGCGGAACGAACCGCACGACGACGATCCGATCATGGGTCAGCGCGCACGCCGACTGCTCCACGGTCTCGACCTGGCGCAGCGTGCCGAGATCGCGTAGCCAGTCGCCGGGGCGGATCTCGCGGGGATGCACGCCGTGGCGGCGCCAGGAGTCTGGGACGAGTGTCCGTGGCACCTCGCGCATCGCAACGTTTTCCTTCCCATCGTCGTATTTCCATCGTGTTGGTGCTGGTGGGACGCTTGAACGCCGTAGTGGAGACACTTGGAGACGTCTGATGTACGCTCGAAATCGTCCTAAGCGTCCGTCAGAAGGGGCCGCGGTGGCGAACGAAGCGCTCAAGGCAGCCATGGAAGCCGCTCACCTCACCCGACCCGCGTTGGCCGAAGTGTGCGGGGTCGACATCAAGACAATCGACCGCTGGCTCAGCGACGATCGACGTACGCCGCATCCGCGCCAGCGGCAGGCAGCAGCCACGGCACTAGGGACGGAGCCGGACGTGATATGGCCAGCCATCAGGGAGGCGTCGCGGCGTTCCCCTGGACTACGAGAGATCCAAGCCGCGTACCCGACGCGTTCCGCACTTCCGTCGCCTGTATGGAGCGAACTGGTCAACGGCGCGGCCCACGAACTGCTGTTCGGCGGCTACACCAGCTACTTCCTCTGGCTGACGATCCCGGACCTCCGCGAAACGCTCCGCTCGAAGGCCGAGAACGGCGCGAAGATCAGATTTCTCCTCGGAGACCCGGAGAGCGAGATCACCCAGAACCGCGAGCAGGTCGAGGGTGTCCCGCTCACCGTGCGTTCCCGGATAGCGATCAGCCTCAACGAACTGGAACCGCTGAGAAGCACGCCCGGAATCGAGGTCCGTTTCTCGGATCGGCACATCAGCCTGTCCGTCTGGTCCTTCGACGACCAGATGATCGCCTGCACCCACCTCGCCGCATCCGTCGGACACGACAGTCCGACATATCGACTCAAGCGATCCGGTGACGGCGGCCTCTTCGCCGCGTACTCGGCGCATCTCAATGTTCTGTGGAAGTCGGCTCGTCCGGCGTATGTCGGATAGGTCAGATTCCAGCAGGACGCACGCGGCAGCAGCGCCGTAGGCTCGCGGACGTAGTGACTGAGGAGCGTCAGCGACGAGGGAGGGTAGGTAGCGGGCCGCAGGCATGTAGCCCGCAGGGCGTTACCCGAAGGAGCGCAGCGACGACTGTAGGGCGGCTTGAGTAGGGCGGGTGGGCAGGGTATGTAATCGGCCCGGACGTAGCTGCCGGTGCGGAGCGAGGAACGAGCGCAGCAGTGGCAGCGTAGGTAGGGCCGACCACCCAACCGCAGCGCCTCGTCCCAGCCCCAGCCCCGATCACCCTTCCCCGACCGACTCCTCATCTGCCGGCAGTTCACTCGCGGTCAGGATCGCGTGGATCGGGCCGAGTGCGGCGCGCAAGGTGGGGTCATCGGTGGGGAGTTGGTCTACCAGGACGGAGCAGCCTAGCCAGGTGCCGCCGCATTGCTCGATGAGGCTTTTGACGGTGAGGGCCTGGTTGCCGGTCTCGATCCAGTCGTCGACGAGCAGGACGCGGTCGCCTTCGGTGACGGCGGAGCGTTGGAGGCGGAGGGTGTGGCGTAGGCCGCGGTAGTCGGGGGCGGTTTGGCCGAAGGTCTTCTCGCCGGGGAAGAGGCCGGTGCCCTTGCGGACGGGGAGGAATCCGGCGCCGAGTTCGACCGCTACGGCCGCGCCGAGGAGGAAGCCGCGGGCCTCCACGCCGCAGACCACGTCGATGCCGCCTTCCTGCTCTTGCCTGCTGAAGGGCTCGGCCAGCCCGGCGACGACGGCGGCGAGGGCCTTGGCGTCGCGGAAGACGGACCAGACGTCGGCGTGGCCGCTGACCCAGCGGAAGTGGTCGAGCATGAGTTGCCGGGCGGGAGAGGGTGCGGACATGGCGCGAAGTGTGCTCCGCGGGGGTGGCGTGTGTCCAGCGAAAACGCGGGTGGGTGGGTCAAGCTTGGGTTTAGAGTTCGGTGGAGTGCAGTACAGGGGCTGGATGGGAAATTGTTGCTACTGCTCTCGCTACTGAAGCGTGTCCACGCCGGCCTGGAGGTGTCGGCGGGCCGCGCCGGGGGTGTAGCCGTTCTCTAGTTCCGCGACGCCGCCGACCACGCGTTGGACCAGGGCGGCGCGCACGCGGCGGGCGAGAGTGTCGCGCAAGAGGTGGTCGAGTTCGTCGGCCGGGAAGAAGCGGTGCTCGGAAAGTTCGTCCGCCGGCAGCCGGATCGCAGCCTGCTGAGTCGCGTCGAGCGTGCCGCAGTCGAACACGTACATGATGCTGGGCCGCGGACGTGCCGGGCGGGCCAGGCAGAAGTCGACCACGAGCATGCGGCCGGGTTCGAGCGCGAAGCCCAACTCCTCGACGAGCTCCCGGCGCAGGGTCTCGCGCGGGTACTCGTGCGGGTCCATCGAACCGCCGGGGATCTCCCAACCGGGCTTGTACGTCGGCTCGACCAGCAGGATCTCGTGTGCCGCGTTGGTGATCAGGGCGCCCGAGCCGACGTACACGGCGGGCAGCCGGGAGAGGAAGTCGGTGTCGTCAGCCATGGTTCGTCGCCCACCCCTTCTTGAAAGTTAGGCAAGCCTAACCTAAGCTTCGATCCGTGAACGATCATCGACAGACCGCACTCGCGGGCATACCCACCGCGTCGACCCGAACTCCCGATCCGCGAACCAATCCCAATCCCAGCCTCATTCCCAGTCCCGATATCAATGCCAGTCCCGAACTGGTGACTCCGCATCCCGGCCCCTTCGTGCTGCGTGCGCCGTCGCCCTCGGAGCGGCTGCGGCTCGGGGCGGTGGCGGCGGGAGTCACGGCGCTGTGGGCGATCGTGCTGATCGCCTCGCAGCGCTTCACGATCAGCCACGGGTTCCATCACCCCGTCGTGGCACTGCACCTCATCTCGCTGACCGTCGGCTTCGGTGCGGTGCTGGCCGTGGACATCTGCGCGCTCAACGGACTGCTGCGGCGGCACGATTTCACGCTGGCGGACGCGCTCAAGGCGGCAGTGGTCGTGGATCCGCTGATCTGGACCGGCTACATCGGGCTGATCGTCACCGGGCTGCTGCTGCATCCGGACCTGAGCGAGCCGCTGATGTGGGTCAAGCTGATCGCCGGGCTCGCGGCGGGCGTCAACGGGGTCAACGCGCAGGGCGTGCAGCGCGCGCTCGCCGATCTGCCGCGATCGACGCGGTTGTCCGACCTGCCGCGGCCGTTCGCGGTGCGCGCGGTGTTGGCGGCCACGTTCTCGCAGATCGCCTGGTGGACGGCGATTCTGATCGGGTTCTTCGGGATCTGATCGATCGACGCGACGACGGGACCACAGGACGTCAGTCCAGCCAACCGCGGGGCGTGCCCACCTCGACGTAGTATTCGCGGCCGAAGAGCAGGCCGAACACGGGCAGCGGCAGCCGGGTCATCAGGCAGAACAGCTTCGCCGAACGTCCGGTGCCAGAGGTCTGCGACGCGTGGCAGGCCAGGGCGGCGCGCTTCTTGTCGGCGTATCTGCGCACGTCGATGCGGTGGGTGATCTCGCCGCGCGCGGTGAAGGAGCCGCGCACCTCCGCGCTGCTGTAGCGGCGCACGAGTCGCAGGGTGCTGACGACCTTGTACGCGCGCAGGATCGGTTCGCGCGGGAGGGTCGCCTCCATCAGCCGGGGCGTCTCGGCGAGGTTCGCGGCGCGCAGGGCCACCTCGTGCACGCGGATGTGGTCGCGGTGCCGGTAGCCGCCGTTCGGGTCGTAGCCCACGAGGATCTCGGCGCGTTCGTCGCGCAGCACGTCCGCAAGCCGCCCGGCCGCCTCGTCGAGCGAGGCGCTGACGAAGCGGGCCCGGTCGGCGGGGTCGGGCCGCAGCACCGGGCCGTGGCCGCTGTCCGCGTAGCCGAGGTGCACGACGCGCGAGACGCCGAGGACGCGGGCGCTCGCCCGCAGTTCGTCGAGCCGGGTGGTGCCGCCGCCCGGCCGCGCCTCCCCCATCTCCCCGTCGCAGGCCACGACGAGTACCGCGCGGTGCCCCTCGGCGACCAGCCGCGCGAGCGTGCCGCCGGTCAGCAGGGCTTCGTCATCAGGGTGCGCATGAAACGCGACCACAGTGGCCATGCGTGAATGGTTCCATGAGTAGATCTCATGAACCAGCGACGCGACCGGATCGTTTCGTTATCACGACATTATCCAGACCTAAAACAGACACCTGCGTCACGTACGCGCCGTCGGCTGGCAGATCATTGATACGTGGACGGATACAACGGATACGGCGCCGCGTGCCGCCGGGGAGGTCAGGAGATCCCGAACTCGTTGTCCTCGAGGTCGAGCAGCAGGCCGTCGGCGCGCCGGGCGCCCTCGATGACGAGGCGGCTGGTCTCCACGGCGGCGTGCGAACCGGGGTTCGGGGTGACCCGCAGGTAAACGCGGTTGGCGTCCTGCTTCGCGGCCAGCGGCGGGCCCATCACGAGCATCGGGCAGCGCGCGTCGTCGGCGTGCCGCATGGCCAGGCCCCAGTCGCCCTCGGCCACGACGTGCCACGCCGAGCCCGCGGCCGCCGTCCAGAACTTGCTCTGCGCCTGCGGATCGGCGGCGTCCTGGCAGACGGCGGACCAGTGCACGCCGATGCCGACGGCGCGTCCGTACCAGTCGTCGTCGCCCGAGCCCTCGGAAGCGGAGGAACCGGGGGCACTGGACGGCGGCGGCGAAGCGGCGGTCACCGCGCCGGAGCCCAGTCCCGCCGCCGCGCCGCCCTCCAACTCGTCCACGGGGGTGGGCGGCTGCAGGCAGAACTCGTTGCCCTCCGGGTCGGCGAGCACCTCCCACGGCACGTCGCCCTGGCCGATGTCGGCGCGCACGGCACCGAGCTCCAGCAGCCGCTCGAGCTGCGCGGGGCCGCCCTTGAGGTCCAGGTGGACGCGGTTCTTCCCGCGCTTGGGTCCGTCGGCCGCGACGAAGCGCAGGGCCAGGCCGTTGGCGCCGTCCACGACGTCCTCGCCCAGGACCCGCGTCCAGAACTCAGACAGCGACCTCACATCTGACGCTCGGATCACCACTCCGGTCAACCGCGTCGCCACTGTCACCCCTGTCTATGATGTGCCGACCCCGAGGTACGAACCTAGCACTCAGAGCGATGGCGACGCAGACTCCGATGACAACTGAGTAGCCGATTCGCATGGAGGTCGCGGCACTGACGAAACCGATCACGACCGGTCCGAGCAGGAGGCCGCTGTATCCGAAGGTACTCGCGGCGGCGATCGCCCGCTCGGTCTGCGCGCCACCCGCCGCCCCGGCGAGTGACATGGCGAGCGGGGTGACCGCGCACACGCCGAGGCCGACGAGCGCGAACCCGGCCAGCGCGAGTACCGGTGTGGGCGCGAAGACGACGAGCGCGAACGCGGCGGACGCGGCCGTGCCCGCCGACATGATCAGCGTGCGGGCGCCGAGACGCGTGGTCAGCCGGTCGGAGCACATCCGGCCGATGAACATCGAAGCCTCGAACATCGGGTATCCGAGCGCTGCGACGGTCTCCACCGAGCCGAGCGAGTCGCGCAGGTACACGCCGCTCCAGTCGGCGATGGAGCCCTCGGTGAGATAGCTGCAGAAGACGAGCGCGCCGAACAGGTAGACGAGCAGGGGCAACCGCTTGCGAGCCGACCCGGCGGCCCCGGCGTGCGCGGCGGCGGTGTCCGGCGCGGGTTCCGGCAGGTAGAGCGGGCCGACGGCGAGGGTGAGCGGCAGGCCGACGACCGCGAACAGACAGAGCGCACCGGTGAAGCCGAAGCCGAGCCACGCGGTGGCCGCGCCGATCAGTCCGCCGGTGACGGCGCCGAGCGACCAGCCCGCGTGCATGCCGCCCATCAGCGGACGGCCGTACGCGCGCTCGACGGTCGAGGCCTGCGTGTTCATCGCCACGTCGACCAGGCCGAAGCAGAGCCCGAAGGCGAGCCCGGTGGCGATCAGCAGCGCGTAGTTCGGCGCGAGACCGACCAGCGCGAGGCAGAACGCCGTGCCGGGCAGGGCGAACCGGAGCACTCGCCGGCTGCCGAAGCGGCCGATGACGCGTCCGGCGAGGGTCATGGTGATCAGCGCGCCGACGCCCCAGCCGAGCACTTCGAGGCCGAGCTGCGCGTCGGTGAGGTCGAGTTTCTGCTTGAGGGCGGGCATGCGCACGGTCCACACCGCGCACAGGGCGCCGGCGAGGCCGAAGGTGAACAGGATGCCGAGCCGGGCTCGGGTGAGTCGGCGTTCGGTGGACACGGGTACCAAGCTCCTTGGTTCGGCGCGCGGGGCGCCGGAAGTGCACAACAGTGGATCAGGGAACGAGCGCGAGCAGCCGTTCGCGCAGGGCCCGCAGCCGCTCCGGATCGAGCAGCGTGGGGTCGAGTTCCGCGTCGTCCCACAGGCCGTCGGCGGCGAGCCGGGCGATTTGGGACAGTTCCGGATCGGGCTCCTCGTCGAGGCCCTCGGTCATCCAGCGGTGCTGCGCGGCCGCGACGGGCTGCCTGAGCACCGGGTCGGTGGCCGCGGCGCACGCGGCGGCCCAGCGGCGGCGGGCCACGTCCGCGTCCTGCGCGGTCAGCACGGCGAAGGTCGCCTCGACGTACGCGCGGGTGTACCAGCCGGGGCGTTCGAGGCGGTAGGACTCGATGAGCTCGTCGAAGCCCGCGATCAGCCGGTCGATCAGCGCCGTGAGCAGCGCGTCCTTGCTGGCGAAGTGGTAGAGCAGGCCGCCCTTGCTCACGCCCGCGTGCGCCGCGACGGCCGCCAGGGTCAGCCCCTGGGAGCCGTGCTCGGCGAGCACGGCCTCGGCGGAGTCGAGCAGGCGTTCGCGGACCATGCGTCTACTGTACCGTCCGGACGGTTTAGTGAGCAAGCGTGAACAGTGGCTAAGATCTGTCGCATGGAAATCGGGATCGGCGCACCGGTGTCGGGGGCTTGGGCGGGACCGGCGGAGTTGGCACGGTTCGGCGCCCTGGCCGAGGAACTCGGGTACGACTCGCTGTGGACGTTCCAGCGACTGCTCGCCCCGGCCGACGGCGGCGGGGGCTTCGTCTACCAGAGCGTGCTCGACCCGCTGATCGCACTCGGCTACCTCGCGGCGCACACGACACGTGCACGGCTGGGCGTCGCCGTGCTGAACCTGCCGTTCGTCTCCCCCACGCACCTCGCGAAGCAGGCCTCGACGTTGGACGTGCTCTCCGGCGGCCGGCTCGATCTCGGGCTCGGCATCGGCTGGTCGCCGCTGGAGTTCACGGCCAGCAACGCCACGACCGAGCGACGCGGCGCGCGCGCCGAGGAGTTCGTGGCCGCGCTGCGTGCGCAGTGGGCTGAGTCGCCGGTGCACTTCGAGGGCGAGTTCTACACGGTCCCGGCCAGCCGGATGGACCCGAAGCCGGTGCAGCAGCCGGGCCCGCCGATCCTGCTCGGCGGCGCGGTTCCGGCGGCCATGGAGCGCGCCGGGCGGTTGGCGGACGGCTGGATCAGCCGCAGTGCCACGGTGCTGTCGGAGATCGCGGCCGACATCGCGATCGTGCGCAACGCGGCCGAGCGCGCCGGACGTGACCCGGGCGCGGTACGCATCGTCAACCGCGGCGTGGTGCGCTACGACCCGACCGGGGTCGGCACGCCCGACCAGGACGGCAAGCGGCTCCTGCTGTCCGGTTCGGCCGAGCAGATCCGCGGCGACGTCGCGTGGCTCGCCGAGCAGGGCGTGACCGAAGTCTTCTACGACCTCAACTGGGACCCGCAGGTCGGCGATCCGGCGGCGGACAAGACCGCGGCCCTGGAGCGCGCCGAGGAGATCCTGCGCGCGCTCTCCCCGAGTGCGGCCGGGTAAACGGGACGTAGCTCACAGACTTCTCGCACACGTCCTTATCCTTCGCTTAACAGTCGCTCGTCATGATCGATCCATGAGCTACGAACGACAGATGCGACGCGCCGAGACCGACACCCGGGTCCGGCGCAGGATCCTGCCCACGCTGGTCACGGCCGTCGGCCTCGCGCTGGCGCTGCTCCTCCTGCGCTTCGCCTGATCCCCGGTTCCCCCGCCCCGCCCCGCCCTCCCTCAGGTGAGGTGGGCCAGCTCGCGCGCGATGCCCTCGAGCAGTACCAGCGCGTCGGCCAGGCCGTCCTCCATACCCGAGGCGAGCTGCATGTCCCGGCTGACCTTGCTGTCGTGCGTGATCAGCAGTTCCAGATAGGTGCGGCCGTCCTTCTCGGTGAAGGTGGTCGCGTTCAGCGCCGGGTGCTCGGGCGCCCCGGAGTACACCTCCGTGCTCACCAGCCGTTCGTCCGGCACCACCTCGCGGTACTCACCGGTGAACTCGAACTCGAAGCCGGTCCCGCGCGCACCGTAGCGGTACGTCCCGCCCACCCGCACGTCCATCTCGACCACGGTCACCTCCGCGCGGTTCGCGTGCCACCAGCGACGCAGCAGTTCCGGCTCGGTGAACGTGCGGTACACCAGGTGCCGCGGCGCGTCGAACTCCCGCGCGATCAGGATCTGCGTGTCGGTGGGGGTGCTCACCTGAAGCTTCTTGCTCATCGTCCTCACTCCTGTTCGGGTTCTTGTCGTTCTCGTTGCTCCTGCTTGAGTTCCTCCAGCACCGCGTCCAGCAGGTCGAAGCGCTCAGCCCAGAGCCGCTCGTAGTCCTTGACCCACTCGAACACGGCCCGCAGCGGCGAAGCGTCCAGCCGGTATATCCGCTGCCGCCCCTCGTCGCGCACCTGGACCAGCCCGACCTCCCGCAGCACCCGCAGATGCTTGGAGACCACCGGCTGCGCCACGCCGAGCTGCTCGACCAGTCCGTTCACGGTGCTCTCGCCACGCGCCAGCACGTCCAGAATCTCCCGCCGCCGCGGCTCGGCAACGGCATTGAACGCGTCCGTCGTGGTCGCCGCTCTCGCCATGACTCCATCGTATTCCCATATCGGCATACGTCAAGCGGGCCTCACCGTGCGGCAGGTAGTTCAACCTTCAAATGCGCAACCATAACGTTGCGCAACAGAGATCGTTTCGAGTACGAGTTCTTCATTACGTTAGGAACGCGAGGCCTAGCGTTGCGCACATGCCCAACCCGCCCCACGAGATGCTTCACGGCATATTCCGTGAAGACCTGCATCTCTTCACCCGAATCCTCCGGTTCGCGGAGATCCCCTTCCCCGACCCCGAGCAGATCCTGATCAGCACCACCGACGCCACCGAGGCCAGAAAGGTCCTCGAGCGACGGATGGACACCGTGCTCGAGGCGCAGATGGAGACCGGGAAGATCCTGATCGTCATCGAGGCCCAGAACAAGCCGCACGTGGACCGCAAGCTGCGCAACTGGGCCTACTACCCGGCGTACCTGCACGAACTGCACGCGTGCCCGGTCGTGGTCATCGTCGTCTGCCGCAGCGCGGTCACCGCCGCGTGGGCACGCGAGCCGTACCACATCGGTTTGCCCGACTACCCGACCCTCGTCTCCACGCCGTTCGTGTTCGGCCCGGACAACCTCCTCCGGCTCACGAACGTGGACCAGGTCACCGAGGACCCCTACGCCGCAGCGCTCAGCACGCTCGCTTATGCCCATGACCCCGGGATTCGGGGCATACTTGAAGTGTTGGCCGCCGGCCTCACCAAGCTGGAAGACCCCGATCTCGGCAAGAACATCTACGAGATCGTCGAACGCGGGCTGCAAGACACCCCCGCCGTGGAAGACTGGAGAAAGGCCATGCCCTACCCCACCGGAACCCTGCTCCCCCGCTCCAAGTGGGCTCGGGAGAACGTCGCCAAGGGCATCACCGGGTCAGTCCTGCGCGTCCTCGACCGTCGGGGTGTTGAACTCACCCCGGCGGCCCGCGAGCACATCGCCGCGTGCACGGACACGGACCTCGCCAACACCTGGCTCGACGAAGCTCTCACCGCCACCGTCCAGGCCGAACTCACCGGCCTCGACGAGCTCTGAGTTACAACGAGTCTCGAGCGCGGACTACGCCGCTTGGCGGAGTTCGCGCTTGAGGACTTTTCCGGAGGCGTTGCGGGGGAGCTGGTCTACGAAGCGGACCTCGCGGGGGCATTTGTAGCCTGCGAGGGATGTGCGGCAGTACTCGATGACGTCGTCGGCGCTGAGGTCGCCCGCGTCGGGCTTGAGGACGATGACGGCTACTACCTCCTCGCCCAGGCGTTCGTCGGGGCGGCCTACCACTGCTGCTTCGCGGACGGCGGGGTGGCGGTAGAGGACCTCCTCGACCTCGCGGGGGTAGACGTTGAAGCCGCCGCGGATGATCATGTCCTTGATGCGGTCGACGATGTAGTAGAAACCGTCCTCGTCGACGTAGCCGAGGTCGCCGGTGTGCAGCCAGCCGTCTACGAGGGTCTGGCCGGTGGCGGTCGGGTCGTCGTGGTAGCCGGTCATCACGACGTGCCCCTTCATCAGCAGTTCGCCGACGTGGTCGGGGCCGGTGAGACCCTCGGCACCGTCTATGCGGGCCTGTACGCCCCACAGCGGCATGCCGATCGAGCCGACGCGGCGGGCGTCGGGGCGGTTGACGAAGCCGGCGGCGCCGGTCTCGGACATGCCGAAGCCTTCGAGCACTGTCACGCCGAACTTCTGCTCGAAGCCTTCGATCAGGGCCTTGGGCATCGGGGCGCCGCCGCAGGACGCCACTCGGAACGCGCTGAGGTCGCGGTCGCCGACGTCGGACATGAGTAGCGCGTGGTACATCGTCGGCACGCCCAGGGTGATGGTCACGCCGTGCTTGGCCATCGCGTCGAACACGGCACCGACCTCGAACTTGCGCACGAGGCTCATAGTCGAGCCGTAGCGGACCACGCTGTTGAGGCTGCAGGAGAGCCCGTATATGTGGAAGAGCGGCAGCGCGGCGAGGGTCACGTCCTCGGGCACGGCGCCGAAGGTCTCGGAGGCGACCGTGCAGCTCATGTACAGCTGGAAGTGGCTGAGTTCGGCGCCCTTGGGACGGCCGGTCGTGCCGCTCGTGTAGATGATGACGGCCGCGTCCTGCGGGTTCGTGGCGGCCACGTCC
Organism: Actinospica sp.; assembly: GCA_035493475.1. Classification (GTDB taxonomy): domain Bacteria; phylum Actinomycetota; class Actinomycetes; order Streptomycetales; family Catenulisporaceae; genus Actinospica. The sequence continues at coordinate 29,274 of DATJIF010000035.1, forward strand.
GCGGCGTACTTGGCGGCCTCGCACATCGACACGACGTCCTCGAGGTCGTCGATGTGCTTGCGCGCGCCCGAGTGGCCGACCATGTACGCGGTCTCCGGCTCGGTCAGCTGCGGGTTCATCGGGACCACGACGCAGCCCGCCTTGAGGATGCCGTAGTACGCCACCAGGAACTCCGGCACGTTCGGCAGTTGCAGGGCCACCCGGTCGCCGCGTTCCACGCCCTCGGCGAGCAGCGCGGCGGCGAACCGGCCGGCCAGCTCGTCGAGTTCGGTGTACGTGATGTCGCGGTCGGCGGTGCGGCACACGTATTTGCCGGGATGCTCGTGCGCTGATTCGGTGAGCGTGGTGGCGAGGTTGAAGACCATGGCGACTCCTTTGTCTTGGCCTGGGCGATCTCTACTTCGCTGCGCGGCGGTCCGACTGGCGCTTGAGTTCGGCCTTGGCGAGGGAGCGGCGGTGCACCTCGTCGGGGCCGTCGGCCAGCCGCAGCGTGCGGGCGGCCGCCCACAGCTCGGCCAGGATGAAGTCCTGGCTGACTCCGCCGCCGCCGTGCGCCTGGATCGCCTTGTCCAGCACCCATTCCGTCATCGACGGCACGGCGATCTTGATGGACTGGATCTCGGTATGCGCGCCCTTGTTGCCGACCGTGTCCATCAGCCACGCGGTCTTGAGCACGAGCAGCCTGGCCTGTTCGATCCGCACCCGCGACTCGGCGATCCACTCGCGGATCACGCCCTGGTCGGCCAGCGGACGGCCGAACGCGACCCTGGATTCGGTGCGCTCGCACATCAGCGCGAGGCCGCGCTCGGCCATCCCGATCAGCCGCATGCAGTGGTGGATGCGGCCGGGGCCGAGGCGCGCCTGCGAGATCGCGAAGCCCTCGCCCTCCCCCGCGATCAGGTTCGCCGCCGGGACGCGCACGCCGTGGAAGCGGACCTCGGCGTGGCCGCCGTGCCACTCGTCGCGGTAGCCGAAGACGTGCATCGGCCGCACGATCTCGACGCCGGGCGTGTCCCGCGGCACGAGGATCATCGACTGCTGACGGTGCCGCGGGGCTTCGAGGTCTGTCTTGCCCATGACGATGAAGATCTTCGCGTTCGGGTTCATCGCCCCGGACGCGAACCACTTGCGGCCGTCGATGACGTAATCGCCGCCGTCCTTGCGGATCCGGGTCTCGATGTTCGTCGCGTCGGAGGAGGCGACTTCGGGCTCTGTCATGCAGAACGCGGAGCGGATCTCGGCGTTGAGGAGGGGGCGCAGCCACTCGTCCTTCTGCTGCTCGGTGCCGAACTGCGCGAGGACTTCCATGTTCCCGGTGTCCGGCGCGCTGCAGTTCACGGCCTCGGGCGCCAGCTTCGGGCTCCAGCCGGTGATCTCGGCCAGCGGCGCGTAGGACAGGTTCGGCAGCTCGCAGAAGAAGTTCCACAGCCCGCGCTCGCGTGCCGCGGTCTTCAGCTCCTCGATCAGCGGCGGCGTGGAGAAGTCGGTGGACTGCGAGGCGGCCATCCGCTCCTCGGCCGGATAGACGTGCGAGTCCATGAATTCGAGCAGTTGGCCACGCAGCTTCTCGGTCGTGGCGTCGAAGTTGAAGTCCATCGTCAGACTCCTTCGGTGAGGATGGCGTGGCCGCGCTCGACCAGGACCGGGACGGCCTCGCCGATGCGCTCGAACCCGGCGCCGACCGTCTGGCCGGCGCGGAAGCGGAAGTGGATGCCCTCGGAGATGACCGCGAGCTTGAAGGTGGCGAACGCGAGGTACCAGCGCAGGTGGTCGAGCTCGGCGCCCCCGGCCGCCACGTAGCGCTCGGTGAAGACCTCGGTGCCCGGGAACTCGGCCCCCGGCGGCACCGTGCCGAACATGCCCTGGCCGTGCACGAGCATGTCCCAGTAGAGCAGCAGCGCGCCGATGTCGGTGAGCGGGTCGCCGAGCGTGGCCATCTCCCAGTCGACGACGGCCGCGATCCGGTCGTCGTCCCCGAAGATGACGTTGTCCAGCCGGTAGTCGCCGTGCACGATCGCGGCGCGCGGGGACTTCGGCAGTTCGGCGCCGAGCCGGTCGCGCAGTTCGTCGATGCCGGGCAGGTCGCGGCTGCGCGAGGCGGCGAGCTGCTTGCTCCAGCGCGCGAGCTGCCGTTCCAGGTAGCCGTCCGGGCGGCCGAACTCGCCGAGGCCGACGCCGGCCGGGTCGACCGAATGGAGCCTGGCCAGCACGTCGGCGAGCTCCCCGGCCAGCGCGGTCAGCCGCGGCAGCCCGAGCCCGGCGGCGGCCGCGGAGGTGCGGTAGACGTTTCCGACGACGTTCTGCATCAGGTAGAACGGCGCGCCCAGGATCTCCGGGGCCTCGCAGAGTTCGTACGTCTCGGGCACCGGCACGGCGGTCGGCGCGAGCGCGGTCATCACCCGGTACTCGCGGGCCATGTCGTGCGCGGTGGCCAGCACGTGGCCCAGCGGGGGCCGGCGCACGATCCAGGAGCGGCGCTCGTCGCACACGAGGTACGTGAGGTTGGAGCGGCCGCCCGAGACGAGCTCGCCGGACAGCGGCCCGTCGTGGCCCATGAACCGGGCCAGCGCGGCCAGGTCGAGACCGGGGAGCGCTCTCCCGCTATTGTCGTCCGTCATGACGCGCCCTTTCCGGTCATCCTGCGCGCCGAGCTAAGCGCTTGCTTACACTGGTACGCGGCGGCGCGTCCGCCGAACGGAAGGAGCACAGCGTGATGTCCAAGGCGACGACCGCGTCCGGACTCGACGAGGCGCAGGCCCGGGGCCTGGCCGAGATGTGGGACGACGAGGAGGTCCAGCAGGGGCCGGCCAGCGCCCGCCGGCTGCTGGTGGCGGCCGTGGACGCGTTCGCCGCGCGCGGCTACCACGGCACCTCGACCCGGGACATCGCCGACCGCGCGGGGCTGAGCCCGGCGGGCGTGTACGTGCACTTCGCCTCCAAGGAGGATCTCTTCTACCGGATCACCCTGGTGGGCCACCAGCGGACGCTGCGCAACGCGGTGCTGGCCGTGCAGGCGGTCGGCGAGGCCGGACCGGCGGCGCGGCTGCACGCGGTGATCGCGGCGCAGACCACATGGCAGGCCCGGCACCACACCACCGCGCGCGTCGTCGAGTACGACCTGCCCGCGCTCTCGCCGGAGCACTACGAGGAGGTCGCCGCGCTGCGCCGGCAGATCACCGCCCTGGTGCGCGGCATCCTGAACGAGGGCGTGCGGGCCGGGGTGTTCGACGTGCCGAACGTGGACGGGACGACGCTCGCGCTGCTGTCCATGGTCACGGACGTGGCCCGCTGGTACCCGTCGAACAGCCGCCAGTCGCCCGAGGAGCTCGGCACCCTGTACGCCGACCTCGCGCTGCGGATGGCCGCGCCGCATAACTCAGACTCCTGACTTGAGCAGCAGCCCGCCGTCCAGCACGAGGGTCTGCCCGGTGATCCAGCCCGCGTCCGGCGAGGCCAGGAACGCGACGGCGCCCGCGATGTCGTCCGGCACGCCGAGCCGGCCGAGCGGGTACCCGGCGGCCACCTTCTCCTCGCGGCCCTCGTAGAGCACGGACGCGAAGTCGGTCTTCACGATCGCCGGGGCGACCGCGTTCACCCGGATCCCGGGGCTGAGCTCGTCGGCGAGCTGCGCGGTCAGCTGCATCAGCGCGGCCTTGCTGGCGCCGTACGCGCCGATCATCGCGGCGGGTCCGAGCCCGGCCACCGACGCGACGTTGACCACCGCGCCGCCGTGCTCGCCGAGCCACGCCTTGTGCGCCTCCCGCACCCAGGCCAGCGTCGAGATCACGTTGACCTCGAAGACCTTGCGGAACGCGGCCGGGTCGAGGTCGATCATCCGGCCGTAGACGGGGTTGATCCCGGCGTTGTTGACCAGGATGTCCAGCGAGCCGAAGGCCTCCACGGTGTCCGCGACGGCCTTGGCCTGGTGCTCCGGATCGTCGGCCCGCCCCGGCACGGCGATCGCGTGCTCCGCGCCGCCGAGCTTGGCCACCGCCTCGGCGAGGGTCTCGGCGCGGCGGGCCGTGATGCACACCCGGGCCCCCTCCTCGACCAGCCGCTGGGCGATCGCGAGACCGATCCCGCGGCTCGCGCCGGTGATCAACGCCGTCTTTCCGTGCAGGTCGCGCACGATAGCTCCGTTCCGTGTCCAGCACTGCTCGACAAGCACTAAGCGCTTGCTTAGGATCCCGCCTAGAATGCAACCGCGGCCCCGGCATGTCAATCACCGGGGCACCGACCGACGCTCAAGGAGCTACCCGATGGGGCTGGATCTGAACGACGCTGGCGTGGTGGTCACCGGTGCCGCCGCCGGGATCGGCGCGGCCATGGCCCGCAGTTTCGCGGCGGCGGGCGCGCGGGTCGTCGTCAACGACCTCGACGCGGACCGGCTCGCGGCGGTCGCGGCGGAGATCGGCGCGCTCGCGGTCCCCGGCGACGCGGCGTCCGCGGAGGGCGTGTCCGCCCTGGTCGCGGCGGCAACGGACCACCTCGGCGCCATCGACCTGTTCTGCGCGAACGCGGGCGTCGGCGGCGCGCCGGACCTCGAGGACGAGGCGGGCTGGGAACTCGCCTGGAACGTCAACGTGCTGGCCCACGTCCGAGCCGCGCGCGCCCTGCTGCCCGGCTGGCTCGAGCGTGGCCGCGGGCACTTCCTCGCCACCGTCTCCGCGGCGGGCCTGCTGACCATGCTGAGCGCGCCCGCGTACTCGGTCACCAAGCACGGCGCGCTGGCCTTCGCGGAGTGGCTGAGCGCCACGTACGGCGACAAGGGGATCACGGTCCAGGCGCTGTGTCCGCAGGGTGTGCGCACCGCGATGATGGAGTCCACCGGCAAGGCGGGCGAGGTGCTGCTCGCGCCCTCCGCGATCGAGCCGGAGCAGGTCGCCGAAACCGTCGTCGCAGCCCTCGACGACGGCCGCTTCCTCATCCTGCCGCACCCCGAGGTCGCCGAGTACTACGCCGCGCGCGCCGCGTCCCCCGACCACTGGCTGTCCTCGATGCGCAAGCTCCAGGCCGCGATCGAGGCGTAGCGGGTGTCCGGGGGACGCGTCTGCCTGCTATCTCGTCACCAGATGGGGATGGCCTGCGTGTCCACCGTCTGATGCGGAGTGTCCACGCCCGGGTGGCCGCGGAAGTCCGTCCACACCGGGTGCAGCAGCCCGTCCCAGCCGATCACGGCCGCCGAGTAGTCGCCGATGAACTCGCCCTGCAGCGTCTTCCCGGTGACCAGCCCGGTGCCGACGAACTGGACGTCCGGGTTCGCCGACTGCGTGGTGATGCGGTGCTGGGCCGAGTAGTGCCCGTTCCAGCCGATCGTCGTGTAGGCGTAGTCGAGGTTGATGCCGGTCGGGTCGTAGGAGCGCGTGTAGTACGTCACCGCGACCCTGCCGCCGAACGCCGCGACCGCCGGGAAGAACACGTCCCCGCCCGGCTCCGCGGCGGCCACCGGACTCCAGTGCCGGCCGTCGGCGGACCCTGAGATGAACGCGGTGCCGTCCGTCTTCACCGAGGCGCCGGACGAGTCGTACTGCCCGTTGCGGTCGTCGGACCACGTGACGTAAAGGTGCTGCGTCACCGGATCGACGGTCAGCTGCGGGTACGAGTTGATCCGGAAGTTCTCGCCGGTCAGCGTGTTGTTGGCGACGTCCGCGTTATACGGGTAGTCGTAGTTCTGGCCGACCTGCTCGGAAGTCCACGTCTTGCCGTGGTCGCGCGAGTACGCGACGACGGTCTCGTCGTGGTCACTGGCTCCGTCGCAGGCGAGCGTGGCGCAGACGGTCCCCTCGTACGCGACGTACAAGGTGCCGTTGGCCGTCACCTTCGGGTTCGAACCCTGCGAGAAGGCCGTGAGCCCGCCGGAGAAGTTCGTGGTCGTCGGGGACACGCGGTAGGCGTCCGACCAACTGTGACCCTGGTTGTTCGAGGTCTTCAACATGATCGGCGACTCGACGTAGTTGCCGGACGCGTCGTACGTGAACCGCGTCCAGGTCAGGTACACCTGCCCGGAGTGCGGATCGACGGTGATCCACTCCTTGTCGTTGAAGTAGTTCGTCGACGTCGGCGTCCCGTCCGGCGCCACGCCGTCCAACTGCACGATGCTCGGCGAACCCCAGGTGAGCCCGCCGTCGTGCGACACCGAAACGGCGATCCCCGAACCGGAGTTCAGCCGCGAGAAGACGATGTTGGCGTAGTAGACGGTGTTGTGCGGCCCGAACGCGAGCACCGGGTCACCGGCCGAGTCCATGTCCGTCAGCGCGCCGGTCGCGCCGGTCTGGAACGTCAGGCCCGGCAGCACGATGTTCTTCCACGTCCTGCCGCCGTCGAACGACGTATACGCCCAGCCCGAGGAGTCGTTGCGGTCCTCCCGCGAGTTGAAGACGCGGTAGTCGTTCGACCCGGCCACCAGATTCCGCGGATTCTGCGGATTCACGGCCACGGTCGTCTCGTTCTGCGCGGCATAACACCCGGTCTGGCTGCCGACATTCACGACCGTGTCGCCATTGATCGCGTCCACATTCGGCGCGATCGGATTGTAGACGTGCGTATCACCCGCATACGACTGGCACAGCGCCGACAGCGCGGCGGAGTCCTCCTGATCGTCCTCACCGTACGCGAGCACGTAGTTGAGCAGCGGATTGTGCGAGGCGGTATGCGCGGTGTCGGTCCTGGCAGCGTGCGTGCCGGCGGTCCGGGCGGCGGCCCTGCCGGAGGCCGCCTGTGCCGCCGGAGCCGCGGCGATACCGGCCGCGGCCAACGCCGTCGCCGCCACCACCCCGCCCCACGCGAGCCGACTACGAGTCCTGATCATGTGTGTGGTAACCCCTCCCTCGATCCAGTGGGCAGGGGTGAAGCTAGAACCACGCGAACAGGTTGCCAAGTGCCCGCCACGGAAGAGACGGAAGTTTAACTTAAACTAGAGATTCCGAAGCGGCGCACGGGGGAGGCGTGGCCGCGTCATAGATCGCGAACTCCGCCCCCGAAACGTAAGCCCAATAACGATCCCCGTACGACCAGTGCCACCACTCCGTCGGATAGTTCACCATCCCGACCGACGCCAGCGCCTCCCCCAACATCGCCCGATTCCCCCGAGCAGCGGCACTGAGCCCCGGCGCGTCCGTGTAGCACGCCCCGCCGCTCTCCTCCGGCGTAGCAGCCTCCGGACACCCCATGTCCAACTCCCGGCCGTCGCCGTCCACCAACGTGAGATCCACCGCCGCACCCCCGACATGCGGCGCCACCGCCAACGGCGCCACGTACCGACTCGCCAACGCGTCCGCCTCCTCCCCCGAAAGCCCCGGCGCCGCCGCCAGCAACTCCGCCCGATACCCCTCGAAGATCGACACCTGCACCCCCGGCGGCCGATACGCCTCCACAATCAGCAACCTGACCCCGTGCCCCCGAGCCAACCCCCGATCCGCCGCCACCAACCGATCCCCCACCCCCTCCCGCACATGCGCGAACCACCCGTCCGCATCCCCCCGCCGCCCGTCCACCAGCAACGTCCCCCGCAGATCCACCAGCCCCTCCCCGGAATCCCGCACCGAGACCCCCCGAATGCGCGGATCGGAGATGAGGACGATGTCGGCGATGTCGTCGATGTCGGCGTTCGAAGGCGTCATGGTGATCCATCTTGCCGGATCTTCCGCCCCGCGATCACCCGCCGCCCGGCGAGACTTGTTCTCTACCTAGCCCCTAAGTAGAGTTCTGCCATGAGGGAGAGCCAGGAGTTCCCACGGTTGACCGCCGCAACGGTCGCGGTACTGCGCGCCCTACTGGAGGAACCGACGCGCGAGGTCTACGGCCTGCAGCTATGCGCCATGGCAGCGCTGCCCACCGGCACCGTGCACCCGATCCTCGCGCGACTGGAGAAGATGGAGTGGCTCACCTCCGAGTGGGAGCAGATCGACGCACGCGCCGAGGGCCGACCGCGACGGCGCTACTACAAGCTCAGCGAACGCGGCGCCACACGCGCGAGGGCGGCAATTGAGCGTGCTGAGACCCAGAGCGCCGAGCTACGCGCGCGTCACCCCGGCCTCGCGGGAGGTGCAGCGTGAGCTCGCGGATCGCCCTGGCCCAGCTCTTCGTGAAGGTCGTCAAGGACGAGGACGAGCGAACCCTGAATAATGCGTTCGGGATCGCGACGCAGGAACTCGAGCGGGCCTTCGGTGAGATGGAGATCGTTGCACGGGCTCTTCAGAGCGATCGGGAGCTCGCCTCCACCTATGCCCGCGATCTCGCTGACACCCTGTCCGGTGCCATGAAGTCGATCGACGTTCTCACCGCCTACTTCGGCGTCTACTCATCCGGCATACTGACGCCGAACATATTCTCCGCGTTCACTCGCGCAGAGACCTTCGCGGAACGTCTCGCCCGGGGAGGTCCGCCGAGCAGGTACGAACATGAAGTGGTCGATGCGGTTCGATTTTCACTTGAGCGTGGCCGCCTGGATCTCGCATCGATTTCGTTTCGCCTCACGCTTGCACGGGATAGCACGCGCCCCCTCGTATACGGGCTGACGTGGCGTCTAGCCAGCTTGGCGGCACGTCTGCTTCCTCCATCGGACCGCCCACGCTACGCCGAGGAATTCCAGTCCGAGCTACACGAGCTCGCCCAGATATCCGGCCGGGCTCAGCTGACGTACGCCGCACGCCTACTGGCTCGCGCGATTCCACTGCGCCACGAGCTGCACCGCACCGCCCACAAAGTCGCGGGGGAACAGTGAAATCAGCCGTGAAGGCCACCGGAATCGGCCTCGCCGGAGCGATCGCGACTCAGATCTCCATGAACAGCTGGCCCGCAGCGGCAGTCGCCGGAGCAATCATCATCGCCAGCACGGCGCTCCTGTCGTGGGTGCTCACGTCGGACTCACGCACGGGCCGGATCTTGAGCATCATCGCAGCCCTCCGCGTCGAGCGCCGCTAGGCGCACGAGGTAGCGCGTCCGATCGGACCGCAGGATACGGGGAAACGCCGCAGGCTCGCGGACGTAGCGAGTGAGGAGCGTCAGCGACGAGGGAGCGAAGGTAGCGGGCCGAAGGCTTGGGGCGGGTGGGCGGGGTAAGTAATCGCCCCGGACGTAGCCGCCGCCACGAAGCGAGGAACGAGCGCAGTGGCGGCGGCGAAGGTAGGGGCGAACACGGAACCGCAGCCCGACGACGCAGCCCAAGTCCCACAAACGCCGCAGGCTCGCGGACGTAGCGACCGAGGTACGAGGGAGCGTAGGTAGCGGGCCGAAGGCTAGGGCGGGTGGGCGGGGTAAGTAATCGCCCCGGACGTAGTCGCTGATGCGGAGCGCTAGCGGAGCATCAGGGACGTAGGTAGGGGCGAACACGGGACCGCAGCGCAGTGGCTATAACGCGATCCCTACGTAGTTCTCGGCCAGTTCTGCTGCTGCGTGGGGGGATGTGGCTATGCGGTCGAGTTGGCTGAGTTGGAGGCGGGTTTCGAAGTCTGACTGGTTGGGGTCGGTGTGCAGGGTGGTGGTCATGAAGTAGGAGAAGTGTTCGGCGCGCCAGACTCGGCGGAGGCAGGTGGCGGAGTAGGCGTCTAGGGCTTCGGGGCTGCCGGTGGTGTGGAGGTGTTCGAAGGCGCGGGCGAGGACGGTCACGTCGGCGGCGGCCAGGTTTAGGCCCTTGGCGCCGGTGGGGGGAACTATGTGGGCGGCGTCGCCTGCTAGGAAGACTCTGCCCCAGCGCATGGGTTCGGTGACGCTGCTGCGGAGGGGGAGGACGGCGCGTTGGGTGATGGGGCCGCGTTGCAGCTTCCAGTCGGCGTCCACGGCGAATCTTGCGTCTAATTCGTCCCAGATCTGGTCGTCGGTCCACGCCTGCGGGTCGGTGCCGTTGCGGACCTGCAGGTAGAGGCGGCTCACGGTGTGCGAGCGCATGCTGAGTAGGGCGAAGCCTCGTGGCGAGTGGGCGTAGATGAGTTCGTCGCTGGACGGGGGGACGTCGGCGAGGATGCCGAACCAGGAGAACGGATACACGCGCTCGTAGGTCGTGAGTTCGTCGGCGGGGATCGCGTTGCGGGCGACGCCGTGGTAGCCGTCGCAGCCGACCACGTAGTCGCACGTCAGGGTTCGATCTTCGCCCTCGTGCGTGTAGTGGATCGTGGGGCTGTCGGTGTCGGCGCCGGTCACGCGGGTGGCGGTGGCTTCGAAGAGGAGGGGCGCGCCGTCGGCCAACTGGAGCTTGATCAGGTCTTTGACTACCTCGGTCTGCGCGTAGACCCAGACGCGCTTGCCGCCGGTGAGCTTCGGGAAGTCGATGCGGTGGCGACGGCGGTTCCAGCTGAGTTCGATGCCGTCGTGCGGCAGGCCTTCGCGCTCCAGCCTCTCCCCCGCACCGCTCTCGCGCAGCACGTCCACCGTGGACTGTTCGAGCACGCCGGCGCGCTGGCGCTGTTCGACGTACGCGCGGTCGCGGGCCTCTAGGACTACGCAGTCGATGCCCGCGTTGTGGAGCAGGCGGGCTAGGAGCAGGCCGGAGGGACCGGCACCGATTATGCCCACGGTGGTGGCGGCGGCGATGGTGGAGTTCTTCTCGCTCACGGTGTCTCTCTCGGGTCCTGGTCTGGTTCGGCGAGTACGCGCTGCGCCACGGCGAAGGCGGCGTTCGCGGCCGGTACTCCGCAGTAGATGGCGGTCTGTAGCAGCACCTCGCCGATCTCGTCGGGTGTCAGGCCGTTGGTGCGGGCGGCGCGGACGTGCATGGCGAGTTCTTCGAGGTGGCCGTGCGCTACGAGGGCGGTCAGCGTGATGCAGCTGCGGGTACGGCGGTCCAGGCCGGGCCGCGTCCAGATCTCGCCCCACGCATAGCGGGTGATCAGGTCCTGGAACGGCTGGGTGAACGGCGTCGTCTTGGCGATGGCGCGGTCCACGTGCGCGTCGCCGAGTACGGCGCGGCGCACGGCCATTCCGGCGGCGTGGCGGGTGCCGGAGACGTGCGTCTGAAGCGCGCCGGCGACGGCTTCGGGGGCCTCGTAGGGAGCGAGGTGGCCGACGCCGGCGAGTTCGGTGAGCGTGCTGTCGCGGATGCCGTCGGCTAGTTCGCGAGCGTGGGCGGGTGGGGTGGCGGGGTCGCCTCGGCCTGCGATGACGAGGGTGGGGGCGGAGATGTCGGCCAAGACGGGCGTGAGGTCCACGGCCGCGATGGCGTCGCAGCACGCTGCGTAGCCTCGGGGGTCGACGGCCTTGTGCGTGGCGATGAGGTCGGCGGTGGCGGGTGACGTGCGGGCCAGGGAGTCGGCGGGGAACCAGCGGTCGGGCGCGGTGTCGCCGAGTTCCGCCATGGCCGCAGTGCCCTCGTCGCGGACCTTTTTCGCGCGGGCCTGCCAGTTGGACGGGTCGCCGAAGTGGGCGGACGTGCAGCAGATCGCCAGTGCATTGACGCGGTCGGGGTGGTGCGCCGCGAGGTACGTGCCGATCGCGGCGCCGAAGGAGTCGCCTGCGTAGTCGAAGCAGGGGATGTCGAGGGCGTCGGCGAGGTTGAGTACGAGGGCTGCGAAGTCGGCGATGGTGGCGGAGCCGTCGGTGGGGATCAGGTCCGCGGGGCTGCCTCCGTGGCCGGGGAGGTTCCAGCGGATCACGGTGCGGTCGCGGGCGAGTACGGGCACGACGGCGTCCCACAGCGCGGCGGTCGTGCCGATCGACGAGCCGAGGATGAGGGGCGGGAGGGGCGGAAGCGGCGACACTGGCGGGCCGTCGGTGACGTATGTGAGGTAGGGCATGATCACGGGGCCTTACTGCTCTTGCGTGCGGCAGCGGCACGATGGAGGGCTCGGTCTACGAGGTCTGGTGCGGCGCCCAGGTATCGGGCCGGGTCTAGGAGGTCGGCCAGTTCGTCGGGGTTGAGGCGGCCCGAGTCCATGAGGGTCCTGATTTCGGGCTCGTCGATGAGGGTCTCGGTGAGTGAGGTGTTCTGGGCTACGGCAGCCTTGGATGCCGATGTGAGCGTATTGCGGGCGGCGGCGCGGCCGAGTAGGGGTTCTAGGGCGCTGACCAGACGTTCGGAGACGATCAGGCCGCCGGTGACGGCCATGTTCTCGGCCATCTTCTCGGGGCGCGCGTCGAGGCCTTCGGCTAGTTCGGCGGCGAGTTCGGCTGCGGTGCCCACCTGGCGCAGGGCTTGGCGCAGGTTCTGCCATTCGGCGTGCCACGCGCCGGCCGGGCGTTCGTCCTCGGCGGCCATCGACTCGTACAGGATGCCCGCGATCGCAGGGACCTGACGTGCGGTGGCGGCGATGAGGGTGGCGTTGACCGGGTTCGCCTTGTGCGGCATCGCGGAGGATCCGCCCGCGCCGCCGCTGGCCTGGCTGATCTCGGCGATCTCGGTGCGGCCCAGGACGAGCACGTCGGCGGCGAACTTGCCGAGGGCGCCGGAGGTGAGGGCTAGTGCACCGGCCAGGTCGGCGATGGGGGTGCGCAGGACGTGCCAGGGGAGGGTGGGGACGTCTAGGCCTGATTCGGCGGCGAAGGACTCGATGAGGGGGAAGACAGCGGCGGGGGGATTGTCAGTGGGGACTAGGGCGGCCAGCGTTCCTGCGGCGCCGCCCAACTGAGCCGGGAAGGAAAGGGCGGCTAGGCGGTCGCGGGCGTCTAGGGCGACACTGCGCCAGCCTGCCGCCTTCAGGCCGAAGGTGGTGGGGACGGCGTGCTGTGTCAGGGTCCTTGCGGCCATCGGCGTGCTGCGGTGGCGGGCGGCCAGGGTGGCCAGGGCGTCGATCACGCGGTCGAGGTCGGCGAGGATGACGGTGCGGGCGCGGTCCGCGATGAGCATGGTCGCGGTGTCGAGGATGTCCTGGCTGGTGGCGCCTCGGTGCACGTACGCGGCGATACCAGCGTCCGGGTGGGCGGCGCGGAGTGCGTTGACCAGGGGGATGACCGGGTTGCCGCCGCCGCGTGCGTCTAGGGCGATCTGGCGTAGGTCGAAGTTCTCGGCGACCGCGGCGGAGGTGATCGTCTCGGCGGCCGGTCCGGGGATGACTCCGGCTGTGGCCTGTGCCCGGGCCAGTGCGGACTCTGCGTCGAGGAGCGCCTGGAAGTACGCGCCGTCGCCGGTCTCGGCTTCTACGCGGCTTCCGGCGCGGCCGGGGGCGAGCAGGCCCAGGTCGAGGGCGGAGGTCGTGCGCTCGCGCCCAACCTCTGGCTCAGGCGAAGTCAAGGAACACCGTCTCTTCCGACTCCTCCCCCTGGAGCCTGATGTCGAAGCGGTACGCGGGCTTTCCGGCGTTCACCGCGCCCACGCCGCCGTCCTCCCGGGCGCGCAGGGTGGCGCGGCGCTCGGGGGGCAGGCTGCTGAGCAGTGCGTCGTCCGGCGTGCCGGGAAGATAGATCCGAGTGTAAAGGTGGTGCAACAGCCCGCGGGCGAAGACGCCCACGGCGATGTACGGCGTGTCGGCGGCCGGAGGCAGCGTGTGCAGGGCCCAGTGGCCGTCGCCGGTGGTGGCGACACGGCCGAAGCCGGTGAAGTGGACGCCGTCGCGGCCGAGGAGTTCTCCGCTGCTCGCGTCCACGCGCAGGGTGCCGGGCGTTCCCGTCCGCGAGCCGTCCGGGGCAGCCTGCCAGAAGTCGAGGATGGCGTCCGGGATCGGCTTGCCCTCGCCGTCGTAGACGTAGCCGTGCACGGTGATCGCGTCTGGGTGTCCGGCGGGGGCCGCGTCCGGGCCGCCGGGGAAGGGCAGCGCGTAGCCGAAGAAGGGGCCGACCGTCTGCGAGGGGGTGGGTTCCAGAACCGGGGAGCTCACTGGTGGTCCTCCTCGAAGTAGGTGGCGGACGGGCCGTCGAGCACGATGTCGAAGCGGTAGCCGAGCGAGAACTCCGGCGCCGAGCGCTCGTGGTCGTAGACGGCGATCAGGCGCTGTTGGGCGGCCGGGTCGGTGACCGACTGGAAGATCGGGTCGTAGGCGAAGAGCGGATCGGCCGGGAAGTACATCTGGGTCACGAGGCGCTGGGTGAACGCCGTGCCGAACAGCGAGAAGTGGATGTGCGCGGGGCGCCAGGCGTTGACGTGGTTGCCCCAGGGGTACGGTCCGGGCTTGATCGTCGTGAACAGGTATTCGCCGTCGTCGTTCGTCAGGACCCGGCCGGCGCCGGTGAAGTTCGGGTCCAGCGGGGCCGGGTGCTGCTCGCGGCGGTGCACGTAGCGGCCTGCAGCGTTGGCCTGCCAGATCTCGACGAGCTGGTTGCGCACGGGGCGGCCGTTTCGGTCGGTGACGCGCCCGGAGACGGTCATCCGCTCGCCGATCGGTTCGCCGCTGTGCTGCCGTGTGAGATCCGCGTCGAGCTCGGTGACGTCGCCCGCGCCGAACACGGGCGTCCACAGCTCGATCGCGTCCGGGTCGGTGACCAGCGTGAGCGGCTGCCGCGGGCTTCGCAGGATGCTGCTGCGGTACGGCGGGTAGTGCCGCGGCGGGTGGCCGCCGGGGGTGATCCGGCCCGCGTACTCGGCGATCTCCTTGTCGATCTCCTGCTGGGTGACCATCCGGCTTCAGTTCCCTTCGGTGATCGGCGCGAGGATCGGGGCGGCGGTCCGCTTGCGCAGCTCGGCCTCGTCGACGCCGGGCGCGGTCTCGACGAGCCTGAGCCCTTCGGGGGTCACGTCGAGCACGCCGAGGTCGGTGATGATCCGGTGCACGCAGCGGCGTCCGGTGAGCGGCAGCGTGCACTCGGGGAGGATCTTGGCGTCGCCGTTCTTGATGACGTGCTCCATCAGCACGATGACCCGCCGGGCGCCGTGCACCAGGTCCATCGCGCCGCCCATGCCCTTGATCATCTTCCCGGGCACGGCCCAGTTCGCCAGGTCGCCCGTCTCGGAGACCTGCATCGCGCCGAGCACGGCGACGTCCACGTGGCCGCCGCGGATCATGCCGAAGGAGAGCGAGGAGTCGAAGAAGGCCGAGCCGGGGAGCACGGTGACGGTCTCCTTGCCCGCGTTGATCAGGTCGGCGTCGAGGTCCTCGGGGTGCGGGTACGGCCCGACGCCGAGGATGCCGTTCTCGGAGTGCAGGGTCACGTCCACGCCGGCGGGCAGGTGGTTCGGGATCAGGGTCGGCAGGCCGATGCCGAGGTTGACGTACGCGCCGTCCGGCAGTTCGGCGGCGGCGCGCGCGGCCATCTGCTCACGGGTCCAGGCCATCAGGCGCCGTCCTCACTGCTCGGGCGGACGGTGACGGTCCGCTTCTCGATCCCCTTGTCGGCGGCCTGCTCCGGGGTGAGCGCGAGCACCCGCTGCACGAAGATGCCGGGCAGGTGCACGGCGTCCGGGTCGAGTTCGCCGGGCTCGACGAGGTGTTCGACCTCGGCGATGGTGACCCGGCCGGCCATCGCGGCGAGCGGGTTGAAGTTGCGCGAGGCCTTGCGGAACACGAGGTTGCCGTCCCGGTCGCCCTTCCACGCGCGGACCAGGGCGAAGTCGGTGCGGATGCCGCGTTCGAGCACGTACTCGACGCCGTCGAACTCGCGCACCTCCTTGGCGGGCGAGGCGACGAGTACGCTGCCGTCGGGGGCGTAGCGCCAGGGCAGGCCGCCCTCGGCGACCTGGGTGCCGACTCCGGCGGGGGTGAAGAACGCGGGGATCCCGGCGCCGCCGGCGCGCAGCCGCTCGGCGAGGGTGCCCTGCGGGGTCAGTTCGAGCTCGAGGTCGCCGGACAGGTACTGCCGGGCGAACTCCTTGTTCTCGCCGACGTAGCTGCCGGTGACCCGGACGATCCGGCCGGCGCCGAGCAGGATGCCGAGGCCGCCGCCGTCCACGCCGCAGTTGTTCGACACGACGCTCAGGTCCTTCGCGCCGCCCGCGTACAGCGCCTCGATGAGCACGTTCGGGACGCCGCTCAGGCCGAATCCGCCGACCGCGAGGGAGGAGCCGTCCCCGATGTCCGCCACCGCGTCGGCCGCCGTGGCCACCGCCTTGTCCATGGAACCTCACGTGTGTTCGCCAGATGAACTATATTTCACTCTTGCCGAGCACGAGTCTGGTATCCGGGCCGCCGCTTGTCAACGGTCCCGGCCGCCGGGCGGCTACAGTGCGAGGAAGACGACGGTGGGAGACAGAGACCGCATGGACCATGAGGCGCAGCAGCCGCACCCGGACGAGAGCGTCGGGCCGCTGGAGCGCGGTTTCGCGGTGCTGCGCGCGCTCGCGGCGGCGCCGGGCGGCCGGCTGCGGCCGAGCGAGCTGACCAAGGGCACGGGGCTGGCGCGCTCCACGGTGGACCGGGTGGCGGCGACGTTGGCCGAGCTCGGCTACCTGCGCGCCGAGGGGGACGGACGGGACCTGGTGCTCGCCCCCGCGGCGGCCCGGCCGGGCAACGCCTACCTGCGCGGATGCGGGCTGCCGCGGCTGCTGGCGCCGCTGGCCGAGGAGATGTCGGCGCGGCTGGACGAGTCGGTCTCGCTCGCCGTCCCGGACCGGGAGTCGGTGCGGTTCATCCTGCAGATCAAGCGGCGGCGCGCGCTGTCCGTCGCGTTCCGGGTGGGCGACGCGCTGCCCGCCGAACGCTGCGCCCCGGGTGCCCTCTTCGCGCACGAGTGGGGGCGCGAGGAGTTCGCGGCGTGGCAGGAGCGGCTGGACGCGGATCCCGGCTACGAGAACTTCCCGGCGCTGCCCACGCACCGTCCGGAGAAGGAGTCGGTCGCCTCTTTCCGGCAGCGGATCGCCAGGGCGGCCCGGGTCGGCTGCGCGGAGGACGATCAGCTCATCGAGAAGGGCCTGATCGCGCTGGCGGTTCCGGTGTACGACGCGTCCGGGGACGTCGCGTGCGCGCTGAGCGTGGTGAGCCACACGAGCCGGCAGACCGTGGCGTCGTTGCGCGAGGCCGCGCTGCCGACGCTGCTGGCCACGGCGAAGGCGATGAGCGAACGGCTGGCGGCGGCCGGGTTGTCCGAGGATTCGGGCCCTGATCTGGACGTGGATCCGGCCGGAAGCGCCGCGGACCCGACGGCCGCCGCGAAGGAGCAGCTCGGGCCGGAATACCTGCAGTCGCTCGCGCGCGGACTCAGCGTGCTGTCGGTGCTCGGCGAGGGCGGAACTCCCGGCCTCACGCTGTCCGAGGCGGCCGCCGCGACGGGTCTGCCGCGTGCGACGGCGCGTCGTTCGCTGCTGACGTCGGTGCGGCAGGGCTACGTGGAGACGGACGGGAACCGGTTCAGGATCCTGCCGCGTGTCCTCGAACTCGGGTACGCACGACTCAGCCAACTGACGATCGGCGAGCTTGCGCAGCCGCATCTGGAGCGGGTCGCGCGAACCGTGCACGAGTCGGCGTCGATGGCGGTTCTGGACGGCGACGACGTGCGCTACGTGGCGCGTGCGGCGGCGGGCCGGATCATGAGCGTGGACATCATGATAGGTACGCGTTTCCCGGCCTTCGCGACCTCGATGGGGCGGGTGCTTCTCGCGGATCAGTCCCCGGAGGACCGGGAGCGCTTCCTCGCCTCGGCTCGTATCACCGCACTGACGCACCATACGGTCACCGACGTCGCCGAGCTGTCGCGGATCCTCGAAGGCGTGGCCGAGGACGGGTACGCGCTGGTGGATCAGGAGCTTGAGGAGGGGCTGCGGTCGATGGCCGTCGCGGTGCGCGGTCCGTCCGGCGACGCCGTGGCCGCGGTGAACGTCTCGATGCACGCCGCGCGCACGAGTGCGGCCGAGGCGCGCGCGGTCGTGCTTCCGGTGCTGCGCGGCGCGGCGCAGGCGATCAGCGCGGATCTGGCCCTGTTGTCGGGCCCGGCGGCGAACGGCTGAGGGAAGCGGACTAACAGGACAAATCCGCCAGCCGGGCGATGTCGGCGGCGATGTCCGCCAGGTACTCGGTCGTGCCGATGGAGGCGAACCAGTCCCAGAGTTCGAGGGCGTGGTAGAGCCGGTAGAGATTCAACCGTTCGGCGCAGTCGCCGGGCAGTGGTCCGTAGCCTTCGAGCAGGGCCGCCTTCTCGGCGTCGCCGCGGTTGAAGGAGTAATAGTCTGCTTTAGCGAGGTCGAGCAGCGGATCGGCGGCGATGGCGTTCTCGACGTCGATGATCCCGGTGAGCTCCCAACCGTGCGGGCGCCGGGCCACGAGCACGTTGCCGTCGTGCATGTCGTTGTGGCAGAGCACGGCGGCCTTGCAGTTGTCGAACACTCCCCCATCACGCTCGATACGCCGGGCGATCGCGTCACGCAGTTGACGGTCGCCGCCGAGGTCGTCGAACTCCTTGAGCTTCTCGGCGAACCGGCTGCGCATGTACGTGCCGTTGTCGGGGAGCGGGTCGAGGACTTCCGTGGTCAGATACCCGTACTCCGATTGGCCGATTCGGTGGATCGCGGCGAGCGTCGCACCCATCTGACGGTAGAAGTCGACGACCGTCGCCGGCGGCATGTCCGTGGAGGCTTCGGAGAGCGGTCGGCCCTCCAGCAGGCTGAGGATCGTCACCGCGCGGCCGCCGGGAGCCGCGTCCGCCGCGTAGTGCAGGACGTCCGGCACCGGCAGTCCGGTGTGCTCGGCGAGCAGCCGGTAGACGTGCCGCTCCTTGGTCGGCTTCCAGGCCCATTCGTGGTCGTACACCTTGAGGATCACGGCGTGCGCCGGGTCCTCGCAGCGCACCTCGTAGACGGTGCTCATCTCGCCGCCCGTGCGTGTCACCAGCTCGGTGACCACGGCGGCGGGGAAGACCTCGCGCAGCAGCTTCTCGGCCCAGGACGTCGTCGCCATCCTCGGACCGTACGGAGGTCCGGCTAGTGCCTGCCACCCGATTTCTTCGGCGCGGACGGGGCGTGCGGGGCCCGGCGCGTGCCCGGCGGCAGGACGGTGATCGGCGTGTGCCCCTTACCGAGGGCCGTGGGCGAGTTGCCGACCACCGGGGATCCGGTCGTCGGCTGGTCGGTCGGGAAGCCGGTCGGCGCGTTGAACGTGAGCACCGGCTGGTCCGCGAGCGCGCCGTTCATCGCCTGCTGCCAGATGGGAGCCGAGATCGTGGCGCCGAAGATCTGGCCCCCGTAGTACTGGCCGCCGACGCTCATGTTGCCCATGACCTCGCCCTTGCCGCCGCCGTCGACGAAGCCGGTCCACACGGCCGCCGCGAGCTGGGGCGTGTAGCCGTCGAACCACGTGTCCACGGAGCTGTCCGTGGTGCCCGTCTTGCCCGCCGACTCGCGTCCGGCAAGGCCGAGTCCGTCCGCCGTCGCGCCCTGCTGCGTCAGCACGCCCTGGAGCATCGACGTGAGCTCGTTCGCCGTGTTGCCGTCGAGGACCTGCTTGCACTGCTGCTTCTGGCCCGAGTACTGCTTGCCGCTCACGGCCGTCGCGCCGGTGATCACGTAGGGCACGCAGTAGACGCCCTGGGCGGCCACCGTCGCGTACGCGGCGGCCATCGCGACCGGCGTGATCTGGTTCGTGCCGAGCGTGAACGACGCGTACTGGTCGAGCGGCTTGCCCTGGTCGAGGTCGTTGTCCTTCGTCACGCCCATCGACTCGGCGAGCTGCGCGGGCGCGCACAGGCCGGTCTGCGTCTCGAGCGTGAGGAAGTAGGTGTTGACGGAGTACCAGAAGGCCTGGTCCATCGGCACGACGTACGAGTTCTTGTCGTCGTTCGTGGGGTTGTAGCTGCCCGGCCAAGTGATCGAGTTGGTCCCGTCCACGCACGTGGCCAGGCGCGTCCCGCCCAGGCTGAGCGGGGAGACGGCGTTGACCGGCAGGCTCGGGTCGAAGCCCTGGTTGAGGGCGGCGAGACCGGTGAAGATCTTGAAGGAGGAGCCCGCCTGGTAGCCGAGCGTGCCGTTGTGCTGCGGGTCCGCCGAGAGGTTCACGAACGTCTGGCCGTGGCCGTTGCCCATCGGCCGGGACTGCGCCATCGCCTTGATCCGGCCGGTGCCGGGCTCGATCATCACGATCGCCGAGGCGACCTTGTCGGTGGAGTACGTGTGCTGCGAGATCGCGGTCGCCGCCGAGGACTGCGCGGCCGGGTCCAGCGTCGTGCCGATCTTCAGGCCGCCCTGCTCCCACAGCGCCTGCCGCGCGGCGGGCGTCGCGCCGAACTCCGGGTCGCTGAGGAAGGTCTCGTACACGTAGTTGCAGTAGAACGCGGCGGACGTGCTGGCGGCGATGCAGCCGCTGTTCTCCGCGGTCGGCTTGAGGTCGAGCGGCGTCTTCGCGTACGCGGCGGCCTGCGCGGCCGTCAGATAGTGCAGCGCCGGGTCGGTCATCCGCTGCAGCACGACGTTGCGGCGGGCCAGCGCGTTCTGCGGATGGGTCAGCGGGTCGTAGTACGACGGGCTGTTGACGATCGCGGCCAGCAGCGCGGCCTGAGGCACGGTCAGCTTGTCGGCCGTCGTGGAGAAGTACCGCTGCGCCGCCGCCGCGACCCCGTACGAGCCGTTGCCGAAGTAGACGAGGTTCAGGTAGTTCTCGAGGATCTGCTCCTTGCTCATCGACCGCTCCACCGAGACGGCGTAACGCAGCTCGGTGACCTTGCGCGCGATCGTGTCGGCGACGGCCTGCTGCTGCCGCTCCCGGTTGGTGCCCGCCTCGAGCAGCAGCACGTTCTTCACGTACTGCTGCGCGATCGTCGAGCCGCCCTGCGTGTCGCCGCCGTTCGCGTCGTTGAAGAAGGCGCGCACGGTGCCGGTCAGGTCGATGCCGCCGTGCTGGTAGAAGCGCGAGTCCTCGATGGCGACCAGCGCGTCCGGCATGTTCGGGCTGATCTGCTTCATCGGCAGGACGACCCGGTTGCCGTAGTCGCCCCAGGTCTGCGCGATGGTCGAGCCGTCGGCCGCGAGGATCTGGGTGCGCTGCGGCAGCGCCGGGGTCTGGAAGTCGCTCGGCAGGTCCTCGAAGTGGTCGGACGCCGCCTTCACCACCAGGCTGGAGGAGCCGACCAGCGGCAGCACGAACCCGGCGAGCAGCACGCCGGACAGCGCGCTGACGCCGAGGAAGACCCCGCACCGCCGCCAACGCCCCGAGGATCCCCGCTCCGTGCCCGTGACCATGACAGGAAATGTAGTTACGGCCGCGGCCGAACCCGGGCAGCCCGGGCTCGCTCGGCGTTTCGCGGGCCGCCCCGGATTCCGCACGCGACACATGCGGCGGCGTACTGTCCCGCCACCCTGCTCGGTTTAGACTTCGCCGCATGGGAAACGGGGCGCGCATGGACGCGAACGAACCTGCACCGACCCCGCTGGCGTGGGCCCCCGCGGCCCGGCATCGAGTCCTGATCATCGGCTCGGGATTCGGCGGCCTGTTCGCGGCGAAGGCGCTGCGCCGGGCGGAGGTGGACGTCACCGTGCTCGCCGGGACGCCGCACCACCTGTTCCAGCCGCTGCTCTACCAGGTCGCGACCGGGATCCTGTCGCAGGGCGAGATCGCCCCGGCCACCCGCGAGATCCTGCGCAGGCAGCGCAACGCCCGGGTGCTGCTCGGCACCGCGGTCGCCATCGACCCGGCCGCGCGCCGGGTGACCGCCCGCGCCCCCGGCCGTACGGCGCCGTACTCGATCGGCTACGACAGCCTCATCGTGGCGACCGGAGCCAGCCAGTCGTACTTCGGGCACCCCGAGTTCGCCCAGCACGCGCCGGGCCTGAAGAGCATCGACGACGCCCTCGACCTGCGCGGACGCATCTTCGGCGCCTTCGAGCTGGCCGAACTCGAGGAGGACCCGGCGGCCCGGGCCCGGCGGCTGACGTTCGTCGTCGTGGGCGCGGGCGCCACCGGCGTGGAGATGGCCGGCCAGATCGCCGAACTCGCGCACCGCTCGCTCAAGGGCGAATTCCGCCGCATCGACCCCCGCACGGCCCGGATCCTGCTGGTCGACGGCGTGGACGCGGTGCTGCCCAGCTTCGGCGCGTCGCTGTCCGAGCGCACGAAGCAGAAGCTGACCGAGCTCGGCATCGAGGTCCGGCTCGACACCATGGTCACCGACGTGGACGCGCGCAGCGTGACGCTCAAGCACAAGGACGGCAGCGAGGAACGCGTCGAGTCGATGGTGAAGGTGTGGGCGGCGGGCGTCGCCGCGTCCTCGTTCGCCGCCGAACTCGCCGCCGCCACCGACGCCCCGACCGACCGGGCCGGACGCATCCAGGTGCTGCCGGACTGCACCGTGCCCGGCCACCCGGAGATCTTCGTCGTCGGCGACGTCATGACGCTCAACGACCTGCCCGGCGTCGCGCAGGTCGCCATCCAGACCGGCCAGTACGCCGCCGGACAGATCACCGCGCGGCTGCAGGGACACACCCCGAAGCCCGAGTTCCAGTACCACGACAAGGGTTCGCTGGCCACGATCGCCCGGTTCAGCGCCGTGGCCCACGTCGGCAAGATCCAGGCCACCGGACTGCCCGCCTGGCTGCTGTGGCTGTTCGTGCACCTGATGTACCTCGTCGGCTTCGAACAGCGCGTCACCACCCTGTTCCACTGGGCCGTCAGCTTCGCCGGAAAGGGCCGCGCCGAACGAGCCGTGACCGCGCGCCAGGTCTTCGGCAAGCCCGGCACCGCAGCCGACCGCGCCGCCCTGAGCGGCACCGCCGGCCGCTACACGCCGCGCGACGACGGGGCGTGAGGCGCGGCCCCGTACCAGTCCCGCGCGCGTCTGCTGGGACGCTCGACCGGCTGGTAACTTCAGTTGTGCATCGACAGGTACGCATCGACGGGTAGCAATCGATGGGTAACCAGCGGCGTTCACCCCACGCACAGCAGGAGGACCGGCTTGAGCGCCGCACCCCAGCACGACCGCCTCGCCGCGCTGCTCGCCGCGATGCGCGCCTTCCGGGCCGGCGACACCGACGTCCGCGCACCCCGCGACGCCGCCCCCGGCGAGTCCGCCATCGTCGCCGAACTCTGCACCCTCTTCGACGCGATCGCCGACCACACGCAGGCCCTGGAGCAGGAGGTGGCACGGCTGAGAGGCGAGTCCGCGCCGGAGCTGAACGATCCCGCCGACGCCGCCAGCGTCACCGACTCTTCCGCCGACTCCGCCGACTCCGCCACCGAATCCTCCGCCAACGCCGAATCCTCCCGCGACACCGCCGCTGACTCTGACGTCGAGCTCCCCGTCATCCCCATCGAACCGGACCGCGACGGCGCCCCCGCCATCCTCGTCGTCGAGGCGGATTCCGGGAGCGAGAACGACCCCGACGATCCCGGTCCCGGCGCCGATTCACCCATGCGGGACGCGGCGCAGACAGCCCTGCGCGGACTCGGCGGCGTCTGGGACCAGGCTGCCGTGGTCCGCGTCGACTCCGCCGCGTCCGTGCACGACGCCGCCGCCCGCCACCGCGTCGTCAGCGCCCTGATCGACGCGCGCGGACCGCTCGACCTGCTGAACTCCGTCCTCGACGCGCTCGACGCCGCCGTCCCCGGCGTGCCGCTGCTCTGCTTCGCCCCGGACGGCGACCCCACCGCGTACGACCAGGCCACCGTCGTCACCCGCGGCCGCACCCGGGCCGAGGTCGTCCGCTCCAGCACGCAGGCCGTCGAACGCCTCACCCTGCACTGGCTGACCCAGGCCCCCGTCGCCCCCGACCCGCTCGCCGAGCCCGCCGACTCCGGCTACGGCCAGATCCGCTTCGAGGGCGAGAAGGTACTCGTCGTGGACGACGACGTGCGCAACGTCTTCGCCATGGTCAGCGCGCTGGAACTGTACGGCCTGACCGCGCTGACCGCCGACAACGGCCCCGAGGGCATCGAACTGCTGGTGCGCAACCCCGATATCGGCGTCGTGCTGATGGACCTGATGATGCCCGGCCTCGACGGCTACGCCACCACCGCGCGCATCCGCTCGTACCCCGAGTTCGCCGACCTGCCGATCATCGCCGTCACCGCCCGCGCCGCCCCCGGCGACCGCGACCGCAGTCTGGCCGCCGGGACGAACGAGCACGTCACCAAGCCCGTCGAGATCGATCAGCTGCTCGCCCTGATCAGACGGCTGATCAAGCGGACGTGACCGGAGCCCCGTCGCTCGGAACCTCGTCGCTCGGGACCTCGTCGCTCGGAGCCTCATCGTCGGCCAACGCGGCCAGGAACGCAGGACGCTGATCCACCAGCCAGTCCTGCGTCCGGTCCCAGAAGGCCCACCCGCCATTGCTCTTGAACGCCTTCACGAACGGCGCGTCCCCGGCCTCGAGCCGCGCCGCGAAGTCCGCCCGCTCGACCGCCGTGACCTCCTCGATCACACCCGGCAGCGCGGCCCGATCCTCCGCCGACATCCCGTACCCGTCCGCCAGGATCCGCAGCCGGCGCACGGAGTCGAGACCGACGTACGGCGGGAACTGCGCTGCCGTCTCGGGATCCAGCATCGGCACCCAGTACCGCGCGGCCATCGCCACATCCCACAGCGGCCGCCCCGGCGCCGCCATGTCGAAGTCGATCAGCCCGAACGCCTCCCCGTCCCGGAACACGACGTTCTCCACGCACGCGTCACCGTGGCACACCATCGTCCCGCCCTGCGGATCCGCGAACCCCATCGCCCACGCCACCCCCTCCTCGACCGGAACCGCCGAGGCCGCCGCGTGGAACCGCCGCAGCATCGCCCCCACCGAAGCCAACGCCGCCTCGCTCATCGACCAGGCCGGATACGGCATCAGCGCAACGTCCCCCGCCACGAACGTGAGCTGCTCACGCCCGTCCGCGAGCCCCACAGGCTCCGGCGCCCCGTCGAACCCCTGCTCCCGCAACGCCCCCAAGAACCGATGAATCGCCGCCGCATGCCCCTGCGCAGGCCGATGCACCACATCCCCGCGTCGAAACACCGCCCCCGGATTCATCATCCCGCCACTGAGCACCTCATCCAGCACCTCATCGTCCACGGCGATCAGCCTAACCGAGCCCAGGCGGTCAGTGATCGCAGCAGCGCTCGAGATCAGGCTCCGGCTGCGAGAAGGATGAAAACCGCTGCGGACGCGGTGGTCGACGGCATGGGAACAAGGGCAGGGCTCAGCGACGCCTGCGCATGGTGTCGTCTCGACCTGTGCCGTCTCTAGAACATGCGCCCGACGGTATGTATGACGTGGCCGGAATGCGTTCTCAGACGTCGCGGACGCGAGCGTGCAGGTGCATGTCATGCCGCCCGTCATCATGCAGCCCGGCGCTGCGCATCGTGCCCTCCAGCAGAAAGCCGGACTTGATGGCGACTCGACAGGAGGCATTGTTCTGCGTCGAGTGATCCAGGTGCAGGCGGTAGAAGCCAATCTCGTCCAAGGCCCAGGCACTGAGCGTGGAGAGGGCATGCGTGGCAACGCCCGCACCGCGTGCCGCGGGCAACACCCAATACCCGATGCCTGCGATGCCCTCGTCTAAGTTCACGCTGCCCAAAGCAATCCGGCCAAGCACCTCGCCACCGTCGCGCGCGATCGCCCAGTGCCCGCCCTTATCCCCCTGCCAGTCCTGCTGATACCGCTCGAACCACTCCCGGACCCGCTCCTCGGACGCCGGACGACGCGTATGCCACCGGCGAGTCTCCGCATCCTGGTAAGCCGACAGGAACACCGGCGCGTCAGCCGACTCCCAGGGGCGAAGGATCAGCCCCGCTCCGATCGGCAGCACCGGCTGAGGGGAACGTGCGAACGTACCGGGCTGAAGGACGGGCGGCGTCGACAGGTCGCGGGTCATGGCCAATGATCACCCGATGGTCACC
Organism: Actinospica sp.; assembly: GCA_035493475.1. Taxonomy (GTDB): domain Bacteria; phylum Actinomycetota; class Actinomycetes; order Streptomycetales; family Catenulisporaceae; genus Actinospica. The sequence goes on from DATJIF010000035.1 coordinate 54,864, forward strand.
GCGCTCGTCAAGGTCCCGCGGGCTCCTGCTGTGTAGCGGGCCGAAGGCTTGGGGCGGGTGGGCGGGCTAAGTAGTAAGTAATCGCCCCGGACGTAACCGCTGCCACGAAGCGAGGTACGAGCGCAGTGGCGGCGGCGTAGGTAGGGGCGAACACGGAACCGCAGGCCGCCGACGAAAACCGGCTCCCAGCGCGAGCCGGGCGCCGCTTTATTGTCACTGTCGCGGAGCGGCGATTTCCTAGCCGAAGCGGACGGCCAGGAGGCAGGCGTCGTCGTCGGTGTCGGAGCGGACGTGGTGGAGGATGCGGTCGGCGTAGGCCTCTAGGTCTTGGGTGGGTTGGGCGGCGTGGTCGAGGAGGCTTGCGATGTTGTCCTCGGGGGCGCGGCGGCGGCGTTCGATGAGGCCGTCGGTGTAGAGGAGGAGGACGTCGCCGGGTTCGATGCGGTATTCGGCCTCGTCGAAGGCGCCGTCGGGGTCCACGCCGAGCATGGCGCCTTGGGGCTTGGGGACGGGGGTGGCGCGGCCGTGGCGGACTAGGACGGGGTTGGGGTGGCCCGCGCTGGCCAGGGTGAGGCGGCGTAGGGCGGGGTCGTAGACGGCGCAGCAGGCGCTGGCGATGGTGAATTCGGGGAGCTCGAAGGTGAGCTTGTTGAGCCAGTAGAGCAGGCGGGCACTTCCGGCGCCGGTCACGGAGAGGCCGTGCAGGGCGTGGTAGAGCCTGGCCATCGCGGTGGCGGCGGGGAAGCCGTGTCCGGCCACGTCGCCCACGTGCATCAGGAGTCTGCCGTCGGCTAGGCGGGTCACGCCGTACCAGTCGCCGCCCACTCCGGCCGCGGCGCTGGCGGGGCGGTAGCGGGTGGCGAGTTCGATGCCGGGCAGCGCGTCGGGGGCCTGGCCGGTGGGCATGATGACCTGCTGCAGCAGTCCGGCGAGCTGGCGTTCGGAGTCGGCGCGGCTGCGGCGGGCGGCGAGCTGGACCTGGGCGATCTCCAGCGCGGTCTGGGTGCGGCGGCGGTCGGTCACGTCCTGGACCGAGCCGTAGACGCGCACCACGTCGCGTCCGTCGCGGCCGTCGCCCGCCGCGTCGCACGCGGGTTCGCCGCCGAATCTGATGTGCCGGACGCCGCCCGCGGGTTGCAGCACCCTGACCTCGACGTGGCCCGGTCGCGCGTCGCGGATCAGGGCCTTGAGGAACGCGTCGTGCTCGGCGGCGTCGTCCTGGTGCACGAGGTAGGGCGGCTGATCGGCGGGTAGCGGGCCGGGAACCACGCCGGCTCCGAGGACGGCTAGGGCCTGCGCGTACCAGTAGACGGTCCCGGCGCGCACGTCCCATTCCCATGGCCCGGTGCCGGCCAGCCGGTGCAGCTTCTCCTCCCAGGCCGGGTCGGTGCCCGCGGTGCCGCGGTTCGGGCGCAGGGTGACGAGCAGCAGGCCGGGTTCCATCCGCACCGCGCCGACGGAGACGCTGCGCGGCCTTACTCTGCCTCCGGGTTCTGATTCGTCGTCGTATCCGTGTTCGTGGATACGCAGCGGGGTTCCGGTCTCCAGCACCTCGCGCAGCGCGTCGAGCAGGCCGGAGGCTCGCGCCCACGGCATCAGTTCGGTCAGCGTGCGGCCCGGCAGGCGGCGTTCGTCGGGGGCGGGGACGAGCAGGTCGGCGGCGGCGATGTTCGCGGACGCCACTTCCAGTTCCCGGCTTTCGGTATCCGAGAACCTGACGAGCAGGGAGGGCTCGAAGGAGGTGTCGAGCATGCGGGTGAGGACGTTCGCGGTCACCGGGCGGTCGGCCGTCTCCCGTCCCGCCTCCGGTCCCGTTCCCTGCGCGGGTACGCTGTTCGCCGCCTTCGCGGACCGGTTCATGACGTCCGCGGCCGCTCGAAACGCTTGGTCAGGGTGACGGTGCCGAAGCCGTCCTGCCGCTCCCAGGCCAGGCCGTCCACCAGGGCGCCGAGCATGATCCAGCCGATGCCGTCGGTGTCGGGGGCGAATCCGGGCGGGACCGGCGCGCGTACGGTGACCCGCAGTTCGTCCCGGTACGCGGCGAAGCGGCAGGCGAGTCCGATGGCGCCGCCGTCCGGGAATGCCGGGTGCAGCAGGAACAGCGCGCAGGCCTCGTCCACGGCCAGCCGCAGGTCGGTCACGTCGGTGATGCCGAGGTGCAGCACGGCGCCGAGGTGCACGGCGGCGGAGCGGGCGAGCACGACGAACAGGCGGTCGGCCGGGATCTCGATGAAGACCTCGGACTCGGGCAGCAGCGCCGCGTCATCCTGGTCGGGCTTCTCCGGGGCCTGCGCCGCCCCCGCCGCGCGCGGCCCGTCGGATCCGGCGAATCCCGCGTCCTCGTCGCCCGTCGTCTCGTCCCGCATCGGTCGGCTCCCACTCCCGTCTCGAGTCACCTGCCCAGAGCGCGGCGGCGCCGCACCAGCCAGCCCATACCCTCTCGCCGGGTCCGTCACGCGAGCGCCTCGTCGAGGCTCGGGCGAACGTCCAGGCACCGGCCCGCGCCGGCGAGGTCCAGCACGCGCCGCACCGCCGGGTGCGGCGCCACCAGACGCAGCGCGGTGCCGACGCCCTCGGCGAGCCGGGCGGCGCGCAGCAGCACGCGCAGGCCGCTGGAGTCTAGGAACTCCAGGGACGTCGCGTCCAGCACCACCGCCTCGGAGCTCCCGGCGAGCAGCCGCTCCAGCCGCGGCCAGAACCGCTCGGAGGCGCCGAGGTCGAGATCCCCGGCGATCGCCAGGACCGCGGTGTGCCGGTCGGCGGAGAGCGTGGTGGTGACATTGAACCGCTCCATGCGTCACCGGGTAACCGGGCGGCCCGGCCGCAAACCCCCCTGTTCACTCGAACCCGGCGCGCAGCCGGCCGAGGATCTGGTTCAGCAACCGGGAGATCTGCATCTGCGACACGCCGAGCTCCTCGCCGATCTCCGCCTGCGTCATGCCGCGGAAGAAGCGCATCAGCAGGATCCGCTTGTCCCGCTCGCCGAGTTCGGCGAGCAGCCCGGTGAGCACCTGACGGTCGATCACGGCCTCGAAGCGCTCGTCGTGTTCGCCCATGAAGTCCAGCAGGCTCGCGCCCTGCTCCTCGGCGTTCACCGGGACGTCCAGGGACGCGGTCGTGTACGCGCCGGCCGCGTCGATCGCCTCGACGATCTCCTCAGGGTCGGCGCCGAGGTGCTCGGCGAGTTCGGCGATCGTCGGCTCGCGGCCGAGTTCGTGGGTGAGCGCGTCGGTGGCCTTGCGCAGCGCGCCGGAGAGCTCCTGCATCCGGCGCGGCACGTGCACGCCCCAGGTCGCGTCCCGGAAGTAGCGTTTGATCTCCCCGATGATCATCGGGGTGGCGTAGCCCAGGAAGCCGGTGCCGTGCTCGGGGTCGAAGTTGTCCACGGCCTTGACCAGGCCGAGGTAGGCGACCTGCTCGAAGTCCTCGCCGCCGCCCCCGGTGGAGCCGGACGGGCCGCGGCCGCCGTAGCGCTGCGCGATGTGCCGCGCGTACGCCATGTGGTCCTCGATCACCTCGGCGCGCAGCCGGGCCCGCTCGGGATCGTCCGCGGGCAGCTCGGCCATCCGGCGCAGCACGCGCATCGTCTCGGCACGCTGCTCCGCGCGCCGGTCGGACACCTCGGGCGTAACAGGATTCGAATTCTCCTCGTCCGTCCCTCCGGACCGCATCACACCTCCGTTCCGCCCTCAGGCAGGTAACCGGTGCGCGCCCGGGCAAACCTCGCGGGGCAGGAATGAACCCGGCCAGGCCGGGTAGCCCGAGACAATGGACGCGATCAGCACGCCGCCGGCGCCGGGTTCCGCGGAGCCCGGGCGCGAGCCGCGGCCGGCCACGCCGCCGGTCCCCGAACCCGAGCGCGACCCGCGTCCTTCCCCGCCGCCGCTGCCGGAACCGGGCGATCCCGAACCCTTCCCGCGTCCGCCCGAGCCGCCGGGACCGCCCGCGCCGCCGCCCGGACCGCCGGAGCCCGGCGGTCCCCCGGCGCCGCCGCCCGAGCCGCAGCCGTGGCCGCCGATCCCGGAGCCCGGCCCGGACATCCCGCCGCTGCCGGCCCCGGCCTGAGCCGGACTCCCCCGCCCGGGTCGACGAATCCTGATCAGCCCGTTCGCCCGACGACCCCCGGGCCGACGCGGGCGCGCGGGTGAACGGCTACACTGTGCGCCGAGCGCCCCGACGCCCGACCCGCCCCACCTGAGCCCAAGGAGCGTGTTTCAGCACTATGGACCGCCTCGCTGTCGCCGTGGCGCCGGACGGCCCCGGCCGTTATGTGGTCACGCTCGCGGGAGAGCTCGACCTGGCCGCGGCCGACGGTTTCTGGGCGGAACTGCAGCCGCTGATCGAACCCGCCGGGATGGTCGTGCTCGACGGCACCGAACTGAGCTTCCTCGACTCCAGCGGACTGCGCGTGCTGCTGCTGGCGAACGCGCGGGCCAAGGAGGTGGGCGCGAAGCTTCGGCTGGTCGCCCCGCACCGCGCCGTGCGCCGCACGCTGGAGCTGACCGGCGCCGACGACCTGGTCACCACCTGCGCGTCGGTGGACGAGGCGCTGGTCGCGGACTAGCGCCTCGCGTTGGGGCGGCCGTCCACCTGCCGCGGGAGCTCCATCTCCATCCGGACGGCGGTGCCCTGGCCCGGCACGCTGCGTATCTCGACCGCGTCGCAGGCCTGCCGCACGATCCACAGTCCGGCGCCGCCGTGCCCGGACAGGTCGGGGCGGCGTCTTCCGGCGGCCGGGTCGCGCAGTTCGCCGTGGTCGACGACCTCGCAGACCAGGCTGCCCTCCTCGGTCCACAGCCGGAGCAGTCCGCCGCCGTCCGCGTGCATGACGGTGTTCGCCGCGAGCTCGTGCGCGGAGAGCACGAAGTCGGGCACGCGCCGGGGGTCGAGACCGGCCGCCGCGGCCGCCCGGCCGACCTCGTGCCGCAGCCGGGGCAGGTCGTCCGGGTCGTCGAAGCGCAGCACGCACAGCGGTTCGGGCGCTGGCTCGGGGAACGCGTTCTGTGACATCAGGTCAGCCGACAGCTCTGGGTCTTGTCTCGTCGAAAGGCGGCAGGCGCCAGCGGACAGCGTAGCCGCTCGGGTGCCGGATGCGCGCCGGGTCGGTCGCTCTCGACTACCCCGCGCCGCCGCGATTCATGCGCCCGGCGAGATCGTTCCCTCGTCCCCCGCCGCCGCGCGCTACGCCCCGGCCGCGACGTCCCAGCTCAGCGCCGGTACCCGCGCGAGAACGCCGGCGAAGTCGACGCCCGACGATAGCGTCCCGAATGCCATCCCGTGGTCGCCGCCGAGCCGGGAGGCGCAGAAGGCGTCGGCCACCGCGGCCGGCGCGTGCCGCACGAGCAGCGATCCCTGGAGCACCAGCGCCATCTGCTCGACGAGGCGCCGGGCCCGGGTCTCGGCGTCCCCGGTGAGCACGAGTTCCGCCTCGAGCCGCCGCCACGCCGCGTCCAGCCGCGGGTCGGCCCCGGCGGCCTCGGCGATCTCCGCGCGGAAGGCCGTGAGCGCCTCGGGTTCGCGGGTCAGCGCGCGCAGCACGTCGAGCGCGTTGACGTTGCCGGAGCCCTCCCAGATGCCGTTCAGCGGCGCCTCGCGGTAGAGCCGCGGCATGCCCGAGGCCTCGTCGTATCCGTTGCCGCCGAGGCATTCCAGCGCCTCCGCCACGGCCGCGGGCTGCCGCTTGCACACCCAGTACTTGCCGACAGCCGTGGCCAGCCGCAGGAACGCCCGCTCGCCCTCGTCCCCGTGCAGCGCGCGGTCGGCGGCTCCGGCCACCCGCAGCGCGAGCGTGGTCGCCGCCTCGGATTCCAGCGACAGGTCGGCGATCACGTTGCGCATCAGGGCCTTGTCGATCAGCCGGGATCCGAACGCGGAGCGGTGCCGGACGTGGTGCGCGGCCAGGTTGAGCGCGGCGCGGGTCCCGGAGGCGGCGCCCAGGATGCAGTCCAGCCGCGTCATCGTGACCATCTCGATGATCGTGCGCACACCGCGCCCCTCGCCGCCGACGAGCCACGCGACGGTGTCGTCGAACTCCGGCTCGCTGCTGGCGTTGCTGCGGTTGCCGAGCTTGTCCTTCAGGCGCTGGATCAGGAACGTGTTCCGGGTGCCGTCGGGCAGCACGCGCGGCACGAAGAAGCAGGACAGGCCGCCGGGGGCCTGCGCGAGCACCAGGAAGACGTCGTTCATCGGCGCGCTGGTGAACCACTTGTGGCCGCGCAGCCGCCAGGTGCCGTCGGCGTGCGGCGTCGCGGTGGTCGTGTTCGCGCGCACGTCCGAGCCGCCCTGCTTCTCGGTCATGCCCATCCCGGCGAGCAGTCCGCGCTTGCCGAGCGGCGTGCGCAGGCCGGGGTCGTAGACGCGGCTGGTGAGCAAGGGCTCGTATTCGGCGGCGAGGTCAGCGTTGGAGCGCAGGGCGGGGACGACCGCGTACGTCATGGAGATCGGGCAGCCGTGGCCCTGCTCGGCGCTCGACCAGGCCATGAATCCGGCGGCGCGGGCCACGTGCGTGCCGGGCTTGTGCTGGGCCCACGGCGCCCCGGCCAGGCCCTCGCGCACGGCGATCTCCATCAGCGCGTGGTACGAGGGGTGGAACCAGACCTCGTCGATCCGGTTGCCGTAGCGGTCGTGCGTGCGCAGTTCGGGCTCGTGCCGGTTCGCCTCGTCGGCCCAGCGCTGCACCTGCTCGGTCCCGGCGAGCGTGCCGATCCGGTGCAGGTCCTCGGCGTACCAGTCGGCGCCCTCCCGGCGCAGGCCCTCCAGTAGCACGGGGTCGGCGGCGACGTCGTGTCCGACGAGCGGCGGGGTCTGGTTCGTGACCTCGTGCGTGCGGGACACGGTGCACCTCCGGATCTGTTACCTGCGGGTAACTTGATCCTCCCACCGCGGGCCGGAATCCGGAAGGGTCAGTTCGACGCGCCGGCCGACGCGGTGCTGAGGACGCTGGACCACACGATCACGTACGCGAGGATGCCGTTGCCGCTGTCCGCGGAGGTGTCGAGCACCTTCAGCAGCGCCACGCGATTGCCCGCGGTGATGTCGCAGACCATCGTGCCGTCGGTCACCGTGACCTGCTCGACGCCCTGGCTCGAGACCTGGTTGTAGCACTGGCTGCGGCTCGGGGTGCCCTTCCCGGTCCAGACGGCCAGGGTGGCGGCGTTGTACGGCAGCGCGGTCAGCTGGTAGGGGCCGTCGCCGCTGAACGAGATCGTCGAGTCGTACAGGCTCACCTGCGACGTCGCGCCGTTGTTCACCGGGACGGAGTCGAGGTCGACCTGATTGACGGTGATCACGACCTGGCCCTGCCACTGGATCACGTCCGAGCCGGACACGGCCGCCTGCGACACCGTTGTCGACGAGGACGCGGAGCCGGAGCCGGACGTCGGGGCGCCGGTCGTCGTCGCAGGGTTCGAAGTCTTGGTGCCGATGTCGTTCGGATTGTCGGTCGCGGTGCCGTGCGGCCAGAGCACCACGGCCACGACCGCCGCGACCACCGCCGTGGCCAGCGAACTGACACCCGCGGCGAGCACCGTCCGGCCACGTCGGCGCGACCCCGGAGCGGCGGAGACCGTCGGCTCGCTCGCCAGTTCGGCCGGGATCGTGGGCGTGACCGGCGGGCGCACGGTCGTCATCGCGTGCACGTCGGACTCGGTCGGCAGCAGCGGCGTGATCCGGCTGGCCGTCGGGTCGTCCATGGTCGAGTCGGAGGTCTCCCCCACGGTCGCGTCGGCGTCCTGGGTAGCGACTCCGCCGCCCGCGAGGACCGCCAGCGCCTGCGCCCGCTCCCGGATCATCGCGCGCACCGCGTCCGGCAGCGGCGTCTCCGGTCCGGCGCCCGCCGCCCGGCAGCCCTCGATGATCCGCTGCGTGGACGGGCGTTCGGCCGGGTCCTTGTGCAGGCAGACCCGGATCAGTTCCCTGACCTGCTCGGGGCACGCGTCGTAGTCCGGCTCGTCGTGGATCACGCGGTAGAGCACGCCGTCCGCGAAGTCGGCCGAGAAGGCGCTTTCCCCGGTGCACAGGTAGTAGAGCGTGGCACCGAGCGCGAAAACGTCCGTGGCCGGGGTGACCTTCTGCCCGCGGATCTGCTCCGGCGCCATGAACGGCGGCGAGCCGATGAAGGTGCGGTGGCTGGAGCGGCCGGTGGCCGTGGGCGTGGCCGCGCGGACGATGCCGAAGTCGATGACCTTGGGCCCGGACTCGTCGAGCAGGATGTTGCCCGGCTTCAGGTCGCGGTGCACCATCCCGGTCGCGTGGATCGCGCCGAGCGACTCGGCTATTCGGCCGGCCAGCGCGAGCACCGTGTGCGCGGGCAGCGGGCCGTGCGCGGCGATCACCTGCGCGAGCGAGGGCCCGGCGACGTACGCGCTGGCCAGCCAGGGCACGCCGTTGTCCGAGCCGGAGTCGATCAGCTGCGCGATGTGGATTCCGTTGACCTGCTGGGCGATCGAGACCTCGCGCGCGAAGCGTTCCCGGAACTCGGGGTCGGAGCCGAACTCGGAGCGGATGATCTTCACCGCGACCGCGCGGCCGCCCGGCGTGAAGGACAGGTAGACCCGGCCCATCCCGCCCGCGCCGATCCGCGCCCGCAGCGCGTAGCCGCCGACCGTCCGCGGGTCGCCCGGTTCCAAGGGCTCGAACTCGTACATCGTGGCGTCCACGGCCCACCCCACCAGTCTTGAACGTCTTCCGCAGCCGGATACTCTAGCGGTTCCGCAGCGGAATTCCCTCGTGCCGCAGACTACGAATTCGCCTCGTGGGCACGGCGGATCCAGCCGAGCGCCTCGTCGTCGAGGTCTTCCACGGACTCGAACGCGAGCCGCCGGGTGATCATGTCGTTGCCGAGGCTCTTCGCGAGCAGCAGCCGCCCCTCCGGCTCGACGTTCTCCAGCCGCAGCCCCACGTCCACGCGCTTCTTGGTGCTGGCCTGGATGATGCCGAACGTGCGGCGCGGCGCGATGAGCGAGACGTACGTCTTGCGGGCCTGGATCTCCGCCCCCTCCAGCGAACTCACGGCGGCGATGACGGCGTCGAAGATCGGGCGCAGGTCCTGCCGGTCGGCGTACTGCGCCTCGACCAGCTCGTCGGCGGACGCGGTCAGGAAGGCGGGGTAGCCGAAGGTCTCCCAGGCCAGCAGCATCGCCGGATAGCCGGTGACGTCGCGTTCCTCGAGCCAGGCGCGCAAGGCGGGCTCGTCGGCCGGGGCCGCGGCCCGGATCTTCGCGTTCCACGCCGCGACGCCCTCGCCGGTCTGCCGTTCCAGCTGACGGTGGATCCGGTCGTGCATCGCCTGCCAGGTGCGCATCTCGGGCATCGGTCACGGCCTCCTGTCTCGGGGCGGCGTCCGGCGCCAGGTGAGCGCGAGCAGGGTCACGCCGAGGGCCAGGATGCCGAGGGCCAGCAGCACCACACCGTAGTTCACAGCCCCACGGTAGGCAGTCGGCGCGACCGGTTCGTTGTGTTAGGCGGAAGTCGCGGCGCTTCTACCCGTTCGGCCCTTGAACCGTCCGCCGTCCGAGTGCCGGCGGGTTTGCCGCGGCCGGGCACCCCGCGCGCCGTGCGAGCAGAGCCTCGTCTTAAGCTATAACGCGTGCGGATACGAAGCCTGTCCCGTGCGGGAATCGCGCTCTCCGTCGTGCTCGCAGCGGCGGCGGCAGGGCTCGCGGGGTGCGGCGGGGGCGGATCGAACGGGATCACCACCGCGTCGGTCGGATACGCGACCGTGTCTCAGGTCGTTCAGGCCTCTGCGAACATCGTGCCGAAGGCCCAGGTCAGCCTGAGCGCGTCGTCCAGCGGCACGCTCGCGAGCCTGAGCGTGCAGGACGGGCAGCACGTCACGTCCGGGCAGGTGCTCGGCGTGATCTCCTCCCCCACCGCGACGCAACAGCTCGCCGAGGCGAAGAAGGCGCTGTCCGAGGCGTCCTCGTCGGGCGGCGGCATCTCGGACACGTCCGCGGGCTTCACGGAGGCGGCGGCCTCGGACCAGCGCTCCGCGAACGCCTCGTTCACCAAGGCCCAGCAGGAGGCCGCGAAGGTTCCGGACGCGGCGCTGCGTGCGGCGCTGCTCGCCGAGATCAAGGCGGCGAAGAGTTCGTACTCGTCCGCGATGGACTCGGTGAACGCGGCGGTGTCGGCGTTTCAGCAGGGCCTGGAGTCCGCCTCGCAGGTGCTCGACGCGCTCGGGCAGACGACGCGCACCCAGGACCAGGCGGCCGTGGACGCGGCGCAGGCCACCGTCAATGCCCTGACGATCACCGCACCGATATCCGGCACGGTCTCACTCGGCAGCGGCCAGTCCTCCGGCACCGGCGTGAGCGGCAGCGAGATCAGCCGACTGCTCGCCGCCGCGGCCCAGAGCGGCGGCTCCTCCTCCGCGCTCTCCGGCGCGGCTGGTTCGCTGGGTTCGGGCTCCGGTTCGTCGGGTTCGAGCGCGAGCGGCACGATGATCGCCGTCGGGGCGCCGATCGACTCGGGCGGCACGATGTTCACGGTGACCGACGGCTCGGCGCTCTCGGTCGCCGCGCAGGTGGACGAGACCGACGTGCTGGACGTGCATCCGGGCGTGACGGCGTCGGTCCAGCTCAACGCCGTGCCCGGCGCGTCGTATCAGGGCACGGTCACCTCGGTGGACCCGACCGCGACGACCTCCAGCCAGGGCAGCGTCACCTACACCGTGCGCCTGAGTCTCGGCGCCGGGAAGATGCAGGACGGATCCGCCGCACCGAAGCCGTTGCCGGGCATGAGCGCGATCGCCGACCTCGACGTGCTCACGGCGAAAGACGCGCTCAGCGTCCCGTCGTCCGCACTCGTCATCAACGGCCAGACGACGAGTGTCTGGGTGCTGACGAACGGCTCGGCGCACCTGAAGCGGATCACGCTCGGCGCGCAGGGCGACACGCGCGTGCAGGTGCTCTCCGGTCTCGACGCGGGCCAGCGGATCGTGGTCTCCGGCGCGGACAAGGTCACCGACGGGGAGCAGATCGGTTGAGCACCGAGACCCCCACGCGGCCGACGTACGCGATCGAGGCCGTGGACGTGCGCCGCTCCTACGCCATGGACGGCATGAGGGTGGAGGCGCTGCGCGGGGTCACACTGGGCATCGCGGAGGGCGAATACGTCGCGGTCACCGGCCCCTCCGGCTCCGGCAAGTCCACGCTGATGCACCTGCTCGGCGCGCTGGACCGGCCGAGTTCGGGCCAACTGCTGATCGGCGGCCGGGACACCACGAAGCTCGACGACGCAGGCCTCGCGCGCGTACGCGGCGCCGAGATCGGCTTCGTCTTCCAAGCCTTCCAACTGCTCGCGCGCACCAACGCCCGGGACAACGTCGCACTGCCGCTGGTCTATCGCGGCGTCGGCAAGAACGAGCGGCGCCGACGTGCCGTGGCCGCGCTGGAGTCGGTCGGCCTCGGCCATCGGCTGACCCATCGACCCACGCAACTCTCCGGCGGCGAGCAGCAGCGCGTGGCCATCGCGCGTGCCCTCGTCGGCGAGCCGCGCCTCGTGCTCGCCGACGAACCGACCGGCAACCTGGACTCCGCCAACGGCCATGAGGTGCTCAACGTGCTGGAGACGCTGAACAAGGAGCGCGGCGTGGCAGTCGTCCTGGTCACCCACGACGCGGAGGTCGCAGCCCGCGCGAACCGGCTGATCCGCATGAAGGACGGCGTCGTAGTCTCCGACGAGGACCAACGCCCCGAGAACACTGTCCACGGCGAGCCCGGACGGGCGGCCACGTCGTGAAGCCCTGGGAGGCGTTACGGCTGGCCGGTGAGGCGCTGCGGGCGAACCGGCTGCGCAGCCTGCTGACGATGGTCGGTGTGATCATCGGAGTGGCGGCCGTCGTCGTACTGGTCGCGATCGGCGGCGGCGCGAAGGAGGAGGTGGAGAACGAGGTCGAGGGGCTCGGCTCGAACATCGTGTTCATCGTGCCCGGCAAGTTCCAGTTCGGCACCACACCCTCGCTCTCCCCGCTACGGCTCGCGGACGTGCAACTCGCGTCGCGCATCGCGGGCTCGGCGCAGGACGTGACGGCGGTCGTGGACTCCGGCGAGAACGTGACGGCCGGTCAGAACAGCTTCTTCGCCACCGTGCAGGGCGTGACACAGAACTTCAACGTCGTCTTCAACCGCCCCCTGGCCGAAGGCTCCTATCTCACCGCCGCCGACGTCACGACCTCCGCGCGCGTCGTCGTCCTCGGCGCGAACGTGGCCGCGACCCTGTTCCCGAACGAGGACCCGGTCGGCCGCACGACGGCGATCGACGGCGTCTCGTTCCGCGTGGTCGGGGTCGCGCAGGCGCAGGGATCGGCGTTCGGGGTGACGCAGGACAGCAACGTGGACATCCCGATCACCGAGGCACAGCTGCTGTTCGGCGTGAACACCGTGCAGAGCATCGAGGTGAAGGCGCAGAATCCGGGCCAGATCAGCGCGCTCTCCGACCAGCTCGTCTCCTCACTGGAGAGCGAGTACACCGGCGTGCAGTTCTCGGCCGTGACGCAGTCCCAGATCCTCGGCACGATCGGCAAGATCCTCTCGCTGCTCACGCTCGTCCTCGCGGCGATCGCCGGGATCTCACTGCTGGTCGGCGGCGTGGGCGTGTCGAACATCATGCTCGTCGGCGTACGCGAGCGAACCCGCGAGATAGGACTGCGCAAGGCCCTCGGCGCCCGCCAACGGGACGTCGTACTCCAATTCCTCGTCGAGGCGGTCACCCTCACGGCCTTCGGCGGCGTGATCGGAATCGGCCTCGGGCTCGGCACGTCCGCGGCCGTCGGCACGTTCAGCCCGCTGCCGACGAACATCGCCTGGTGGTCGCCCGCGCTGGCGTTCGGCGTCTCCGTCTTCGTCGGCGTCGTCTTCGGCGTGATGCCGGCCCGCCGAGCCGGAAAGCTGGATCCCGTCGCCGCCCTCCGCACCGATTAATATCCTGATTCCATGAAGCGGTATGAACGCCTGAACGCGATCCTCGAACTCCTGGCCGAGGACTCGAAGCTCGACGTGGACACGGCCGCACCCCGGCTCGGCGTGTCCGAGGCGACGATCCGCCGCGACCTCGAATACCTCGCCGAGCAGCAGCTGCTCACCCGCACCCACGGCGGCGCCGTCGCGAACAGCACGTCGTACGACCTGCCGCTGCGCTTCAAGTCCAGCCGCCACCCGGCGGAGAAGCAGCGGATCGCGCAGGCCGCGGCCGCGCTCGTCCCGGCCGGCGGCATCATCGGCATGAACGGCGGCACCACCAGCACCGAGACCGCCCGGGCCATCGGCGCACGAGCGGACCTCACCCCGAGCCAGGCCGACGGCGTCGCCCTCACCGTCGTCACCAACGCGCTGAACATCGCCTACGAGCTCACCGTCCGCGCTCATATCAAAATCGTGGTGACCGGCGGCGTGGCCCGCTCCAGCTCCTACGAACTGACCGGCCCGCTCGCCGCCGAACTGCTGGACCAGCTGCACCTGGACGTGGCCCTGCTCGGTGTGGACGCCGTGGACCCGGAACTGGGCGCGATGACCCACAACGAGGGCGAGGCCACCATCAACCGGATGCTCGCCGACCGGGCCCGCAGCGTGATCCTCCTCGCCGACTCCACCAAGCTCGGCAAGCGCGCCTTCGCCCGGATCCGCCCGATCGACCGCGTGGACACCCTGGTCACCGACGACCAGGCCGACCCGGAATTAATCAACCGGTTCACGGAAGCAGGGGTACGCGTCGTCACCGCGTGAACCGCTGATCTGTAAACTCGGCCGACGTGGCCGATGACGAGAAGACCGCAGGAACGCCGGGGCAGACAGCGACGACGCCCGCGACCAGCGACGAGCCCCACGCGGAGCCCGGCGCGAAGCCCGGCGCCGACCCCGCGCCCGCACCGAGCCCCCGCCGCAGCCGCGCCTACCGCTCCGGCCGACTGGTCGCCGAGGACTTCCCCCTCGCCGACGTCTCGAACTGGATCGAGTACGAGGACGCCGCCGTCTGGTTCGACCTCGAGAGCCCGACCCCCGAGGAACTCGAGCAGCTGCGCGAGGAACTCGGCCTGCACGACCTCGCCATCGAGGACGCCACCCACCTGAGCGAACGCCCCAAGTGCGACCGTTACGAGGGGCACCTCGTGCTCACCGCGTACCAGGTCAAGGCGCTCGCGGACGGCGACATGGAGAAGGCGATGATGCTCGCCTTCATCACCCACCGCGCCCTCATCACCGTGCACGACCCCGGCACCCTCGAGATCCCCGAGATCCTGCGCCGCTGGGACGAGTCCCCCGACCTGATGAAGCACGGCCTGCCCTTCCTCGTCCACGGCCTGCTCGACTACATCGTGGACGGCTACTTCACCGCCCTGCAGTCCCTCGACGACCGCATCGAGGACCTCAGCGACCTGATCTTCGAGACCGCCAGCGGCCGCGAGTCCGCCACCGTCCTGCGCGAGACCTTCGACCTGCGCCGAGGCCTGCTCACCGCCCGCCACGTCATCGTCCCCATGCGCGAAGTCGTCAACGCGATAATGCGCTGGAACCACATGCCCGGCGAACTCGCCCCCTACTACCAGGACGTCTACGACCACGTCCTACGCACCGCCGACTGGGTCGACAGCCTGAGAGACCTCCTCGCCACCGTCCGCGAGACCCAGCTGACCATCCAGGGCAACCGGATGAACCTGATCATGAAGAAGGTCACCAGCTGGGCCGCCATCGTCGCCGTCCCCACCGCCATCACCGGCTTCTACGGCCAGAACGTCCCCTACCCCGGCTTCAGCGCCACCTCCGGCTTCTGGTGGTCAACAGGCCTCATCCTCGGCCTCTCCGGCCTCCTCTACTTCGAATTCAAGCGCCGCGACTGGCTGTAGCGGGATATTCCGCTTGGATCCGTATCGCTTTGATCTTGCGGTTCGGGTCTCCGCTGCGCGGAGTTCCCGGTTAGCGCTTGCCCACCCTCCCACCCGTTGCGTTGGCGGGGCGGGCTGCGGTTTCAACCACCACAACCAAATGCACGCCATGAAACGGCACCCGACATGCCGGATCAACGCGGCGCCCAAGTCACGATGCTCTATTTCCCTTACGGCGTAGGCCACCCAGTCCCAGAACTAACGGAGTCACGCCGACGTCGTGGCAAAGCCTGGATTCTGCTGGTTGAAACCGCGGGCCGCCCACCTACGCAACGGGTGGGAGGGTGGGCAAGCGCAAACCAGGGACTCCGCGAAGCGGAGACCTCCACCAACTACTGCTCTATCTGATGTCTCTTCGGCGGAGGCCTGCGAAGCCTGTGGCTAGGAGGAGTGCGGCTAGGGCGGTCATGGTCAGAAGTGGCTCGGGGGCGATGGGGACGCCGGGGGCTTTGGGGACTTGGGCGAAGGGGGAGATATCGGTGATCCAGTGGCTGAGTTTGAGGATCGGGCCTAGTTCCTGGAGCAGGATGCAGATGCCTACGGCGAACCAGCCGGTGTAGGCGGTGGCGGTGGGGGCCAGGCCGTAGGTTGCGACGGTTAGGGCTGCTACCAGCCAGACTGCGGGGAGTTGGATGAGGGCGGCGGTGATGAGTTGGGCTAGTTGGGTGCCTAGGTCGGCGGAGCGGGCGCCGTGGGCTAGGCCGGCGGCGGCGCCTGCGGTGAGGAGGAGTAGGGCGGAGCCCAGCAGGGGGTACGTGAGGTGGCTTGTTGCCCAGCGGAGTCTGCTGGTGGCGGTGGCCAGGAGGGGTTCCAGGCGGCCGCTGGTTTCTTCGGTGTGCAGCCTTACGGTGGTCTGGATCGCGTAGCAGGCCACGACTAGGCCGATGATGTTCATGGCCGAGGCCAGGTAGGCGTTCTCGATGCCGGTCTGGCCGCCCATTCGCTCGAAGAGTTGCTGGACGCGGGCGCTGCTGCCTAGTAGCTCGCCGATGCTGTCGGCGATGCTGCCTAGGACGGCGCCGCCGATGAGTAGGCCGATCGCCCAGCCGAGTAGGTTGCCGCGCTGCATGCGGGCGCTGAGAGCGCTGACGGAGTTCAGTAGCTTGCCGGCGCTTGCGGGGCCGGGGCGGGCGGGGAAGATGCCGCTGCCCAGGTCGCGGCGGGCGGCGATGCGGAAGGCGACGGTGATGAGGGCGGCGGTGCCGATGATCATCAGGGCTAGGATCCACCAGCGGTCGCCTGCGTAGGGCTGGGTCTGTTCGGACCAGCCGAGCGGGGAGAGCCAGGTGAGCCAGGTCGGGCCGTTGGCGCCGGAGCCGTCGCCTACCGCACGGATCAGGTACGCGGCGCCGAGGACGCTGAACGCCAGGCCGCTGGCGGAGCGGGCGAAGTCGGTGAGCTGGACGGTGATCGCCGCCACGCCCGCGAAGATCCAGCCGCCTGCCGCGATGGAGAGACCGAGGAGGAAGGATCCTGAGGCCGGTTCGCCTAGGACTACCAGCACGAGGCCGATGATGGCGCCGATGGCTAGTTGGGTGCCGAGGACTACGCGGAGCACGGCGATCAGCGGGGCGTGTCTGCCTACTGCTCCGGCGCCGATGAGTTCGAAGCGCCCGGCCTCCTCCTCGGCGCGGGTGTGCCGGTTGACGGTGACGATGCTCATGACGGCGAGCAACGCGGCTCCGAAGACGCCCATGCGCCACGTCGTGAGGCCGCCGATCGTGGTCAGGTCGAAGGGCTTGCCGTAGAGGACGGCTAGCGCTGGGTTCTTGCCGATGCCGTCGGCGAACTCCTGGCGGGAGGATTCCGTGGCGTAGAGCGTCTTGAAGGAGTAGGCGGTGCCGGCTACGGAGGCGATCAGGGCGTAGCACCAGATGGGCAGGCGGATGCGTTCTCGGCGGGTGATCAGCTTTGTCAGGTCGGGGACGCCTGCCATCGCGGTCGCGGTCGGGCTTGTCGCGCTCATTTGGTCGCTCCTGCTGTGGCCAGGTCGTCTTCGTAGTGGCGCAGGAAGAGCTCTTCCAGGGTGGGCGGACGGCTGGTGAGGGCGGCGATTCCGCAGGTTGAGAGTGCTGAGATCAGGGTGGAGAGGTGGTCGGTGTCCACCTCGCAGCGGATGTGGCGGTCCTGGATCTGCAGGGCGGTGATGCCGGGGAGGGACTCCAGGGCGCCGGGTGGGGGCGGGGTGGTCAGTTCGGCGTCGATGGAGGTGCGGGTCAGGTGGCGGAGTTCGGCCAGGGTGCCGGACTCGGCGGTCTTGCCGCGTCGGATGATCGTGACGCGGTCGCAGAGTGCTTCGACCTCGGCGAGGATGTGGCTGGAGAGCAGCACGCTGCGGCCGCGGTCGCGCTCCTCGGCGACGCACTGCCGGAAGACCTCCTCCATCAGCGGGTCGAGGCCCGAGGTCGGCTCGTCGAGCAGCAGGAGTTCGGCGTCGGAGGCGAAGGCGGCGATCAGCGCGACCTTCTGCCGGTTGCCCTTGGAGTACGCGCGGCCCTTCTTGCGCGGGTCGAGTTCGAAGCGGGCCAGCAGCTCCTCGCGGCGGGCCGGGTCGAGGCCGCCGCGCAGCCGGCCGAGCAGGTCGATCGTCTCGCCGCCGGAGAGCGAGGGCCACAGCGTCACGTCGCCGGGCACGTAGGCGAGCCGCCGGTGCAGCGCGACCGCCTCGCGCCACGGATCGCCGCCGAGGAGGGTGACCCGGCCGCCGTCCGCGCGCAGCAGGCCGAGGAGCACGCGCAGCGTGGTGGACTTGCCCGCGCCGTTGGGGCCGAGGAAGCCGTGCACCTCGCCGGGGCGCACGGACAGGTCCAGGCCGTCCAGCGCGACGGTCCGGCCGAAGCTCTTGCGCAGCCCCGCCACCTCGATGATGTTCTCCATGACAGCAGAGTACACAAGTTTCACGAATTTGTGAAACTTGTTGATCGTGTATAATCCATGTATGGGCGAGATGCGGAGTGAACTGGAACTGCGGGCCTTCGTCGAGCAGATGGCGATGTTCCTGGCGGACTGGGGCTTTCCGCGGATGGCCGCGCGGGTGCTGATGACGCTGATGTCCGCGGACGAGGAGCGGCTGACGGCGGGTGAGCTGGCCGAGCGGCTGGACGTGAGCGCGGCGGCGATCTCCGGCGCGGTCCGCTACCTGCAGCAGCTCCAGCTGATCGTGCGCACGCCGGTGCCCGGGTCCCGCAGCGACGCGTACGAGGTGCCGGGGGACGCCTGGTACATGGCCGCGATCGTGAAGGGCGGGCTGTACAGGCGGCTCGCGGACCTCTCGGAGCAGGGGGTGAAGGCGCTCGGCGAGGAGGGCGCGGGGCGCGAGCGGATCGCCGAGATGCGCGACTTCTTCCTGTTCCTGGACGAAGAGGTCGGGCAGCTGCTCGATCGGTGGGTGGAGGAGCGGGATCGGCGGCGGGCCATCGATTCGGATTGAGAGGTCCGCTGGGCAGGGCTCAGATCGTGGGGGTGGCGCCGCCGTCTACGCGGAGGGTGGTGCCGGTGATGTAGTCGGCGAGCGGGCTGGCCAGGAAGCAGACCGCGGCGGCCACGTCCTCGGGGCGGCCTACGCGCTGGACGGCCTGTCGGTGCAGGTGCTTGATGGCGTACTCCTCGCCGACGCGCGGGTCCTCGCTGCCCTGGTCCTGCGCGAGCTGCTTGAACCAGGGGGCGGCCATCGAGGTCCAGATCAGGCTGGGGGCGACGGCGTTCGCGGTGACGCCGGTGCCGGTGAGTTCCTTCGCCAGACTGGTCGTCAGGTTGCGCAGGGCCGCCTTCGCCGCGCTGTACGGGCCGAAGTCGGGGTCGGGCATCTCGGCGAGGCGGGAGGCGATCTGGATGACCCGTCCCCAGCCGCGCTCGCGCATCGGCGGCACGAAGGCCTGGGCGAGCCGGACGGTGGGCAGCGCGTTCTGCTGGTAGCTGTGCAGCCATTCGTCGCCGGGCGCGTCCAGCCAGCCGTGCGCGGCCTCGACCGCGACGCCGCCCGCGCTGTTGACCAGGATGTCGATGCCGTCGAAGGCCGCCTGCGCGCCGGCGATCACGTGGCCGAGCTCGGTCTCCACGGTCAGGTCGCCGATCGCGGTGGCCGCGCGCCCGCCCTCGGCCGCGATCTCGGAGGCCACCGCCTGGGCGCGCTCTATGCTGCGCCCGTGCACGACGACGCGCACCCCCTCGCGGGCCAGCATCCGCGCGATCTCGGCGCCGATCCCCGAGGAGCTGCCGGTTACCAGGGCCCGCCTGCCGACCAACCGTAGGTCCATACGGCGGACGCTATCAATCCGCCGCGTAGTGTGGGGATTGACACGCGACGGGAGGAGCGGGGCTGTGGGCGAAGTCGGCGCGATCGAGGAACTGTGGCGCTATCCGGTCAAGTCAATGCTCGGCGAAAGGGTCCTCGGGGCGGCGGTGGACGAACGCGGCCTGCCCGGGGATCGGCGGCTGGCGCTGGTGGACCGCGAGTCGGGGCGGGTGGCCAGCGCGAAGATGCCGCGGTTGTGGCGCGACCTGCTGAAATGCGGCGCAATGATCGAGGACGGGGTGGCGGTCCGGATCTCGCTGCCGGGCGCGAAACCGTTGTGGAGCACGGATGCGGACGCCGATGAGCGGCTTTCGGCGTACATCGGGCGGCGCGTGCACCTGGCCGACACGCCGCCGCAGGGCGCGACGCTGGACCGCTCGATTCCGGACGAGGTGTTGGAGGCGGGCGTGACGGCCGAGGTCGATGCGGCGGTCGTGCAGATGGGTGCGGGGACTCCGCCGGGGACGTTCGTCGACTTCGCGCCGCTGCACCTGATCACGACGTCGACGCTGGACCGGATCGCCGAGCTCAGCCCGCGTGGCGCGATCGAGGTGCAGCGTTACCGGCCGAACCTCGTGATCCGCACGACCGGGCACGGTTTCGTGGAGAACGGCTGGCTCGGGCGCGAGGTGCACATCGGGCGTGACCTGCGGCTGAAGATCATCGCCTCGACTCCGCGCTGCGCCGTGCCGACGCTGGAGCACGGCGTGCTAGGCCGGGATCCGCTGGCCCTGCGCACGGTCGCCGCGCACAACCGGATCGTGCCGCTGGCGGATGTCGCGCCGGAACCCTGCGCCGGTGCCTATGCTCAGGTGATGGCCCCCGGCCGGATCGAGCCGGGCGACAAGGTGCTGGTCAGCGTGGACTGAGGCCCAAGGAGGCGTGGCTGATGCCGAGCGGATTCCGACTCAAGCGGGTGTACGAGCCGGTGGCCGAGACGGACGGGACGCGGGTGCTCGTGGACCGGCTGTGGCCGCGTGGCGTGAAGAAGGAGACCGCGCATCTCGACGAGTGGGCCAAGGATCTGAGTCCGTCGAACGAGCTGCGCAAGTGGCTGCACGCCGACCGCGAGGGCCGGTTCGAGGAGTTCACGCATCGGTACGTCACCGAGCTCGCCACGCCGGAGCAGCAGGAGCGGCTCGACGATCTGCGAGCGAAGGGCGAGGCGGGGATCGTGACGCTGCTGACGGGGGCTGCGGATCCGGCGCACAGTCATCTGTCGGTGCTGCTGGACGAACTGAAGGTCCGCGGGTAGGCGCCTACCCGCGGACCTTCGAGGCTCTGACGTCGTCAGTTGTTGTGCGCGCGGCGGCGGCGCAGTGCGAACGCGCCCACGCCGAGACCGGCTGCACCGAGCGCGGCGCCCGCGGCCAGGTTGCCGCCGCCGGACGAGAGCATCGAGGCGCCGTCACCGGTGCGGGCCGCTCCGCGCGGGGCCACGACGACCCAGCCGGTGAAGCTCTTGCCGCTGCAGGACACGGTGACCTTGTACGTGCCCGGCTTGACCTTCGCGACCATGGTGCTGCCGCCGAGCATGTTGTCGAGCTGGCCGAGCGAGGCCGGGGCGGTGAACGCTGCGGAGGTGGCGGTGCCGCTGGTGCCCGCGCACTGGTCGCCGTCCCAGACCCAGACGGTGCTGCCCGGCGCGGCCGGGTTCGGCTGGACCGAGACGGTGCCGAGGCCGCCGGTGGAGGCGGCCTCGGCCACGGAGCCTCCTGCCAGGGCCAGGGTCGCGGCGGCGAGTCCGGCGGCGGCGAGGCGTCCGGTACGGATCATGATGGTTCCCTTCGGATGGGTCGTGACTACGCACGGTGAATTCCATCCAGGGATTTGTATTACCATCTGGTGACGCGGCGGTCCCCCGTTCGGCCGGACACAATCACTCGTCCGGCGGTGGCGGACGTCAGCTGCCGTCCCGCAGGTTTTTCGGCGCACCCTCGCTGTAGGCGATCTGAGTGAACGTCACCGTGATGCCGTCCCCGGACGGCGACTGCGCGAGGAAGCCGACGCGCACGGCGTCGCGGTCCTCCTCGGCCTCGTCGAGGGTGAAGTAGCGCAGCATGTTCCACCACGTGCCGTCGGTCGAGGTGTGGAACGCCCAAACCGTGCCGGTACGGGTCACGCGCAGCCACAGCGAGTCGCCCTCGACGAGGTGGCTGTTCGCGTCGTCCGAGACCCCGCGCGTGACTACGCTGACGGCCATCGGCTTACGCTGCGGGCTGAACTCGAAGCAGGCCTTCGCGAACCGGTCCGCGGCCGAGTACACAAGCAGCACGCCGGCATCGAACATCGACGCGAACGGCACCGTGACCAGCGCGGAGAGGGTGAAGTCGCCGACCGGGGGCACGCCGACCAGGTATCCGGCGTACGGCCAGTCGGCGCCGCCCGCCGGGTCGATGAACAGATCGCTCCGGCTCTCGCCGGTCAGCCGCAGCGCGCCGGATTCGTCCACGGCGTACGTGCAGCCCTTGCTCCCGGCGGGGGCCAGCGGGAACGGCAGCGCGGGATGTATCAGCTCATTCATTCCGGCATCCTCCCGCCGCCGCGCGGCCGCGGTCAACGCACTTCCGAGCGCCCCGCGAAGCTCTCCCGGCCGAGCACGCGCAGCAGCCCGAGCTTCTCGGCGGTGTCGGTGCCCGGCTGCGCGGTGAACAGGGTCAGCGTCTGCTCGCCGGAGGGCGCGAGCAGCACCTCGCAGTCGAGGTCGAGGCGGCCGACCTCGGGGTGGATGATCGTCTTGTGCGAGCCGCGCATCACGGCGACGTCGTGCCGCTCCCAGAGTTCGCGGAAGTCGGCGCTCGCGTCGTGCAGGTCGCGGATGAGCGCGTTGAGCTCCTCGTCGTGCGGACGGCGGGCGTGCACGGCGCGCAGGTTGGCCACGTGGTTCGCCATGATCGCGGGCAGTTGCTCCGGCAGGGTGCGCGGCAGCATGGCCGAGTTGCCGAACAGGTTCCAGTTCGCGTTTCCGGCGCGGCCGGGCAGCGCGGGACCGCCGAACAGCGCCTCGGCCATGGCGTTGCGCGCGAGGACCTGCCCGGTGTCGCTCATGACCTGCGCGGGCGCGTCGACCAGCCGGTCCAGGATGAGCAGCAGGCCGGGGCGCACGTGGCCGGACGTGGTCTCCCTGGCCCGGGTCTGGTACCCGGCGAGCCGGTGCAGGTAGTCGCACTCGTCCTCGGTCAGCCGCAGCGCGCGGGCCAGCGCGCCGATCACCTGTTCGGACGGATGCGCGCCGCGCTGCTGCTCCAGACGGGCGTAGTAGTCCACCGAGATACCGGCCAACTGGGCGACGTCCTCCCGGCGCAGGCCCGGGGTGCGGCGGCGCCCGCGCGGCGGCAGGCCCACCGACTCGGGCTCGACGCGTTCCCGGCTGCGGCGCAGGAAGTCGGCCAGTGCCGTGCGATCGATCCCGTTCATGCCCCGATTCTCCCCCGCGCCCGCGCACGTAGCCAGGTACTGCCGGTCCGTGGCTACGCCGGTCTCTGCAATCCCGGCGCGCCCGGCGGCAGGCTGGAGGAAACCACAGGAAGGGAACACGACGATGGCGGACAAGATCCTGGTCACCGGGGCGACGGGCAAGGTCGGGCAGCGGCTGGTGCCGCGCCTGCTGTCCTGGCGCGAACCCGGCGACGAGATCAGGGTGCTGGTGCGCACGGCGGAGGCGGCCGTGCGCTTCGAGGCGGCGGGCGCGCAGGCCGTGGTCGGCGACGTGACGGACGCGGAGGCGCGCAAGCGGGCGCTGGACGGGGTGAGCGTCGTGGTCAACAGTGCGGCGAGCTTCCGTGCCCCGAAGCAGGGCGCGGAGGAGATGTACGCGGTGAACCGGGACGCGGCCGTGGCGCTCGCGCGGGAGGCCGTGACGGCGGGCGTGCGGCGGTTCGTGCAGATCAGCACGAATCTCGTCTACGGTCCGGGCATCGGGCGGCCGGTGCGCGAGGACGACGAGCTGCGTGCCGAGGCGAACGAGGCGTACAGCGCGTACCCGCACAGCAAGCGGGAGGCCGAGGAGCAGCTGCGGGAGCTGAGCAGCGAGTCAGGGCTCGATGTCGTGACGCTGCGGCTGGCCTTCGTGTACGGCGAGGGCGACCCGCACATCACCGAGAGCCTGCCGCGCTTCGCGAACATGGCCGCGCACCAGCCGTTGGCGATGGTGCATCACGCGGACGTGGCTCAGGGCGTGCAGCGGGCGATCAGGACCCTGCGCCCGGGCGGCGGCTACACGGCGTACAACATCGCGGGCGACATGCCGTCCCCGGTCGTCGAGCTGTTCGCCTTGGACGGAAAGGAATTCGACCTCGATGCGGCGGCCGGACGCGAGGTGGCAGACCCCTGGTTCGGCGTCCCCGACACCACCCGCGCGCACCGCGACCTCGGCTTCCGTCCGATCTACCCGACCGCGCGGGCCGCCTGGCGGGACGGGACGCTCTGACGCCGCGATAACAGAACCCTCACACAGCGCTGGACATTTCGGGCGGGTCGGCGAGAAGGTTGAGTACACGTTTCTCCCCTTCCAGGAGGCACAGATGACCGACCTGCCCGAGGTGCCGAACTACACCGCCGGAACGTGGATCGTCGACAACGTCCACTCGTACGTCGGCTTCACCATCAGGCACATGATGGTCAGCAAGGTCCGCGGCCGGTTCACCGCGTTCACCGCCGAGTTCACCACCCGCGACAACCCGCTCGAGACGAGCGTCTCCGCGACCATCGACGCCACGTCCATCGACACCGGCAACTCGATGCGCGACGACCACATCCGCTCGGCCGACTTCTTCGCCGCGGCCGACCACCCCACGATCACCTTCACGTCCACCGGAATCCGCTTCGAGGACGGCGAGTTCCTGCTCGACGGCTCGCTGACGATCCGCGGCAACAGCCGGCCGGTCACGCTCACTCTGGACTCCCCCGCCTTCGGGCCGGACGCGCAGGGCGGGATGAAGGCGGGCTTCTCCGCGTCCACCGAGATCAACCGGCACGACTTCGGCGTCAGCTACAACGGCCCGGTTCCCGGCGGCGGCGTCATCGTCAGCGAGAAGGTCGCGATCACCCTCGAGATCGAGGGCGTCCTCGACAAGGGCGAGTAAGAGACCAGGTCCGCGCGGGCCGGGGACCGCAGGCCGGCCCCGGTCCGCGTTGGCTTTTCAGGGGGCCGAACGGTCCTGGCTATCCGCCGTTCAGCTGTCGACGCCGTGCTTTTCCAGGTAGTCGAGGTAGAGCGGGCGCAGCGCCTCGGCCACGTCGCCCTCGCCGGAGTCGATCGCGTCGTCGAGCAGCACGGAGAGATGGGTGACGTCCCGCCCGGCCTCGTCCGGGTGCCCCTCGGAGGCTTCGGCCGCCGGGATGGTGCGCAGCAGCTCCCAGAAGAACTCCACGTCAACGTGGTGCAGCGCCCGGCGCACGGCGAGGTGGTGCAGTTCGTGCGAGGAAAGGGCTTCCAGTTCGTCACGTGTCACGCGTGGACTCTATCCCACGCCATCCGATTAAACGGCGCCCGGTTCGAGGCCGCCGGATACGGCCCGCGCGACGGCCAGCACCCCGGCGTGCGCGGGCAGGTCGTCGAGCAGCACCGGCCGGCCGTCGGCCCCGGTCAGCGGGATCCGCCAGTTAGGGTACTGGTCCACTGTGCCCGGTATGTTCTGCGGCCGCCGCTCGCCCGCCGCATCGGCCAGCGACACGCCGGTCAGCACGGCGGGTGTCCGGGTCAGGAAGCCGTAGAGCGCGGTCGTGAACTCCTGCGCCGACGGCGCGCCCGCCCGTGGCAGCAGGCCCTCGCGGGCCAGCATGGCCAGCCACCCCGCCAGCTCCGCCTGAGCGGCGGCCCGCTCCTCGGCCTCAGGCCGGGTCAGCAGGCCAAGTTGGGCGCGGATGGTGACCTGCTCGCCGGTGAGGAACG
>DATJIF010000036.1:0-16451 GCA_035493475.1 Actinospica sp.
CACTCGATCACCTCGGTCCAGGCGATCTACGTCCCCGCGGACGACATCACCGACCCGGCGCCGCACACCACCTTCGCGCACCTCGACGCGACCACGGTGCTCTCCCGGCCGATCACCCAGAAGGGCATCTACCCCGCGGTGGACCCCTTGGACTCGACCTCGCGCATCCTGGACCCGCGGTACATCGCGAAGGACCACTACGAGTGCGCCACCCGGGTCAAGGCGATCCTGCAGAAGTACAAGGACCTGCAGGACATCATCGCGATCCTCGGTATCGACGAGCTCTCGGAGGAGGACAAGCTCACGGTGCAGCGGGCCCGCCGCATCGAGCGCTTCCTGTCCCAGAACACCTTCGTGGCCAAGGTCTTCACCGGCCTCGACGGCTCGTTCGTGCCGCTGGACGAGACCATCGCGGCCTTCACCGCGATCGCCGACGGCAAGTACGACCACGTGCCGGAGCAGGCGTTCTTCATGTGCGGCGGCCTCGAGGACCTCGAGCGCAAGTACAAGGAACTGACCAAGTAGTCGGTCCCGCCTGTCCGGGCGCTCGCGGCCGCGGTCCTTCTCGGACCGTGGTCGGGGGCGCCCGGCGGTTCGGATACACTCGCAAGAACTAGTCCCAAGGGAGCCGCACCATGGCTGAACTCGACGTGGCGCTGGTCGCGGCCGACCGCGAGGTCTGGTCGGGCAAGGCGTCGCTGGTGATCGCGAAGACCGCGGACGGCGACGTCGGTGTCATGCCCGGACACCAGCCGATCCTCTCGCTGCTCAAGCCCTCGGTGATCACCATCAAGACCGTCGTGGACGGGGCCGCGGGGGAGACCCTGAAGGCCGCGCTGCACGGCGGGTTCATCTCGGTGGCCGACAACCGGGTCTCGCTGCTCGGCGAGGCCGCGGAGCTGACCGGCGACATCGACGCGGGCCGCGCCCAGGAGGCGCTGAACCGGGCCAGGGCCGGCGAGTTCGGCGCCGACTCCGAGGCCGCCGCCGCCCGAGCCGAGCTGCGGCTGCGCGCCGTCGGCCGCGGCGAATAGCCGGAGGCTGGAGTTGGCCACAGGCGCGGCGGGTCGGCGATGCTGACCGATCTCCTCGAGACGCTGGCCGCGCTGTGCCTGCTCGTCCTGTGCGCGATAGGCGCCCTGTTCCTGCGCCGGATCATGATCCGGCGCCGGGGCGGCACGTTCGACTGCAGCCTGCGTCTGACTCCCGCGCTGCCGGGGGCGACGCGGGCTGCTGCGCGCATAGGGGGCACCGCCGCGTCCGCCGAACCCGGTGAGCCGGAGCCGGTGCGCGGCACCGGCACCCCGTTCACCGCCGCCGCCGTCCGGGACGGCCGCGGCTGGTCCTACGGCATCGCCCAGTACGGCGCCGACCGCGTCGACTGGTACCGCATCTTCTCCTACGCCTTCCGCCCGGCCGCCGTGCTCACCCGGCGCGACCTCGAGGTGGTCGGCAGGCGCGACCCCGAGGGCACCGAGGAGCTCGCCCTCTTCCCCGGCTGGACGATCCTGGACTGCCGCTTCGGCGCCGGATACGCCGAGCTCGCGCTGTCCGAGGACGCCCTCACCGGCTTCCTGTCCTGGCTCGAGGCCGCGCCGCCCGGTCAGGACGTCTCGCGCGTCTCCTGACCCTCCCGCGAACCGCCGGGCACCCAGAGCACGTCGCCCACCTCCCGGTTCGCGTACCGCGCCAGGATGAACAGCAGGTCCGAGAGCCGGTTGAGGTACTTCGCCGTCAGCACGTTCGTGGTCTCCGGGTCGGCGTCGATCGCCGTCCACGCCGCGCGCTCGGCCCGCCGCACCACCGTCCGCGCCACGTGCAGCAGCGCGCTGCCCGGGGTGCCCGCGGGCAGGATGAACGAGCGCAGGTTCTCCAGGCTCCCGTTGTAGTGGTCGCAGTCCCGCTCCAGGCGGTCGATGTCGCCCTGCTCGACCCGCAGCGGCGCCCACTCAGGGTTCTGCACGACCGGGTTGCTGAGGTCCGCGCCCACGTCGAACAGCTCGTTCTGAATCCGCGTCAGGGTGGCGACGACGTCCGCGTCCAACTGCCCGAGCGCGATCGCCACGCCGATGTTGGAGTTCGCCTCGTCGGTGTCCGCGTACGCGACGAGCCGCGGGTCGGTCTTGGAGGTCTTGCTCATGTCGCCGAGCCGGGTGGTCCCGTCGTCGCCCGTGCGGGTGTAGATCCTGGTGAGGTTGACTGCCATGTCCCGAGCTTAACCACCTTAGCTACCGGCTAGTAGGCTGCGGGCATGACTAACACTATCGCCGTGATCGGTGCCGGACTGATGGGTTCGGGCATCGCCCAGGTGTCGGCGGCCGCCGGATACGAGGTGGTCCTGAGGGACGTGTCGGACGCCGCCACCGCGCGCGGTCTGGCCGGTATCACCGCCTCGTACGAGAAGTTCGTGAGCAAGGGGAAGATGGCGGCCGAGGACGCCGAGGCGGCGCTCGGGCGGATCACGCTGACCACCGACCTCGGGGCCGCGGGCGCGGCGGACGTGGTCGTGGAGGCCGTGTTCGAGGACCTCGACGTCAAGCAGGGGCTGTTCCGCGAGCTCGACAAGATCGCCGGCCCGGACGCGGTGCTCGCCACCAACACCTCGGCGCTGCCGATCACCCAGATCGCGGCGGTGACCGAGCGTCCCGAGTCGGTCGTCGGCACGCACTTCTTCTCGCCGGTGCCGATGATGGCGCTGTGCGAGCTGGTGCGCGGCTACAAGACCTCGGACGAGACGCTGGCCCGGGCCCGCGCATTCGCCGAGAAGGTCGGCAAGACCTGCATCGTGGTGAACCGGGACGTGGCCGGGTTCGTCACCACCCGGCTGATCGCCGCCCTGGGCAACGAGGCGGTGCGGCTGCTGGAGTCCGGCGTCGCGACCGCCGAGGACATCGACACGGCGTGCAAGCTCGGCTTCGGGCACGCGATGGGCCCGCTGTCCACGCTCGACCTGACCGGCGTGGACATCATGCGCAACGCCACCCGGAACATCTACGAGGCCGGACACGACGCGCAGTTCGCGGTGCCGGAGCTGCTGAACCGGATGGTCGCGGCGGGCGACCTGGGCCGCAAGACCGGCCGCGGGTTCTACGACTACAGCTGAGCGGAAAGAGCAGTGCCCCTCGGCCGGGTGGCGGAGGGGCACTGCGTCGCGTCACGCCTTCGCGTCGACCGACTGGCCGCGCAGCAGCCGCAGCGTGCCGTCGCGCTGTTCCAGCAGGATCCGGCGCAGGGCCGGCGGCACGAGCTTCTCGTCCGTCTCGGCGAGCACCGCGTCCGCGCCGTCCACCACGGACTGATCCACCGTCACGATCGGGTAGAGGCCGGTGACCAGCATCTGCGCCATGTGCGGCGTGCGCTCGGCCCACAGCCGGGCGACGGCCTCGAAGTAGCGCGCCGCGTAGGGCCGGAGCAGATCGCGCTGCTCGACCTGCTGGAAGCCGCCGATGACCGCGAGCGTCTCCTCGTTGGTCAGGTCGTCGCTCTCCACCAGCGAGGCCCACGCCTCCTGCTTGGCCGCGTCCGTCGGCAGCGCCGCGCGGCAGCTGAGCGCATGCCGCCTGCCCGCCGCGGTCGGGTCCTTGACCAGCTCGGCGTCGATGAGCGTGACGTCCGTGCGGCCCTTCGCCGAGAGCCGCGCGAGCAGCGCCCAGCGCAGGTCGGTGTCCACGGCCAGGCCCTCGACCGCGGCGGTGCCCGCGAGCAGCCCGGCGAGCAGGTCGAGCTGAGCGTCCGTCAGCGCCGAGGATCCGAGCGCCTTGGCCCAGGCGAGCTGGACGTCGCTGCCCGGCTCGGCGGCGAGCAGCTGCTCGTGCGCGAAGGCGGCCCAGCGGTCGGCCAGCGCGGCCCGGTGCGCGGGCGCCGAGTAGAGCTCGATCGCGCTCTTCACCTGGAGCTGCAGCGACTGCAGGACACCGATCTCGGTCTCCTTGGCCGCGCCGGAGAGCACCAGTTCCACGTACGCGCTCGCGGGCAGTTCGCCGTTGCGCAGCATGTCCCAGGTGGCGACCCAGGCCAGCGCGCGCGGCAGCGACTCGGCGAAGTCGCCGATCGACTCGATCAGCGTCGCGATGGAGCGCTCGTCGAAGCGGATCTTCGTGTACGACAGGTCGTCGTCGTTGAGCACGACCGCGTCCGGCTGCCGCACGCCGACGAGCTCCGGCACGTCGGTGCGCTCGCCGTCCACGTCCAGCTCGATCCGGCGCACGCGCGCGAGACCCGCGTCGCCCTTCTCGTACAGGCCGATCGCGATCCGGTGCGGACGCAGCGTCGGGTAGTCGGCGGGCGCCTCCTGCAGCACGGCGAAGGCGGCGTACGTGCCGTCCTCGGCGAGCGTGAAGTCGGTGCGCAGCGTGTTCGGGCCGGCCGTCTCCAGCCACGCCTTCGACCACGCGGCGAGGTCCCGGCCGCTGGCCTCCTCGAGCGCGCCGAGCAGGTCGGACAGCCGGGTGTTGCCCCAGGCGTGCCGCCGGAAGTAGGTGCGCAGGCCCTGGAAGAACGCCTCGTCACCCACGTAGGCCACGAGCTGCTTGAGCACCGAGGCGCCCTTCGCGTACGTGATGCCGTCGAAGTTCACGTACACGGCTTCGAGGTCCGGGATCTCGGCCACGATCGGGTGCGTGGACGGCAGCTGGTCCTGCGCGTAGGCCCAGGTCTTCTCCGAGTTGGCGAAGGTGGTCCAGGCTCCGGTCCAGCGCGTCGCGTCGGCCTGGCAGCGCACCGAGGCGTAGGTGGCGAAGGACTCGTTGAGCCACAGGTCGTTCCACCACTCCATGGTGACCAGGTCGCCGAACCACATGTGCGCGAGCTCGTGCAGGATCGTCTCGGCGCGGCGCTCGTAGGAGGCGTCGGTGACCTTGGAGCGGAAGACGTACGCCTCGCGGAAGGTGACGCAGCCCGCGTTCTCCATGGCGCCCGCGTTGTACTCGGGCACGAACAGCTGGTCGTACTTGCCGAACGGGTACGGCTGGTCGAACTTCTCCTCGAAGTAGTCGAAGCCCTTGAACGTGACGTCGAAGATCTCGTCCGCGTCCAGGTACTCCATCAGCGACCGGCGCGCGGCCACGGCCATCGGGATCACGTTGCCGTTCGCGGAGGTGTAGTCCTTGCGCACGACGCCGTAGTCGCCGGCCACCAGCGCGGTGATGTAGCTGGAGATCCGCTCTGTGGGGGCGAATCTCCACACGGCCACGCCGTCGGTCACCGGCTCCGGCGCCGGGGTGGCGGCGTTGGAGAACAGCTCCCAGGTCGCCGGCGCGGTCACGGTGAACTGGAAGGTGGCCTTGAGGTCCGGCTGCTCGAAGTCGGCGAACACCCGCCGGGCGTCCGGCACCTCGAACTGGGTGTAGAGGAACACGCCGCCGTCGACCGGGTCCACCATCCGGTGCAGGCCCTCGC
Organism: Actinospica sp.; assembly: GCA_035493475.1. Classification (GTDB taxonomy): domain Bacteria; phylum Actinomycetota; class Actinomycetes; order Streptomycetales; family Catenulisporaceae; genus Actinospica. The sequence goes on from DATJIF010000036.1 coordinate 5,398, forward strand.
CGGTGTGGCTGTACTGGCAGTCGGCCCGTACCCGCAGCACGTTCTCGGCCCGCAGGTCGTCGAGCGCGATGCGCGAGTCCGCGAACACCACGGCCGGGTCCAGCGGACGCCCGTTCAGCGTGATCTCGTGCACCGGGCCCTCGGTGACCAGGTCGGCGAACGTGGCCGTGCCGGGCTCGGCGGAGAAGCGGACGGTGCTGGTGGAGCCGAAGCTCTCGGCGCCGACCGTGAGATCGAGCTCGACCTCGTAGGACGAAACCGAGACGAGGCGGGCGCGCTCGGCCGCCTCTTCACGGGTCAGATTGGTACCGGGCACGATGCTGCACGGCTCCTTACTCGGACGAGTTGGTCTGGTCTCTTGTGTGCTGAAGATACTTGCATGGATCCTACGATCGTGGGTGGCGGGAATGGGCGGGACGGTTTCCCGTGTTGGCGATGTCATGACGGATTCTGCGCAGGACCGGGTGGTGGCCGACCTCTGGGTCGACCCGCTGTGCCCGTGGGCTTGGATGACGAGCCGCTGGTTGCTCGAGGTGGAGAAGCTGCGTCCGATCGACGTCCGCTTCCACGTGATGTCGCTCTCGGTGCTCAACTCGGGCCGGGACGAACTGCCGGAGAACTACAAGGAGATGCTCTCCCGGGGCTGGGGTCCGGTGCGGGTGCTGATCGCCGCCCAGCAGCAGCACGGGGACGAGGCGGTGCGTCCGCTGTACGACGCGCTCGGCAGCCGGCGCCACCTCGGCAAGCAGGAGTTCAACCGCGAGACGATCGAGGCCGCGCTCACCGAGGCCGGGCTGCCGACCTCGCTGGCCGACGCGGCGGACACCGACGCGTACGACGAGGCGCTCAAGGAGTCGCACCACGCGGGCATGGACCAGGTCGGCATGGACGTCGGCACCCCGGTGATCTCCACCGAGGGCGTGGCGTTCTTCGGCCCGGTGGTCTCCCCGGCGCCGAAGGGCGAGGCGGCGGCGAAGCTGTGGGACGGGGTGCTGCTGGTCGCCGGGACCGACGGCTTCTTCGAGCTCAAGCGGACCCGCACCCGCGAGCCGATCTTCGACTGATCCTCCGCTGACCTCGACTGAGACCGGCTCAGACCGCGACGAGCGGTCCGGTCCCGGCCAGGGGCAGGCGCACCGTGAACACGGCGCCCGCGCCCGGCTGGGACCGGACCGACGCGGTGCCGCCGTGCGCCTGCGCGACCGAGCTGACGATCGAGAGCCCGAGTCCGCTGCCCCCGGACCCGTCGCCGCGGCCGCGTGAACTGTCCGCGCGGTAGAAGCGTTCGAACACGAGCTGCTGCTGGCACTCGGTCAGCCCGGGCCCCTCGTCGGCCACTTCCAGCACCACCTGGTCGTCCTCGCGGCACGCCCGGATCGTGGCGCGGGTGCCCGGCGGGGTGTGTGCACGCACGTTGGACAGCAGGTTCGCGAGCACCTGCCGCAGCCGGTCCGCGTCCCCGATCACCCGCACCGGGCCGTCCGTCTCGTCCACGGCCGTCTCGATCGGCCAGCGCGGATCCGCCGCCTGCGAGTCGCGCGCCGCGTCGTGGATCAGTGCACTGAGATCGACGATCGCGCGGTCCAGCGGGCGCCCGGAGTCCAGCCGGGCCAGCAGCAGCAACTCGTCCACCAGCACGCCCATCCGGCTCGCCTCGGACTCGATCCGCCGCATCGCCAGCGCCAGGTCCTCGGGCCGGGAGGACGCGCCGCGCCGGAACAGCTCCGAGTAGCCGCGGATCGACGCGAGCGGGGTGCGCAGCTCGTGCGAGGCGTCCGCGATGAAGCGCCGCAGCCGGCTCTCGGAGGCGAGCTGCTCGTTGAACGCGTGCTCGAGCCGCGTGAGCATCATGTTGACCGAGTGCCCGACGCGGCCGAGTTCCGTGTCCGGGTCGGCCGGGGCCACGCGCTGGTTCAGCTCGCCGCTGCCGATCAGCACGATCTCGTCGCCCATCTTCTCGAACGGCCGCAGCTGGCGCTTGATCTTCATGCTCGCCATGAAGCCGACGAAGCAGAACGCGAGGCAGCCGGTGATCAGCTCGACGACGCCGATGTGCCACATCGTGTCGGTCACGCTCTTCTCGGACGTGGCCAGGATCAGCGTGCCCTGGCCGTCCGGCAGGTAGCTGACCCGGATCCGGTACTTCGTCGAGTTCTGCGTCGTCGTGTAGAACTGCGCGCCGTCCTTGTTCGGCCCGGTGCCCGCCTTGCCCGCGACCATGTCGGCGGCGATCGCCGGGGAGTCGCCGATCTGCTCCACGGTGCCGTTCGCGAGCCGCATCTGCAGCAGCGTGGGCAGCATGCCGCTCTGCGCGGCGGTGGCCCACTGCGCGTCCGACGTGTTGGTCAGCTCGGGCGCGTTGTGCGAGGCGTACTGCGTGGCCACGTACTGGCTCATCAGCACGGAGGTCGCCGAGAGCTGCGCGTCCAGGTTGCTCAGCAGCAGGTTGTAGACCGCCCACGAGGTCGCCGCCGCCGCGAGCAGCAGCGCGAACACGAGCCGCACCAGCAGCGTGCGCAGCAGCCGCGCCCGCAGCGAGCCCCGGCCGGTGCCCCGGTGCTTGGCGCAGAACCAGCGCCAGGCCCGCCTAACGCCCGCCATCGGAGCCCTGGGACGCTCTCGGATCGCGCGGCAGCCGCAGCGAGTAGCCGACGCCGCGCACGGTGTGGATCAGCGGAACCCGGTCCCGGTCCACCTTCTTGCGCAGGTAGGAGATGTAGGTCTCGACGACGTTGTCCCCGCCGCCGAAGTCGTACTGCCAGACGTGGTCCAGGATCTGCGCCTTCGACATCACCCGGCCCGCGTTCAGGGTCAGGAAGCGCAGCAGCTTGAACTCGGTCGGGGTCAGCTCCATCGGCTCGCCGCCGCGCCGCGCCTCGTGCGCGTCCTCGTCGATGACCAGGTCCGCGTAGCCGAGCGCGGCGCCGTCCAGCCCGTCCGGCCGCGTACGGCGCAGCACGGCCCGGATCCGGGCGACCAGCTCGTCCAGCGAGAAGGGCTTGGTGACGTAGTCGTCCCCGCCGACCGTCAGCCCGGTGATCTTGTCCTCGGTGGCGTCCCGCGCGGTCAGGAAGACCACCGGCACCCGCAGCCCCTGCGCGCGCAGCCGGGCGCAGACCTCGAGCCCGTCGAAGTCCGGCAGCATCACGTCCAGCACCAGCAGGTCCGGGCCGAACTCGGCGGCCGCCGCCAGCGCCGCGCGCCCGTTCGCCGCGCTGGCCACCTCGAAGCCCTCGTAGCGCAGCGCGAGCCCGACGAGATCGGTGATCGAGTTCTCGTCGTCGACCACCAATATGCGCGCCTCGGGCCTGGTCTCGATCATCTCCCCGCCTTTCATCCGGTTCTCACGGTCCCCTGATCCACTGTGCCTTACTTGTGAGTCCGCTGGGAGTCAGCTGTGAGCCGGGGCAAGAGGCGGACGGCGATTTTGTGGAATCCGGCAACGCGGAGACCGTCCGCGCCTCGCTAGCGTCGGGATACGGCGGTCTGGATGTGCGGACCCCCACAAGCGAAGGAGTCCCCATGGCGTCCACCCTCGCCCTCGGACCGCGGGCCGAGCGCCGCGTGCTGGCCGACCTGGTCCGCGTCCCGCTCGGCGCGAAGGCGCGCGACGCGGCCCTGATCCTCGGTGGCGCCGGGCTGACCGGGCTGGCCGCGCAGATCTCGATCCCGGTGCACGGTTCGCCCGTTCCGGTGACCGGCCAGACCTTCGGCGTGCTGCTGGTCGGCACCGCGCTCGGCGCCCGCCGCGGCGCGCTGTCCATGGCGCTGTACCTGCTGGCCGGCCTCGTCGGGGTGCCCTGGTTCGCGGGCGGCGGCAGCGGCTCGATCCACCTGGCCACGCTCGGCTACCTGGTCGGCTTCGTGCTCGCCGGCGCGCTCGTCGGCCGGCTCGCCGAACGCGGCGCCGACCGCTCGCCGTGGCGCACCGCGCTCAGCATGGTCGCGGGCAACCTGGTCGTGTACGCGTGCGGCGTGCCCTACCTCGCCTGGTCCGCGCACCTGTCCGCGGCCGACGCGCTGCACTACGGCCTGACCGTCTTCCTGCTCGGCGACGCCCTGAAGATTCTCCTCGCGGCCGGCCTGCTGCCCGCCGCCTGGAAGCTCGTCGGCCGCCGGGGCATGGCAGACTAGCCGCATGCGTATCTACCTGGGCTCGGACCACGCGGGCTTCGAGCTGAAGAACCACCTCGTCGCACGGCTGAAGGAGCTCGGGCACGAGCCGGTGGACTGCGGCCCCTACGAGTACGTGGCCACCGACGACTACCCGCCCTACGTGATGGCCGCCGCCAAGAACGCGGCCGACGAGCCGGGCACCCTCGCCGTCGTGATCGGCGGCTCCGGCAACGGCGAGGTCATCGCCGCCAACAAGGTGCCCGGCACCCGCGCGGCGCTGGTGTGGAGCGAGGAGACCGCGGCGCTGGCCCGGCAGCACAACGACGCCAACGTGATCAGCATCGGCGGCCGGATGCACCCGATCGAGGTGGCGACGCGCTTCGTCGAGATCTTCGTGGACACCCCGTTCAGCCAGGACCCGCGGCACATCCGCCGGATCGGCATGCTCACCGAGTTCGAGGCCACCGGCGAGCTGCCCAAGCCGGAGTGAGCGCTCCACACCCCACGGTATTCAATCCAATGAGTGACAGCATGGGACGCCACCGGGACTTTTGCGCCCGCACCGGATGACGGTGGCGATTCCGGGTCGGTAAGGTCGGCGTCCATGATGGCGACGGCTGCGATGGACCGTCCGGCGGCCCGCTCGCGTGACGCGGCGCGCCGCCGGAGCCGATGGTCCCCTCTGAGGTTCTGGATCAGGCATCGACTGCTCGCGGCCGAGGCGCTGGTGCTGCCCGCGCTGCTGACGCTCACCGCGGTGCTCGGAGTGCTCGCCCACCTGCACAATCCGTGGGTGCAGACCTCGATGGTCACGCTGCCGCTGCTGCTCGGCGGCTTCACCCTCACCTTCACCTCGCAACTGGTACTGCTGTTCGCGGCCGCCGTCGTGGTGCTCGCCGACTCGGCCACGATGAACCCGTCCCGGCCCGACCCCGGCACGGTGCTGCTCGTCGGCCTCACCGCGCTCGTCGTGCTCGTCATGTCCCGCGAGCGGGTGCGGCTCGGCGTGCGCGGAACCCGGGGCGAATCGATGCTCTTCGACCTGCGCGAGCGGCTGCAGGCGCAGGGCCGGGTGCCCCGGCTGCCGAACGGCTGGGACGTGGACGTCGCGCTCAAGTCGGCGGGCGGCCAGTCCTTCGCCGGCGACTTCCTGATCGCCGCGCGCTCCGAGCAGGGCACCGTGCTGCAGCTCGGCCTCGTCGACGTCAGCGGCAAGGGCCTGGAGGCGGGAACCAGGGCCCTGGCACTGTCCGGCGCGTTCGGCGGCCTGCTCGGCTCGGTCCCGGCCGCCGAGTTCCTGGCCTCCGCGAACCGGTACCTGCTGCGGCAGGGCTGGGAGGAGGGCTTCGCGACCGCCGTGCACCTGGTGCTGGACCTGGAGTCCGGCGAGTTCGAGTGCTACAGCGCCGGGCACCCGCCGATCGCCCGGCTGAACGCGGGCACCGGCGAGTGGGAGCTCGCCGAGACGCCGGGCCCGGTGCTCGGCGTGCTGCCCGACGTGGTGTACGAGCCGAGCCGCGGCCGCCTGGACCCGGGCGACGCGCTGCTGCTGTACACCGACGGACTCGTCGAGCGGCCCGGCCGGGACCTCTCCGTGGGCCTGGACCGGCTGCTCGGCGCGGCCCAGACGCTGCGCACCAAGAGCTTCCCGGGCGGCGCGATGCGCATCGTGGACACGGTCGCCCGCTCGGTCAACGACGACCGCGCGCTGGTGCTGCTGTGCCGCGACGCGCTGGTCTGAGCCGGTCCTGAGCCGGAATCAGGAGACGCCGTTCTTCCGGTAGGGCTCGTAGGTGCCGCCGTCGGTCACGCCGTTGTGCGACCAGTACGGGTACGGGATGACGTGCGCCACGGTGCCGTCCGAACCGTCGTCCTCCAGCGCGTAGTACTGGGTGTGCTGCGCGTTCGCCCAGCCGCCGAACAGCACCACGTGGTCGCTGGCGATCATCGCGTCGCCCGGCTGCAGGTCGTCCTTGGTGATCCGGTGCGAGACCGAGGAGCCCATCAGCCCGATGCAGTTCGTGCCCGGCTTGGACAGCCCCCAGGCCGCGGAGACGCTGCCGGAGCAGTCGTCCCGGTAGCCGTCGGTGTACGCGGACTGGCTGTAGCCGATCTTGTGCCGCACCCGCGCCTCCATGTTCGACATGATCTGCTGGCGCGCGGCCGGAAGCGAGGAGTAGTCGGGCAGCGTGGTGCGCATGCCCTGGCCGGTGCGCGGGCCGTTGATGCCCGCGGTCCAGTTGCCGGTGGTCTGCCAGTCCCCGCCGGAGGTGTCCGCGATCCCGCCGCCGCCCGCGGTCGTGGTGCCCCCGCCGCCGTCGGCGGAGCCGTCCTGCGTGGTGTTCACGCCACTGCCGCCACCGCCGCCCGTGGAGCCCCCGCCGCCTCCTCCGCCGCCGCCTGTGGAGCCGCCCCCGCCGCCGGTCCCGGTGCCGCTGGTGGTGGTCGAGCCGCCGCCGGGCGTCGTCGTGGGCGGCGTGCCGAGCATCGACTGCGCCGTGCTCTCCGCGGTGGCCGCGTCGCTGCCGGACAGCGTGTTCAGCAGTGCCCTGATCTGCGTCGAGCCGGGCGCGTTCGAGTTGAGCGCCGCCTGGATGTTCGTGATCCCGTTCGCCGCCGCGTCGTCCGCGATCTGGTACTCGACCGCGCAGCGCTTCAGCGTCTCCGAGTCCTGACCGAGCTGCTGCGCGAGCGTGTTCAGCATGCCCGCCGCGTCCTTCAGCTTCGACCGCAGATCGAACCAGACCGCGAGCTGCTCACCGCCGAGCACGAAGTTGAGCGCGTCCGTCGCGAGTGTGTTCTCGAGCAGCGTGCCGAGGTGCGACTCGATCGTGGACAGCTGCTGGGGCAACTGTTCCACCTGCTGCGCCTCTGAATTCCAGTTCTGCGAGAGCTGCTGCAGATTCGCCGCGTCCACCGCGAATTTGTCGGCCATCCCACCGTCCCCCTGCCCCTGTGAAGCCGCTGAAACGCGGTCAGATCAGCGTGGCCGCGAGGTTCGCGGCGTCGGTCAACTCCGTCGACAACTGCGAGAACTGCTGCGAAAGCTGCGAGGTGTGCTGCCGGAACGAGTCCGCGGCCTCGCCGTCCCAGGTCACCTTCGCGGCGTCCTGCACGAGCTGCTGGCCGAGCTGATCCAGTTGCTGCGCCATCTTGCGCAGGTCGGCCGCCATCTCCTCCGGCGCGCCGACGTGGTCGAACAGGCTCTTGAAGAAGCCCTCGACGCCGTTGCCCACCCCGGTCAGCAGATCGCCGACGCCGTGCACCACGCCGCTGGCCAGCGACTCCCCGCCCTGCACGATGTCGCCCGCGAGCTGCGAACCGGCGTCCACCACGTCCTCGCCCGCGTGAACGACGTCTCCCGCCGCGTTCTCCAGGTCCCCGAGAATCCCCATTCCCCATCCCCCCACGAAGTCTCGCGAAAGCTCCGATGGGCGCAATCCTACCGGAGTGCGCCCATCGGGGACAGGGTTCTGCCGTGCCGTGACCAGCGCCGCGGTCCTACTGCAGCGCCGCGAGCACCGCCGCCGTCTCGGGTCCCGCGTACTCGGCGCCGTAGCCCGCGTCCAGCACCACGCAGCCGATCGCGAGGTCCAGCTTCGGGTCGAACACGACCATCCAGCTGTTCGGCTTGTCCTGGCCCGAGCCGACGTCCGCCGTGCCGGTCTTGCCGTACACGGTCGAGTTCACGCTGTTGAAGACGCCGGCCGCGGTGCCGTCGGACTCCGTGACGACCGCCTTCATCATCTGCCACAGGTCCTGCTGCACGTTCGAGGGCAGCGAGGTCGCGGACATCTGGGAGGCGCCGTCCACCACGATCGGCTGCTTGAACGAGCCGGAGTCCACCGTCGCGGCGACCGAGGCCATCGCGAGCGGTGCCGCCTCCAACTGGCCCTGCCCGAACAGCTCCTGGAACAGCTCGCCGTTCGAGGCGCTGGACGGGATCTGGTAGTACGGGCCGGCCAGCCCGGTGCCGAGGTTCCACTGCTGATTGAGCCCGTAGTACTTCTCGGCCGTCTGCGCGAGCGTCGTCGAGCCGATCTTGTCGTACCACTGGCCGAACGCGTTGTTGCAGGAGATCGCGAAGTCGGTGAGGAACGGAGTGCCCGCGGGCTTGCTCTCGCCCCCCGAGTTGGCGAACGTGGTGCCGTCCACCACGATCTTCGCCGGGCACTCCACCGCCTGGCTCGGCGAGGAGACCAGCCCGCTGGTCAGCAGCGCCGTCGCGGTGATGATCTTGTTGGTGGAGCCGGGCGCGATCCGCGCGGTGAGCGCGAAGTCGTTGCCGCCGTCGTTGTTCGCCACCGCCACGATGTGCCCGGTGCTCGCCTGCAGCACGACCATCGAGCTGTCCGAGTACTTCTGCACCGCGGCCTGCGCGGCGGCCTCCGCCTTGGCGTTGATCGTCGTCTTCACCACGCCGGTGTTGACCGGCTGGCTGAGCACGTCGACGCTGCTGCTGATCTGCGTCCCGTCGGCCTTCTCCAGCACGATCTCCACACCCGGCGTGCCCTGGCCGACCGGAGCCGACTTCTTCAGCGCGGTGTAGATGTTGTGCACGCCCGGATCCGTGGCGGACGAGAGGTCGTTGCCCGAGTCGTCCGTCACCTCGGCCGCCGAGGGGGACAGGGCCACGCTGACGACCTTCTCGTTCGCGGTCAGGTTCGGCGCCACCAGCGACGGATCCCACTGGATCCACCAGCCGCCGTTCTTCTTGTAGGCGACCACCTTCGAGGAGTACGACCAGTTCGCCGTCACCGAACTCGCGGCGGACGACGTCGATGCCGAACTCGACGCGGACGCTGAGGCAGACGTTGAAGCGGAACTCGACGACGATGACGACGCCGTGGACGTGGCCGAAGCGGGCAGCCCCACCTTGGCCACGACCGAGAACGTGACCGCCCCGGCCGTGCCCGTGGGAGCCGCCGCACCGTACGACGCGGATGCGGAAGCCGATGCCGAAGCAGCAGTCGAACTCGAGGTCGATGCCGACGCGGAGGCCGCCGCGGCGAGCGCCGTGGAGCCGGTCGCCTTCAGTTGCAGACCATTGAGATTCAGATTCGTGCTGTAGGCGCTGAGCGTGGACTGCGCGGCGGCCACGTTGTCCGTGTACGACGCGGCCTGCTTGAAGTTCCCGCTCTCCCACGCCGCCAGGAACGCCGCCGCGGTCTGCTCGGCGTCACCGGTCACGCTGGTCCCGGTCGGCTGGAACCCGCTCGGCTTCGCGGCCGCCGAGCCGGAACCCGAGGACCCCTGCGTGAACACGAGCACGGCGACCAATCCCACGATCGCCGCCGCGCCGATTCCGCTGGCCAGGTACACCTTCTTGCGCGAGGACGGCCGCCGCTCGTCGTCCTCGAAAGCATCGGCGGACGCGGCGGAAGGCCGGTTCGGCGGCGCCTGCGCAAACCCGTTCTGCGTCGGCGGCTCCGAGCGGTACGCCTGCGCCGTCGGCGGCGGAACGTGGTACACCGGCGAGGACTGCGTAGCCTGCGGCGGCTGAACCTGCGTCGGCTGCGCCTGCGGGCCCGCCTCGGCTGCCGCGGCCCCCGCTGCCGGTGCCGCCGCCGCGTATCCGCGCTGCGGTTGCTGCCGGCCCTGCGACGGCTGCTGCTGAACCGGTCCGCCCTGCCCCGCCTCGCCCCACATCAGCGCGGGCTGCGGCGGCTGCCACGGTTCCGCCGGAGTCTGCGGCGAGACGACCTGAGTGGGCGCCACATCCATCGTGGGCGAGGCCACGATCTGCGTCGGCGCCGCGTCGACGGTCGGCGAGGAGACGATCTGCGTGGGCGCCGCGTCCGCACTCGTGTCCACGTTCGCGTTCGCGTCCGGCACGTCAGCCTGCTGCGGCGTGACCACCTGAGTCAGCGCGTGCTCCGGCTGCTCCCGCTCCACGGCGGCGGGCGTCCAGACGCTGCTCACCGGCTCGGGCTCGACCTCGGGTTCCGGAGCTGAGGTCGGCTCGGGTTCCGGCTCGGCCTCGGGCTCCGGCTCGGGCGCCGCCTCCTCGCGGACCGGCGGCACCGTCCAGTCGGTCTGCTCGGCCGGCGTCTCCGGCTCCGGCTCCGGCTCGGCTGGTACCTGGTTCTGCTCCGGCTCCGGCCGCTCGCCCCCCGGCGTGCTCGGCTCCGTCGCGAACCAGCCGTCCCAGCCCTTGTTCGGAGAATCGTCGCTCACCGCAGTCCCCTCCTTGATACGGACCTTCGCAGCTAAGAGACGTGCAGGAATGCAAGTCCGTTGCGCGGAGATCTTATCCGTACGGCTGGTGCGTACGTGCGGACAATGCGTCACATCCCGGCAACAACAACGGCAATCTGCTATGAAGGCGCGCAAAGGCCCCCGGCAGCGACTGCGGGGGCCCGATGGAGCGGATGACGGGAATCGAACCCGCGTAGCTAGTTTGGAAGACTAGGGCTCTACCATTGAGCTACATCCGCATGGTGCTGGTGCGTGCCTATCTTGCCACATAGACGACGCGTTCCGTGACACGGTTTCGCCCGGCGGACAACCCGGGTGCATGCGGGGTCGTGTACCGGGTAAGCTCCGCTCGCCGGGGTGTGGCGCAGCTTGGTAGCGCGTTCGCTTTGGGAGCGAAAGGCCGTGGGTTCGAATCCCGCCACCCCGACTCCTTTTCCACAGGCGTTTCCAAGGTCGTTTCGACCGCTTCAGGACCTTTTTCTTTCCTGTGATCTGCACTTTTATCACTCTGCGGGGGTCTGCGGGGTACGATGGCCCCGCAGGTGCGGTATCGGCGTGCGGAAAACCGCCCGGGGCGCCTGCGGCCAAGACCGAAGTCCCAACGAGGAGACCACTGCTGTGAAGAGCGCCGTCGAGAATCTGGACCCGACCCGGGTCCGGCTCACCGTCGAGGTTCCCTTCAATGAGCTCAAGCCCAGCCTCGACGCGGCGTACAAGAAGATCGCCGAGCAGGTGAACGT
>DATJIF010000037.1:0-30543 GCA_035493475.1 Actinospica sp.
GGGCTCGGTACCATTTTCCCGGGCCGTCGTGTCGGCGGCCGAGACTCCACTCGACGAACAGGAGAATCACGGTGTCCGAGATCCGTGTGACCATCGACCGCCTACCCGACCAGCGGGAAGAGCGGACGGTCGGCACGGGCACGACCGTGGGCCAGCTGTTCGGCGAGGTTTTCGCGGGCGACCGGTCGAACATCGCGGGCCGGCTGCGCGACGCCTCGGGCGCCGGCGTGCTGGTGGACCTCGACCGGCCGCTGGCCGACGGCGACGTGCTCGAGCCGGTGGCGATCGACTCCGAGGACGGGCGCGCCATCCTGCGCCACTCGACCGCGCACGTCATGGCGCAGGCCGTGCAGGAGGTCTTCCCGGAGGCCAAGCTGGGCATCGGGCCGCCGATCAAGGACGGTTTCTACTACGACTTCCAGGTCGAGCGGCCGTTCACGCCGGACGACCTCAAGACGATCGAGCAGCGCATGCAGGCCATCGTCAAGCAGGGCCAGCGCTTCTCCCGCCGCGCGGTCTCGGACGAGGCCGCCCGCGAGGAGCTGGCCGGGGAGCCGTTCAAGCTGGAGCTGATCGGCCTCAAGGGCTCCGGCTCCGCGGTGACCACGGACGACGGCGCGGACGTGGAGGTCGGCGGCGGCGAGCTGACCATCTACGACAACCTCGACCCGAAGTCGGGCGAGCTGTGCTGGAAGGACCTGTGCCGCGGCCCGCACCTGCCGACCACGCGCAACATCCCGGCGTTCAAGCTGATGCGCTCGGCCGCCGCGTACTGGCGCGGCAGCGAGAAGAACCCGCAGCTGCAGCGCATCTACGGCACCGCGTGGGAGTCCAGGGACGCGCTCAAGGCGCACCTGGAGTTCCTCGCCGAGGCCGAGAAGCGCGACCACCGCAAGCTCGGCTCCGAGCTCGACCTGTTCTCCTTCCCGAACGAGATCGGCTCCGGCCTCGCGGTGTTCCACCCCAAGGGCGCGGTCGTGCGCAACGAGATGGAGCAGTACTCGCGGCAGCGGCACATCGAGGCCGGCTACGAGTTCGCGTACACCCCGCACGCCACCAAGGGCACGCTGTTCGAGGTCTCCGGCCACCTCGACTGGTACAAGGACGGCATGTACCCGCCCATGCAGCTCGACGAGGGCGTGGACTACTACCTCAAGCCGATGAACTGCCCGATGCACAACCTGATCTTCCGTGCGAGGGGGCGCTCTTACCGGGAGCTGCCGCTGCGGCTGTTCGAGTTCGGCACCGTCTACCGCTACGAGAAGTCCGGCGTGGTGCACGGGATGACCCGCGCCCGCGGCTTCACCCAGGACGACGCGCACATCTACTGCACCCGCGAGCAGATGGCGGACGAGCTCGACAGCCTGCTGACCTTCGTCCTCGACCTGCTGCGCGACTACGGCCTGAACGACTTCTACCTCGAGCTCTCCACCCGCGACCCGGAGAAGTCGGTCGGCTCCGACGACGCCTGGGAGGAGGCCACCGAGACGCTGCGCCAGGTGGCGCTCAAGCGCAACCTCGAGCTGGTGGACGACCCGGGCGGCGCCGCGTTCTACGGCCCGAAGATCTCGGTGCAGACCAAGGACGCGATCGGCCGCAGCTGGCAGATGTCGACGATCCAGCTCGACTTCAACCTGCCGGAGCGCTTCGATCTCGCGTACAAGGGCCCTGACGGTGCCGACCACCGGCCGGTGATGATCCACCGCGCGCTGTTCGGCTCGATCGAGCGCTTCTTCGCCGTGCTGCTCGAGCACTACGCGGGCGCCTTCCCCGCCTGGCTCGCGCCGGTGCAGGCGACGGCGATCCCGATCACCGACGCGCACGTGCCGTATTTGCACGAGGTCGCCGCGAAGCTGCGCGCCCAGGGCATCCGCGTCGAGGTGGACGCCTCGGACGACCGCATGCAGAAGAAGATCCGCAACGCCCAGAAGGCGAAGGTGCCGTTCATGCTCCTGGCGGGCGACGAGGACGTGGCCAAGGGCGCGGTCTCCTTCCGCTATCGCGACGGTTCGCAGAACAACGGCGTGCCGGTCGACGACGCCGTCGCCGAGATCGTCGAGGCCGTGCGCTCGCGCCGCAACGATTAGTCGCAACGGGCGGCAGCGGGGACCTGCGGCGCGGCCGAGAACCGGCCGGGTGAACAGTCGGGTCCGACGGGGCGGGTGGTGAGCGTCCGGCATCGCCGGGGCATGCGCCACCCGCCCTCCGCTTCGGATCAGTCGAATCAGTCGGACCAGCAGGATCAGCAGGATCAGCCGGCACCGTCGGGTCAGCCGGAACATCAGCGCGGCCAATCGTGTTGCACCGCTTACCCATCGGGTGTCCGACGCGTGCGCGCACCGGCACCTCCGCGCCAGAGGAGCTTTCACGTGAGCAGCGACGTCGAGAATTGGCGGCAGTGGCGCAGCAGACGGGAGGAGCGTCTGCGTGACCCGCACGGCACCCTGGCGCTGATCGGCACGCACTGGCTGGACGATGAGCCCGCCCCGATCGTCGAGGGTGAGCCGGTGCTCTGGAGCGCCGGGCCCGGCGGCCGGACGGTGACCGTCACGGCCAAGGCCGAGCACGGCATTCTCTTCGAAGGCGAGCCGGTCCACGGCACGGTCACGCTGCGCGTCGACAGCGACGAGCACCCGCAGACCGCGACCGTCCCCGAGGCGGACATCCTTCTCGTCCCGATCGAGCGCGACGGCAGGGCCGCGCTGCGTGTCTATGATCCGAAGGCGCCCACCCTGCAGGGCTTCGACGGCATCGACGCCTTCGACTACGACCCGAAGTGGGTCGTGCCGGCCACGTTCACTCCCTACGACGGGCCCCGCGTCGAGAGGGTGCTCAACGCGGACGGCGTCGCGCGCGGCCTGGGACTGGACGGCACGGTCTCCTTCGAGTTGGCGGACGGCCCGCACACCCTCGAGGCCGCGCTCACCGACGGCGGCGGACTGTGGATCATATACGCCGACCCGACGACGGCGCGTTCGAAGCCGTTCTTCCGCTTCCTGAACGCGGGGGGCACGGTCGGGCAGGACGGCGGCGGGGTGATCCTCGACTTCAACCGGGCGTACCTGCCTCCATGCGCGTTCGCCGACCATTACGTGTGCCCCGTCCCGCCGCGGGGCAACACGCTCGAGGCGCCGGTGCACGCCGGTGAGCTGGCGGTCAGGACCCGCTGACCCGCCCGGGCGTTGCGGCGCGGCGAGGCGGGGGCACGGGTTGCGGAAGCACGCGGCAGCAGCGAGACACCCGTGGGCATCGTCGCCTCCGGCCGCTCCATCAGGGCAGTGCCGACCTTGTGTAACACAGCGGCCAGATCCTGGCTGACCTGCTGGGGCGCGATCTGCACGACGGCGAAGCCGAGGCTCGACAGGGTCTCGACCTCGTGTACGGGCGCGTCCACGGCCGCGGCCACCGCGCGGGTCGGCCAGAGCGCGGCTGCCCGGGCGATCTGGTGCTTGCCCGCGTAGACGGCCACATCCGGTAGGGAGCCGAAAGGCCCGGTGGCGCCGAGCGCGTCGAGGAGACGGTCCTTCGCCTCCTCGCGGGCTCGTTCGCGGTGGTGGGACAGGTGCCTGCGCACGCCGCCGGAATGCCGCCGCGGCGCGCGGCCGAGTTCGTCCTCGAGCTCTGCGATGCTGACCCGCCCGCTGCCCACGGCGGCGTCGACGAGCGCCTGCGCCCGCGCCGGATCGCCCTCCTGCGCGGCGCTGAGACAGGAGTCGACGACGGCTTTGGCGAGTGGGGCGACGCGCAGCGCGCCGGAGACGGTCGGGGTGGGCAGGTAGGTGGTGCGCACGATGTGGACGAAGGCGGTGTTCTGGCGGCGGGTGCGATGGGGGACGAGGACGTGGATGCGGGCGGCGGCGACCTCCGGATGCGCGCTGAGGTGGAGAGCGGGCGAGTGGCACTGCGCTGAGCCGTGTTCGGCAGGGTGATGCCCGGGAGAGAGGTGCCCGCCGGGGTGGTGGCCGGCGGAGTGGTTGTCGGCGTAGTGGCTCTCGGCGAGATGGTGTTCCGCTGGGCCGTCTTCTGCGAGGTGCTGTGCGGCGAGGCCGTTTTCTGCGAGGTGCTGTGCGGTGAGGCCGTGTTCGGTGAGGGCGGCGGGGCCGGTCAGGATGGAGCCTTCGCCGGCGTAGAGCAGCGCGGCGATCGACAGTTGTGTGCCGTTCGGCGGGCCGCACTGCAAGAGGTACACGCCGGGCAGCAGGCGCTGCCAGATGCCGCGGAGCACCCGGCGACGCAGCGTCTCGTGGGCGAGGCCGTGGGCCGCCGCCTGGGCCGCGCTCACGACGGCGTACTGCTCACGGATCAGGCTGCTGATGTCGCCGGGTGCGCCGGGGATCTTCGTCATGTCCCCAGCTTCGCCGCCGCCCCCGCGCTGTTCCAGCGAAACCGTGGATTCCACCTGGTCAACGCAATTGTCTTACCGGCCTCCAGTCTGACGAATGGGCCGTCGGAGCGTTCAGCGGCCGCCCCACTGCTCGAGCACGGCGGTGAAGTCCTCGACGAAGTCCTTCGTTCCCAGCCCCGTCGCCACCTTCCCGCGGCTGGTGCGCGCCCTCGCGGTCAGCTGTTGCGGCAGGCTCGTGCCGGCCAGCTCCTGCTCGTGCAGGAACACCGTCTGCCCGGTCGTCAGCGGGCTCGCGCACTCCACGAACACCGTGCCCGCCTCCAGCGTCAGATAGTCCGGATCCAGCGCCGCGCCCACGGCCAGCGGGTCGTGCAGCGGCACGGCGTCCGCGCGGCGGTAGCGGTCGTACGAGCCGAAGTAGAACTTCAGCAGCCTGACGGTGAACGCCAACGGCTCGCCGGCCGCCTCGAGGCGGGCGAGGTGCGCGCGAGTGAACCTGGCCCGGTGTGTCGCGTCCAGGCCCACCATCGTGTAGTCCACGCCGCTCGCCACCACCAGGTCCGCGGCCTCCGGGTCGTGCCAGATGTTGAACTCGGCCGTCGGGCTCACGTTCCCGGGCTCGCTCACCGTCCCGCCCATGAACACCAGCCTGATCCGCTCGGCGAAGCCGGGGTCCGCGATCAACGCGGCCGCGATGTTCGTCAGCGGGCCGGTCGCCACCACCGTCAGTTCTCCCGCGTGCCGGCGCGAGAGGCGAAGCAGCGCGTCGACGGCGCTCTCGGACTGCTCCGGCACGCCCGAGTCGTCCGCGACCTCGTCGCCGAGCCCGCCCGCCCCGTGGAAGTCGGACGCGGCCGGCCCCTGGATCCGCCGGCTCAGCCGCCCGCCGACACCCCGGTAGACCGGGATCTCGTGCGCCACCCCGAACGCCTTCACCAGGGCACGCGCGTTACGGTAGGTGTGTTCCACCGAGGAGTTGCCGCCGACCGCGGTGATCGCCTTCAGCTCGTAGCGGCCGGTGCCCAGCGCGTACTGCAGCGCCACGGCGTCGTCCAGCCCGGGGTCGCAGTCCAGCACTATCGGACCTGTAGGACCGGTCACGGCCCACCCACCTCCTCGTGGCGCCTCATGGCGCCAGGTGTGGCGGGATCCGGTGCGCGACGCATCGACGCCCGCTCGTATGGCAATCGTTATCCGACCTTGCCAGCTCGGGTATCTCCACGTCAAAAGGGTCATCCGGGTGAGGTAGCTCACATCTCTAAGTCCGACAATCGCCGCATACTCTAGGTGACCGGAAGAGAACGATTGCCGAGTTTGGTGCGAAGATGGACCGCCCCGGACGGCACCGGGCCGGGGCCGGGCGAGCAGAACGGACCGCACACGTGAGCCAGGGCAAGGACGCCAGGCCCGCCACCCTCCGCGAGGTGGCCGAGGCCGTGGGCTGCTCGGTCGCCACCGTCTCCCGGGTCCTCGCCGGCGACCGTCCGGTGGGCCCCGAGCTCGCCCGCCGGGTCCAGGAGGCCGCCCGCGAGCTCGGCTACCTGCCCAACCAGGTCGCCCGCGCGCTGCGCAGCCGCAGCACCGCCACCGTCGGGCTGGTCCTGCCTCAGATCACCAACCCGTTCTTCCCCGCCCTGATGCGCGAGGTCGAGCACGCGCTGCACGACCAGGGCCGCGCCCTGCTGCTCGCGGACAGCGCCGACGACCCGGCGCTCGAGGCGGAGCGGATCGAGCTACTGATCGCCCGTCAGGTCGACGGCCTGATCGTCGCGCCGGTCGACCAGGAGCACTCGACGCGCACGCTCGCCAAGGCAGCAGCCCGCGTCCCCGTGGTGCTGCTCGACCGCTGCGTGGACGTGGTGCAGGCGGACGCCGTCACTGTCGACAACACGGCCGGCATCCGGCTGCTGCTCGAGCATCTCAAGAGCCTGGGTCACTCGCGCTTCTGGTTCCTCGGCGCCGCCGGGGACGCCTCGGCCGCCGTCGAACGGCGCGCCGCGTTCCAGGAGTGGGCGGCGCGGCACGCCGCGTTCTGGCGCGTCGAGCTCGGCGACTTCTCGGTCGGTTTCGGCCAGCACGCCGCCGCCCGCGCGGTCACCGCGGCCGCCGCGCACCGCCCGGACGCCCTGGTCTGCGCGAACGACCTGATCGCCGCCGGCGCGTTGCAGCGGCTGCGTGAGCTCGGCGTCTCGGTGCCGGGGGAGCTCGCCGTCACCGGCTTCGACGACATCGACCTGGCCTCGCTCACCTCGCCCTGCCTGACCACCGTGCGCCAGCCCAACCGGGAGCTGGCCGCGGAGGCGGCGCGGATGCTCGCGGCCCGGATCCAGCAGCCCGAGGCCTCGGCCCGCGCCGTCCGCCTCACCCCGACGCTGGTGGCCCGCGGCTCGACCGTGGCCCTGGAGAGCGCGCAGGGATCCCGAGCGCTGTAGTCGTACGACCTTGGCAACCCTGGAAGGATCTGGAAGCGCTGTGATCGCGGTAGTCGGAAGCCTCAACCTCGACCTGGTCGTGCCCGTCCCGCGGCACCCGGTGCCCGGCCAGACCGTGCTCGGCGGCGACCTGGCCCAGCACTGCGGCGGCAAGGGCGGC
This sequence comes from Actinospica sp., assembly GCA_035493475.1. Classification (GTDB taxonomy): domain Bacteria; phylum Actinomycetota; class Actinomycetes; order Streptomycetales; family Catenulisporaceae; genus Actinospica. Next base: position 6,938 of record DATJIF010000037.1, read on the forward strand.
AACCAGGCCGTGGCCGCGGCCCGGCTCGGGCGCCCGGTGGCCATGGTCGGCCGGGTCGGCGCGGACGAGGCCGGAACCGTGCTGGTCGACGCCCTGAAGGCCGAGGGCGTGGACACCGCGCACGTGCTGCGCACCGACGGAACGCCGAGCGGACGCGCGCTGATCGCGGTCGATCCGGCCGCCGAGAACACGATCATCGTCAGCCCCGGAGCCAACGCGCGGCTGTCTCCGGCCGACTGCGCGGCGGCCGCGGACATGCTCGCGGCGGCCAAGGTGACGGTGCTTCAGCAGGAGGTCCCGCACCCGGCGAACGACGCCGCGGCCCGGCTCGCGGGCGGAATCGTGCTGGTCAACCCGGCTCCGGTGCGCACTGGGGAGAACCCGCTGCCGTCCCGCGCCGACGTGCTGCTGCCCAACCGCTCCGAGCTCGCGGCGCTGCTCGGCCTGGCCCCGGACGCGCTGACCGACCTCGACGACGTCACCCGCGCCGCCCGCTCGCTGACCGGCGCCTCGGCCGTCCTGGTGACGCTCGGCGGCGACGGCGCGCTGCTCGTCGAGGGCGGCGTCGGCACACTGATCCCGCCGTTCCGGGTGAACGCGGTGGACACGACGGCCGCGGGCGACTGCTTCTGCGGGGCGCTGGCCTGCGCGCTGGCCGACGGCGAGCCGCTGGAGAAGGCCGCGCGGTTCGCCGCCGCCGCTGCCGCGCTCAGCACGACCCGTCCCGGCGCGCAGCCCTCGCTGCCGACGCGCGACGAGGTCGAGGCCTTTCTCGCCGCGGTCTGACGCCGCGTACGTCGGATGACTAGGCTGGGCGGCATGGAAGCGGACGAGATCGCGGAGCAGGCCGGGCGTCCCATCGACGGGGTCGGCGAGCCGGATGCCCTGCAGCGGCTGTGGAACCCGCATCGGATGGCGTACATCCTCGGCGAGAACAAGCCGACCGGACCCAAGGCCGAGGACGGCTGTCCGTTCTGCCGCATCCCGAATCTCGGCGACGACGAGGCCGCGCTGATCGTCGCCCGCGGCGAGTTCGTGTACGCCGTGCTGAATCTGTACCCGTACAACCCGGGCCACGTGCTGGTCTGCCCGTACCGGCACATCGCCGACTACACCGAGCTGACCGAGGACGAGGCGGCCGAGTTCACCGCCTTCACCCAGGACGCGATGCGCGCCGTACGCAAGGCTTCGAGCCCGCACGGCTTCAACCTCGGCATCAACCAGGGCGAGGTCGCTGGCGCCGGTATCGCCGCCCACCTGCACCAGCACATCGTTCCGCGCTGGAGCGGCGACGCGAACTTCATGCCGGTGGTCGGCCGCACCCGCTCGATGCCGGTGTTGCTCGGCGACACCCGCCGCCTGCTCGCCGAGGCCTGGCCGACCTCGTCAGGCGGCTGACGCGGCGGTCTGCTCCAGCTGTTCCAGCGCGTCGGTGTATTCATGATGGAACGCGATGCCGAGTTCCACGGTGATTCGCTTGCTGGCACGGAGGTGCTTGAGTGCCTCCGCCGCTTGACCTTTCCGCAGGCACTCCATGCCGAGCTGCGCGTGCGCCTGTAGCTCGCCGTATCGATTCCCGCCGGACTCGGATTCGGCGAGGCTTTCGCGGCACAGCGCTTCGATCTCGGCGCGATCCGGAGACTCGAGCCTGTTCAGCACTCCGGCGAGTTGAATGAGCGTGGTGCCCAGGTACGCGCGGGCTTCCGGGCGCCTGCTGAGCTCGACCGCCCGTCTGATAATCGGAATCGCCTCGGGTTCGCGTCCTGCCTTCACCAGCGTCGCCGTGAGATTGATGCGGGCCGCGACTCCGAGATCGACCCTGCCGAGTTCCTCGAACAGTTGCAGCGACAAGCGGCTGTGCGCCTCGGCCTCGTCGACCCTGTCGGCGCGGTGGAAGGTGGTGGTGAGGTTCGAGAGCAGCCTCGCCTCCTCCAGCCGATCCCCTTCTTCGCGCGCGTACTTCAGCGACAGCTGCCCGGCCTCGATCGCCTCGTCGAATCGCCCCACCTCGGCCAGCGCGGTGCTCTTGCAGCGCAGCATCAGGCCGCGACCCGTCTTGTCCCCGAGCGATTCGGCGCAGCGCAGACCGATCTCGGCCAGCCTGAGGCGGTCACCCCGGATACCTCTGATCTCGGTGAAGGGCCACATGACGACGGGCAGCAGCCATCCGTACGTCGGCAGTCCTTCGCGTTCGGCCATGCGGACGGCCGCGAGCATGTTGTCCCGCTCCAAGTCGTACAAATCCACTGCTTGCTGTACGTCCGTCACCGGCAGCAGCGAGAACGAACCGACGCGTGGCGGGAGTTCCTGGCCCTGCCAAACCGGATAGGCGATCTTGGCGGCGTCGCGCGTCGTGGCCGTGTGCCAGTAGAGCAGTCGCTCGATCGCCTCGTGACGTGCTTGCTCCGGCTCTTCACGCACCGCGAGTTCGCGCGCATACAGACGCATCAGGTCATGGAACCGATAGCGTCCCGGCCGCGGTTCCATGAGCAGGCTGTGCGCCACAAGGGAGTCCAGAGCCGAGGCAGCCGCGTCGGCTTCGAGGTCGAATACCGCACCGACCGCGTGCACGCCGAACTCGATTCCCGGCATCAGACCGAGCAACCGCAGCGCACGTCGCAGAGCCTCGGGCAGCGCCGCGTACGAGGACTCGAAGATGTCAGTCAGGCCACGCTCGTCGTCGCGCAGGTTCCGCAGCCGGCCGCCCTCTGCCTGCAGCAACGCGGCGAGCGACGCGACGGTGAGCGACGGGTCGTGGCGCAGGCGGGCCGCCACGATCCGGAGTGCGAGCGGCATCCGGCCGCACAGTTCGACGAGGTCGTCAAGATCCGGATCGTCGGCCGATATTCGGTTCCTCCCGGCCGCCGTGCGCAGGAGTTCGCGGGCAGCGGCGACCGGGAGAACGTCGAGGCGGAAGGCGTGCGCGTCGGCCAGGTCCGCGAGTCGTGTGCGGCTGGTTATCAGCGCCATGCAGCCGGGGACTTCGGGCAGCAGCGGACGGATCTGATCGGCGGACGCGGCGTTGTCCAGCAGGATCAGAGTCCTGGTGCCGACCAGCCGTTCGTGCAACTGCGCGGACCGACCGGCGACGTCGGCCGCCAGCCGCTGCGCGGAGATATCGAGCGAGCGCAGCAGATAGCCGAGCGCGGCGTGTGGATCGACCGGCTCGAGGTCTTTCGTGTGGCCGCGCAGGTCGATGAACAGCCGACCGTCCGGAAACAGCCCGCCCAGCTGATGCGCCACGTGCACAGCCAGCGCGCTCTTGCCGACACCGCCGAGCCCGTCCACGGCTGAGATCGTGATCGCGCCCGGCGTTCCGGCGCCCTTCGCGAGCGTGAGCAGCCGATCCACCTCGAACTCACGGCCGGTGAACAGGCGCGTGTCGGCGGGCAACTGATTGGGCGCCGTGTCGTAGTTCACGATGCGTTCGCGCAGCTCCTGAGTCTCCGCGCCCGGTTCCAGCCCGAACCGCTCGTCCAGGGTCCGACTCAGGGCTCGGTAGACGTTGAGCGCCTCGCCGCGCTTGCCACTGCGGAAGAGGGCGAGCATCAGTTGCCGATGAAGCGCCTCGCGTTCCGGCTCAGCCTTCGTCAGCGCACGTAGTTCCGGCACCAGTTCGGCATGCTTGCCCAGGTTCAGTTCGGCTTCGCCGCGACCGAGAACCGCAGCCCAGCGGTCTTCGTCCAGGCGCAGAACCTCGCCGAGGCCGGCGAGCGCGGGGTTGCCGGACAGCGGCGCGCCACGCCACAACGCGAGCGCCGCGGAGTAGCGCTGCGATGCCGTGGCCCAGTCGGCCTTCGCGGCGGCCGCTCGTGCGGCGGCGTTGTGTTCGGCGAATACGTGCAGGTCCAGCTCGCCCGGCTCTACCTCGATCAGGTAGCCCGGCGGCACGGCCTTGACCCGATCGCTCGCACCGGGAAGCGAATGGCGCAGCCGCGTGATCTGGTTGTACATCCGGTTGTCCGCCCGGACATCGCGCTCCGTCGCCCACAGCAGATCGACCAGGCGGTCGAGCGGCACGACCGTCCCGGCGTCCAGCAGGAGCGCGGCGAGGAGGGTCTGGCGGACCTTGCCGCGAATCTCGATTTCGGAGCCGTCAGCTGCGGTGACGCGGAGCGGACCGAGCAGTGAGAACCCGATCGAGCCCATCGCTCAACCCCCGTCGTGTTGTAGTCGAACCCCGCGGTGCGCACAGCGTAGCCGACTGTTCGGACAGCGCCGCGGCCTAGACTTGGCCGCGTGAACGATCTTCAGCTCGAACTGCCGACCGGGGCGCTGATCGCGGGCGACGCGGCTGCGCTCTTCGCCGACGCCCGCCCGATCATCGAGGGACTGCCCGTCGGCTGCTTCCCGGCCACGGCGGCGGGCGGCGGGCTGGACGTTTCGCTGCGGGACGCGGAACCGGTCGAGTGGACCGAGCTCGCGACGTTGGCCACGCCGAGCGGGTACGCGGCGCTGCTCGACGCCGCCGCACTGGCCGAATACACCGACCTGGGCGACGAGCCGGTGGACGAGTTCGAGTTGCTGTCCGAGCGTTTCGAGGCCGCCGACGCCGCCACGTTCCAGGGTGTCCTGGCCGTGCACGGCGCTTCCGGCAAGGTGGCTCTGCGGCTCGGACACGACGCATCCGGCGCCATTAGTCGGATTACTTTGCGCTTCGTGGGCTGAATCTTCCCTGCATAAACCCCTATTGATCACAACCCGAACAAGATCCTCGATTCCGGCACCACTGCGGGAATCGGTGCGTTCTCCTGGATACACAGCGGCGAAACGAGCTGAAGGGTGTATCAGGACATGAACGGAATGGTTCTCGGGCGGATCGGTGCAGGAACCGGGATCGGGAGCGAGGGCGGAGGCGGCGGGAGCGGCGCGCGGGACGGGTCCGGCGGACGTATCCGCCTTCTCCGCCCCGCGATCCCGGCCGCGGCGCGGCTGCTGCGCGCGGGTGCCGGTCGGCTGCTCAGAGCGGGGAGCTCGGCGGTCTCCCGAGCTCCGGCGCGGGCTCCGTCACCGCGCGTCCGCCTCGGCCTCGATGATCTTGCCCGCGAGGCTCGCCGGCATCTGCTCGTGCCGCAGGTAGCCGCGGGTGAACTGGCCCGTGCCGTGCGAGAGCGAGCGCAGTTCGATCGGATACCTGGCGAGTCCGGTGGCCGGGATCTCGGCCCGGATCAGGGTCCTGCCGTTGCCCACCGGCTCGGTGCCCAGCACCCGGCCGCGCCGCGAGCTCAGGTCGCCGAGCACCGCGCCGACGAACTCGTCGGACAGGGTGATCTCGACCGCGTCGACCGGCTCGAGCAGCGCCGGCTTGGCCTGCTCGGCGGCGTCCCGCAGGGCGAGGGCGCCGGCCGTCTGGAAGGCCATGTCCGAGGAGTCCACGGAGTGCGCCTTGCCGTCCACGAGCGTGACCCGCAGGTCCACCACCGGATACCCGGCGAGCAGGCCGCGCTCCATCTGGGCGCGCACCCCCTTCTCGACCGAGGGGATGAACTGCCGCGGCACCGCGCCGCCGACCACCTTGTCCACGAACTCGAAGCCGCTCCCGTTCGGCAGCGGCTCCACCTCGATCTCGCAGATGGCGTACTGGCCGTGGCCGCCGGACTGCTTCACGTGCCGGCCGCGCCCCTTGGCCGCGGCGGCGAAGGTCTCCCGCAGCGAGACCCGGTGCGGCACCGTCTCCACCGCGACGCCGTAGCGGTTCGCCAGCCGGTCCAGCAGCACGTCCCGGTGCGCCTCGCCGAGGCACCACAGCACCAGCTGGTGGGTCTCCGGGTTGATCTCCAGCCGGAGCGTCGGATCCTCCGCGACGAGCCGCGAGAGGGCCTGGGAGAGCTTGTCCTCGTCCGACTTCGCGCGCGCGGTGACGGCGACCGGCAGCAGCGGATCGGGCATGATCCACGGCTCCATCAGCGCCGGGTCCTCCTTGGCGGAGAGCGTGTCGCCGGTCTCCGCGTGCGCCAGCTTGGCGACGGCGACCAGGTCGCCCGCGACCGCGAACTCGACCGCGCGCTGCGTCTTGCCGAGCGGGCTCGAGAGGGCGCCGACCTTCTCGTCCACGTCGTGGTCCGGGTGGCCGCGCTCGGCCATGCCGTGGCCCGACACGTGCACCGGCTGGTCGGGGCGCAGCGTGCCGGAGAAGATCCGCACCAGCGAGATCCGGCCGACGTACGGGTCGGAGGTCGTCTTGACCACCTCGGCGACCAGCGGTCCGTCCGGGTCGCAGGCCAGCGGCGCCTTGGGCGAGCCCTCCGGGGTGGTCACCGCCGGGATCAGGTGCTCGCCGGGGGCCGGGAAGCCCTGCGTCACCAGCTCGAACAGCTCCTGCGTGCCGACGCCGGTGAGCGCCGAGACCGGCAGCACCGGATAGAAGTGCCCGCGCGCGACGGCGGTCTCCAGGTCGTCGATCAGCACCTTGACGTCGATCTCCTCGCCGCCGAGGTAGCGCTCCATCAGCGTCTCGTCCTCGCTCTCCGCGATGATCCCCTCGATCAGCGCGTTGCGGGCGGGCTCGATCAGCTCCAGGTGCTCCGGATCCGCCGCGACGACCGCGCGCCCCCCGTCGCTGTAGTCGAAGATCTGCTGGCTGAGCAGGCCGATCAGGCCGCCGACCTGCTCGTGGTCGTCGAGCAGCGGCAGGTAGAGCGGGGCCACGCCGTCGCCGAAGACGCGCTGGCAGATCAGCACCATCTCGTCGAAGTCGGCGCGGGCGGCGTCCAGCTTGGTGACCACGACGGCGCGGGGCAGGCCGACGGCGGCGCACTCCTCCCAGAGCAGCTGGGTGGAGCCGTCCACCCCGTCGGCGGCGGAGACCACGAACAGCGCGGCGTCCGCCGCGCGCAGCCCGGCGCGCAGGTCCCCGGCGAAGTCCGCGTAGCCCGGGGCGTCGAGCAGGTTCACCTTGATGCCGTCCACCTCGACCGGCGCGGCGGCCAGGCTCACCGAACGGCCGAGCCGGTGCTCGATCTCCTCGAAGTCGCAGACCGTGTTCCCGTCCTCGACCCGGCCGGTCCGCCCGATCGACCCGGCCGCGGCGAGCAGCGCCTCGACCAGCGTCGTCTTCCCCGCTCCGGTGTGCCCCACGAGTACCACGTTCCGGATGGCCGCGCTGCGCGTCGGGGCACACGCGCCCCCGGCCCCCGCTTGGCCTCCGTGACCGCCGCCTTTTTCGCCCATGGCTCGGACCTCCGAAAGTGATCGTTCGGTAACGATTCGTATGACAGGTAGACAACTCCTCTTTGCGGAGTGGCACAACCTCGGACACCAGCGTTTCACCCGGGCGCCGGGGAGGTGAAATTCGCGCCCGCCGCGCCGTCCAATACCATGGGCGCCGGTCCGCCCCCGCGGGCCGGAAACCGTCGACCGCCGCCTGCTGGGATACCTCACCGATGCTCAATCGCTACGCGCGGGCGTTCTTCACCCGTGCCATCACGCCCACCGCACGGTTTCTGCTGCGGCTCGGCGTAGGGCCTGACACGGTCACCCTGCTCGGCACGCTGGGGGTGTGCGCCAGCGCCGTCCTGCTCTTCCCGCGGGGCTCCATGCTCGGCGGCACGCTCGCGGTCACGGCGTTCATCTTCTCCGACCTGCTCGACGGCACGATGGCCCGGCTCTCCGGCCGGACCTCGAAGTGGGGCGGCTTCCTGGACGCGACGCTGGACCGGTTCGGCGACGCCGCGATCTTCGGTTCGCTCGCGTACTACTTCGCGGTGAACCACAAGATCGGCATGTTCCTGGCCTGCATGATCTGCCTGATCTCCGGCTCGGTCACCTCGTACGCGCGGGCCAAGGCGGAGTCGCTCGGCTTCCGCTGCGACGTCGGCTTCGTCGAGCGCGGCGAGCGGCTGGTCGGCTCGCTGGTCTCCACCGGCCTCGACGGCCTCGGCGTGCCGTACATCCAGGCGGTCGCCTTCTGGGCGCTCGCGGCGGGCTCGACCTGCACCGTCGTGCAGCGGATGCTGTATGTACGCAAGCAGGCCCTGGCCCTGGCCGCCGCCGGGCAGGGCGGCCTGCCCGACCCGAACACCCCGGCCGCGGCCGGCGATCCCGAGGCGGGGGAGCAGTCGTGAGCGACCTGAAGGACGAGCTGACCTACCGCGCGTACGCGACGGGGTGGGCCGTCGTGCGCCGCCTGCCGGAGCGGACCGCGTACGGGCTGTTCCGGATGGCCGCGGACCGCTCGTGGCGTAAGCGCGGCAAGAGCGTGCGGCGGCTCGAGTCCAACCTCGCGCGGGTGCTCGGACCGTCCGCCACGGAGGAGCAGATCCGCGCCGTGTCCAAGCAGGGCATGCGCAACTACATGCGCTACTACTGCGACACGTTCCGGCTGGAGACCTGGTCGCGCGAGCGCGTGGACGAGACCATCCACGTCGAGAACGAGCAGTGGCTGCGGGACACGCTCGCCTCGGGCCGCGGCGTCGTCCTGGCGCTTCCGCACATGGGCAACTGGGACCATGCGGGTGCCTGGGCCGCCACCGTCGCCGACGGCTTCACCACCGTCGCCGAGCGGCTCAAGCCGGAGAAGCTGTTCGAGCGCTTCCTGCGGTACCGCGAGTCCATCGGCATGGAGGTGCTGCCGCTGACCGGCGGGAGCGGCACCTTCGGCGGCCTGCTGCGTCGGCTGAAGTCGGGCGGGCTGGTCTGCCTGGTGGCCGAGCGCGACCTGACGGACAGCGGCGTGCCGGTCCAGTTCTTCGGCGAGACGACCAAGCTTCCCGCCGGACCCGCCGCGCTCGCCATCGCCACCGGCGCCGCGCTGTGCCCGGTCACCCTCTGGTACGACGAGGGCATGCTGCACGCCAAGGTCTGGCCGGAGCTCGAGGTGCCGGCCGAGGGCACCAAGCCGCAGAAGATCGCGGCCCTGTGCCAGCGTCTCGCCGACACCTTCGCCGAGGGCATCGCCGCGCACCCCGCCGACTGGCACATGCTGCAGCGCCTCTGGCTGGTCGACCTCGATCCGAACCGCACCTCGTCCATTAATAACAGGCCCGCGGGAAAAACCGGGGAGCAGTCGGACGCAGGCACGAGCGTGAGCGCGAGCACCAACGCGGACACGGGTAAGGCCGAGGGCGACGCCGGGGCGCGGGCCGAGGGCGGGACCGAGACCGGGACCGAGACCGGGACCGGGACCGAGACCGGGACCGGGACCGGGACCGAGACCGAGACCGAGACCGAGACCGAGAGCAAGGTCGAGATCGAGGCGGACGGCGCGCGGTGAGGATCGGGATCGTCTGTCCCTACTCCTGGGACGTGCCGGGGGGCGTGCAGTTCCACATCCGCGACCTCGCCGAGTACCTGATCAAGCTCGGGCACGAGGTGTCGGTGCTGGCGCCCGCGGACGAGGACACGGAGCTGCCGCCCTACGTGCAGTCGGCGGGGCGGGCGATTCCGGTGCCGTACAACGGGTCGGTGGCGCGGCTGAGCTTCGGGTTCCTGTCCGCGGCGCGGGTGCGGCGGTGGATCCACGACGGCAACTTCGAGGTGCTCCACGTGCACGAGCCGGGGACGCCGTCGCTGTCGCTGCTGGCGTGCTGGGCGGCGAGCGGGCCGATCGTGGCGACGTTCCACACGGCCAATCCGCGGTCGCGGGCGATGCTGGCGGGGGCGCCGATAGTCGCGTCCGCGATGGAGAAGATCAACGCGCGGATCGCGGTCAGCGAGTACGCGCGGCGCACGCTCGTGGAGCACATGGGCGGGGATGCCGTCGTGATTCCGAACGGGGTCGACGTCGGGTACTTCTCGGCGCTGCGGCCGCGGCCGGAGTGGCAGACCCCGGCGGATCAGCGGGAGGACGGCGGCACGATCGGCTTCGTCGGGCGGTTCGGGGAGCCGCGCAAGGGGCTCTCGGTGCTGCTGGAGGCGCTGCCCGCGATCGTGGCGGCCCGTCCGCGCACGCGGCTGCTGGTGGCCGGGCGCGGGGACGAGGACGAGGCGCTGCGCGGCGTCCCGGCGCACGTGCGTGAGCGCATCGAGTTCCTCGGCATGGTCAGCGACGAGGACAAGGGGCGGCTGTTCCAGTCCGTCGACGTGTACTGCGCGCCGAACACCGGCGGCGAGTCATTCGGCATCATCCTGGTCGAGGCGATGAGCGGCGGCGCCCCGGTGCTCGCGAGCAACCTCGACGCCTTCTCGCTCGTGCTGGAGGGCGGCGCGGCGGGCGCGATGTTCCCGAACGGGGACTCGGCCGCCCTGGCCCGCGAGGCCATCTCCCTGCTCGGCGACCCCGCGCGCCGCAGCGCCCTGCGCGCGGCGGAGAGCGAAGCGGTGCGCAAGTACGACTGGTCGGTCGTCGCGGGCGACATCCTGTCCGTGTACGAGATGGTCACCGAGTCCACGGCCCACGTCACGGCCGAGAACGGCGGAAGCACGCGATGAGACTGGTGCTGACGCAGTATTCGGGGACGGTTGTCCTCGTCGCGGTGCTGGTGGTGCTGTTCGGGCTCTATCTGAGCTGGACGGCTACGCGGCTGGACCGGCTGCATGTGCGGCTGGACGCGGCGCGGGTGGCGTTGGACGCCCAGTTGTTGCGGCGGTCCACGGCGGTGTTGGAGTTGGCGCGTAGCGGGCTGTTGGATCCGGCTACGGCGTTGATCCTGGCTGCGGGTGCGCGGGAGGCGGAGATCGCTCCGGGGGATGAGCGGGAGGCGGCGGAGTCCGCCTTGACCAGGGATGTGCGGGCCGCGTTCGAGGATCCGGCGCAGGGGGAGCATGTGCTGGCGCATCCGGATGGGCCGGACCTGCTCGATGAGTTGGGGAAGGCGATGCGGCGGGTGCAGCTCGCTCGGCGCTTTCACAACGAGTCGGTGCGGGCGGTGCGGTTGTTGCGGTCGCATCGGATGGTGCGGGCGTTTCGGCTGGCCGGCCGTGCGCCGGACAAGCCCAGCTTCGAGATTGATGATGAGCCGCCCGCCGTCTTCGCTCGATAAGCCAATGATCAGCGGCAGGGTGTAAGTCGGGTCGGGGGTGCTCCCGACACGGTGCGAGCCGATCACCGGATGACGTCATCGTAAGATGGTGGGGTAACCCTTACGCCCAGACGCTCCGAGCGAGGTAGACGTGTCCAGCAACCCCACCGAATCGGCTCAGGTGCCGCAGCTCGGCACCGCGCGGGTCAAGCGCGGTATGGCCGAGATGCTCAAGGGCGGCGTGATCATGGACGTGGTCACCCCCGAGCAGGCGAAGATCGCCGAGGATGCCGGCGCGGTCGCAGTCATGGCCCTGGAGCGGGTCCCGGCCGACATCCGCAAGGACGGCGGCGTGGCCCGGATGTCCGACCCGGACATGATCGACGGGATCATCAACGCGGTGTCCATCCCGGTGATGGCCAAGGCGCGGATCGGGCACTTCGTCGAGGCGCAGGTGCTGCAGTCCCTCGGCGTGGACTACATCGACGAGTCCGAGGTGCTGACCCCGGCCGACGAGACGCACCACATCGACAAGTGGGCGTTCACCGTCCCCTTCGTCTGCGGCGCGACCAACCTCGGTGAGGCGCTGCGCCGGATCGCCGAGGGCGCGGCGATGATCCGCTCGAAGGGCGAGGCGGGCACCGGCAACGTGGTCGAGGCCACCCGGCACATGCGGCAGATCCGCGCGGAGATCCGCAAGCTGGGCACGCTCGACGAGTCGGAGCTCTACCTGGCCGCGAAGAACCACCAGGCGCCGTACGAGATCGTCGCCGAGGTCGCGCGCACCGGCAAGCTCCCGGTCGTGCTGTTCACCGCGGGCGGCCTGGCCACCCCGGCGGACGCGGCGATGATGATGCAGCTCGGCGCCGAGGGCGTGTTCGTCGGCTCGGGCATCTTCAAGTCCGGCGACCCGGCCAAGCGCGCCGCGGCGATCGTGAAGGCGACCACCTTCCACGACGACCCGGACGTGATCGCGAAGGTCTCCCGCGGTCTGGGCGAGGCCATGGTCGGCATCAACTGCGACACGCTGCCGGAGAACGAGCGGTACGCGAACCGCGGTTGGTAGCAGTCGGCCAGTAGGAACGGAAACAGATAACCGGTGCACGTGAATGACGTGACGATCGGCGTGCTTGCGCTGCAGGGCGACGTCCGCGAGCACGCCGCGGCTCTGGAGGCGGTGGGCGCGCGGGCGGTGTCCGTGCGCCGGGCCAGCGAGCTGGACGCGGTGGACGGCCTGGTCATCCCGGGCGGCGAGTCCACCGCGATGTGGAAGCTGGCGGTCGCCTTCGACCTCTTCGACCCGATTCGCAAGCGGCTGGACGCGGGGATGCCGGCGTACGGCTCCTGCGCGGGGATGATCATGCTGGCCGATCATGTGCTGGACGCGGCCGAGGGGCAGCGTACCTTCGGCGGGATCGCGATCACGGTGCGGCGCAACGCGTTCGGCCGGCAGGTGGATTCCTTCGAGGGGCCGATCTCGTTCACCGGGATCGACGGCGAACTGCACGGCGTCTTCATCCGGGCGCCGTGGGTCGAGGCGGTGGACGAGGGCGCGAGCGGCGTGGAAATTCTCGCGCGTGTGAGTGGCGGGGCGGCTACAGGTAGGATCGTCGCCGTTCGGCAGGGGAATCTGCTGGCGACGTCCTTCCATCCGGAGCTGACCGGGGACCACCGGGTCCACGGCGTGTTCGCGGAGCTGGTGCGGGCGGCGCGCTGAGCAGACCGCAGAGACGGTTGAGTCAGGGTGCGCAGGGTTGCGCACGCGTACGTTGAAGAAGGAGCGAGGGCTATGTCCGGCCACTCCAAGTGGGCGACCACCAAGCACAAGAAGGCCGTGATCGACGCCAAGCGCGGCAAGCTCTTCGCGAAGATGATCAAGAACATCGAGGTCGCGGCGCGTACCGGCGGCGGCGACCCGGCCGGCAACCCGACCCTGTTCGACGCGATCCAGAAGGCGAAGAAGAGCTCGGTCCCGAACGACAACATCGATCGCGCAGTCAAGCGCGGTTCGGGGGCCGAGGCGGGCGGCGCCGACTGGCAGACCATCATGTACGAGGGCTACGGCCCGAACGGCGTGGCCCTGCTGATCGAGTGCCTCACCGACAATCGCAACCGCGCCGCCTCCGAGGTGCGGGTGGCGATGACCCGCAACGGCGGTTCGATGGCCGACCCGGGTTCGGTCTCCTACCTGTTCGGGCGCAAGGGCCAGGTCATCGTGCCCAAGGCGGACGGGGTGGACGAGGACTCGCTGCTGGAGATCGTGCTCGAGGCGGGCGCCGAGGAGGTCAACGACCTCGGCGAGGTGTTCGAGATCATCTCGGAGCCGGGCGACCTGATCCCGGTGCGCACCGCGCTGGTGGAGGCGAAGGTCGAGTACGACTCGGCCGAGTCGCCGTTCATGCCGAGCATGCAGGTGGCGCTGGACGAGGACGCCGCCCGCAAGGTGCTCAAGCTGGTCGACGCGCTCGAGGACAGCGACGACGTGCAGAACGTGTTCGCGAACTTCGACATCAGCGACGAGATCATGGCGGTGCTGGACGAGGAGTAGCCCGCAGGCTCCCGAGGCCTTTGGAGCTCGGCCTTCGTGATCGGTATCCTCGGCGGATGCCGATCCCGAAAGCCGAGCTCCATCTGCATGTCGAGGGCACCCTCGAACCCGAACTCGCCTTCGCGCTGGCCGGGCGCAACGGCGTCGAGCTGCCTTTCGCGGACGCCGCGGCGCTGCGCGAGGCCTATGCCTTCACGGATCTGCAGTCCTTTCTGGATCTGTACTACGAGCTGATGTCCGTGCTGCGGACCGAGCAGGATTTCACCGATCTCGCCGACGCGTATCTGGGGCGGGCCAAGGCGGACGGCGTGCGGCACGCGGAGATCTTCTTCGACCCGCAGGCGCACACGGCGCGCGGCGTGCCGTTCGACGTCGTGGTGAACGGGCTGCACGCGGCGCTGTCGACCAGCCGCGAGCGTTACGGCATCAGCAGCGGCCTGATCATGTGTTTCCTGCGTGACCAGCCGGCGGATTCGGCGTTCGAGACGCTCGCCGCGGCCGAGAAGCACCTCGACAAGATCATCGCCGTCGGTCTTGACTCGGCGGAGGTCGGCAATCCGGCGGCGAAGTTCACCGGGGTCTACGAGCGGGCCCGCGCGCTGGGTCTGCGCTGCGTGGCGCACGCGGGGGAGGAGGGCTCGGCGGAGTACGTCTGGGAGGCGTTGGACGTGCTCAAAGTCGAGCGCATCGACCACGGCATCCGCTCGATGGAGGACCCCGAGCTGGTCGCGCGGCTGCGCGAGGAGCGGATCCCGCTGACGGTCTGCCCGTTCTCGAACGTGCGGCTGCGCGCCGTGGACCACCTCGGTTTCCACCCGCTCAAGCGCATGCTGGAGGCCGGGCTCGTCGCGACGGTGAACTCGGACGACCCGGCCTACTTCGGTGGTTACGTGCAGGAGAACCTCGACGGAGTCGCGGCGGCGCTGGAACTGACCGATGATCAGATCTTCACGCTGGCCCGCAACTCCTTCGAGGCCTCGTTCCTGGACGAAGACACCCGTTCGGCCTATCTGGCCGAGCTGGATGCGTACGTTCGGGGGACGGACTAGTCGACGCAGCCGGTCGGGGTGTTGGAGAGCAGCGCGGCGCTGGTCACGTGTCCCGCCGCGGTGTGCGTCGCGAAGTTGAAGGCGAGCACCGAACCGCGCGGCATCGCGCTCGGGACGATGGTGAAGACGGCGTCTGCTCCGGCGCTCTGGTGAGTGAGCACTTTGCCCGGGTCGATGACGGAAGCGCCGGTCCACGTGCAGAAGCGGATGTCCATGATGTCTTCGGGAATGCGCTCCTCATGGAACACCGCGGGGACACCGGCGTCGGCGAGAACGCTCTTGAGCCGGTTCTCATCGGCAAGCTCGCGGATGGTGATGGTCACCACGCCCGAGCTCGCGTCCGTGTGGACGGAGAACGCCGCCTCGTCCACGTTCACCAGCGCGGTCCTTGACGAAGAGTGCGACTGCGCGGTCATCGTCGCGACGCCGAGCGAGACGGCGAGCACGCCGGCGATCGCCAGCGCGGGCCTCGCCTGCCTGCGGCGACGCAGCGTGCGGCCGCGCCTGATCACGGCGTCGGCGTCCCGTCCGAGGCGGATGTCGGCGAAGGCGGCACCGACCTCGTCGTACACGTCCTGGTCCTGCTGATCGATCATCAGACCGACTCCTGTTCGCGGTTCGGGGCAAGCGATTCGCGCAAGGCGAATGTCGCCCGGGAGAGGTGTGCCGTGACCGTGCCGGGCGCTATCCCCAGGGTGCGCGCGGTGGTCTCGGTGTCGAGGTCGAGGAAGATCCGCAGCGCAACCACCTCGCGCTGGCGACGCGGCAGGGCCCTGAGCGCCGCCATCACCTGCGCGTCCAGCGCGCCGCCGGGGACCGCGTCCTGCGCCGGATCGAGCGTCTCGTCCCAGGCCACTTCTCGACGGCGGCGCCGCCACCAGGACACATGGGTGTTGAGCGCGGTCCGTACGACCCAGGCGCGCGGCGCCGGATGCCGGGAGACCTTGTGCCAGGACGCGTACGCCTTGGCGAACGCCTCCCCGGTCAGGTCCTCCGCGAGCGAACGGTCCCCGCACGCGGCGAGCACCGCGCGCAGGCAGCCGTCCCTGGCGTTCCGGTAGAAGTCTGCGAAGTCCTCTTCGCGTTCGTGGTCCACACCCCTTTCACGCACGGGGTGCAGTATCCGCTTACCCGGAACCGATAGATTGACGGGATGCGCGTGCTCGGAGTGGACCCCGGCCTGACCCGGATGGGGATCGGTCTGGTGGACGGCCGTCTCGGTGCGCCGCTGACGATGGTCGCGGCGGGGGTGATCCGCACTCCGGCGGGGGCGCCGATCCACGAGCGGCTGCTCGGCATCGACGTCCAGATCGCGGAGTGGTTCGACGAGTACCAGCCGGACGCGGTCGCGGTGGAGCGGATGTTCGCGCAGGAAGGCGTGCGCACGATCATGGGCACGGCGCAGGCCGCGGGCGTGGCGATGGTCGCGGCGGCCCGGCGCGGGCTTCCGGTCGCGATGCACACGCCGAGCGAGGTGAAGGCCGCGGTCACCGGGGACGGCCGGGCGCAGAAGGAGCAGGTCGCGGCGATGGTCGTGCGGGTGCTGAAACTCGCCGAGGCGCCTAAACCGGTTGACGCCACGGACGCGTTGGCGCTGGCCATCTGCCATGTCTGGCGCGGCGGCGCGTCCGATCGGATCGCCGCGGCGATGGAGAGACAGGGACTGTCACCGGAGTCCGGTAGCGTTCCGTTGCACAGGAGCAAAGGCAGAAAGCGCGGTGGCTTCAGGTGATCAGCTTCGTCGAGGGCGAGGTCGTCTCGCTCCCTCCGGAGGGTGCCGTCGTGCTGGTCGGCGGGGTGGGGCTGCTGGTGCACTGCAACCCGGACACGCTCGCCGAACTGACGGTCGGTCAGTCCGCGCGGCTGCACACGACGCTGATCGTGCGGGAGGACTCGCTCACGCTCTACGGCTTCGGCAGCGAGGACGAGCGGGTGGTGTTCGAGGTGGCGCAGACGGCCAGCGGCGTGGGACCGCGCGTGGCCATGGCCATGCTCGCCACGCACCGCCCGGACACCCTGCGCACCATCTTCGCGACCCAGGACCTCAAGGCGCTGACGCTGGTGCCTGGCATCGGGCCGAAGGGCGCGCAGAAGCTGCTGATCGAGCTCAAGGGACGGCTCGGCGACCCGACCGGCAAGGTCCCGGCCGGCCGCAGCGGCGAGCCCGCGGCGCCGGGGGTCACGCCGTGGCGCGGCCAGCTGCTCGAGGCGCTGACCGGGCTCGGCTGGACCACCCGGGACGCGGAGGGCGCGCTGACCGACGTCGAGCCGCTGGCCGCCGAGGCCGAGGCGAAGGGCGAGAGCCCGCAACTTCCGGTTCTGCTACGCGCCGCGCTGCGCTCGATGCGCCGCTAGACGGGGGACCTCGACATGGAAAACCGGCTCATGGACGGCGGGGCCGACTCGGAGGAGCGGGCCGCCGAGATGGCGCTGCGCCCGAAGTCGCTCGCGGACTTCGTCGGGCAGCACACGGTGCGCCAGCAGCTCGAGCTCGTGCTGCACGGCGCGAAGGGCCGCGGCACCACGCCGGACCACATCCTGCTCGCGGGCCCGCCCGGACTGGGCAAGACCACGCTGTCCATGATCATCGCCAACGAGCTCGGCGTGCCGATCCGGATCACCTCGGGTCCGGCGATCCAGCACGCGGGCGACCTGGCCGCGATCCTGTCCTCGCTGACCGAGGGCGAGGTGCTGTTCCTCGACGAGATCCACCGGATGTCCCGGCCCGCCGAGGAGATGCTGTACATGGCGATGGAGGACTTCCGGGTCGACGTGATCGTCGGCAAGGGGCCGGGGGCGACCGCGATCCCGCTGGAACTCCCGCCGTTCACGCTGGTCGGCGCGACCACCCGGTCCGGGCTGCTGCCGGCGCCGCTGCGCGACCGCTTCGGCTTCACCGCGCACATGGAGTTCTACGAGCCGGGCGACCTGGAGCAGGTGGTGCACCGCTCGTCGCGGCTGCTGGAGATCGACATCGACGGCGAGGCGGCGGCCGAGATCGCCTCGCGCTCGCGCGGCACCCCGCGTATCGCGAACCGGCTGCTGCGCCGGGTGCGGGACTTCGCGCAGGTCAAGGGGGACGGCCGGGGCACGGTCGAGGCGGCCAGGGCGGCGCTGGCGGTGTACGAGGTGGACGAGCGCGGGCTCGACCGGCTGGACCGGGCGGTGCTCGGCGCGCTGCTCAACCTGTTCCAGGGCGGGCCGGTGGGTCTTTCCACGCTGGCCGTGGCGATCGGCGAGGAGACCGACACCGTGGAGGAGGTGGCCGAGCCGTTCCTGGTGCGCCAGGGTCTGCTCGCGCGCACCCCGCGCGGCCGGATCGCCACCGCAGCCGCGTGGCGCCACCTGGGGCTTCCGATGCCGCGCAGCGCTCCGGGGGCCGGTCAGGGCGCCCTGTTCCCGGAACCGGAACAGTAGGAGTCTGACATTCCCGCCCGCACGGCGGCCCGGAGTTTCCTGATAGCCGGTTAAGAAAACTTCCACTCCCGGCGCGCCCGCGCAGGTCGGCGGCGGGCACCGGGGCCGACTGCCGCGCAGGTGGACAGGGGCGGGGTGAGCGGCTTTGCTGGAAGTGGGTCACCGGCGGCCGTGCGCGGCGGGTCACTGTTCGGCGAACATACGCCCGCGTGGGCGTGAGCCTGATTGTCTCGCCAAGTATGACCGCATAGACTCCGCGTGACCTGGAGTGCCCGTCCACCTGTCGGCGTGCTCCTCACATACCGACCGCAGCCTGGCCAGCCAGGCGCGATCCCGGAAGAACAGCCGATAACCGTGACCCTGATTCTGATCTACGTAGTCGTCTTCGGCGCGTTGATGATCTTCATGACGACCCGAGGCCGCAAGCGGCAGGCCGCCCAGGCGCAGGCCATGCAGTCCGCGCTGGCGATCGGCGCCGAGGTGCGCACCATCGGGGGGCTCGTGGGCACCGTCACCGACCTGACCGACGAGTACGTCGTCGTGGAGACCACGCCCGGGGTGAAGCTCAAGTTCACCAAGCAGGCCATCGCCGGGGTCGTCGCCCCCGAGTCCGAGACCCTCGGCACGGAGCCGGACGCCGAGGTCGAGGAGCCGGAGACCGTCGAGGAGAGCTCCGCGGAGCAGCCCGAGGACGCCAAGGACGAGCAGAAGGTCTAAGGCCGGCTGACGCCGACCGGACGGGGGTCGGGGGGACGCGCCGCGGGGAACCGGTTCGGCGCCCGCCTCCGTCCTGATATCCGGCGGAACGGACATACCGGCGTCATGAGCGGCCTCAGCGCGCGTCGTCCTGCCCACCGGACGCCGTCGCGCGGACCCGCGATGTCATAACCGAGGAGACAAAAGGTGGCTGCGAAAAAGGCCCGGGGCAACAAGTACTCCGGCCTGCTCTCGACCCGGAGCCGGGGGGCGGCGGATCAGCGACCCTGGCGGCCGCTGGCCCTGCTGGCGGTGATCCTGGTCGCCCTGTACGCGACGATGTTCGGCGTCAACGCGACGCACCCGCGGCTCGCGATCGACCTGGCCGGCGGCACCAGCGCGGTGTTCACCGCGGACCTGGGGCAGGGCAAGACGCCGTCGGCGGCCGACATGGGCCAGGCCGTGAACATCATGCAGGAGCGCGTCAACGGCTACGGCGTGAGCGAGGCGACGGTCACCCAGGAGGGTTCGAACACGATCGACGTCGAGATCCCCGGCCAGTACTCGCAGGCCACGGTGGACTCGATCGGCGCCACCGCCCACCTGTACTTCCGGCCGGTCGTGGTGTCCGCGAGCGGAACCCCCACCACGACCACGACGCCGAGCGCCTCGGCCACCGGCACCTCGACGGCTAAGGCCACCGGCTCCGCGTCCGCGTCGGCGAGCGCCGCCAAGGCCAGCTCCTCCGCCTCGTCCTCGGCCAGCGCCAGCTCCAAGGCCAGCGGCCAGTCCGAGTCCGAGGCCGCCGTGCCGGACGCCGCCACGACCAGCGCCTCCGCGGACGCCACCGGCACCGCGTCGAAGAGCGCCTCGGCCGCGGCCTCGTCCTCGTCGAGCGCGTCGTCCACCGCCGCCGCGAGCCCGGGCTCCACCGCCCAGGAGGAGACGGCGTACGCGGCCTACCAGAAGCTGAACTGCAAGAACGGCTCGTACACCCAGACCGTGAGCGTCGTGAAGCCGACCGCGTACCTCGCGACCTGCGGCATCGACGGCAACAAGTACCTGCTCGCGCCCTCGGTCATCGACGGCAAGGACGTCACCAACGCCTCCGCGACCCCGGTGACCGCGAACGGCCTGCCGACCGGCGCCTACGAGGTCGTGCTGAGCTTCGACGCCAAGGGCACCAAGCAGTTCGCCACCGAGACCTCGACGCTGTACCAGCAGTACTCCAGCCAGCAGGGCACCGGCCAGTTCGCCATCACCCTGGACGGCATCGTGCAGTCCGCGCCCGCGGTCAACCAGGGCGCGATCACCACCGGCACCGCCTCGATCACCGGCTCGTTCACGCAGGCGCAGGCCAGCAAGCTGGCGACGACGCTGAACTACGGTTCGCTGCCGCTGACCTTCAAGCAGAGCCAGGTCTCGATCGTCTCCCCGACGCTCGGCGGCTCGGAGCTGCAGGGCGGTCTGATCGCCGGCGCGATCGGCCTCGGCCTGGTGTTCCTGTACGTCATCCTGTACTACCGCGGCCTGTCGATCGCGGCGATCTCCAGCCTCGTGGTCGCCGCCGCGCTGACCTACTCGCTGGCGTGCCTGTTCGGTCCGCTGCTCGGGTTCACGCTGTCGCTGCCCGGTGTCGCCGGTCTGATCGTCGCCATCGGTATCACCGCCGACTCGTTCGTCGTGTTCTTCGAGCGGCTGCGCGACGAGCTGCGCGAGGGCAGATCCGTGCGCTCCGCGGTCCGGCACGCCTGGACCCGGGCGCGCCGCACGGTCATCGCGTCCGACCTCGTCACCCTGATCGCGGCCGTCGTGCTGTACCTGATGACGGTCGGCTCGGTGCAGGGCTTCGCGTTCACCCTGGGACTGTCCACGGTGATCGACCTGGTGGTCATCTTCATGTTCACCGTCCCCGTGGTGACGCTGTTCGCCCGGACGAACTTCTTCGGCAACGGCCATCCATGGTCCGGACTCGACCCGGAGAGCCTCGGTGCGCAGCGCCAGAGCTACCGCGCCGGTTCGCGCGGCCGGATGACGATCGCCGAGCGCCGCCGCCAGGAAGCCGCGGCGGCCGCGGGCGACGGCGAGAACGCCGAGAACAACGAGCAGAGCGTGGAGGCCTGAGATGTCCCGGCTCGAGAACTTCAGCACGCTCGGCAACAGGCTCTACAGCGGCGAGACCGCCGTCGAGGTGGTCGGCCGCCGCAAGCGCTGGTTCGCGTCCTTCGGCATCGTGCTGCTGCTGGCCGCCCTCGGCCTCGGCGTGCGCGGGCTGCACTTCAGCGTCGACTTCACCGGCGGCACGGTGCTCACCGTGCCGAGCCAGTCGCTCTCGACCACCGAGGCCACCTCGATCGCCGTGAACAACGGCGTCAGCGCCCCGGTCGTGCAGCAGCTCACGGTCACCACCGGCGGCGCCGGGCACGAGGTCACCGTCACCACGCCGGTCATCGAGCTGGCGACCGAGAACGCGCTCAAGGCCGACCTGGCCAAGGCGGCCGGGATCAACGTCGACTCGATCACCGTGCAGACGGTCGGCGCGAGCTGGGGCCACGAGGTGTCCAAGGACGCGCTCGAGGCGCTCGCCGTCTTCCTCGTCCTGGTCGCGATCTACCTGGCCGTGTTCTTCGAATGGCAGATGGCCGCGGCCGCGCTGGTCTCGCTGCTCAACGTCATCGTGATCACGGTCGGGGTGTACGCCTGGTCCGGCCTGGAGGTCTCCCCGGCCACCGTCACCGGGTTCCTGACGATCCTCGGTTACGCGATCTACGACGCGGTCGTCGTGTTCGACAAGATCCGGGAGAACCGCAAGCAGTTCGTGGACACGGACCGGCTCTCGTACAACCGGGCCGCGAACCTCGCCGTGAACCAGACCCTGATGCGCTCGCTGAACACCTCGCTGATCGCGGTCATCCCGGTCGTCGCGCTGATGATCGGCGGCGTGCTCTCCGAGGCCGCGGTGCTCCAGGACATCGCGCTCGCGCTGTTCGTCGGTATCGCCGCCGGTACCGTCTCCTCGATCCTGCTCGCGGCCCCGCTGCTGGTCTGGATCAAGGAGCGCAACCCGGCGGTGCGGGCGCACACGGCCCGGATGGACAACAAGGCGAAGAAGGAGGCCTCGCGCGCCGGGGCGGCCGAGGAGGCGCAGGTCGAGCAGGCCGTGTCCGTCGGCGCGCCGGAGCCGGGCTCGGTGGGCGCGGGCACGATCAAGATCACCGGCCGGGTGCCGGGGCCGCAGCCCGCGCAGCGCGAGGTCCAGCCGCGCGGCAACCAGCGTCCGCAGCCGCGCAGCAACAAGAAGAAGCGCTGACGGCCCGCTGATCCACCGCTCGCCCCCGGTTCCTGCGCGACAGCCGGGGGCGAGCGCGTTTCCGGCCGCGCGGGGTTGGTACCGTACTGCGGTGACTGAGCCCACGCACGCCGCCCCGGACGACCTGACCGCGCTGCTGAACTCGCGGATCCGGGACGTGGCCGACTACCCGAAGCCCGGGATCGTCTTCAAGGACATCACCCCGCTGCTCGCCGACCCGGCCGCGTTCGCCGCGATGACCGGCGAGTTCGTCCGGATCGGGCGCGAGCTCGGCGCCACGAAGGTGGTCGGGCTCGAGGCGCGCGGCTTCATCCTGGCCGCGCCGGTCGCCGTCGCGGGGGAGTTCGGCTTCGTGCCGGTGCGCAAGGCCGGCAAGCTGCCCGGCGAGGTCTACGCGGTCTCCTACCAGTTGGAGTACGGCGAGGCGGTGCTGGAGATCCACCAGGACTCGTTCCAGCCCGGCGACCGGGTGCTGATCGTGGACGACGTGCTGGCCACCGGCGGGACCGCCGCCGCGGCCCTTCAGGCGATCGGCGAGTGCGGCGCGCAGACCGTCGGGGTGGCCGTGCTGCTGGAGCTGAGCTTCCTGCCCGGACGGGCCAGATTGACCGCGGAGAGCTCCGAGTTGCCGGTGAAGTCCCTGCTCACGGTGTGATTCCGGGGAGGAATGCGGCCGGGGGTCCCCGGTGTTCTCCTCTCGTGCTGTCTCGCGGACCGGTGCACCGGATACCATGGTCGGACAGGCGGCGCTAGCCAGGAGCTAAGGAGGCGGTGGCTTGACGACGACCCCGGAGGCCGAGGCCACGACCGAGACGCGGCAGCCCAACCCGCCGCGCCCCACCGCCGCCGTGCCCGTTCCGGCCGGACCGTCGCAGCCGTCGCCCGCCCCCGAGCCGCCGCAGCCCGCCGCGCCCGCGCAGTCCACGCCGCTGCCGGTCAACCCGCGGCTGGTCCCGGTGCCGTCCGCGCCGACCCAGCACCAGCCCTCCAGCCGGGTGCGCGCCCGGCTGGCCCGGCTCGGCGGGGCCCGCGCCGGGGGGCCGAACCCGGTGCTCGAGCCGCTGTTCCGGATCGTGCGCGCCTCCGACCCGAAGGCCGACCTGCGGCTGCTGGAGCGCGCCTACCAGGTCGCGGAGAAGTACCACCGCGGCCAGCGGCGCAAGAGCGGCGACCCGTACATCACGCACCCGCTGTCGGTGACCACGATCCTGGCCGAGCTCGGCATGGACGTGCCGACGCTGTGCGCGGGCCTGCTGCACGACACCGTCGAGGACACCGACTACAGCCTGGACATGCTGCGCCGCGACTTCGGCGACACCGTGGCGCTGCTGGTCGACGGCGTGACCAAGCTGGACAAGGTCAAGCTGGGCGAGGCCGCGCAGGCCGAGACCGTGCGCAAGATGGTCGTGGCGATGGCCCGCGACATCAGGGTGCTGGTCATCAAGCTGGCCGACCGGCTGCACAACATGCGCACCATGCGCTACATGAAGCGGGAGAAGCAGGAGCAGAAGTCCCGCGAGACCCTGGAGATCTACGCCCCGCTGGCGCACCGGCTGGGCATGAACACGATCAAGTGGGAGCTCGAGGACCTCGCCTTCGCGATCCTCTACCCGAAGATGTACGACGAGATCGTGCACCTGGTCGCCGAGCGCGCGCCCAAGCGCGAGGAGTTCCTGGCGCAGGTCACC
>DATJIF010000038.1:0-33247 GCA_035493475.1 Actinospica sp.
CAGGCTGAGGGCGTTGGAGGAGGTGTGGGTCCAGGTCTGGTTCGGCTGGCCGCTGCAGTCCCAGATCTGTTGTTGGGTGCCGGCGGTGGTCGTCGAGTTCGGGTCGTCGAGGCACTTGCCCGCACCGACCGCGTGCAGCGCGCCGGTGCCGCCGCCACCCGTCGAGCCGCCGAACGAGTAGCCCGCCGCGGCGATGCTGGCCTGGACCGCCGCCTCGGTGGCGTCGGACGGATACCCGGCGGTGACGGCGCCCTCGAAGAAGTACCCGATGCCGTTGTTGCTGTTGTCGCCGCCGGTGCCCAGCAGGATCGACGAGTCGGTCTTCATCGGCGAATAGCCGTTGGGCAGCGGGCCCGAGAAGCCCGTGGTCAGCCCGCCGCTGTCCGCGTTCGCGTACTTGAGGGTGAAGTTGCTCGTACCGTTGTTCTTCTCCATCGCGGTCACGAAGGGGAAGTTCACCCCGGTGTAGCCCGACTGGTTCGGGCCGGTGTTCGAGCTGTACATGCCGTTCTCGAGGTCGGCCTCGACCCACGGACCGCTGCCCGTGCAGCCGCCGAACCAGCACGCCGTGCCCCACTCGATCGCGTTCATGGTCGCGTTCCCGGTGTCGGTGTGCGAGTTCTCGCCGCTGCCGTAGTCGAAGCAGCAGTACTGGTCGACGGAGTTCGACGAGGTCACCATGTACACGCCCTCGGGCGCGGAGCCGGTCGGCACGCCCTTCGCGTTGTCGACGCGGTAGCCCACGCCGCCGGTGACCTTGACGCCGTACGCCGCCTGGCCGCCGACCGTGAGCGGCAGCGCCATCGCGTTCGCGCCCACGTCGGCGCCGTTCGGCCCGGGTCCCTTCCAGAAGCCGCCCCAGGAGATCGGCAGGTCGTTGTGGTTGGCGGTCTGGTCGTAGATCTTGGTGATGGTGCACGTGGTGCCCGCGCAGAACGAGACCTGCGGGGCGGTCGCGGCCACCCCGCCCGCCGCGGTCAGCCCGATGTTCAGCGAGCTGCCGTCCGAGGCCCGCTGGATCTGGTAGAGCGGACCGTCGTAGGCGGCGAACAGGGCGCGGGTGGTGCTGTGCGCGGTCTCGCACGGCGTGCCGCCCGCGGCGTAGATGTCGCACGGAAGCGCCGTGGCGGCGTTGGCGCGCGGCGCGTTCGCGGTCGAGATCGACAGGGCGATCAGGGCCGCGAACAGGAAGGCGGCGAGCAGCGTGACGCGCCGTCGGATCGTGGTGTGGGTCAGTGGCATGAAGCCCTCCGTCGTCGCAGATGCTTCGTGATCAAGGGAAAGCTTCAGACTCATCGTCCCTGGGCGGGAACGGGTCCGAAGCGGGGAATCGATTCAGTGCATTGAATCGAGCGGGATCGTAGGGCCGGGTCGCGGCTCGGTCAATCGCCGGACGCGCGGGTCCAGATCGCTTCGGGAGCGCGCGTGAAACTTTCAGAATCAGTCACACCTATCCGGCCAGCTCGGCCGGTTCGGGCGGCGTCGGACGGCTGTCGCGTCTCTTGACACCCGGCGCGACCGGGAGTTTCCTGCGTCTAGACCCACGCCCACAAAAGTCGTACACATTCGGCACGTCTTTCCCCTGGGAAGAAGGGCTCTGACGATGACGTCGCACCCACCCCGGCCCGGCCGCGCCCTGCCCGCGAAAGCAATGCTGGTGGCGGCCCTGGCACTGGCCGGTCTCGGCGCCGCGCCCGCGATCTCGCAGGCGGCCACGACGACCACCCTCTACGCCTCGCCCACCGGCAGCGGCACCGCGTGCAGCTCGTCCGCTCCCTGCTCGCTGCCGCAGGCGAAGACCTCCGTCGAGGCGATCGACGGGAACATGAGCGGCGACGTCGTCGTGCAGCTCGCCGGCGGCACCTACCGGCTCTCCGCCCCGCTCGTGTTCGGCGCCGCCGACTCGGGCAGCAACGGATACACCGTCAGATGGCAGGCCGCGTCCGGCGCGAGCCCGGTCGTCTCCGGCGGGCAGCAGGTCACCGGCTGGACGCTGCACGACTCGGCGAACAACATCTACGCGGCGTCGGTGCCCACCGGCGCCGATTCCCGTCAGCTGTATGTGGACGGCGCTCTGGCTCCGCGCGCCTCGATCGCGATCAACCGCAGCGACGTGTCGATGACGAGCAGCGGCATGACGATCCAGAACTCCGCGCTCGACTACCTGGCCACCCTCCCGGAGCAGAGCCGGATCGAGCTGGAGAGCCAGAACTCGTTCACCGACCGGTACGTCCCGGTCCAGTCGATCAGCGGCACGGCGATCACGATGCAGCAGCCCGCGTGGGATAACAACAACTGGGGCTACGACACGCTCGCGAGCCCGTTCGCCGGCGGCCAGCTCTACCTGGAGAACTCGTACTCGTTCCTGAAGAACGCGGGCCAGTGGTACCTCGACCCGCAGGCCGGCGAGTTGTATTACAAGGCGCCCTCCGGCTGGAACCCGGCGAGCCACGACGTGGAGCTGCCGCGGCTGACCTCGCTGCTGCAGATCTCCGGTAGTTACAGCAGCCCCGCCCACAACATCGCCTTCCAGGGCCTCGCCTTCGAGCACACCACCTGGCTGACGCCGAGCACCGGCATCGGGTACGCCGACCAGCAGTCCGGCACGTTCCTCGCGCAGACCTACCAGCAGCCCTCGAACTTCCTCAGCTCCTGCCAGTCCGGCTGCCAGCTGTTCGAGGCCACCCGCAACTCGTGGAACGAGGCCCCCGCCGCGGTGCAGGTGTCGGCGGCCTCGAACATCGCCTTCACCGGCGACACGTTCACCCACCTCGGTGAGATCGGCCTGGGCATCGGCCAGGACAACGACGCGGTCGCCTCCGGCACGGGCCTCGGCGCTTCGAGCATCACGGCCGACCACAACACGTTCACGGACGACTCGGGCTCCGGCATCGTGGTCGGCGGAGTCGAGCCCAACGCCCACCACCCGTCGAACACGGCGATGACCGACCAGAACATCACCCTGACGAACAACCTGGTCAGTGGAGTAGCCGAGGACTACAAGGACATGGCGGGCATCCTCTCCACCTACGTCACGCACGCCGACATCGAACACAACGAGGTGACGAACCTCCCGTACGACGGCATCGACGTCGGCTGGGGCTGGGGCATCAACGACCCGGGCGGCAGCCAGGACTACGTGAACCGGGGCACCTACAACTACCAGCCGATCTACACCACGCCGACCACGCTGAAGAACACCGTGGTCTCCTACAACCTGGTGCACGGCACGAAGAAGCTCTTCCACGACGGCGGCAGCATCTACAACCTGTCCGCCAACCCCGGCGCCGTGATCTACGACAACTACATCTACGACAATCAGCACACTGTCGGGCTCTACCTCGACGAGGGCTCGCGCTACGTGACCCTGTCGAACAACGTCGTACAGGACACCGGAGTCTGGGCGTTCACCAACGCCAACGCGAACAACAACACCGACGACAGCACGTTCTCGAACAACTGGTACAACGGCGGCGCGACGAACGTGGCCACCGGCTCGCCGCACAACAACGTGCTGAGCAACAACGTCCAGGTCAGCGGCACCAGTTGGCCGTCCGGAGCCCAGCAGGTCATCGCGCAGGCCGGAGTCGGCGGCTCGAGTAGCGGCGGCGGTGGCGGCGGCAGCGCGGGTGAGTTGCATGCGGTCGGTGCGGGCAAGTGCCTGGACGATCCGAACTCCTCGACCACGGCTGGTACTCAGCTGCAGATCTGGGACTGCAGCGGAGCGGCTAACCAGACCTGGACCCACACATCCTCGAACGGTCTCAGCGCGACCGTCGGCGGTTCGACGTTCTGCCTCGACGCCAACAACAAGGGCACCACCAACGGCACGAAGGTCATCATCTGGTCCTGCAACGGCCAGACGAACCAACAGTGGACGATCAACAGCAACGGAACCATCACCGGCGTTCAGTCAGGACTCTGCCTCGACGTGACCGGGGCCTCGACCGCTGACGGAGCACTCGCCGAACTGTGGACCTGCAACGGCGGGTCGAACCAGCAGTGGAGCCTCGGATGACCAGACTCCGCATACGCCTGCGCACCACCACCGCGGCGCTCCTCGGCGCGCTCCTGGTCGCGACCGGCATCGTCGCCTCCGTCGCCACGCCCGCCCAGGCCGCGACCTCGATCACGATCAACGGCGCGTCCGGCGGAAAGACGTTCGACGGCGTCGGTGCGATCAGCGGAGGCGGCGGCAACAGCAGACTCCTGATCGACTACCCCGACCCCGAGCGCAGCCAGATCCTGGACTACCTGTTCAAGCCCGACTACGGTGCCTCGACGCAGATGCTCAAGATCGAGATCGGCGGCGACACCAACTCCACGTCGGGCGCCGAGCCGAGCATCGAGCACGTGCGCGGCACGGTGAACTGCAATGTCGGGTACGAGTTCTGGCTCGCCGAACAGGCGAAGGCCCGCAACCCGAACATCAAGCTCTACGGCCTCGCCTGGGGAGCGCCCGGCTGGATCGGCAACGGCAACTTCTGGTCCACCGACATGATCAACTATCTCGTGTCCTGGCTCGGCTGTGCCAAGTCGCACGGCCTGACCATCGACTATCTCGGCGGCTGGAACGAACGCGGCTACAACATCGCCTGGTACGAGCAGCTTCGCAGCACCCTGAACGCCGACGGGTACTCCGGCGTCACGATCGTCGGCGCCGACTCCGATTGGACCATCGCGAACGACGTCGACAGCAACTCGACGTTCGCCGCGTCGGTCGGTGTGCTCGGCGCGCACTATCCGTGCGGCTACCGCTCGTCGCAGGCCACGTGCACGGTGCCGTCGGCGGCCAGTTCCTCCGGGAAACCGTTGTGGGCCAGCGAGAACGGCTCTGACGACTACAACGCGGGTGCTCAGGCGATGGCACGCGGCATCAACCGCGGATACATCGACGGCGGGATGACGGCGTACCTCAACTGGCCGATCGTCGCGGCGATCACCCCGAACCTGCCGTACGCCACGATGGGCCTCGCGCTCGCGCCCCAACCGTGGTCCGGCTACTACTCGATCGGCAAGAACGCCTGGGTGATGGCCCAGACCACGCAGTTCACCGCACCCGGCTGGCAGTACCTCAACTCCTCCGACGGCTACATCGGCGGCAACCGGAACAACGGAAGCTACGTGTCGCTGAAGTCCCCGAACAACAGCGACTACTCGACCATCATCGAGACCATGGACGCCACGAGCGCCCAGACGCTCAACTTCAATGTCACCGGCGGGCTGTCCACGGGCCAGGTGCACGTCTGGGCCACGAACGTGAACTCCAGCAACTCCTCCGACTACTTCGTGCACACCACCGACATCACCCCGTCCGGCGGCAGCTTCAGCCTGACCGTGCAGCCCGGGTACGTTTACTCGCTGACGACCACGACCGGCCAAGGGAAGGGAACCGCGGCCAGTCCCGCGCAGGGCACGCTCAGCCTTCCGTACAGCGACTCCTTCGACGGCGACACCGTCGGCAGCGAGGCCAAGTACCTGATGGACTGGCAGGGCGCGTTCGAGATCGTGAACTGCGGCGGCGGACGCAGCGGCCAGTGCGTGCGCCAGATGAGCGCGCAGGCCCCGATCACCTGGGACACGCTCTCCGACCCGCACACCCTGTTCGGCGACCTGAGCTGGAGCAACTACACCGTCAGTTCCGACGTCATGCTCGAAAAGTCCGGATACGCCGAGCTCATCGGACGGGCGAATTCGCAGTCGTACACCGGATCGGCCGGACTGAACGCCTACCATCTGCGCGTCAGCGACACCGGCGCGTGGTCGATCCTGGACTCGAACACGAACGGGAACGTCACCACGCTCGCCAGCGGCACGACCACCGCGCTCGGCACCGGCAAGTGGCACACCCTCGCCCTCACGTTCGCGGGCAGCACCATCACCGCTTCCGTCGACGGCGCGACCGTCGGCACCGCGAACGACTCCACGTGGGGCGCCGGGCAGATCGGCTACGCCACCAGCCAAGGTGAGACTGCGCAGTTCGACAACCTGTCGATCACGCCCGGCAGCGGCGGCGGAACCGGCGGCGGTACGAGCACGATCGTCGGCACCGCGTCAGGACGCTGCGTCGACGTGCCCGGCGCGAGCCAGACCTCCGGCACGCAGGTGGAGCTGTGGGACTGCAACGGCGGCTCGAACCAGCAGTGGACGTACACCGCGGCCGACGAACTGCGGGTGTACGGCAGCGACTGCCTCGATGCCAGCGGCCAGGGCACCAGCGCCGGGACGAAGGTCGACATCTGGCCGTGCACCGGCGGCGCGAACCAGAAGTGGACCTTCAACTCGAACGGCACTGTCACCGGCACGCAGTCCGGCCTGTGCCTCGACGCGACCGGCGCCGGAACCGCCAACGGCACCCTGCTCGAGCTCTGGACCTGCAATGGCGGCGGTAACCAGAAGTGGACGCGCGGCTGACCGGCTGAAGGTCTGCCGTCGCGCTCCGATCAGCCGCGGTCCGGACTCCCTAGCCGCCGCCGGGAGTCCGGACCGCTACGCCACCACGCGCTGCCCACCCACGGAGAGGAATCCCGCCATGTCATCCCCCTCGGCATCGCTGCCGATCAGCCGCCGCACGCTGCTGGTGGCCGGAGCCGGTGCCGCGACCACGTTCGGCCTGCTGCGATTCGCCCCCGAGGCCGCCGCGAACACCGGCCCGCAGAGCTACACCGCCGCCTGGTCCTCCGTCGACCAGCACCCGCCGGCCCCGACCTGGTTCCAGGACGCGAAGTTCGGCATCTACTACCACTGGGGCGCCTTCAGCGTTCCGGCGTTCAGCAGCGAGTGGTACCCGCGCAACATGTACAACTCCGGCTCGATCGAGAACCAGCACCACATCGCCACGTACGGCGATCCCTCGGTGTGGCCGTACAGCTTCTTCATCGACGGCGGCGTGGACAAGTCGGGGAACCACGTGCAGTTCGCGCCGAAGCTCGCCTCGCAGGGCGGCAACTGGGACCCGAACGCGTGGGCGGCGCTGTTCAAGGCCGCGGGCGCGCGCTTCGCCGGTCCGGTCGCCGAGCACCACGACGGCTTCTCCATGTGGAACAGCCAGGCCAACCCGTGGAACTCCGTCGCCCGCGGCCCCAAGCTCGACCTGCTGAGCCTGCACGCGCAGGCGATCCGCGCGCAGGGCCTGAAGTTCATGTGCTCGCTGCACCACGCCTACCACTTTCTCGGCTACTACCAGTACGTGCCGAACCAGTCCGACCCGAACCTGCGCATCCTGTTCGGCCAGCAGGGCACCGCCACCGAGAACCTGCTCTGGTACAACAAGCTGCACGAGGTGATCACCGGCTACCAGCCGGACCTGATCTGGCAGGACTTCGACCTCAGCGGCGTCCAGGAGAACTACCGGCTGCAGTTCCTGGCCGACTACTACAACGCGGCGGTGTCCTGGAACAAGGACGTGGTCGCCACGTACAAGGACGGTTTCGACACGCTCGGCGAGGTCTTCGACTACGAGCGCGGCGGCGCCGGCAGCCTGCTGACCCCGTACTGGCTCACCGACGACAGCGTCTCGGCGTCCACGTGGTGCTACGTCACCGGTATCAGCCTGTACGACACCAAGACGATGCTGCACTCGCTCATCGACCACGTCAGCAAGGGCGGCAACCTGCTGCTGAACATCGCCCCGATGGCGGACGGCACCATTCCGGCCGACCAGCAGTCGCTGCTGCTCGGGATGGGCGACTGGCTCGGCCGGTTCGGCGAGTCGATCTACGCCACGCGCGCCTGGTCCAGCTACGGCGAGGGACCGACCGCGATGGGCGGCGGCTCCTTCGCCGGGCCGAAGGCGGGAACCCCGCAGGACATCCGCTTCACCCGCAGCCAGGACAACACTGTCCTCTACGCGACCACGCTCGGCTGGCAGGGCGGCACCACGACCATCACGACGCTGAGCTCCAACCAGATCAACCTGAGCAGCCTCGCGTCGATCCAGCTGATCAACAACGCGGTGGGCAGCTACACGAACCTGCCGACGTACACGCAGGACGGCGGGGGACTGCACATCACGATGCCGTCCTCGAACCCGCCTTTCAACGCGCTGGCCTACACGTTCAAGCTCACCTTCAAGGGCCCGATCCCCACGCTCAACCCGGTCGTGACGGGCTCGTGGGTGAAGATCGCGAACGCCACGAGCGGACTCGTGCTCGACAGCGGCGGCGGCGTCGCGTCCGGCTCGAACCTCAAGCAGTGGACGTGGGACGGCAGCACGAACCTGCAGTGGCAGTTCGTCGCGCTGGGCAACGGCTACTACCGCATCGTCAACAACACGAACGGCATGGTCGCCGACAGCTGGGGCAACACCGCGAACGGCGCGCCCTGTCGTCAGACCACGTGGAACGGCGGCAACAACCAGCAGTGGAGTCTCAACAGCGTGGGCGGCGGCCGCTACCAGATCGTCAACCGCGGCACCGGCACCGCCCTCGACGGCGCCGGATCCACCGCCAACGGGTCCACGACCGTGCTCTGGACGCCGAACTCCAGCACGAACAACGAATGGACTATCACCGGTGTCTGACAGACCACGTATATCCGTAGCCGCCGCGATCGTCACCGCGCTGGTGGCGATCGCGGCCCCGGGCGTCGCGAGCGCATCGACCCCGGCCGGAAGCCACGCCCTGAACGCGGGCACCCGGCTGTTCGTGCCGCCGCCCGCCGACGGTTCGCTCACGCAAGCCCTGCACCTGGCCGAGTCCGGCGACCTCTCGGATGCCGCGCTGATCACCCGGATGGAGGCCACGTCGCAGGCGGTGTGGTTCACCGACGGCACCGACGCCCAGGTCCGCTCCCAGGTGCGCACGACGATGGTCGAAGCAGCACTGGAACACGCCGTGCCCGTGCTCGTGGCCTACGACGTTCCGGGCCGCGACTGCGCGCAGTACTCGGCGGGCGGCGCGACCGACGCGGCCGCCTACGATGCGTGGATCTCCGCGTTCGCGGCCGGGATCGGCAACCAGCGCGCCGTGGTCATCGTCGAGCCCGACGCCCTCGGCAACCTCCCGTCGAACTGCGCGGGCTACGGTTCGAGCAGCTATCCGTTCACCGACGCCGACCGCATCGCGGAGATCAGCTACGCCGTGGACGCGCTCGAAGCCCGGCCGAACACCAGCGTCTACCTCGACGGCACGAACAGCGCCTGGCAGTCCGTCGGCACCATCACGCAGCGGCTGCTGGAAGCCGGGGTGCAGCGGGCGCAGGGCTTCTTCCTCAACGTCTCCAACTACCAGACGGATGCCGCCTCGACCGACTACGGGCAGTGGATATCGGACTGCGTCGCCATGGTCACCGACCCGTCGAGCTGGGCATACGGCCTGCCCGCGGACTGCGCCAGCCAGTACTACCCGGCGACCGAGGGCGACTTCTCCACCTGGGGCCTGACCACCGCGTGGTACGCCGCCAACATGGGATCCGCGGTCGCCAGCACCCACTACGTGGTCGACACCAGCCGCAACGGCCGCGGCCCGAACCCGATGACCGCCTACGCCGCCGCGCCCTACGACCAGTCGGCATCGGTGATCTCCACCCTCGCCTCAGGCAACTGGTGCAACCCGCCCGGCGCCGGACTCGGTGCACGACCGACCACTAGTACCGGCGTGCCGCTGCTCGATGCCGACCTGTGGATCAAGACGCCCGGGCAGTCCGACGGCCAATGCGACGCGGCCGGCGGCGTGCGCGCCTGGGACTACGCGGCGTACACCAAGCCCGGCTGGCCGACCGACGCGGCCGACCAAGCCCTGTTCGACCCGCTCTGGGGAGAGAACGACCCCGCGGCAGGGGACTGGTTCCCGCAGCAGGCGTTGCAGTTGGTCCGGTCCGAGCATTCCTGAGATTCCTTGGATTGCACGGCAACCTTTTCGGGTGCTCGCGGCCACAAGGGGGTGTCAACCCAACAGACACCCCCGAAGGAACGCAGCGTGAAGTCATTCCACCGGACCGCGAGGCCGGGCAAGCGGCGGCTGGGCCTGCTGGCGGGCGCCGTGGCGACGCTGGTCACCGCGAGCTTCGTGGTCGCGGGCACCGCCTTCGCCACGCATCCCGCCACGACGGCGGCCAAGCCCGCGTCGCCGTCGTCGGCTTCGGCCTCGGCGGCGCCCGCGAACGCGCTGCAGTTCGGGGCGGCGATACAGCCCGGCTGGAACCTCGGCAACAGCCTGGACGCCGTCCCGAACGAGACCGCCTGGGGCAACCCGGCCACCACGAAGGCGCTGATCGACAAGGTCAAGTCGCTCGGCTTCCGCAGCATCCGTATCCCGGTCACGTGGAGCAACCACCAGGGCTCGGCCCCCGGCTACACCGTCGACCCGGCCTACCTGACGCGCGTGAAGCAGGTGGTGGACTGGGCGCTCGCCGACGGGCTCTACGTCGTGCTCAACGTGCACCACGACTCGTGGCAGTGGATCAGTTCCATGCCAAGCAACCCGAACGGCGTGCTGGCCCGGTTCAATGCCACCTGGACGCAGATCGCCGCGGAGTTCAAGGGCGAGTCGAACAAGCTGGTGCTGGAGTCCGTCAACGAGCCGACGTTCACCGGCGCGAGCACCCAGCAGATCCAGACCCTGCTCAACGAACTGAACACCGACTTCGTCCACCTCGTGCGCGGCACCGGAGGCGGCAACGCGACCCGCTACCTGCTGCTGCCGACGCCGATCGACACGCCGTCGAAGCCGCTGATGGACAATCTCGCCGCCACGATCCAGTCGCTGCACGACACGCACCTGATCGCCAGCGTGCACTACTACGGCTACTGGCCGTTCTCCGTCAACGTCGCCGACGAGACGACGTTCGACAGCGCCACCAGCAAGGACATGGACACCGTCTTCAGCCTGCTGCACAGCGACTTCATCGCGCACGGCATCCCCGTGTACGTCGGTGAGGCCGGACTGCTCAACGAGGACGACGCCCAGCCGGGGACGATCGAACACGGCGAGGCGATGAAGTACTTCGAAGCACTCGGCCAGGACGCGCGGGCCAACGGCGTGACCCTTAGCTACTGGGACGACGGCGCGCGGATCCTCAACCGCAACACCATGCAGCTCATCGACCCGAGCATGTTCGCGGCGATGACGACGAGCCTGACCACGAACTCGGGCAACGCCTCCTCCGACATGGTGTTCGTGCCGAAGTACGGACAGGCCACCGCGCAGAGCCTGACGCTGAACCCCGACGGGACCACTTTCGAAGGCCTCTACGACGGCAGCACCAAGCTCGTCGCAGGCCACGACTACACGCTCTCGGGCAACCGGCTCACGCTGACCGCGGCCCTACTGGCCCGACTGACGCAGGGCCACGGCTACGGCGTGGCGGCCACCCTCCAGGCCAGGTTCTCCACCGGCGTGCCCTGGTCGATCGACGTCCGGATGTACGCATGGCCGTGGCTACCCGCCCACACCGGCTCGACGAACTCGTTCAGCATCCCCGGTCAGCTGAGCGGCGACGTCCTGTCCACGATGCAGGCCGTCTACGCGAACGGAAGCAACGCCGGGTCGGCCACCTGGACCTCGTACAAGCAGTACTCCACCGATTTCTCGGCCGACTACGCGAACAACAGCATCACCTTGACACCCGCCTTCCTGAACTCGCTGACCGACGGCGCGCCGGTGACGCTCACCTTCCACCTCTGGAGCGGTGCCACCGTCACGTACCACGTCACCAGGCACGGCACCACGGTGACCGGCGCAACCGACTGACCATCGAAGGTGATCTCGCAGCTGATGGTTGACGAGCCAGTAACTCGCCCCTGCTATATTCCGCCGGTGATGGATGGGGGAAGCGGGGGCGAGCGTCGCCGGCCGCATGGCACCGACTCCGAGTTCGCGGCGTTCTTCGCCGCGCACTACAACGAGTTGGCGCGCTTCGCCTATCTGCTGATCGGCGAGCACGCAGCGGCCGACGATGTCGCGGCGGAGGCATTGGCCGAGGCCTGGAAGGGCTGGGCCAGAGTCTCCACCGCGGACCGGCCGCTTGCCTACGTGCGCCGGATCGCGGCCAACATAGCCGCGAACCGCACCGACCGCGTGGTGCGCGAGCGGCGTAGCTGGCGGCTGTGGAGCGGCGGCCGCAGCGAGCAGGCGCCGCACCCGGACAGCGACGCTTCGGTCGACCTGCAGACAGCGCTGCTGCGACTGCCGGCCCGCAAGCGCGCCTGCGTGGTGCTGCGCTATTACTATGACCTCTCCGAGCGCGAGACGGCTTCGACGCTCGGCATCAGCGTGGGCACGGTGAAAAGCCAGAGCTCCCGAGGACTGGAGGAACTCGCGGCCCAACTACGCGGTTCGCGCACGGCGTCGGCCGCGGCGAACGGCGGCCGTCGTCGGTCCGCGACCGAAGGAGCGAACCGATGAAGCACACGAACGACTCGCAGCCCGACGGCGCGTGGCTCTCGGACCAGTTGCGGCGCCAGGCACAGGGCCACGATGCGGACCTCGACCGCATCACCGCGAGATTCGAGCATCTGACGGCCGATGGAGCCGCGCCCAGCACGTCGCGCCGCCGAGTCATGGGCCCGATGCGCATGCGCCTGCTCGGGATCCCCCTCGGCATCGCCGCCGTACTCGCCTCGGCGACAGTAGCCGTGGCCGTCTCGGTCGGCATCGCCGTCTCCGCAAGGCCGCACACAGTAGTCCCCGTCACCTCGCCGAAGACCTCCCCGTCGGCGACCATCACGACCGCAGCCCCACCGACCCCGACCGACACGCCTACCGAAGGCGCCACGTCCCCCACTGCGGCCGCCACCACCGCGACCGGAACCGGAACCGCCGACTCAACCGGGAACCTGCCGGCGACCGCATCCGTGGACACGCACAGCACCGAGTACTGGGTCCAGGAGAACCTCACCGTCACGCCCACCAGGACCATCAAAGAACTGCACATCACCGTCACGGTCTCCGGCGGCACGAGCGTGGCCTCGACCGGCATCTGGACCACCATCGCTCCCGCCGAACTCGAGACCGAGGTGACCCGGGTACCCGGCGGCCTCGAGTACCAGGTGACCCTCAAGCCCGGCCAGTCCCTGAAGCCCGCCGCCTACCGCTTCGGCTTCCAGTTCAACCGCCCGGCAAGCGGCCACGACTTCGCACTCGACACCTACAACATCACCGGCACCGCCTCCGACGACACCGCGCTGACCGCATCCGGCGGCTTCGCCGGGTGACAGCAGGCGACGAACCGCTGATCGCCTCGTTCGCGGCCGGGACGTAGGACCCTACGCTCCGGCGCCGCCCCCGGTGAGCCTGGAGTCATGCAGGCTCTCGCCTACACCGCCGCGGCCGTCACCGGCCTGTGGGGTGTCGCGCACGCGATCCCCACTCGCCAGGTGCTGGCCGGGTTCGAGCCGTTGACTGCGGACAACCGCCGTGTGCTCGTGCAGGAATGGCTGGCCGAGTCCTTCACCATGTGGGGCCTGGCTGCGGTGGTCGTCACGGTCACGGCGGTCGCGGGCGGCACGAGCGCGGCGGACTGGGTCTACCGCGTCACCGCCGGATTCCTGCTCGCCCTCGCCGCGCTCACCGCCGCGACCGGTGCGCGCACCCCCGTGATCTGGTTCAAGGTCTGCCCGATACTGCTCGGCGCCTGTGCCACGCTGCTGATCCTGGCCAGCGTCCTATGAAGCGACTGATGGCGGCTGACGCGGTGGAACCTGGCGGCGATCGCGCACGCTGGGCTTGGGCGAAGCGGTGGCTGGAACCGGCGCTGCTGGCGCTGACCGCCGCCGCACTGCTCGCGGGCGGCGTGAGCTGGTGGGCCGGAAACCACGATGCGGCTCACGTGTGTTGGGCGGCGGGTACCGTCATCGCGATCGTGCCGTCGATCGTCTGGGTGGTCGCGGCGTTGCGTCGCGGGCATGCCGGTGTGGACGTGATCGCGACGCTGGCGCTGGCGGGCACGCTCGCGGTCGGGGAGTACCTCGCCGGGGCGCTGATCGCGTTGATGCTGGCCAGCGGCCGCACGCTGGACGTGGCGGCCGAGCGGCGGGCGTCGCGAGATCTGCGCGCGCTGCTTGAGCATGCGCCGCGAACCGCCCGTCGACGGGTCCGCGACCAGGTCGAGCAGGTGCCGTTGGACGCGGTCGAGACCGGTGACGTGCTCCTGGTCGGGCCCGGCGAGGTGGTCCCGGTGGACGGCCTGGTGATCGGTGCACGCGCGGTGCTCGACGAGTCGGCGCTGACCGGGGAGCCGCTGCCGGTCGAGTACGGTCCCGCGGAGCCGATCCGGAGCGGGACGGTCAACGCGGGCGCGGTGTTCGAACTCTCGGCCTCGGCGACGGCGCGGCAGAGCACGTACGCCGAGATCGTCCGGCTGGCGGAGCAGGCCGGCTCGGAGCGCGCGCCGATGGTGCGGCTGGCCGAGCGGTACGCGGCGTGGTTCCTGCCGCTGTCCCTGCTGATCGCCGGCCTGTCCTGGCTGATCGGCGGATCGGCCGTTCGCGCGGTGGCGGTGCTGGTGGTGGCCACGCCGTGCCCGCTGCTGCTGGCCGCGCCGGTGGCGATCGTCTCCGGACTCTCGCGCGCGTCCCGGCTCGGGGTGATCGTGCGCGACGGAGCGGCGCTCGAACGGCTCGGGCGGGCGCGCACGCTCGTCCTGGACAAGACCGGCACCGTGACCGCGGGCAGGCCGCGCGTCATCGAGACCGCGGCCGCCCCGGGCTTCGCGCCGGGGGAGGTGCTGGGGCTCGCGGCCTCGGTGGACCAGGTCTCCGCGCACGTGCTGGCCCAGGCGATCGTGCGCGAGGCACGGCGCCGCAAGGAACGGATCGAGTTGCCAGACAGGGTGATCGAGGAACCCGGCCGCGGCACGACCGGCGACCTCGGCGGACGTGAGATCTCCGTCGGGCGGATCGAGACGCCGACCGCGGAACTGCCGCCGTGGGCGCGTGCGGTCGACAACCGCGCACTGCTCGACGGAGCCACCGCCGTGTGGGTCACGGTCGACCGGACGCTTGCCGGCGCCGTGCTACTGCGCGATCCGCCGCGCCCGGACGCTCCGCACACGCTGCGCCGACTGCGTGCGGCCGGCTTCACGCGGCTGGTGATGCTGACCGGTGATCGGGCCGAGCCCGCGCGCGAGGTCGGGGCGCTGCTCGGCCTGGACGAGGTCCGATCCCGGCAGAGCCCGGCGGACAAGGTCGCCGCCGTACGGGAGGAATCCGACCGCGCGGTGACCGTGATGGTCGGCGACGGGCTGAACGACGCCCCCGCGCTCGCCGCCGCGCAGGTCGGTGTGGCGATGGGCGCGCGCGGTTCGACCGCGGCGTCCGAGGCGGCGGACGTCGTGCTGACCACCGACCACGTCGCACGGCTCGCCGACGCGATGGACGCCGCCGTACGTTCGCGCCGTATCGCCGTGC
Source organism: Actinospica sp. (assembly GCA_035493475.1). Lineage (GTDB taxonomy): Bacteria > Actinomycetota > Actinomycetes > Streptomycetales > Catenulisporaceae > Actinospica. Next base: position 15,347 of record DATJIF010000038.1, read on the forward strand.
AGAGTGCCGCGGGCGGTATGGCGCTCTCGCTCGTCGCGATGCTCGTCGCCTCGGTCGGCTACCTGCCCGCCGCGCCCGGTGCGCTGCTGCAGGAGGGGATCGACGTCGTGGTCATCCTCAACGCCCTGCGAGCACTCGTGCCGGGGCGGGCCGCCGGCAGGCCGCTGACCGGTACGGCCGAGGAACTCGTCCACCGGTTCGCGGCGGAACACGAAGGCCTCACCGACGCCATCGACTCGGTCCGGGAAGCCGCCGGAGTGCTGGCCGCCGGAGACGCCGAGCGGGCCCTCGACGCCGTGCGCGAGGTGGACCGGCTGCTGACCGAGCAGATCCTGCCGCACGAGCACGCCGAGGAGCACCAGCTCTACCCGGCGCTGGCCGCGCACCTCGGCGGCCCGGAGGCGACCGAGACGATGAGCCGGTCGCACATCGAGATCGACCGGCTGGCCCGGCGCATCGCCACGCACCTGGAACTGGCCGATCAGCACGGCGCGCTGCGTCCCGAGCAGATCGACGACCTCAGCGCGTGCCTGTACGGACTGCACGCCGTCCTGCGCCTGCACAACAGCCAGGAAGAGGAGAGCTACTTCTCGCTCAGCAGCTGATCAGGCGGCACGCATCAGGGCCTTCGGCGGCCTGCGGGCAGGACCTTCGTCCCTGCACCGATCGCTCTCCCGGGACGAGACTCGGGGCGATGATCCCGCGGTCGACTTCCGGAAAGCGAGTAGATCGATGTCCATGCACGTACAGCCGGTTCTCGCGGCCCCGGTGGACCTCAACGGTCCGGGGCACTATCTGAACTGGGGCGTCATTCAATTGTCCGTGGCGAACCTCGTGGTGGTCGCCGTGATGGTCGTGATCTTCCTCGTGGCGCTGCTGCTGCCGTTCCCGAAGGGGCGTGGCCGCAGATGAGCACCCGCGAGCAGGCCGAGGCCCCGAGCGAGCCGGCCGAGGCCTCCGGCTGGACCGCCGCGGTGCGCCGCCGCGCGGTACGCGAGCTTCCACCCGAGAAGCTGCTGCCGGACACGCAGCCGAAATACGTCGCGTCCTGGATCTACGTCTTCGGCGTGCTGACGCTGGCCGCGTTCTTCGTCGTCCTCGGCAGCGGAGCGGTCCTGGCGATCCAGGGCCCGTCCTGGTGGCACGCCTCCGGGACCGGGCACTTCTTCAACAGCCTGCACCTGTGGAGCGTCGAGCTGTTCATGGCGTTCATGGTGATCCACCTGTGGGGCAAGTTCTTCATGGCCGCCTGGCGCGGACGCCGGGCCCTGACGTGGATCACCGGCGCGGTCGCGTTCCTCGGCTCGATCGGCACGGCGTTCACCGGCTACCTGGCCCAGCAGAACCTCGACTCGCAGTGGATCGCCGTCCAGTCGAAGGACGCGCTGAACGCGGTCGGGATCGGCGGGTACTTCGACGCGATGAACTTCGGCCAGATGCTGATGTGGCACATCGTGCTGCTCCCGGCTGTGGTTGGAATCCTGGTCGTGCTGCACATCCTGATGGTCCGGCGCCACGGCGTCGTCCCGCCGCTGCCGCTCAAGAGCGAGACCACGCAGGAGGAGCAGCCGTGAGCCGCAAGCCGCGCACCACCGAGCCGGACCCGTACAGCTTCGGCTCCCGCCCTTACGACCTGGTCAAGGAGTTCACCGTCGCGCTCGTCGCGGTGCTCGCGCTCTCGATCGCCCTCGCCGCGGTCTTCTCCTCCCCGGACAAGCCTCCGGTCACGATCGCGAGCTGGGCCAAGGCCGACGGCGCCGACTTCACCGCCACCGCGCTCGCCGAACTCGACGGCTCCAGCGGCACCGCGCAGTACGGCCCGCCGTACAACAACGCCTCGCAGGGGCAGAAGCTCGGCCCCGTCGCACTGGCGAACCTGGTGGGCGTCACCAAGCCGATCGACACCGCGAACGACTTCGTCCTTCGCCCGCTCGCGGCCGCGCAGCCGACGCTCGTCTCGCAGTACACGAACGCGTCCGCCACCCAGCAGAACACGTGGACCGGCGCCTACTCCGACGCGTTGGACAAGGCGAACGGCGACCCGGCCAAGGTCACGACCGGCGACTACGGACCCGTCCCGGCCATGCTCGGCGCGCTGCTCAGCCAGGCCCAAGCCGGTTCGCTCGACGGCCAGCTGCTCACCGAGTCAGGCGCCTTCTACCAGTCCGACTACACGCTGCCGCTGCTGTTCCTGGCCGACGGCTCCTACCTCGAGTCCCTCGCCGGCCACGACCACCTCACCGGCGACCAGTGGGGCATGATGAACGAGACCGGCAACTACCCCGGCCAGGCCTGGCTGTGGCTCTACACGTTCTGGTACCAGATCTCCCCGTACAACCACTCCGACAACGGCGACGCGCTGGTGTGGGGAACCATGGCGGTGCTCAGCCTGCTGTTCGTGTTCGTGCCCTTCATCCCCGGCCTGCGCTCGATCCCGCGCTACATCCCCGTCTACCGGCTGATCTGGCGCGAGCACTACCGAGAGTCGAGTTCCGGTGAGTGAACGCCGCGCAGCAGATCTGTAATAATCGCGAATTGTCGCTGCTACTCCCTCCATCTGAGGGAGTAGCAGCGACTCGTCTTCCGGGATGATTCGGCGGGGTCTCCGGTGTGGCTATGATGCCGTGCATGGTGAAGTGGGTTATGTCTTTGGCCAGGATTGATTTCGCGCCCGCGCATCGTCAGCCGGCCACGGTACGAGTGCTGATCGCGTCCGCCGCCTCGATCGCGGGTTCCTTGATCGCCGACGCGGTCATCGTCGCCGTCGGCGTGGCGATCTGGCCCGCGACGAAGGGATACGTGCACTTCAAGTTCGCGGACTACGGCAAGCTCACCGTGATCGGCGTGGTGATCGCCTGCATCGCCTGGCCGATCGTCACCCGCGTGTGCGCGGCCCCGCGCTGGCTGTTCCCCAGGCTCGCGGTCCTGGTCACGCTCGTGCTGCTGCTGCCCGACGTCTACCTGCTCTACTTGGGGCAGCCCGGAACCGCGGTCGCCGTCCTGATGGTCATGCACGTCGCGATCGGCGCGGTGACCTACGCCGCGCTGGTGGGCATCGCGCCGGTGCGCGCGGCGGTTCGAGGCGGCGACGCAGCGGCCCGGCAGAGTATCGAAGCCACGGCGCAACCGTAAACACTCTGCGGCCGCCGTGCGAATACCTTCGCGGCTTCCCGCTCGAATTGTTAAGAAGTTGCATGTCAGTGGAATGATTTATTGACGGGGCTGTCCGGTCTCGGTATTTTTCAGGCGTTCCCCCGTTCATGATGACGACCGTCCGGTCGTTTTCGGTACGGATCGGGGGAATGCCGCCGCGGCTCGCCCACATCCGCGCGCGGCCGCCGACCCGGACTGGTCTGTCCGCGGTCGAGCCGCGCTTTCGCCCGACACGCCGGCCTACCCACATTCGCCGCGTTCGGGCGCCCATAAGGAGCTTCACCCATGACGAGCGTGACCCGCCCGCCCCTATCCGCACGCCCGCGATCCGCGGGAGGCGCCCGATGACCTCCCACGTCACCGCGGCCCCGGTCGACCTGAACGGCCCGGGGCACTACCTGAGCTGGTCCTTCATCCAGATCTCGGCAGCGAATCTGCTCATGATCGTGCTCATCCTCCTCGCCTTCGTCGCGGCCCTGCTGCTGCCCTTCCCGGGAAGGCGGGGCGAGGATGACTGACCAGCTCGTCGAGAAGCCCGCCGCCCCCGCCTCGCCGGAGGGCGGCGGCTGGACCGGTGCCCTGCGCCGCCGGGTCGAGACCGATCTGCCGCTGGAGAAGCTGATGGCGGACCGGCAGCCCAGGTACGTCGAGTCCTGGATCTACGTGTTCGGCGTGCTGACCCTCACCGCGCTCTGCGTCGTGATCGGCAGCGGCGTCGTGCTCGCGGTCAAGGGGCCGTCCTGGTGGCACGTGTCCGGGTTCGGGCACTACCTCAACAGCGTCCACCTGTGGGCGGTCGAACTGCTGATGACGTTCATGTCGATCCACCTGGTCGGCAAGTTCTTCATGGCCGCGTGGCGCGGCAGGCGCGCGCTGACGTGGATCACCGGCGCGGTCGCGTTCGGCGCGTGCGCGTTCACGGCGCTGACCGGCTATCTGATCCAGCAGAACTTCGAGTCGCAGTGGATTGCCACGCAGGCGAAGGACGGCCTCAACGCCATCGGCGTCGGCGCGTACTTCAACGTGATGAACTTCGGTCAGATGGTGCTGTGGCACGTCGCTCTGCTGCCGCTGGCCGTCGGCGTCGTCGTCCTCGCGCACATCGTGCTGGTGCGCCGTCACGGGGTCGTCCCGCCGTTGCAGCGGGGTGAGGACTCGTGAGCCTCGTGAAGATGAAGACGGCCGAGCCGGATCCGTACGCGTACGGCTCCCGGCACTACGACCTCGTCAAGGAGTTCGTCCTGGCGCTCGGCGCGGTGACCGTGCTGACTCTGATACTCGCCGGTGTCTTCTCCTCGCCGGACGAGAAGCCGGTCACGATCGCCGCGTGGGCGCAGTCGGATCCGAGTGACTTCACCGCCACCGCACTCGCCGAACTCGCCGGCTCCAGCGGCACCGCCGGCTACGGACCGCCGTACAACACCGCCTCGACCGGCCAGCAACTAGGACCCGTCAAACTGGCGGAATCGGCCGGCGTGACCCACCCCATCGACACGGCGCAAGCGTTCGTGCTCACCCCGATCGAGGCCGTCCCGCAACCCGCCGCCGTACAGCGCGCCGTCTCAGAGTACGTATCCGCAGGCCCCGACCAGCAGCAGAAGTGGACCACCGCGAACACCGGCCCCGTCCCCGTCCTGCTCAAGCAGTTGCTCGGCCAGGCCCGCTCCGGCTCCCTCGACAGCCAACTGATGTCCGAGCAGGGCTTCTACAACACCGACTACACGCTCCCACTCCTGTTCCTCGCCGACGGCAACTACCTCGCCAACGACGCGCAAGGCCAGCACCTGGCCGGCGACCAGTGGGGCATGATGAACGAGGTGGGCGACTACCCCGGCCAGACCTGGCTCGCCCCCTACACGTTCTGGTACCAGATCGCGCCCTACAACTCCTCCGACAACGGCGACGCCCTGGTCTGGGGCACAATGGGCCTGCTAGGCGCAGCATTCGTGCTGCTCCCCTTCATCCCCGGCCTGCGCTCCGTACCCCGCCTCATCCCCGTCTACCGCCTCATCTGGCGCCGCCACTACCAACGCCAGACCGCCCACAACTGAACAGAAGCCAAGGACCCCGGCGGCCCGCCCCGATCCCCGGACACGGGCCGCCGGGAGACCCCAAGGCTCCGCCATCGCAGAGTTGCTGAAAAGACCCGCCACGACAGCTGTCGCCGCCACGAAAACGCAGCTCGTGAGCCTGGTCGGATGTCCAACCTCGGTAGGGCGAGTGGGACTCGAACCCACGACCCACGGATGATACGGCGGTGTGCCGGCGACGTGGGCTACTGGGGCGCCGAGGCTGGAAGTCTAAGAGCTGCGCCGAATCGCGCCCCGAGCAGGGATCGAACCCGTAGTTTCAGCCCGCGGCCGGCGCCTTCGCGCGGAGGATCCTGACGAATTCGCGCATCCAGGCCGGGTGGTCCGGCCAGGCCCGGCCGGACACGAGCATGCCGTCGACCACGGCCTCACCGTCGACGAACTGCGCGCCCGCGGCCGTCACGTCCGGGGCCAGCGCCGGGTAGGCGGCGCTGCGCCGACCGGAGAGCACGCCGGCCGCGGCGGTGACCAGCGGGCCGTGGCACAGGTGCGCGACGGGCTTGTCCTCGGCGAAGAAGTGCCGCACGATCCGCTGGCATTCGGGGTCGTTGCGCAGGTACTCCGGGGCGCGCCCGCCAGGCAGCACCAGGGCGACGTACTGCGCGGGATCGACGTCGGCGAACGCCAGGTCGGCCACCCAGGTGTGCCCGAGCTTCTCCGTGTAGGTGTCGAAGCCGTCGACGAAATCGTGCACGACGAACTGCAGCCGCTTCTTGGCGGGCGCCGCGATGTGCACCTCGTACCCCTCCTCGAGCAGCCGCTGGTAGGGGTACATCACCTCGAGGTCTTCCGCCGCGTCTCCGGTCACGATCAGGATCTTGGGCATGGCAGGGTCTCCGCTCGCCGCACGCTCCGATTGGGCTCTCCCCTCCATCCTGCGTCCGGCTGAGGCGGCCGACAACCGGTCGGACCGGGTGGCCATGAGACCGGGGCGTGGATCTGGTTGACGACGCCGCTCTCCGGGCTCACCGCACAACAACGGCACCTCGACGACGCCGTGTACACGCTGCTGCGATCGCTCAAGGAAAGAGAGCTCTGACGCCGGGGCGGATCTCGCAAGGGATCTCGAACGTCCCCCTCAGCCGAGGCCGAGGGGGACGTCGAGGTCGAGCGTCTCGAGAAGCGCGGCGAGCTTGCCGTCGAGCTCCACGCCCACGTCGGCCACCTCGCGGATGCCGATGCCGGCGAACTGGCTGCTCGGAAGGTCGACGCTGAACCAGGCGGTGCCGTCGGCGTGTTCCCAGATGAGCGTGCGCAACGGCGCGTAGAGCATCGCGCGCGGGTCGTGCCGGAACATCCGCTCGGCGATCGTGTGGTTGCCCATCAGGTAGGCCACAGCGCGAGCTTCGTCGCCCGCCAATCCCATCAGCGGCTGCATCTCGTTGCGATGGTAGATCAGGAAGCCGTGCGGTGCGACCGCGTCGATGTAGTCGAGCATTTCGGCCCACGACGCGTTACGCGCCGTCATCGACGCGACCTCAGCCGCCGGCAGGAGCGGTACGGCCTGTTCGTAGCGCGTCCGGAAGCCGGCGAAGTCCGGCACGCGGACGTTGATCCGATGTGCGACGAAGGTATCGAGGGCGACAACATCCATGACGTTTCCCATCGCTAGTCATTGCTCACACGGCCTCTGACCGGTGAGATGCGCCGTGCCGGGTCACCCGCGCAGGAACTCCAGCCCCTGCTTCACGAACAGCGCGTGGTGCTGAAAGATCCCGCCGTGACCCGAATCCGGGTATACGGCGAGCTTGGCGTCGGGCAGCAGCCGGGCGAGGTGGAAGGAGTTGACTGTCGGCACCATGACGTCGTCGTCGCCGTTGACCACCAGAACGGGGCGCGTCACGCTCGCGAGGCCCGCGGACGAGGACTCTTTCCCCCACTTCGCGGCAGCGGCCAACTGCGCACCGACCGTCTCCTGCGACACGGGGGTGTCCCGATTCTCGCCGCGCGCGTCGAGCCGAGCCAGGAACGCCGACGCGGCAGCCTGGCTCGCCGCTGTGGGCGAGAAGAACAGCGAGTGCTTCGGGTGCTTGCCCTCCGCCGCGGCCCGCGCGAAAGCCGCCTGCAGCTTGGCTCCCCAGTCGGCGACACCTTCGTCGCCCGCGGGCGAGGTGCCGGCCAGAATCACCCGGCGCACCAGATCGGGCCGCTGCTGAACGAATTCCTGAGCCACCATGCCGCCCAGCGAGAAGCCCAGCAGGTCGACCGTGCCCAGGCCGAGAGCCTCCACGAACGCCACGGCGTCGGCGGCCATGGCCTCGATGCTCTCGGGCGTGGCGCCGCCCGAACCGCCGACACCGCGCAGATCGACGAGCACCACGTGCCGTTCGGCCGCGAATCCGTCGACCACGGCGGGATCCCAGTCGTCCAGCACCGCGGTGATGTGGTTCAGGAACAGCAGCGGGACACCCGTCGCCGGACCCGACTCACGGTAGACGAACGGGATCCCGCCCACGTCCGCACTCTTCGATACAGCTTCGTTGTATCCCATGATCAAACTCCTGTCCGCTGAGGGCCCGCGGGCCTTTCGGCCGGCGGGCCTTCAGGTGTCTGTCTCAGCCGGTGGCGCAGGCGGCCTGCTCGATGAGGTTGGCGACGGTGCCGGGGTTGGTCACCTGTGCGGCGTGCGGGGCGTCGACCTCGATGGTGTGGGCGTGTGCCCGGGCGGCCATGAAGCGCTCGGTGGCCGGGGGGATGAGGTGGTCCTCGTCGCCGACGAGGTACCACGACGGGAGGTTCTGCCACGCCGGCGTGCCCGTGAACTTCTCGCCCAGCTCCTGCGGTGCGACGGGGCTCTGGGTGGCGGCGAGCTCGGCGGCTTGCGCGCTGCTGATGCGGTCGCTGAAGAACAGGTTCCGGTACTGGTCGGGCTTGGCGTACAGGTCGACACCGGTGGTGGTGCCGTCGGCCAGGGTGTACGGAACCGGGGTCAGGGCGGTCGGGATGGGCGCGTTGGGGTCGTCGCTGATCTGGCTGCCGGGGTTCAGTCCGGTCAGGCCCTGGATGGTCTCCCCGGCGGCCGGCGCGAACGCCGTGATGTACACCAGGGCCTTGACGTTCGGGTCGCCGGTGGCGGCGCCGGTGATGACGGCCCCGCCGATCGACTGGCCGACCAGGATGACCGGGCCCTGGATGGTCTTGAGGTATGAGGCCAGGTAGGCCGAGTCGTCGGCGAGGCCGTGCAGCTTGGTGGGCGGGGCTACGACCGGGTAGCCGGAGGCCTGCAGGATCTCGATCACGCTCTTCCAGCTGTCCGGGCTGGACCAGGCTCCGTTGGCCAGCACGATCGTCGGTTTGACGGTCGAGGCCGACACGGTGGAGCTTCGGTGGGACGTCGTCGCCGAGCCCTGGTGGGAAGGGGCTGCCGACGCGAGGGTGCTTACGCCGACGGCGATGGCCAGCCCGGCCGCGCCGAGAACGGCAAGACGGATGCTGTTGCGGTGAAACACGGGTTTCTCCTTGAGATATCGCTTGTACAGGGGAAAGTAATTCGACCTGGTCATTTCATCTCGGTGCGGCGCTCCTCCGCCCAGTTCAGCGCGAAGTCGGCCACGTCCTGCCAGCCGTCCTGGCCGATGATGAAGTGGGAGCGCCCCGAGAACTCCTGATAGTCCGTAACGGCAGGTGATTTTCGATAGAGGCGCCAGTTGGCCTTGTTCACCTTCGGCGGGACGATGTGATCGGCCTCTCCGGCGATGAACAGCAGCGGAGCCCGCCGATGATTGCGGAAATCGACACGGGTGGCGGCTCTCGGGTTGAAGTTGGCGAACGCGCCTTGGAACAGGACCCTGGCCGAACCCGGAACGGCATACCTTTCGTAATGGGCGGCCGATTCGCTCTCACTCAACGTATTGGTGACGGCGTAGTGGAACTGCTTCGCCGTCAGCGCGACCGCTTTGCTCTTGTTGGCGGGGTTGCCCAGGACGGGCCAAGCCGATCGGAGCGTCGACAAGGGCAACGGGAGCACGCCCTTGACGGCCGCCGAGTCGATCGCGACCCCCGCGCTGCCCAACCCGCGGTCGAGCAGGATCTGCACCACGGTTCCGCCGAACGAGTGCCCCATGATGATCGGCGGTTGTTCCAGTTCCCCGATGATCCTCTCGTAGTGCTCGACCACCTCTTCGAGGCCGACGCCCGCGATGCCGGCGGGATCGCGTCGCAGGTCCTCCACTTCCCGGTCCAGGCCGGGCCAGGCGGGTGCGACCACCCGGTACCCACGATTCTCGTAGTGGTGCTTCCATCCCTCCCAACTGCGCGGAGTCACCCACAGACCGTGGATGAGCACGATCGTGCCGGGCGTGTCGTTCTGGGCGCTCATTCCGTACCTCAACTGTCGATGGAAAGTTCCGTCCGCCTCCGATAGGTACTCGGCGTATTCGTAGGCTTGCACCGCTTCCCCGGGGTTCGCATCAGTCGATCGGCCACGCGAAGTCCGCGGCGCGGTCACGCCACGGCCAGCCGTTTGACTTAGGCCGTCGCCCCGGCGGGGCGGTCACCAGGCCCGAAGCCCCCAGACTTTCATTGAGTGAAAGTTTTTCGGCTGCTTGGCGCTCTGGAGGTAGCCTGACGCTCAATGCCCCGGTGCAGGTGTGGACGACTGGAGCGTGACCCAGTGGGATACAGCGACCTTTTCGAGGAAGACATCTGCGATGCATTGGTGGGGCGTGCGGAGCAGGTAAGGCGCATATGCGATTTTCTTGCTGCTACCGACCGCGGCGGCGCTCTTCTCCTGTCGGGAGAGGCCGGAGTGGGTAAGACAGCACTGTTGGATGCCGCGGCGCAAAGAATGTCCTCTGCCGGGACACGGGTTCTGCGGGCTGCCGGTGTCGAGTTCGAGGCCGACGTGAGCTACTCGGCGTTGAACCAGCTCCTTTTCCCGCTCTCCGACTCGTTCAGCGATCTCGACGGATCTCACAGCGACGCCCTGCGTGTCGCACTGGGCCTGAGCAACGGACAGCCACCCGACCGACTCGTCGTCTCCAGCGCGACGCTGGTGCTTCTGCGCCGATTGGCCACGGCTGACAGGCTTCTGCTGGTCATCGACGACCTGCCGTGGGTCGATCGCGCCAGCGCCGCGGTCCTGGGCTTCGTCGCCCGCAGGCTCGCCGGGAGCCGGGTCGGCTTCCTCGGAGCCATGCGGTCCGGGGACGACCCTTTCTTCAGCAGCGTCGGGCTTCCCGAATACGAGGTTCCGCCGCTGGACGACCGGGCGTCGAGCGAATTGCTCGATGCGAGGTTCCCCAAGCTGGCCGGACAGGTGCGGCAGAGGCTGCTGACCGTGGCCAAGGGGAACCCGCTGGCTCTGCTCGAACTGCCGACCGCGCTGAGCGGGCCGCAGCGCATGGCTCTGGAGCACCTTCCCGCAGTGCTACCGCTGAGCCAACGGCTGCAAGCGCTGTTCGTCTCCCGCGTGTCCGTCCTCCCCGAGCCGGCGCGGTGCCTGCTGCTGCTCGCGACACTCGACGGGACGGGCGATCTCGGCGTTCTCCAGGGCTCGGCGCGCCACCTCGGCCACGACGGCAGCCTCGAATCCCTCGCGCCGGCCGAACAGGACCGGCTGGTGCGCTTCGATGACAGCACACGACGGCTTGTCTTCCGCCACCCACTCATCCGCTCCGCGGTGTACGCGGCCTGCACGACCACGGAGCGACGCTCGGCGCACCGCGCCTTGGCACAGATGGTGAAGGATCAACCGGAACGCCGCGCCTGGCACCTCGGCGAAGCGTGCGTCGAGCCCGACGGCAAGGTGGCATCCCTCCTCGAGGAGGCCGCTCACCTCATCGCAGGGCGCGGGGACGCGGTAGGGGCGGTGGCGACGTTGATCCGGGCCGCCGATCTCAGCCCGCAGAGTTCGGACCGGGCCCGCCGACTCGCCGAGGCCGCCTATCTCGACGCCGATGCGACCGGGGACCTGCGCGGCGCCTCCGAGCTCCTTGAGGACGCGCGCCAGGCGGACCCGGACCTGACCGGATCCCTGCACTCAGCCGCCGCGGCCGTCTACCTGACGATCAACGGCGGCGGGGACATCGAGACCGCGCATCGTCTGCTCGTCGGCGCCATCGAGTCCGGAAGCCACGGGTACGACGCGACGGACACGGCTCTCATCGAGGCCATCCACCTGCTGCTGCTCCTGTGCTTCTACAGCGGCCGGCCCGAACCGTGGACCCCCTTCTACGGCGCGCTCGCACGGCTGCGTCCGGGACCGCCGCCGCTGCTGTCGGTAGCCGGCAGGACTTTCTCCGATCCGGCCCGATCCGGGGCAGCCGCCCTCGAACAACTGCAGTCGATCATCAGCGGGCTTCCCCGCGAAATCGACCCCGGCCGCATCGTGCGGATCGGGACCGCGTCGCTCTACCTGGATCGCCTGGGGGACCTGCGCGGCCCTTCCTGGAAGGTCGTCCTGCAGGGGCGAGACGGCGGTCCGGCTCGCAGACACATCGGCGCGTTGATGCATCTCTGCCTGGACGACTATCTGACGGGCCGATGGGACGAGTGCGCCGAACTTGCGGATGAAGGGGTCCAACTGTGCGAGGAGTCCGGATACCCGTTCTTCACCTGGTACTTCTGGTACTGCCGGGCCGTCGTGGCCGCAGCCCGGGGTGACTCCACGACTGCCGATCGACTGACCGACAGGATCACCCGCTTCGCCACCCCTCGGGGAGCCGGGACCGCGCTGCACTACGCCCGTCATGCGGACACCGTTGCAGACATCGGACGTGGCAGGTTCGAGAGCGCCTATCGGCATGCCGCGGCGGTGAGTCCCGCGGGCACCCTCGCTTCTCATGCCCCGCACGCCCTCTGGGTGGCGATGGACCTGGTCGAAGCCGCGATCCACACCAATCGCCGGGCAGAGGCGGCCGCGCATGTGCGAGCCATGCAGGAGAGCGACATGGCGACGCTCTCCCCGCGCCTCGCCCTCCTCGAAAGCGGCTCGGCGGCGCTGTGCGCCGACGAGGACGACGACGCGATCCGCCTCTTCGGCAAGGCGCTGGCGCTACCGGGCATCGAACGCTGGCCGTTCGATCTCGCCCGAGTGCAGCTCGGCTATGGCGAAAGGCTGCGCCGAGCCCGGGCGAACTCGGAAGCCCGGGTCCCGTTGAGCACGGCCTACGACACCTTCGCTCGACTCGGCGCCCGCCCGTGGATGGAGCGTGCCTCGAAGGAGCTACGCGCCTCGGGCTGGACCGCGCCGAGAACCACTGCTCCTCCCGGGGGCAGGGTACTCACGCCCCAGGAGCGGGAGATCGCGGATCTGGCGGCGGCCGGCTTGAGCAACAAGCAGATCGCCGAGCGTCTCTACCTCTCCCATCGAACGGTCGGCGCGCACCTCTACCAGATCTTTCCCAAGCTCGGAATCTCCTCCCGGGCCGCACTCCGTGACGCGCTGGCGGCCTTGAGCGAAAAATGATCCGGGTTATCGTGTAAGCAGCAGGTGAGGACGGAGAAGATGATCGACGAACGCGGCGTGTCGGTGACGGGCAAGGTTCTGGCCCTGCTCGAAGCTTTCTCGTATGAAACTCCGGCCCTGACGCTGACCGAGCTGTCGCAGCGTACGGGACTCTCATTGCCCACCGTGCACCGCCGGGTCGCTGAACTCGTCGCGTGGGGAGCCCTTGAACGTGGTCCCGATCGACGGTACAGAGTCGGTCTGCGATTGTGGGAGGTAGCCGCCCTCTCACCCCGCGGCCACGGTATTCGCAATATCTCTCTGCCGTTCATTAATCGCCTCTACGATACGGAGAAGCAACAACACATCCACCTTTCTGTACGGAATCACCTGGACGTCGTCATCCTCGAACGCCTCAGCGCACCCAACGCGCCGCAGGCTGTCAGCCAGGCCGGAGGGCGATTCGGCACCTTCGCCACGGGGGCGGGACTGGTATTGCTCGCTCACGCGCCTGACGACGTGCGCGAGGAGTACCTGAAGGGCCCTCTTCCACGCTACGCGGCGAATACCGTCACCGATCCCGGACGATTTCGCGCGATTCTGGCCGCCATCCGCAGGCAGGGGTACTCCTCCAGCGACCGAATGATGGGATCGGAGATCCAATGCGTGGGCGCGCCGATTTACGGTCCGGACGGCTCCGTCGTGGCCGCGGTTTCCGTCTGCTTCCGTGCGGGCACTCAATCATTCCAGGAAATCGTTCCACCCATTCGCTCAACCGCGCACAGCATTTCCCAGGCCCTCGCCGAACTTTCCCATCGCAAAGCAGACGAAGAAGGCGATTGAGCCGGGATCGCCCGATTTCTCGCAGCCGTCGCCCTCAGCCCCCTCGTGTGTGATCCCGAGATCTGGCGGCGGGCGAACGTCTCACGAGCGCCATCTCCGCGCGGGTCGCCGAGGATCGGGCGACGCGACCGGCTGAACGTCGAGTGGCGCGGCACCGAATGATCCCGCGCGGCCGGCGGCACGCGCGTGCGGTGGCTCGCCGAGCGTGCCGACGCGGCGTCGGTAAGACCGGCGCGCTGCTCGGGGTTCGCGTGATCCGTCCGAGTCGGCCATATGCCCGATTCACCCGCCGACAATTCCCGCATACCGGAGCGTATTGCGGCATGCGCGGTCCTCCGCGGCGCCGGCGGGCCGGGGAGGACTTCGGGCGAACCACTATGCTCCTTAGGAGTTCGCCTGGCAGGGTGGCGCCCGAGCTCGTCCGTGCCCGGGTCGCGCCGAGTCGTGCCGTCGGAAGGAATTGTGGAAACCCATGAGTGCCGCCGCGCATCGCGCTTCGAAGATCGCGAGTCCCCGCAAGGCGACCGCGTTCGCCGTCGTCGGACTCACCGCGGGCACGGCGGTCATGGCGGCGGCGGGCCCCGGCCAGGCCGAGACCCTGGCGCAGGCGAAGGCGCAGTACCAGGCCGATCTCGGCCAGAGCGAGCAGGCCGGTCAGGTCTACGACCAGCAGGAGCAGGCGTACGCGCAGTTGCAGCAGAAGATCGACGCGCTGCAGGGCGAGATCAGCCTGCAGAACCAGCAGATCGCCACGGTGGAGAAGACGATCGGCCTGCAGGCGGCGCAGCAGTACCGCAACGGCGGTATGAGCACCACGCTCGAGTTGGCGCTGTCCGCGAGTCCGTCGACGTACCTTGACAAGGTCGCCGGCCAGAACGAGATCGCGGCGCAGGAGGCCAAGCAACTCAAGGTGATCGCGACCGACCAGGCCGCGCTCAAGCAGGAGCAGGCGCTGGCCGCGACCCTCGTCCAGCAGCAGCAGGCCGCGCTCGCCGCCGCGAAGGCCGCCAAGACCAAGGCGGAGGAGCTTACGAACGCCGCCAAGCAGCTCGTCGCCTCGCTCACCCCGGCCGAGCAGGCGCAGGTGAACATCGGCTCCGGCGGCAAGTGGACGCACTACTCGGGCACGCTGCCGGTCGCCTCCGGCCGTGCGGCGATCGCGGTCGCGTACGCCGAGTCCAAGGTGGGCGACGAATACGTGTACGGCGGCAACGGGCCGAACGTGTTCGACTGCTCGGGTCTGATGCAGCAGTCGTGGCTGGCGGCGGGCGTTTCGATACCGCGTACGTCCTTCGAGGAGTGGGACGCACTGCCGCACATATCGCGCTCGGAGCTTGCGCCGGGCGACCTGATCTACTTCCTCGAGCCCGGGGCGTCCGCGGCCGACGGGCCGGGGCACGTCGGGATGTACATCGGCAACGGCATGATGATCCACGCCACCCACCCCGGCTCGTACGTCCAGTGGGCCTCGATCGACCCGTCCTCGGAGTACTACGTCAACATGACGATCCTGGGCTACTCGACGGTCGGCTGACGCTGTTTCAGACTGCTCGGAGCGGGCGGCGGTGCCGGGGTCGGCAGCAACCCCCCGGTTCATGCCAGGGCGGGCAGCACCCCCTGGTATGCGCCCGTTCCGAGCCTTTTCTCCTACTCCGACGGCTGCGGGAGCGAGACGGCGGCGACCAGCCCGGGCGGGCAGTCGCGGTCGGCGAGGGCGAGTACGGCCGGTGCGGCGAACGCCAGGATCGGCAGTGCGAGGACCAGTGCGACGGTCCCGGCGGCGGCGAGCCGGTGGGCGCGGTGCAGCGGCGTGGGCATCGCGATCAGCCTGCGGATCCGGGCCGCGGCCTCGGGCCCGGAGGCGCCGAGCGCGGCGCTCGGCGCGCACCCGCGGCCCAGGGTGAGCAGCGCCTCGGCGACGGTCAGCGGATCGGTCTCCGCCAGGGCCACATCGTCGGCGCGGATCTCCACGAGCCGTGCGATCTGCTCGGCGGCGACGCGGAAGACCGTGACGTGTCCGAATGCCGCGGACAGGGAGTCGGCGAGGATCAGGGCGAGGTCGTGGCGGCCCGACAGGTGCGCACGCTCGTGCGCGAGGACCGCCTCGAGTTGCCGGGGGGCGAGTGAGTCGAGGGCGGCGCGGGTGACCACGATGCGGCGCGTGCGGCCGGGCAGGCAGTAGGCGGCCGGTGAAGGGTCGTCGAGCACGATCACGCCGGTGGTGGGGTCTGCGGTTCCGAGCAGTTCGAGGATGCGGATCTGACGGCGACGCTGTATCAGGGTGCGCACACTCGTGCGCAGCAGCACGTATGCGAGGCGGACCGCGACTGTCAGCGCGAACAGGATTCCGGCGGCTCCGGTCGCGGCGCCGCCAGGCGTGGCGTACCGGGTGCGCAACGCGGCCTCGCACGCGCGCAGCAGCAGGGCCAGGTGGGTGGTCGCGTGCAGGGTGGGCACGGACAGGGCGAGCGCGCCGAGCACCGGGGCGACGAAGACCGCGGCAGTCACGGCCTGCCACATGGCTATTCCGAGCAGCGGCGCGCGCTCGACCCACGCCGCCCCGGCCAGCAGACGCGGGGCCAGCACACTCAGCAGGACGGCGTATCCGGCCAGCACGAGCGCGGCGGTCACGACTCCGCCTGCCTGCGGCGTGCCTCGGCGAGCGCGGCCTGCAGTTGCTCGGCCTCGCCGGGATCGAGCCGACCGGCGAAGTGCACCAGCGCGGCCGTACGATCCGCGGCGGAACCGAGAGCCTCGTCCATCAGCCGCGCCGTGTACTCCTCGCGCGACGCGGTCGGCGCGTACCGGAAGGCGCGACCGTCCTTCGTCCGCTCCAGCCAGCCCTTGCGGTGCAGGATCTCGGCGACGGTCTGCACGGTGGTGTACGCCAGTTCGCGGCCCTGTTCGACGTTGAGCAGATCGAGCAGATCGCGCACCCGCAACGGCTGGTCGGACGCCCAGGCCTGCTGCATGATCGCGGCTTCCAGCTCTCCGAACGCGGGCACGCCACCTCCTGGTCTCATCCCGTACGACGCGAATCGTCCCCGGCATCGTAGCCGGTCGGCGCATGATTCGTGGCACCGGCGGGGCTATGTGAGCAGCGGATTGCCGACCCCCTCAGGGCGCCTGGGCCGGATCTCGCCGAAACAGGCGCGGCAGCGGTCGCGGGCTGCGGTCGATGGCGCGGGCAACCGGTGACAAACCCCTGAGGAGGGCGCACGTCAAGCTTGGCGAACCCTTTGCCCGCTCAGCGATTCCAGGTACCCTCCGGCACGGCGATACTGGCACGATGGTCATCGACTTCGGCGACGAGTCCGTGCAGGCCGGATCGTGTACCACGTTCACCTACGTCGTCCTCTCCCTCGAACTGCCCTCGCTGCTGCTTCTGCTGCTCGGGTCGATGCCGGGTCCGTCATCGGGCCCGGCTGCGATCGATGCGCAACCCGGCCTCGAACTCGCCTGCCGTGTGCTCCTGGCGCTCGTGCCCGCATCGGTGTTGGTGGTGGCGGCCCGGCGCAGGTATTGGGTCGCCGGCCTGATCCAGGTCGCCGTGATGATCGCGGCACTCATACTCGCCTAGCGGGGTCGGTTGGTGGATGACGGCGGGCTCCGGCCGCCTCGATGCTGCCGCCGGTCATCTGGACGCGGATCGCGCGCCCGTCGGTGTACGCGTTGGCCTGCGCCACGGCGCCGTCGAGATCGGACGCGCCGGGAACCTCGATCCTGATGCGCAGGTCCGCCAGCAGGATCCCGAGTTCGCGGGCCGCGTGGGCGATCTGCGCGTCGGCGTGGGCCGAAGCCCGCTCGATCGCGTGCGAGAGCCTGTCGGACCAGTGGATCGGGCTCATGCCCGACTGCCTGCTTCCTGGTCGCGCGCCTGCTGCCCGAGGGTAGGAGGGCGCACGGCGCGCTGCTTGTCGGGCCCGTCGTCGGGGGCGAGGAGATGGGCGCGAGCCTCGAGGCGCTCGTCGATCGTGCGCAGGAGACGGGCGACCATCGCGTGCTCGCGGCGGGCCCGGCACTGCTCGA
The DNA here is from genome assembly GCA_035493475.1 of Actinospica sp. Lineage (GTDB taxonomy): Bacteria > Actinomycetota > Actinomycetes > Streptomycetales > Catenulisporaceae > Actinospica. The sequence continues at coordinate 32,849 of DATJIF010000038.1, forward strand.
GGTCGGCGGCGAGCCGTCGCAGTTCGTCGTCTATCTCGGCGGCCGGGTCACGGGGCACGGCCCCGCGGCGTCTGGCGAACACGCGCAGTTTCACGCTGCCAGGATAGGGCCGATCGCGTAAAGTTGAAGAACTATGCAACTTGCTAGATGATGAGCACGTTGGGCGCGGCGGCGAAAGGGTCGGATCGTGGATGTGACGGGTGCGGTGGCGGTGGGCGAGTTCGCGGACGTGCTGCGCGCGCAGATCGCCGAGACCCGCGCGAAGCTGGCGGCGGCGCGTGCCAACCGGGACTTCGAGACGATAACTCCACAGGTGCTGCGGCTGCGCTACCTGCTGGACGTGGCCGTCGAGAACGGGGTCACGGTCGAGGAGGACACTGGAGCCTCGACCGGTTCGGC
>DATJIF010000039.1:0-6347 GCA_035493475.1 Actinospica sp.
CGGCCAGCCGAACCAGACCTGGACCCACACCTCCTCCAACGCCCTCAGCCTGACCGTCGGCGGATCCACCCTCTGCCTCGACGCCAACAACAAGGGCACCACCAACGGCACCAAGGTCATCATCTGGTCCTGCAACAGCCAAACAAACCAACAATGGACCATCAACAGCAACGGCACCATCACCGGAGCCCAATCAGGACTCTGCCTCGACGTCACCGGAGCATCCACCGCCAACGGAGCACTCGCCGAACTCTGGACCTGCAACGGCGGCAGCAATCAGCAATGGAAGCTCAGCTAGCGTCCTGAGGACTCCACTTCCTGCCGGAGCGGGCACCCACCGCTCCGGCAGGACCGTTTTTCAGCCGAAGACGCGGCGCTGAATCTCGCGCCGATAGTCCTCGAGCGTGTTGTCCAGGTGCGCGGCGGCCGCCTCGGCCGCCCTTTCGGCGTCTCCGTCGCGGATCGCCTGATAGATCGCGTCGTGCTCGGCGAGCGCGCCCTCGGCGTGGCCGCCCAGGGTGCCGCGCAGGCCGATGGTGCTGGACTGGCGCTGCAGGCGGCGCGCCTCGCGCACGGCGGTGATGAGGAAGGGGTTGTGCGCGGCCGCGGCGATGCCGAGGTGGAACTCGTCGTCCCCGCGGTCGAACAGCGCGGTCTCCCCGGTGCGGTACCCCTCGTCGCACAGCTGCGCGGCCGACCTGATGACGCGCAGCTCGGCGGGGGTGGCCCGGTCCGCGGCCAAACGGCTGGCCGCCACCTCCTGCACCCGGCGGAACTCGAAGAGCATGTAGACGTGGTCGAGGTCGGTCGGCAGGAAGAAGCCGCCCCAGCGCGCGGAGCCGAGCATCCCCTCGTCGTCGGCGACGAACAGGCCGCGGCCCTTCTGCGCGCTGATCCGGCCGAGCGCCGAGAGGATCTTCACGGCCTCACGCACCACCGTCCGGCTGGTGCCGAGCCGCGCCGCCAGCTCGTTCTCGGTGGGCATCCGGTCGCCGGGGGCCAGCTCGGACTCGGCGATCAGCCGCAGGATCTGCTCGGCCGCCACCTCGTAGCCGGGTCGATACGTCGCGGGCTCGAGCGCGGCCTCCCGCTCGCCGCGCGCCTGCTCTGCCGCCGTCGTCGGCTCGGACGTGCCGTCCACCAGCCAGCCACCTCCTCGTTCCTGACTTCACGAGAAGTATGGCGCACGCGGCGGGACGGCGGCTCGGGCTGTACCCCGAGCCGCCGCCGCCCCGTACCCGGCACGTCACCTGGGAGTGAAATCCTGGTTCGTTCCCGGGGCGTTCTTGCACGGCCACTGGTCGAGCTGCTGACCGAGGGTGGAGACCGCCCGGTAGACGTCCAGGCACAGGCCGCTGTTCTGGTTGCGGAACTCGTAGCTGCCGTCGGACTGCTGGATCGGCTGCCACAAGGCGTCCGCCGCGCTGCTCGTCGGCTCCTGCACGATGTCCGCGGTGCCCTGGGCCGTGGAGCCGTTCGCGACAGTGACAAACTCGCCGGAGTTCTCCGCCTGCAGTACGCCGTAGCCGCCGGACGCCGGCACGAACTGGAACTGCTGGTTCGTCTGGCCGTTGCACGTCCACTGGTCGATCGCCGCTCCCGCGCTTCCCGAGTCGCCGTAGACGTCGGCACACAGGCTGTCGCTGCCGACGACGAGCTGGTGGTAGCCGGACGGGTATCCGGTCGAGGCGCCGGCCGGGGTCAGGTAGACCGCGAACGCGTCGTGCGAGGCCTGGAAGGTGAACGGCACGGTGATCGAGCCGCCGGAGGTGCTCACGCTCTGGCTGTAGACGGTGAGCGGCGCGGTGAGCGGCGCCTGGTCGGGGATCCGCTGGACCGTCACGTTCACCGCGCCGGAGCCGGCGAGCCAGGGGACGGCCGAGAATCCGCTGAAGGTGACCGACGCGGCGCCGGTGTACCCGTTCGAGTCGCCGACGATGGCCACGGCGCGCTTGGCGGAGCTGTCCTCCGAGGCGGAGATCGCGGTGCTGCCCACCTGGCCGGACGTGCCGACGAGGGTGCCGGTCATGTCCGCGTAGTCGCGCATCGCCCACCAGTTGCCGGTCGGCTCCCACGTGCCGTTCACCTGCGTGAGCACGCCGGTCAGGTTCGGGGTGACGCAGCAGACCCAGTTGCCGCGCATCGCGTTGGTGTATCCGGACTGCGCGAAGCGGGCCAGGTACCACGCGGTGACCCCGGCGGTCTGCCGGTCCGCCGGCTGGTACTCGTTGGCCGACAGCGGCACCTGTCCGATGCCCGCCGCGGACACGTCGGAGTCGATCGCCTGGGAGACGGTGACCGGGTCGTCCACGTCGCCCTCGTCGTGGTTGGTGATCATGTCCGGCACCGTTCCCGCGCTCTTGACGTGCGCGAGCCAGGTCTGCCACTGGCTCTGGCGGCTCTGCGGGGTGTAGGCGAAGTCCGGGCCGACGATCTGCGCGTTCGGGGCGATGCGGCGGATCTCCTTGTAGGCGGTGTCCCACATCTGGAAGTACTGCGTCGTGTTCACACCGCGCGGCCAGAAGATGGAGATGTCCGGCTCGTTGAAGATGTCGTAGGCGAACTTCAGGCCGGTGGCCTGCAACGCGCCGACGGTGTCGTCGATGAACGTGACCCAGTTCGAGCAGTTGCCGTTGTCGCACGGGTAGGTCGTGTTCGAGGGCTGACCGCCGTTGAGGCCGTACAGGTCGCTGAGCAGCATCTGGTACTGCGCGTGGTACGGGGCCTGAGTCAGCCGCTTGGCCTCGGCGACGATGGAGTCGATGTCGGCCTGCGTCGCCGAGCCGAAGGTGTAGTCGTCCTTGACCCAGCCGCCGGAGAACCAGCCGCCGCCGCGGAACGCGGTGATGTTCAGCGGCTGCAGGTACTGGTCGCTGGGCTGCGTGCCGTCCTCGCTGATGCCGTACAGGAATCCCTCGCCGACGCCGGTCGAGGGACCGCGGGTGGCGGACAGGTCGACGCTGAGCGACTCGGCCGCAGCGGTGGCGGCGTGGCCGGCGGTCGGTGCCAGGCCGGTCAGGGCGAGCGCGAGGGCCGCGGCCAGGGCGGCGAGCACCAGTCGTACAGGTCTGTTTCGCGTGCGCATGGGGGATCCTCCTGCGGTTGCGGCCACGGCGTTGGGGCGACGCGTAGGGCGGCGGAGCGGCCGCACCCGAGTCGAACCGATTGCGCGAATCGATTCGCCTCATCGGTTCGACCGGGATGCTAGAGCCGGAGTAGAGGGACGTCAACAGCCATCTGACAGAATCAAGGGTCAGTGCTCAGGGAGCGAATCGATTCAGCTGAGGCTCCATTGCTGGTTACCGCCGCCGTTGCACGTCCAGAGTTCGGCGAGCGCTCCGTCGGCGGTCGAGGCCCCGGTCACATCGAGACAGAGGCCTGACTGGACGCCGGTGATAGTTCCATTGGAGTTGATCGTCCACTGCTGATTCGTCTGGCCGTTGCAGGACCAGATGATGACCTTCGTGCCGTTGGTGGTGCCCTTCGCGTTCGCATCCAAGCAGAACGTTGATCCGCCGACGGTCACGCTGAGACCGTTCGAGGACGTGTGAGTCCAGGTCTGGTTAGCCGCTCCGCTGCAATCCCAGATCTGCAGCTGAGTACCAGCCGTGGTCGAGGAGTTCGGATCGTCCAGGCACTTGCCCGCACCGACCGCATGCAACTCACCCGCGCTGCCACCGCCACCGCCGCCGCTGCTGGAGCCGCCTAGGGCCGCGAGTGCTGCGTTGAACGAGGGCTTGGGCTGGTAGTTCTGGTCGAACATCGTCGCCGCGCCGTAGCCGGGGAAGGTGCCGGGAATCCACGAGTCGGGATCGCCCACGCCCCACTGCGAGACACCGACGCAGCGGGAGACGGCCAGGCAGTCCTTCACGACGTTGCCGTAGTCGGTGGCCTGCTGCTGGAGCGCGGAACTGGAGGCGGGCAGCTGGATCCGGTCGTCGAGCTCGGTCACCGCCACGTCCAGCCCGAGGTTCGCGAAACGCTGCATGTTGGCCTGCATGTCCGAAGGCACCTGGCCGGCGATGAAGTGGCTCTCCAACCCGATGCCGTTCAGCGGCACGCCCTGGGCCAGCAGCGACTGGGCGAGGCTGTACATCGCGTTGCTCTTCGCGTTCTCGCCCTCGATGTTGTAGTCGTTCAGGTACAGCTTCGCGTTCGGGTCCGCGGCGTGCGCGGTGCGCAGCGCGTCGGCGATGTAGCCCGAGCCCATCGCGTTGTAGAACGGGTCCGCGACGAACGAGCCGTCAGCGTTGAAGGGCTCGTTGACCACGTCCCAGGAGTACACCTCGCCCTTGTAGTGGCCGACCTCGGTCGTGATGTGCGCCTGCATCGCGCCCTGCACCTGGCTGGACGGCAGGCTCGACACCCAGGACGGCAGCTGGTTCTGCCACACGAGATTGTGCCCGCGCACCCGCATGCCGTGCGCGGAGGCGTAGGAGACGATCTGATCGCCCGGCCCGAAGTTGTACGAACCGTTCGACGGCTCGGTGGTGTCCCACTTCATCTCGTTGCCCGGGGTGACCATGTCGAACTGCGCGTCCGCGACGTTCAGCAGCGTCGAGTTGCCGAGGTTCCCGTCGGTCAGCGCGGTGCCGAAGTAGCGGCCGTCCGCCACGGCGGCCGCCTTGAGGGTGGTGGCGGACGCGGCCGAGGCGGGGGCCGCGCCCGCCGTCGCCGCACCGGTCGCGGCGAGGGCCAGGGCGGCCGTGAGCCCGGCGAGGGCGCGCGGCCGCGGACGTATCAGTGTTTTGAGAGAGAGCATCGTGAAACCCTTCGCGGACTGTGCTGCACGGAAGGCGGATGTGAACGCGCCGTCGCCGCCCGGCGCGGTCAGCCCCGGCGCGGCGCCGACGGGCTGTGCGACGCAGGAAACCCGGGCGAGACGGGGACGTCAAGGGCGGCTGAAACTTTCACGGCGCCGACGCGGCACACCTGTGCCTTCACGGTGCACGGGGCGGAAAACGGCACCGGTCCTTGACAGCCGGAGGCGGCCGGTCCAACGTCGCCACCCGCAGCACCCCGGGCGCCCGCCGGTTTTCCCCGCTCCATCCGGCGCCCAAATTGTTAACGCTAACACAATTGAGTCGATCCTTGATATCCACCACAGGAGACAACTGGTGAGAATGACGCTTCCCACCCATCCCGGCACCCGCGTGTTCGCCGCGGTCGCGCTCGCCGCCGCAGCGCTGACCGGCTACGCGGTGGCGGCCGCTCCCGCGCAGGCCGCGACGCAGGGTCCGTGCGACATCTACGCCGCGGGCGGCACCCCGTGCGTGGCCGCGCACTCGACGACCCGGGCGCTGTACGCGGCGTACTCCGGGAACCTGTACCAGGTGCGGCGTTCCTCGGACGGCGCCACCGCGAACATCGGCGTGCTCAGCGCGGGCGGATACGCGAACGCCGCGGCGCAGGACTCGTTCTGCGCGGGCACCTCGTGTGTCATCACGGTGATCTACGACCAGTCGGGACGCGGCAACAACCTGACCGACGCGCCGGCCGGCGGAGCCCAGCCCGGACCGGACAACCTCGCCAACGCCACCGCCGCGCCCACCACCCTCAACGGGCACGAGGCGTACGGGGTCTACGTCGTGCCGGGCACCGGCTACCGCGACGACAAGACCAGCGGCATCGCCACCGGCGACAACCCGGAGTCCGAGTACGAGGTCCTGGACGGCACCCACTACAACGGCGGCTGCTGCTTCGACTACGGCAACGCCGAGACCAACAACAACGATGACGGCAACGGCACCATGGAGGCCATCTACTTCGGCAACATCAAGGTCTGGGGCTACGGCACCGGAAACGGCCCGTGGATCATGGCCGACATGGAGAACGGCCTGTACTCCGGCGTGAACGCGGGCTTCAACTCCAACGACCCGACCACCAGCTACCGGTACACCACCGCGATGCTCGAGGGCGGCGCCAACCAGTGGGCGCTGCTCGGCGGCAACGCCCAGTCCGGCGGCTTGACCACCGACTACAGCGGGCCGCGGCCGAACGTCTCGGGCTACAACCCGATGCGCAAGCAGGGCGCGATCATCCTCGGCATCGGCGGCGACAACAGCGACGGCGTCGACGGCACCTTCTACGAGGGCGTCATGACCACCGGCTACGCCTCCGCCTCCACCGAAGCGGCCGTCCAGGCCAACATCGTCGCAGCCGGATACGGCAGCGGCGGGTCGAGCGGCGGTGGCGGCAGTACGGGTGCGCTGCACGCGGTCGGTGCGGGCAAGTGCCTCGACGACCCGAACTCGACGACCACCGCCGGCACCCAACAACAGATCTGGGACTGCAGCGGCCAGCCGAACCAGACCTGGACCCACACCTCCTCCAACGCCCTCAGCCTG
>DATJIF010000040.1:0-153824 GCA_035493475.1 Actinospica sp.
GCCCCCCCGCCACCAAGAGTCAGATCAGTAGCCTGAGGCCGACGCCGAGAGGGAGCGGGCGTAGTTGACGCGGGCGGCGTAGTCCTGGATCTGGAGGACGGAGCCGACCGGCAGTTGGACCTGGTGCAGGAAGCCGGGGCCCTGCACGACGACCTGGACCGAGCCCTCCGTGCGCTCCTCCTTGGCCAGCAGGAACAGCAGGCCGAGCAGGCAGAAGAAGAAAAAGATCACGGTGCAGACGATCGCCCACGTGGGGATGCCGCGGTTGGTGCGTGACATGTCGGTGTACGACCACACGACGCTGCCGATCGGGGCCTGGCCCGACGGGGTGATCACCGACGTGTTCGTGCACACGATGTCCCCGATCGTGACCATCACCTGCCCCTGCTGGCCGCCCATCGCCGCCGCCTGAGCAGCGTCCATGGGCTGGCCGCCCCAGGTACTGCCGCTCTGCTGCGGGCCGGGCGAGTAAGGCTGCTGAGGCGGGCCGAAGGGCGGCTGAGAGGTCATGGTGGAATCCTGTCAGACTCCCGGCGCGTGCGTATGCGTATTGCCGAAGCTGTGACCACCCGTTATGTGCGCGGGGCCAGGGTCTGACCCATGTGCTTGACTCTTCCCCTGGGGCGGACCTCAGGATCGGGTGGTGCCGGGCGGAGGAGCCGTTCGGCCGAGGAGGGAGACGGGCGCGGATGGCGGTGGACGGGGCGCGGGGCGGGCTGCTGGCCATCGGGGCGTTCGCGCGGAGGTCTCGGCTGTCGATCAAGGCGCTGCGGCTCTATGACGAGAGCGGGCTGTTGCGGCCGGCGTGGACGGATCCGGAGTCGGGGTACCGGTATTACGAGCCGGGGCAGCTGGAGCGGGCGCGGCTCGTGGCCTGGCTGCGGCGGGTCGGGATGCCGCTCGCGGGGATCCGGCGCGTGTGCGACCTGAGCGAGACGGATCGGGCTGCTGCGGCGTCCGAGATCCGGGAGTTCTGGTCGCGGGTCTCGGCGGACGTCGCGGCGCGGGGCGAGCTTGTCGACTTCCTCGTCGAGCAGTTGTCAGGGAAGGACGACGCCATGTTCGGAGCCACTACCCAACATCAGCCGCTGCGGATGCGTTATGCCGCGCTCTCGGATCAGGGGACCGTGCGGACGCATCATCAGGACGCGGTGTACGCGGGGCCGCGGCTGCTCGCCGTGGCCGACGGGTTCGGGGAGCGCGGCGATGTGGCCAGTAGCAGGGCCATCGATCTGTTGCGTGAGATCGATGCCGAGCACGTCGGCTCGGTCGAGGCGGGGGATCTGTTGAACGTTCTGAGTGATGCGGCGGAGCGGGCGCATCGTGCCGTGGGGGAGATCGGGGGCGAGTCTTCTGCTTCCGGCACGACGCTTACCGCGATGCTGTGGACGGGCTCGGAGCTCGGGCTCGTGCACATCGGCGACTCGCGGGCTTATCTGCTGCGCGACGGGCGGTTCTTCCAGATCACGCACGATCACACGGTCGTGCAGACCATGCTCGACTCGGGCAGCATCACGCCGCAGGAGGCTGAGTCGCATCCGCAGCGCTCGCTGCTCGTGCAGGCGCTCGGCGGCGAGTCGGGGTCGCTCGCGCCGGAGGTTCGGGTGACGGACGTGCAGGCGGGGGACCGGTATCTGCTCTGCACGGACGGGCTTTCGGCGTGCGTGGCCGAGGAGGAGATCCGGCGGGTCGTCGAGGGTGTGGGCGAACCGGCGGACGCGGTGCGGGAGCTGGTCTCGCTGTCGATTCGGGCGGGTGGGGCGGACAACGTGGCGTGCGTCGTCGCCAGTATCGATCAATAGATCAGAGGACTCAGCCGATCGGGGGGAAGCCGGTGGGCGGGGTGAACTGCTGCACCGGCTGCCCCTTCATCGCGCCCTTCATGGCCTCCTGCCAGGTGGGCGCGGAGATCGTGGCGCCGAAGATCTGCTGGTCCCAGTACTTGCCGCCGATCGACAGGTAGCCGAGGAAGTCGCCCTTGCGCGGGGAGATGAAGCCGGTCCACACGGCCGTGGCCAACTGCGGGGTGTAGCCGTCGAACCAGGTCGCGATCGACTGGGTCGTGGTGCCCGTCTTGCCCGCCGCCGGGCGGTTGAGGCCCTGACCCTCGGCCGTCGCGCCGGGCTGGGTCAGCACCCCTTGCAGCATCGCGGTCAGCTCGTTCGCGATGTTCGGGTCGAGCACCTGGCCGCATTCCGGCTGCTGGCCGGGGTACTGGCGGCCCGCCGTGTTCGACACCGCCGTGATCACGTACGGGCGGCAGTACTCGCCGTGCGCGGCGAGGGTCGCGTAGGCGGCGGCCATCTCGATCGGCGTGATCAGGTTCGTGCCGAGGGTGAACGAGGCGATCTGCAGCAGCGGCGAGCCCGTGCCGGTGTCGTTGTCCAGGGTCACGCCCATCGACTGCGCGATCGTGGCGGGCAGGCACAGGCCGGTCTTCGTCTCCAGCGTCAGGAAGTACGTGTTCACCGAGTACCAGTACGCCTCGGGCAGCGTGCCGGTGAAGCCGTTGCCGTCGTCGTTGTTCGGCGTGTAGTCGCTCGGCCAGATGATCGTCTGCGGATGCCCGGGGACGCACACCGGAAGCCGCAGTCCGCCCTCGACCAGCGGACTCGGCACGCCCATGGACGTGGCCGGATTCCAGCCGTCCTCCAGCGCCGCGAGCCCCTCGAAGATCTTGAACGAGGAACCGGCCTGGTAGCCGTCGCCGCCGCCGTGCCGCGGGTCCGCCGCGAGGTCCACGTACGTCTGGCCGTTGCCGTTGCCCATCGGCTTCGACTGCGCGATCGCCGTGATGGCGCCGGTCCCGGGCGTCACCATCGCGAGCGCCGTGGCCACGCGGTTGTCCGGCGCGGTGTGGTCGGAGACGGCCTTCGCGCCGGACGCCTGGTCCTGCGGCACGAGCGTGGTCTTGATGACCAGTCCGCCCTCGTTCCACAGGTTCACGCGGGCGGCCGTCGTCGCGCCGTACGAGGCGTCGCCGATGAATGAGTTGTAGACGTACGTGCAGAAAAACGCCTCGTTGCCGGCGCCGAGGCAGCCGTCCGTCTGCCTGCCGGGGTTCAGGCCCAGCGGCTGCTTCTCGGCGTCGGCGGCCTGCTTCGCGGTCAGGTAGCCCTGCTTGGCCATGTCCTCGAGCACGACGTTGCGCCGCGCCAGCACCGGGCCCGCGTTGGTGAACGGGTTGAACTCGCTCGGGCTGTTCACGATCGCCGCGAGCATGGCCGCCTGGTCCGCGTTCAGGTTCGCGGCCGAGGTGTTGAAGTACGTCTGCGCCGCGACCTGGATCCCGTACGCGCCGTTGCCGTAGAAGATCAGGTTCAGGTAGCCCGCGAGCAGTTCCGCCTTGCTCATCTCCTCGGTCACCGAGATCGCGTCGCGCAGTTCGGTGAGCTTGCGCGAGAACGTGTCGGCGATCGCGGCGTCGCGCAGGGCCGCGTTGTTCCCGGCCTCGAGTTCGAGCGAGTTCTTCACGAACTGCTGGGCGATCGTCGAGCCGCCCTGCAGGTTCCCGGCGTCCTTCGAGTTGTTGATCAGTGCGCGCAGCGTGCTCTTCAGGTCGATGCCGCCGTGCTGGTAGAAGCGCTGGTCCTCGATGGACACGATCGCGTGCTGCATCAGGACGCTGATCTGGCTGAGCGGCACGACCACCCGGTTGCTCTGGTTGTCCGGATCCCAGGTGGTGGCGATGAACGAGCCGTCCGCCGCCTCGATCGTGTTGCGCTGCGGCAGCACCGGCAGCGAGAAGGCCGCGGGCAGCGTCAGGAAGTGGTCCGACGCCGCCTTCGCGCCGAGCCCGGCCCCGGCGACCGCCGGCAGCACCAGCCCCGCGACCAGCGCCCCGCTCAACGCGCTGACCAGGATGAAGGAGATCAGGCCGGCGATGAACCGGCCCAACCGGCTGACGCCCCGCAGGACCCCGCCCGTGCTCGCCATGCCCTAGAGACTAATCCCGTCGCAGCCGCATGGGGAGGGGATTGGCCGAAGCCGAAGAAGATCACTGAGATACTCGTCGGACCTCGCGGCGCCCGGCCGGAAACCGGGCGCCGCGAGGTCCGGCCCCGCTAGTCCACCTCGGCGACGGCCTGGGCGAACTGGGCGTCGTACAGCCGGGCGTAGGCGCCGCCGACGTCGAGGAGCTGGTCGTGGGTGCCCTGCTCGACGATCTGGCCGTTCTCCATCACCAGGATCAGGTCGGCGTCCCGGATGGTGGAGAGGCGGTGCGCGATCACGAAGCTGGTGCGGCCCTGGCGCAGCGAGTTCATCGCGCGCTGGATGAGCACCTCGGTGCGGGTGTCGACGGAGCTGGTGGCCTCGTCCAGGATCAGGATCGCGGGCTCCGCGAGGAAGGCGCGCGCGATCGTGATCAGCTGGCGTTCGCCCGCGGAGACCGAGGAGGCCTCGTCGTCCAGGACGGTCTCGTAGCCCTCCGGGAGGGTGCGCACGAAGCGGTCCACGTGGGTGGCCTGGGCGGCGCGGACGATCTGGTCCTCGGTGGCCGCGGGGACGCCGTAGGCGATGTTCTCCGCGATGGTGCCGCCGAACAGCCACGCGTCCTGCAGCACCATGCCGGTGCGCGAGCGCAGGTCCTCCCGCGTCATCTTCGCGATGTCCACGCCGTCCAGGGTGATCCGGCCGCCGTCGATCTCGTAGAAGCGCATCAGCAGGTTGACGAGGGTGGTCTTGCCCGCGCCGGTCGGGCCGACGATCGCGACCGTCTGGCCCGGCTTGACCGAGAGCGACAGGTCCTGGATCAGCGGCACGTCCGGCTTGTAGCGGAACGAGACGTTCTCGAACTCCACGTGCCCGCGCACCTGGTCCACGGTCGGCGCCTGCGCGTCGTCCGGGGACTGCTCCTTCGCGTCCAGCAGCGCGAACACCCGCTCGGCCGAGGCCACCGCGGACTGCAGCAGGTTCGCCATGCTGGCCACCTGGGTGACCGGCTGGTTGAAGCTGCGCGAGTACTGGATGAAGGCCTGCACGTCGCCGATCGAGAGCGAGCCCGAGGCCACCTTCAGCGCGCCGACCACCGCGACGAACACGTAGTTGATGTTGCCCAGGAACATCATCGCGGGCTGGATGCAGCCGGAGATGAACTGCGCCTTGAACGAGGCCTGGTACAGCGTCTCGTTCTGCTCGTCGAACTCGGCGACCGCGTCCTGCTGCCGGCCGAACACCTTGACCAGCGTGTGGCCGGTGTACTGCTCCTCGATGTGGCCGTTGAGCCGTCCGGTGGTGCCCCACTGCTTGACGAACTGCGGCTGCGCCCGCTTGCCGATCTTCCCGGCCAGCCACACCGAGACCGGGATGGTGACCAGGGCCAGCAGCGCCAGCTCCCAGGAGATGGTGAACATCATCGTGAGCACGCCGACGATCGTCAGCAGCGACATGGCGATCTGGCTGAGCGTCTGCTGCAGGGTCTGCGACAGGTTGTCCATGTCGTTGGTGACCCGGGACAGGATCTCGCCGCGCGGCTGGCCGTCGAAGTAGCTCAGCGGCAGCCGGGACAGCTTGGCCTGCGCGTCCTGCCGCATCCGGTAGACGGCGCGCTGCACGAGCGACGTGGTGATCCGGCCCTGGAAGGCGAGCACCAGCGAGGAGCACGTGTAGATCAGCGCCACCGTGCCGAGCGTGCGGCCGATCGCGTCGAAGTCCAGGCCGACGCCCGGGGTGAAGCCGACGCTGCTGAGCACGGAGCGGATGCCGGACGGCAGGTTCGGGTTGGCGAGCACCTGCGCCCGGGTCTGCCCGGCGAAGCGCGCGGTCTGCTTGCCCGCGATGCCGCCGAAGATCTGGTTCGTGGCGTCGCCGAGGATGCGCGGGCCGAGCACGTTCAGCGTGACGCCGATCGCGGTCAGCACCAGGGCGAAGATCATCAGCGGGCGTTCGGGGCTCAGCGTGTTGAGCAGCCGCTTGCTCGACCCCTTGAAGTCGAGCGCCTTCTCGGTGGACTGGCCGGCCATGAACGCGGCCGGTCCGCGCCGTTCCCCGGGCTGCGGTCCGGCCCCGCGCTTGGGCACGACCCGCTCGCCGACGTCCGTTCCGTCGGCCTCATGCGTCTCTTCGGGCTGCTCGCTCACGCGCGCACCTCGCTAGCGCTCGGCACGCCCGCTCGCGGACGCACTGTGCTCATTGATTCGCTCGCAAGCTCGCTCATGCCGCGGCCTCCTGCTCCGTCAGCTGGGAGAGCACGATCTCCCGGTACGTCTCGTTGCCGTCCATCAGTTCGGCGTGCGTGCCGGTGCCGACCACGCGGCCCTCGTCGAGCACGATGATGGTGTCGGCGTTGCGGATGGTGCTCACCCGCTGCGCCACGATGACGACGGTCGCCTCCCGGGTCTCGCGGGCCAGTGCGGCGCGCAGCCGCGCGTCCGTGGCGTAGTCGAGCGCCGAGAAGGAGTCGTCGAACAGGTAGATCTCCGGCTTGCGCACCAGGGCGCGCGCGATCGCGAGCCGCTGCCGCTGGCCGCCGGACACGTTGGTGCCGCCCTGCGCGATCGGCGCCTCGAGGCCCTCCGTCATCGCCTCGACGAAGTCCTTGCCCTGCGCGATCTCCAGCGCCTGCCAGAGCTCTTCGTCGGTCGCGTCCCGGTTGCCGTAGCGCAGGTTGCTGGCCACGGTGCCGGAGAACAGGTACGGACGCTGCGGCACGTAGCCCACGGTCTTGCTGAGCACGGTCGGGTCGAGCTCGCGCACGTCCACGCCGTCCACCAGCACCACGCCGCCGGTCACGTCCATCAGCCGCGGGATCAGCGAGAGCAGCGTGGTCTTGCCGGAGCCGGTGGAGCCGATGATCGCGGTGATCTCGCCGGGCCGGGCCAGCAGGCTCACGTCCTGGAGCACCGACTTCTCGGCGCCCGGGTAGCAGAAGTCGACCGCGCGCAGTTCGAGCGTGCCGTGCAGCGCGTCCGGGACCTGCGGGTTCGACGGCGGCACGACGCTGCTCTCGGTGGTCAGCACCTCGCGGATGCGCTCCGCGCTGACCTCGGCGCGCGGCACCATCATGAAGGTGAAGACCGTCATCATGATCGACATCAGCGTCTGCATCAGATAGCTGAGGAACGCCGTGAGCGCGCCGATCTGCATGCTGCCGTCGTTGATCAGGTGCCCGCCGAACCAGAGCACCGCGACGCTGGAGAGGTTCACCACCAGCATCACCGACGGGAACATCAGCGACATCAGCTTGCCCGCGCCGAGCGAGACCTGCAGCAGTTCGTTGCTGGCCTCCTCGAAGCGGTCGCGCTCCCGCTCGTCCCGGACGAACGCGCGGACCACGCGGACGCCGGTGATCTGCTCGCGCAGCACGCGGTTGATCGAGTCGAGCTTGCCCTGCGTGGCCCGGAACAGCGGGACCATCCGCGAGATGATCAGGCCGAGCACGACGGCCAGCACCGGGATGATGATGACCAGCAGCCCGGAGAGCGTCACGTTCTGGTCCAGCGCCAGCAGGATGCTGCCGACCATCATGATCGGCGCGGAGACCGTCATGACGAAGAACATCAGCACCAGCATCTGCACCTGCTGCACGTCGTTCGTGCTGCGGGTGATCAGCGACGGCGTGCCGATCTGGCCGATCTCGCGGGCCGAGAAGCGCTGCACCTGGCGGAACTGCGCCGAGCGCAGGTCGCGGCCGACGGCCATCGCGGTGCGCGCGGCGAAGTAGACCGCGCAGATCTGGCAGCAGATCTGGCCGAGCGTGATCCCCAGCATCAGCGCGCCGGTCCGCCAGATGTAGCCGGTGTTCCCGGTCAGCACGCCGGTGTCGATGATGTTGGCGTTGAGCGTCGGCAGGTAGAGCATGGCGAGCGTGGCGAGGAACTGCAGGCCGACGATGACCGCGATCGGCCTCCGGTACGGCCGCAGGTACTCGCGTAAGAGCTTGACTAGCACTGTTGCTTCCCCCGGTTTTCCTGGTCGGTGGTGTTGACGTCGTTGTCGGACACGGGCGGGTTCTCCTGCACGATGGCGAAGTTGTTCTCGATCACGGTGATCAGGAACGACCGCAGCGACTGCTCGAGTTCGGGATCGATGTCGCGCGTGACGGCCTCGTTGACGGCGGCGAAGCGGGCGCCGATCTCCCGGGCGCGCTCGGCGCCGGAGTCGGTGAGCAGCAGCCAGACGACCCGGCGGTCGGACTGGTCGCGTTCGCGGGTGACGTAGCCGGCCTTCTCCAGCGTGGAGACGACCCCGGTGAGCGTCGCGGGCGTGATCAGGCAGCGCTTGGCCAGTTCGCTGTGCGTGGCCCGGCCCGGCGTGCCCTCGTTCGCGAAGCCGCGGCCGGTGCCGAAGGCGAGCGCGCTCAGCACGGCGGCGGAGCCGGGGCTGAGCCCGTCCTCCTCCGCGAACACCTTCCGGAACGAGTGCCCGACCGACTGCCCGGCGAGCCCGACCAGCCGCATCAGCGGCGAGCCGAGCAGCCGTTCGCGCAGCCGCGCGAACTCCTCCGGGTCGGCCGCGGCACCGTGGAAGACGGCGTGTATCTGCTTGGCCTGCTCCTCGCTCACGCGAGAAGGTTAGCCCCCGAACTGTTAGGGCGCAAAGTTATTTTCCGACCGGCCCCAGGAGCGTGAGGACGGCCTCGGTGACCTGGTCGGCGAGGGTCTCGTCCACCGGCGCGTGCCGGGACAGGACCCGGTACCACATGGTGCCCCAGACCATGTCCGTGACGAGGTCCAGCGCCGTGCCCGCACCGACGAGGCCGTCCCGCTGGGCGCGTTCCAGGGTCTCGCGGATCAGCGCGCGGCGGCGGGCGAGCAGTTCGCTCTGCAGCTTCGCGAGGAACTCCGGGTCGTTGGTCGCGTCCGCCATCAGGCCGCTGATGATCGGTCCGGCGACGGGGGAGAGTCGGAACGAGCCGCGCAGGATCTGCCGCAGGTCGTGCAGCGGGTCGCCGGTCGGCTCCGGCTGCGCGATCGGCCGGGCCAGTTCGATGACCGCCTCCAGCAGCACCTCGGCCTTGCTGGTCCACCAGCGGTAGATCGTCTGCCGCCCGACGCCCGCCTCCTCGGCGATGCCCTTGATGGTGACGGCCTGGTAGCCGTCCCGCCGGACCAGGCGCAGCGCGGCGTCCAGCACGGCGCGCCGGGCCGGTTCGCTGCGCGGGCGGCCGAGGATCGAGGTCTCCATGCCGCCACTTTACTGGACATGGTGTCTCGTAATAAGCTGGGGTCATTCCGAGGCACTGTGTCTCGGAAGTGTGGGAGGAGTCTGCCATGGCACAGCACACCGTGATCGTCGGCGGCACGGCCGGAATCGGCCTCGCCGCGGCCCGCCGGCTGGCCGCCGAGGGCCACCGCGTCACCGTGATCGGCCGGGACGCCGACCGGGTGAAGCAGGCCGTCGCCGAGATAGGCGGCGCGGACGCGCAGGGCCGCGCCGCCTCGATGGCCGATCGCGCGGCGTTGGAGGCGGTCTTCGGCGAGATCGGGCCGATCGATCATCTGGTGGTGACGGCGCCCGGGACCGGGGCGCCCGGCACGCTGGCCGAACTGGACCTCGAGGCGCTCGGCGAGGCGTTCCACACCAAGTTCACCGGCCTCGCGCACGCCGTCCAGGCCGCGCTGCCGCACCTCGCGAAGCAGGGCTCGATTACGCTGGTCAGCGCCGCGTCCGCGCAGTGCGCCCTGCCCGGCACCGCCGGCCTCGCCGCCGTCAACGGAGCCGTCGAGACGCTGACCCCGACGCTCGCGCTCGAACTCGCGCCCATCCGCGTCAACTGCGTCTCGCCCGGCGTCGTGGACAGCGACTGGTGGAACCGCGTCGTCCCGGCCGAACAGCGCGCAGCCGTCCTGGACTCGTTCGTCGCCGGGACCCCGGTCGGCCGCGTCGGCAAGCCGGACGACGTCGCCGACGTGATCGCCCTGCTCGTCCGCAACGGCTACCTGACCGGCACCGTCATCCCCGTGGACGGCGGCGCCCGGCTCAAGCCGCAGGCGTGACCTTGATCTCGCGCCGCTCCGCCTCGGCGATCAGGGCCTCGTTGATGTCAGGGCGCAGCGACAACACGGCGGCGGCGAACAGGGCCGGCCGGTCGCCGAGTCTGCTGCCCGGGATCGGTCCCCGGTAGCGGATCTCGGCGACGATCTCCCGGCTGAGCGCGTCGTCGCCCTGGTCCAGCGCGGTCATCAGCACGAGCGCCAGGTTCTTCGCGAGGTACATCAGCAGCTTCTTGCGGCCGGGCACCGGCGGCAGCAGGGGGCGGATGCGGTCCACCTCCTGCTCCACCGAGTCCGACGTGAGCAGCTCGCGGGCGTTGCGCAGCCGCACGCCGGTCACCTTCGACCAGTCGCGCGGCTCGCCGTCGAAACCGACCTGCGCACCGTCCAGGTGCACCGCGCCGAAGCGGTCGAGCAGCCCCAGCGGACCGATCTCGAGCAGCGCGGAACCCGGCCGGCGCGCCAGGATCCCGGCGAGCGTGACCTTCCACGGATTGGTCCACGGCAGTGTCGGGGCGGGGGCGGAGTCGATCGACTCGCGCATCCACCGGCCGCCCCGTCCCAGGAGTCGGCGCACGGTCAGTTCGACGACGGCTTCGGCAGGTACGGGTAGATCGCGTGCGCCAGCAGCGGGATCGGCATCGACTGCAGCCAGATCTCGCCCGGGCCGGTCAGCGCGACCAGGTGGAACCCGTTGTCCCCGAACAGGATGTTGCGCACGCCCTGCAGCCGGGTGATCTGGAAGCTCACGCTCTCCTGGAACAGGCCCACGTGGCCCGGGTGCACCAGCATCGTCTGACCCGGCGCCAGCTGGTACGTGGAGACCTCGCCGGACAGTTCGATCCAGGCCTCGCCGCTGCCCTCGATCCGCTGCAGCACGAAGCCCTCGCCGCCCCACATCCCGGCGCCCAGACCCGGCACCCCGGCGGCCGTCGCCTGGATCCCGGACGTGCCGCACAGGAAGCCGTGCCGGTGCACCAGCAGGCCGTTGCCCGGGCTCACCGCCATCGGCATGATCTGGCCGGGAACCTTGGTGGCGAACGCGATCAGGCCGGGGCCCGGGCCCTGCGCCTGGTACTGCGTCTGGAAGAAGCTGCCCCCGCCGATGGCCCGCTTGACGGCGGAGAACAGCCCGCCGCGCCCGCCCCCGCCGCCCATGTTCTGCGACATGGTGATGTTCGGCGACATCCATGACAACTCGCCGTGCGTGGAGATCACCGCTTCCCCGGGGTTCAGGGTGATCTCGAGAACCGGCAGCGTCGTGCCCTTTATGGCTGTCTGCATGGCACGCAGCGTACACATCCGCGGTCTCCCACGGATGTGTACGCCGTCGTTACTGCGTGCCGCGAATGTCGAGGACTAGTCGACGTTCACCGCGTTGTCGTCGTCCACGAACGAGGTCTGCAGCGAGGAGTCCTCGGCGCCCGTGAACTTGAGGGTGACGGTCTGTCCGATGTACGAGCCCAGGCTGTAGCTGTGCTGGGCGTAACCGGAGTTGTGGTTGAGGTTGGAGAACGTGGCCAGCGTCGCCACCACGGTGCCGGAGCTGTTGAGCACCTGCACCTTGAAGGTGTCGTAGGCCGTGCTGGTCGTGGTCTCCGCGGTGTCGATGTGCAGCCAGAAGGAGAACGTGGCCGTGGTGCACGTCGACGGGATGGTGATCTTCTGCGACAGCGTGTCGGTGTGCGTGGTGCCGTAGCCGTCCAGCCACGCGTCATAGCTGCCGGAGTGCGCGGGCTCGCTGGTCGTGTCGCTGTTGATCACGCCGGCGGTCGCCGTCCAGGGGCTGGCCGAGCCGGTCTCGAAGCCCGGGTTGCCGAGCAGCTGGGCCGCGGTGCAGCCGCCACCGCCGCCCGAGGAGCTGATGGTGAAGGTGAACGAGGCCGAGCCGGACGCCCCGGTCGTGTCGGTCGCGGTGACCGTCACGCTGTAGGTGCCCGCCGTGGTCGGCGTGCCGGAGATCAGGCCGCTGCTGCTGATCGACAGGCCGGCGGGCAGGCCGGTCGCGCTGTAGCTGAGCGTCTGGCCGGAGGCCGAGTCGGTCGCCGAGATCTGCAGCGACACGGCCGTGCCGACGGTCCCGGTCTTGCTGCCCGGGTTCGTCACGGTCACCGTGTTGCCGCCGGTGCTGGTGCCGGTCTGCAGGCCCGCGATGCCGTTCGGCGTGCCGATGCCGGTCGGGCCGTCGTAGCCGGTCTCCGCGGTGCAGAGGTAGGCCGGGCTGCAGGAGCCGTCGTTGCCGCTGGTGACGTCGTAGAAGTTGCTCGTGTGCGTGTAGACGTCGTCGGCCGGGTTGGCGCCCGCGTTGCCGGCGAGCGCGTACATGGCGGCGACCATCGGCGAGGAGGCGCTGGTGCCGCCGACCTCGTTCCAACCGCCGTCGCCGTTCGAGGTGTCGTAGACCGCGACACCGGTCGCCGGGTCGGCGTCCGCCGCCACGTCGTTGTCGATGCGCTTGGTGCAGCCGCTCAGGCCGAGCGAGGTCTGCCAGGACGGCTGCGCCTCGTAGCCGGAGCAGCCGGAGCCGGTGCCCTCGGAGCCGGTCGTGGTGTTCCACACCGACTCGGTCCAGCCGCGCGAGTTCGAGGACGTGCTCAGCGCCGTGCCGCCGACCGAGACCACCTTCGGCGAGGTCGCCGGATAGCTCACGCCGTAGTCCGAGTCGCCCGCGGACACCGTGGTCACGATGCCGGACGCGTGCGTGAAGTACGACGAGTCGTACGAGGTGTCGGAGGACGAGTCGGTGCCGCCCCACGAGTTGGAGATGTAGCTCGCGAGGCCGGCCGCGGCGTTGTTCGCCACGTACAGGCCGTCGCTGCTGTCATCGTTCGCCTCGACCAGGACGATGTTGCACAGCGGGCAGATCGCCGACGCCATGTCCAGGTCGAGCGACTCCTCGAGGGTCCAGTCGTCGCTGGACGGCGCGGCCGAGGGCAGCGGGGAGGCGGCGCCGTTCTGGTTGACCTTCTTGAAGCTGGGCACCGTGGGCAGGCCGGCGGCCGAGCGGTACGCGGCCAGGTCGGCCGCGGCGGTCGGGTCGTCGTACGCGTCCACGATCGCGATGGTGCGTCCGCTGCCGTCCGCGGCCGAGGCCGAGGTCAGGTTGTACGCGGACTGCAGCTGCGAGGGACCGTAGCCGACGCCGGACGGGATGGCGTCCGGCGAGACGGACGCGGCCTGCGCCTTCACGCCGTTCCGCTTGAGCGCGAAGCAGGCCTGCTTTCCGGCGGTGATGACCGCCGCGCACGCGTGCTCGGCACCGGAGTTGGCCGCCGTCGCCGTGGGCTGCGAGGCGTGCGCGGATCCGGTGGCCTCGGCCGCGATCATCCGCTGGGCGGCGGAGAGCGCGGGGTGGCTCGGGGCGGCGGCGGTGGCCGCGGCGGTGCTGCTCAGGGCGAGCGCGCCGCCGAGGGCCAGGGCGGTCACGACGCGTGCCGGCGCACGCAGTCGATCTCTGAGTCTCACTGCGGGTATTCCCCTCTCGGTGGGAGCGGCGTGGGCACGGGTCGTGCCCGGCCGCGCGGAGTTTCCCGGCCGGATCGGGCTTCGGGCGCGCGGGATCGCCGCGGCGCGGCGGGAGCCGGACCGGCCGTGTTGTGTCAGGGTTCTCAGACGCGGGGGGACGGGGGCGTGCCGGTGCAGGTGGGTCGTGCGTGTGGGTAGTGCTGCCGTTCCGCCGCGCCGTGTGCAGTGTGCTGTGCGTCGTCGCAGCTCGGGCCGACCGACCGGTCGGTTCGTACGCTGCGACTGCCTCGAACCGTATCGCCGTGTTCGGGGGTGGTCAACGGATCGTGTTGAGCCATCTTTAC
The DNA here is from genome assembly GCA_035493475.1 of Actinospica sp. Classification (GTDB taxonomy): domain Bacteria; phylum Actinomycetota; class Actinomycetes; order Streptomycetales; family Catenulisporaceae; genus Actinospica. Next base: position 13,745 of record DATJIF010000040.1, read on the forward strand.
AAATCTTCATGAAATCCATGGGTCACGAACGGCGCAAGCCCGGCTGCGCTCCGTGTGCGGCCCGGCGCAGGATGGGGGCATGACGGGACACGCTCGGACCGCGAAGCCGGCCTCCTGTACCTGCCGCCGCGACGTCGGACTGCTGCTGATGCGGGTCGGCATCGGCGCGGTGCTGGTGGCGCACGGCGCGCAGAAGCTGTTCGGCCTGTTCGGCGGCGGCGGGATCGAGGGCACCGCGGCGGCGATGGAGTCGATGGGCTTCGAGCCGGGCCGGGAGAGCGCGATCGCGGCGGGCCTCGGCGAGACCGGCGGCGGCGCGCTGCTCGCGCTCGGCCTGGCCACCCCGGCGGCGGGTGCCGCGGCCGCCGGGACGATGGCCGCCGCGGCCGCGGTGAACTGGGAGAAGGGCCTGTTCGCGATGCGCGGCGGCTACGAACTCCCGCTGCTGATCGGACTCGGCGCGGCCGGCCTCGGGCTGACCGGCGCCGGCACCCTCTCGCTGGACGACGCGACCGGCCACGTGCTGGACCGCCCCTGGCTCGCCGCCGCCGCGTTCGCCGGTACCGCGGCCGTGGCCGCCGCCGTGATCGGCCGCCGCAACCAGGTGCTGGCCCGTCGCGCCGAGTTGGAGGAGGCGGCGGAGCCGTCCGGGGACTGATTCGACTAGTCTGAGAAACCCCAGTTCAGGGGCCTGCTGAGCCGCGAGGCTTGACAGGCCCCTCTGTTGTGCCCAAGCTGTCTTACTGTCGTAAGACAATAGGAGAAGTGCTCGTGATCGAGTTCGTGCTGGACAGCCGCTCGCAGGTCGCCACCTACATGCAGCTGGTCCTCCAGGTGAAGCAGGCGCTGCGGGTGGGCCTGCTTCGCCCGGGCGACCAGCTGCCCCGGGTGCGCGACGTGGCGCAGCAGCTGGCCATCAATCCCAACACGGTGCTCAAGGCGTACCGGGAGCTGCGGCTCGCCGGGCTGACCGAGGGACGGCCCGGCGGCGGCACCTTCCTGGTCGGCACGCTCGCCGGGCCCTCGCTGGGCAGCCAGGCCGAGCTGCGCGACGAGCTCGTCGACTGGCTCGGCAAGGCGCGCGCCGCCGGGCTGGCCCGCGAGGACATCACGGCCCTGATCGAAACCACCGTACGGTCCACGTTGGACGGTTCTGAGGGGAATCCATCGCCATGACAGAGGAGACCGCGCTGCGCGCGGAGGGCCTGGGCAAGCGCTACGGGCGCGCCTGGGCGCTGCGCGACTGCACCCTGCGGCTGCCGACCGGGCGGATCGCCGCGCTGGTCGGGCCGAACGGGGCCGGCAAGACCACGCTGCTGCACCTGGCCGTCGGCCTGCTGCGGCCGGACGAGGGCGAGGTCCGGGTGTTCGGGCACGACCCGCGCGCCGGACGCGAGGCGCTGGCCGAGATCGGCTTCGTCGCGCAGGACACGCCGCTCTACCGCGACTTCGCCGCGGCCGAGCTGATCAAGCTCGGCGGCAAGCTGAACAAGACGTGGGACGCCGCGCTGGCCCGGGAGCGGCTGGCCCGGCTCGACATCCCGACCGACCGGCCGGTCGGCAAGCTCTCCGGCGGTCAGCGGGCGCAGGTCGCGCTCGCCCTCGCGCTGGCCAAGCGGCCCCGGCTGCTGCTGCTCGACGAGCCGATCGCGGCGCTCGACCCGCTGGCCAGGCACGAGTTCATGCAGACCCTGATGGGCGCGGTCAGCGACACCGGCACCACCGTGCTGCTCTCCTCGCACCTGCTCGCCGACCTCGAGCGGGCCTGCGACTTCCTGATCGTGCTGCAGAAGGCGCACGTCCAGCTCAGCGGCGACGTGGACGAACTGCTGACCGGGCACCGGACGCTGATCGGGCCGCGGGAGACCGAGGCGTCGGCGCTCGCCGGGACCGCGACCGTGATCCGGGCCAGCCGGACCGACCGGCAGTCCACCCTGCTGGTGCGGCTGCCCGGCGCGGTGCCCGCGCTGGCCGACGGCTGGCGCGCCATGGAAGTGAGCCTGGAAGACCTCGTACTCGCCTACCTGAGCGTGGGCGCCGGGTCGAGGACCGAGAACCTGGGGGAGTTGGCGGCGAAATGATCTGGTTGACCTGGCGGCAGCATCGCAAGCAGTTCCTGTTCACGCTCCTGGCCCTCGCCGCGCTGGCCGCGGTGATGGTGCCCACCGGCCTGGCCATGCACCACACGTTCGTCAACTCGGGCCTGTCCGCCTGCCTCGCGAAGGCGGGCACCGCGCAGCTGATAGCCGCCGACGCCGGCGGGAACTGCAGCCAGCTGAGCAATCAGTTCTCGCACCAATACAGCAGCCTGACCTTCATCGGCATCCTGTTCGTGATCCTGCCGGTCTTCGTCGGCATCTTCTACGGCGCGCCGCTCGTCGCGCACGAATACGAGCAGGGCACGCACCGCTTCGTCTGGACGCAGGGCATCGGCCGGATGCGCTGGGCGGTGGCCAAGTTCGGGCTGATCGGCCTGGTCACGCTCGTGATCGCGGTGGTCTACGCGGTCGGCGTCACGTGGTGGTTCGCCCCGCTCATCGCCAGCGGCGACAACGGCCGGCTGAACTACATCTCCTTCGACGTGCAGGGCGTCGTCCCGATCGGCTACACGCTCTTCGCGGTGGCGCTGGGCGTCTTCCTCGGCACGTTCACCCGGAAAGTGCTGCCCGCCATGGGAATCACGATCGCGGGCTTCGTCGTCGTGCGCGTCGTGATCGAGTGGGTGGTGCGCAAGCACTATCTCAGCCCCGTGTCGCTCAAGCTCCCGATCACCAGCACGATGCAGTACAACCCGTACGCCGGGGACTGGGTCTACGGGAACTCGGTGGTCAGCGCGCAGGGCACGACGCTGCTCCCGAGCACCTCCCTGCAGTGCCAGGGCGGCAACGTCGTCATGATGAGCACGAGCGGCAGCGCCGTCCCCTCGGACGCGAACCCCTGCGCGAACCCGCTCTACCAGGGCGCCTACAACCTGCAGAGCTACCAGCCGGGAGCCCGGTTCTGGGACTTCCAGTGGATCGAGACGGGCGTGTTCGTCGCGCTCGCCGCCCTGCTCGTCTGGTTCGCGCTGACCCGGCTGCGCCGGATCAGCTGACCGTCGCCCCGCCGGATCCCTCCGAGAGGCGGGACCGGCGCGGCGCGGCGAGTATGGCGAGTATGGCGATTCTGCACAAATCCCATCCGAACGCCGCGCAGTCCGAGCCCGGCGCCCCGGAGCAGCCCGCGACGGGCCCCGCGCACGCGCGCAAGCAGCGGAACTGGAAGAGGACGCTGATCCTCGCCGCCGTGGCGCTGGTGCTGCTGGTCGCGGGCTACTTCATCCTCAGCGCGTTCATCCCGCGCTGGTGGGCGCAACGCATCGGCTCGGCCGTGCACGGCAGCTTCACCTCGGGCACGCTGCTCGGCCTGACCATCGGCTTCGCGTGCACGCTCGTGCCGCTGCTGGTGCTCACGCTCGCACTGCGGCCGCGCACCCGCTGGAAGCTGCGGATCACCTGGCTGGTGCTCGCGCTCGTGCTGGCCGCGCCCAACCTGTGCACGCTCTCGGTGGTCGTCGGCAACGGCAGCGGCGCGCACGCGGGTCAGCGCACCATGGACGTGGACGCGCCCGCCTTCCGCGGCGCCAGCCTCATCGGCGTGCTCGTCGGCGCGGCGCTCTACGCGATCCTGATGTACTTCATCCTGCGCAGGCGGCCGGGTCGGCGCGGCAAGGAGAAGCAGACCGACGTCCCCCGATCGGCGTAATGCGGTCGGGGGCTACGCCGATTGAGCGGCCGCGGCCAGCCGGCGGCGCTTGACCGCCTTCTGGATCGAACTCGGGTGCACCGTCACCCCGAACTCGTGGTGCACCAGCGAGGCGAGGTCCTTCCAGCGCGGCGCGTCCCGCTCGGCGAGCTCGGCCTCGACCCGCGAGAGGATCTCGTCCGTCAGCTTCCGCTGTCCGTTCGCCGACCCGGCCGGCGTAGGCGACTCGGACTCCGGCTCCGACTCCGAACCGGACTCGGCGTCGTCCGAGGGCTCCGGCTCCTCGTCGGCGGATTCCTCGGCCTGCTCGACGGGCTCCGGCACGGCCTCGTCCGCCGCGGGCCCGATCTCGGTGAGCATCAGCTCGCCGCGCCGCCGGCTGCGCCGCTTCACCGTCCGCTCGTGCCGCAGCAGGGTGAACCAGAGCACGAGCAGGCCGACGACCGCGCCGAGCACGATGATCAGCAGCAGCAGCGCCCACTCGCCGGGTATCGCCTGTTCGCGCGTGCCCCACCCGTCCGCGCTGTCGTACCAGGAAATCACCCCACGATCGTCACCCGCCCCGGCGGCGCCCGCAACCGCTCCGCGCCCCGGACGCCCCGTCCGGACCAGCGATCTCACGCGCCGTCACCCAGTAAACTCGCGAACGTGGCGCAGGAACAGAGCGGGCAGTCGGCGGACCAGCGGGGCGGCAGTCGGCGGGGGCAGCGGCTGACGCAGATCCTCGCGATCGTGGTCCTGCTGGCCGTGTTCGGGTTCATCTTCCCGAAGATCGCCTCGTACAGCGCCGCCTGGGACTACGTGCGCGCGATGAGCTCCGGCTGGCTGCTCACCCTGATCGGCGTCACCGCGCTCAACCTGTTCACCGGCTGGTGGTTCATCACCACCTGCCTGCCCGGCCTGAGCCTGCCGCGCGCCGCCGCGGTGAACCTCTCGTCCACCGCCGTCGCCAACACCGTGCCCGGCGGCGGCGCGATCGCGCTCGGCGTGACCTGGAGCATGACCTCCGCGTGGGGCTTCAGCACCGAGGAGTTCACCCTCTACACGCTCGTCTCCGGGCTGTGGAGCCAGTTCGCCAAGTTCGGCACGCCCGCCGTCGCGCTGCTCGCCCTGAGCGCGGTGGGCCGGCCGAGCGGCCAGCTCGTGGCGGCCACGATCATCGGCACCGGGGTCTTCCTCGCGGCGCTCGGCGCGGTCGTCTGGGCGCTGCACAGCGAGAACTTCATGGCCGTGCTCGGCCGCTTCGCCCAGCGCGCGGCGACCAGGGTCATGAGCTGGTTCCACCGGCCCGGGCCGAAGGACCTGGAGCAGTCCTTCCTCGAGTTCAAGCACCTGGCCGCGAACCTGATCAGGACCCGCGGCTGGCTGATGTCCCTCTCCACCCTGACCAGTGACCTGACCGGCTGGTTCGTGCAGATCGCCTGCCTGCGCGCGGTCGGGGTGACCGCGCAGATGGTGTCCTGGGAGAAGTCCTTCGCGGGCTACGCGCTGATCCGGCTGCTCACCACGATCCCGATCACCCCGGGCGGCCTGGGCGTCACCGAGGTGGGGCTGACCGCGTACCTGGCCGCGGGCCTCGGCACCGCGGACACCAACCGGGTGGCCGCCGCGATCCTGCTCACCCGCGCGCTGACCTTCATCGTCCCGATCCCGTTCGGCGCGATCAACTACACCGTGTGGCGCTGGCTGCGCCGCAAGGACGCCTCACCTGCGGCGACCCCTCCAGCGGATGCCGAATCCGAGCGGCTGATGCAGGCTGGAGTGGAGGGGGATCCGCCAAAGGAGTGAGGCTAACGATGATCTCATCGAGCCGCAAAGTGATCGGTCTGCTCCTGGTCGTCGCGGCCGCCGCGGTGGCCGTGTGGAGCGCGTTCGTCCAGTGGTACGGCGGGCGCAACGGCACCAACATCCGGGTGCAGGACCTGTTCAACAACGGCCTGACCTTCACCAACGCCGCCACGATGTCCTCGCTGCTGCTTCCGATGCTGATCAGCGCGGTGCTGGTGGTGGCCGGGATCGCGGTCTGGTGGCGCTGGCTGTGGATCGTGGCCGGCGCCGTGGCGATCGCCACCGCGCTGCTCTGGGGCGCGCGGCAGACGCAGACCCCGGCCGGCCTGCACTCGGCCCTGGTCGGCAACGGCCCGGTCATGGCCGCCTGCGCGGGAGCCGCGATGATCTTCGCGGCGATGATCGCCACCGCCCGCCGCGGCAAGGCCCGCCAGGAACCCGCCGAGCGCCTCTCGCCCGAGTGGAGCCCGGCCCCGTCCACGCAGGTCCCCGAACCGGAGGGCACCAGCGAGCCGCGCATCACGTCAGGCTGATGGGCCAGACGAGCCGGTAGCCGTTCCCGTCCGGCCGCTGCTTCACGTCGGCGAGTCGGAGGATGGCAGCGGTTGGAGCGTTACGTCAGGCTGATCGGCCAGACGAGCCAGTAGCCGTCCGGCCGCTGCTCGACCTCGGCGATGATCGGGGTGAGTGAGCGGTCGGCGGCGGCTGCGAGGGCTTCGGGTGCGCTCGCGTGCTCGGCCACCTGCCGGAGCGTGGTGATCGTGGGCGGGAGCATGGCCACCTTGCCCGCGTCGTGGTCGGCGACGGCTTGCGCGGCCGGGGTCCAGACGGTCGTGTCGGCCTCGCCGGAGACGTCGCGGGCGTGCTGGCCCTCGGGCAGCGCGGCGATGAAGAACGCCGTGTCGTAGCGGCGCGGTTCGAACTCGGGCGTGACCCAGCGGGACCAGGCGCCGAGCAGGTCCGTGCGCAGGACGAGGCTGCGTCGGGTGAGCAGTTCGGTCAGCGAGAGTTCGCGGGTCTCCAGCGCGTGCCGGTCCGCCTCCCAGTCGGCGTCGGCGGTCGATGCGACGACGTCCGTGGGGGAGGGCCCGGCGAACAGCACGCCGGTCTCCTCGAACATCTCGCGCACGGCGGCGCAGACCAGCGCGCGTGCCTCGGCCGCCGAGCAGCCGAAGCGTGCGCCCCACTCCTCGGCGGACGGCCCGGCCCACGCGACCGACGCGTCCGAGTCGCGCGGATCGACCCGGCCGCCCGGGAACGCGTAGCGCCCGCCGGCGAAGGACATGGTCGTCGCGCGCCTGAGCAGGTAGACCTCCGGCGCCGACGACGGGTCGGACTCGGCCGCGCGCAGCAGCACCACGGTCGCGGCCAGGCGCGCGGGTTCCGGCGTCAGCGATCCGTCGAGATAGGCCGCGATCCGCTCCGACCACTCCGGCAACGCGGGGAATTCCGAACTCGGCACAGTCTTCCTCTACTCGGCTCGCAGTTCCGGGTCGGACACGTCGGCCCAGGCGATCCGGACCTTCTCCGGCGTCCCGGCCAGTCGGTCCGCTGCCCCGTTCGGTGGCTTGACCAGTGCATTCTCCACCCGCTCGCCGCCCATGGCCGCGTAGAACCGCTGCGCCCGGTCGTTCTGGTCCAGCACCCACAGGTACATCCCGCGTTGCTTGGCGCGGTCGGCGACGGCCGCGGCGGCCCGGTGCAGCAGCACGCGGCCGAGTCCGTTGCGCTGCCGATCGTGCCGCACGTGGAGGTTGTCGACGAGGCTGCCCCACTGCTCGTCCTCGTCGAGGATCACGTGCACGAACGCGGCCAGGCCGGTCGAGTCCTCCACCAGCACCGTCGCGGAGTGGGACGGCTCGGCCAGCCGCGCGGTCCACACCGCGAGCCGGTCGGAGAGCACGTCGCCGTCGAGGAAGGAGTCGGAGTACGCGCCCCGGTAGAACCGCCGCCAACTGTCCGCGTGCAGCGAGGCGATCTGCTCGGCGTCGTCGACACCGGCTTCGCGCACTTCCATGGCCACGTTCGTCCCCCTCAGTCCGTCGCCGCGTCGGAAACCGTCCGCGGCAGGCCGATGCTCTCATTGTGAGGGCGCGGTCGGCGACAAAATACGCTCGCGATTCGCTTCGGTATCGTGGGCGCATGCGGATCTTAGTTGCGGGGGCGACCGGCGCGATCGGTCGTCTGCTGGTTCCGATGCTGCTCGCGGACGGCCACGAGGTCGGGGGCACGTCGCGTTCAGCCGACGGAGTGAAGGCGGTCGGCGCGCTTGGTGCGAACGGGGTCCTGATGGACGCGATGTCCGCCGAATCGGTGGACGCTGCGCTCCAGGCCTTCCGCCCCGAGATCGTCATCCACCAACTGACGGCGCTCGGCGACCGCGACTTCGCGGCGAACGCTCGGCTGCGGGTCGAGGGCACCCACAATCTCGCGGAGGCGGCCCTCGCGGTCGGCGCGCGGAAGATCGTCTCCCAGTCGATCTCGTGGGTGTACGAGGGCGGCGACACTCCGGCCGACGAGACCGTCGCCCTCGACACGACTCCGGAGCGCGAGGGGATGATGATCGGCGTCAGGACCCTGGAATCGGAGTCCGCGCGCCTGCCGGAGCACGTCGTGCTGCGCTATGGAGCCCTCTACGGTCCCGGAACGTGGCATGAGCGCGGCGGATTCATCGCACAACAGCTCCGTTCGGGTTCGCTCACCGCGAATGACGGAGTCACATCATTCGTCCACGTGGAGGACGCGGCCCGCGCAGCCGTCGCAGCACTCGAATGGCCCAACGGCGCCGTCAACATCGTGGACGACGAGCCCGCGCCCGCCCGCGCATGGCTGCCCGCGCTCGCCGAGGCCTTCGGCGAACCGGCCCCGGCGATCGTGTCCGGCCGCGCCGCATGGGAGCGTGGCGCGAGCAACCACAAGGCGCGCACGGAGCTCGGTTGGACGCCCGTATGGCCTACTTGGCGTACCGGCTTCGCCGCAAAGTGATTGTCAGTAGATGTCGCGGACGTAGCGCTTCTCGGTGGTGAGGCGCTTCACGTACGTGTCGGTGGCCTGCTTCGTGAGGCCGCCGTGCGTGGTGATGATGCCGCGTAGCGCCGCGTCCACGTCCTTGGCCATGCGTGACGCGTCGCCGCAGACGTAGAAGTGCGCGCCGCTCTCCAGCCACCTCCACAGCCGCGGACCGTGCTCCTGCATGCGGTCCTGGACGTAGATCTTGTTGCGCTGGTCGCGGGAGAAGGCCGTGTCGAGGTGCGCGAGCGTGCCGTCCTCGGTCAGCGTGGCCAGGTCCTCGCGGTAGTAGAAGTCCGTGGCCTGATGCTGCTCGCCGAAGAACAGCCAGTTCGGGCCCGGATGCCCCTGCGCGCGCCGGTCGTGCAGGAAGCCGATGAACGGCGCGACGCCGGTCCCCGGGCCGACCATGATCATCGGTGTGTCGGCGTTGCTCGGCGGCCGGAAGTGCGGCGAGGGCTGGACGTGGATCGTGATCGGCGTCCCGGTCTCGGCGTCGGCCAGGTACGCGGAGCACACGCCCTTGCGCGGCCGCCGCAGCGAGCCCTCGTAGCGCACGACCGAGACCGTGAGCGACAGCAGCGACGGGTCCGTGCGCGGGCTGGACGATATCGAGTACTGACGGTTCTGCAGCCGCTTCAGCGTCGAGACCCACTCCTGCGGGCTGGCTCGCACCTGGTACTCGGTCAGCACGTCGGCGGCCTGCCGACCCCAGGCCCACTGCGAGAACTCGACCTTGTTGTCCGGCCGCAGCAGTTTGCGCAGCCTGCGGTCGTCGGCGCGGTCGGCGACGAAGCCGAGCAGGCTCGTGGTGATCTTCGAGATGTCGAGGTACCGAAGCAGCGCCTCGCGGAAGGTGAACGTGCCGAGACCGTCGATGTCGACGTCGGTATCGGCGTCCGCACCGGTCAGCGCGAGCCACTCCTCGACCAGCGCCACGTCGTTCACCGGCCGAACGCTGAGCGCGTCGCCAGCCTGATATGCGAGCGGATTCGCACCGAGATCGAAGGTGAACTGGCGGACCTCCTTCGTGGCGCCCGGCAGGCTGAGCAGCTTGTTTCCGACGAGCGGAGCGTCCACGGTGATCGGCGCGGGGCGGGAGACTTCGGGGGTGCGCGGTAGCACGGTCGTGGCGGACGTCGCGGTGATCTCGGCCGCCAGCGCCGCGACGACCTGATCGAGCCAGGCGGTGGCGGCGGGCTCGAAGTCGGGTTCGCAGTCGGTGCGCGGAGAGAGTCGCGTGGCGCCGAGTTCTTCGAGCCGCTGGTCGAGGCGACGGCCGTGCCCGCAGAAGTCGTTGTACGAGGAGTCGCCGAAGGCCAGCACGGAATAGCGCAGGTGATCGAGCCGTGCCTCGGTGCCCGCGAGCGCGTCCCAGAAGCCGCTGCCGTTGTCGGGCGCGTCGCCGTCGCCGAACGTGCTGGTGATTAGGAGCGTGTCGGCGTCCGGGAGCGTGGCGGGATCGGCCTCGTCCATGCCGAGCACGGTCACGTCGTGCCCGGCGGCCTTCAGGCGCTGCGCCGCGATCGAGGCGAACTCCTCGGCGTTGCCCGTCTGCGAGGCCCACAGCACCGTGATCCGGCGGCCCGGCGTATCCGCGGCGACCACCGCCACGACGTCGCGCGCGCGGGAGTAGCGTCCGGCGAGCAGCCCGTCCACCCAGGCCGCGCGATCGGGACGCAGCGGTGCCGAGGCGGGCAGCGTGGGCACGCCGACCGGTTCAGGACCGATCCCGACGAGGAACCCGGCCAGGTAGCGCTGTTCGTGCTCTTCGAAGGTCGGCGGCGTCAGGTGCGCGACGCCGAGCAGCCCGGCGAGCGGCGCGTCCGCCACGTCCTCGGCCACGCCGTCGACCGCGCTCCTCGGTGCGGAGACGACCACCGGGATGGCCGACTTGGCCAGCGAGACCGCGCAGACCTTGAACTCCGGCTGGAAGGAGAGCGGGTCCACGGCGTCGTTCGTCACGGCGTTGACACTGAGGTATTCGCCGAACAGATCGTTCCAGTGGAAGGGGGCGAAGCAGCAACCCCGGCGCACCCGATCCGTCAGGACGGCGGGCAGCACGGCCCGGCCCCGGCGCGAGGCCACCTCCACCGGATCGCCGTCCAGCAGGCCCAGTTCCGCCGCGTCCGCCGGGTGGATCTCGACGAACGGCCCCGGATTCAGCTTGTTGAGCTTCTCCACCTTGCCGGTCTTCGTGAGCGTGTGCCACTGGTGCTGGAGACGGCCGGTGTTCAGCGCGAACGGATAGTCGTCGTCCGGCATCTCCTGCGCGGGCAGGTGCGGCCGCGCGAAGAACACCGCGCGCCCGGACGCGGTCGGGAACCTCGGTCTGCCGTCCGCGTCGAGGTAGCGGATCGGGTTGCGCTCCGGGCCGCCGGGCGCCGCGGGCCACTGGACGGGGGTCTCGCGCAGCCGCTCGTACGACGCGCCGCTCAGGTCGTAGCCGGTCTTCTCGTTCCGCGCGCGCTTGATCTCCTCGAAGACCTCTTCCGCGCTCGCGTGGTCGAAGCCCTCGGTGTATCCCATCGCCCGCGCGACCTTCGCGATGATCAGCCAGTCGGCGGTCGCGTCGCCGGGCGCGTCGACCGCGGGCTGCGCGAGTGTGAGATTGCGTTCACTGTTGATCAACACGCCTTCGGTCTCGGTCCACAGCGCGCCCGGCAGCACCACGTCCGCGTACCCGTTGGTCTCCGTGTCGGCGAACACGTCCTGCGTGACGACGAACTCGGCCGCTTCGAGCCCTGCGATCACGGTCTTGCGGTTCGCGACCGACGCGACCGGGTTCGTGCAGATGATCCAGCAGGCCTTGATCCGCCCGGCCGCCATCTGCTCGAACATCTCGATCGTGCCGCGTCCGACGCCGTCCGCGCGCAGCGTCCCGTCCGGCAGCTCCCACAGTCCCTCGATGAACGCCCGGTCCTCGGCGACCAGCACGGACCGCTGCCCCGGCAGGCCGGGACCCATGTAGCCCATCTCCCGGCCGCCCATCGCGTTCGGCTGTCCGGTCAGCGAGAACGGCCCGCTCCCCGGACGGCAGATCGCCCCCGTGGCCAGATGCAGGTTGACCAGTGCGTTCGTGTTCCAGGTGCCGTGCGTGGACTGATTCAGCCCCATCGTCCAGCAGGACGTCCACTCCCCGGCCTCGCCGATCCAGCGCGCGGCGGTCCGGATGTCCCGCTCCGGAATCCCGGTGAGCTCCGCGACCGCGGCGGGCGGATAGTCGGCCAGGAAGTCCGGCATCGCCTCCCAGCCCTCGGTGTGCGCGGCGATGAACTCAGGGTCCGTATGGCCGTCCTGCGCGAGCAGGTGCAGCAGGCCGTTCAGCAGCGCCAGGTCCGTCCCAGGCTTGATCTGCAGGAACAGGTCCGCCTTGTCGGCCGTGGCGCTGCGCCGGGGATCGACGACGATCAGCTTCGCGCCCGCCCGGACCCGCTCCATCATGCGCAGGAACAGGATCGGGTGGCAGTCGGCCATGTTCGAGCCGATGACGAGGAAGACGTCCGCCCGCTCGAAGTCCTGGTACGACCCGGGCGGCCCGTCGGAGCCGAGCGACAGCTTGTATCCGGTGCCCGCGCTGGCCATGCACAGCCGCGAGTTCGACTCGATCTGGTTGGTGCGCACGTAGCCCTTGGCCAGCTTGTTCGCCAGGTACTGCGCTTCCAGGCTCATCTGCCCCGAGACGTACAGCGCGAACGCGTCCGGCCCGTGCTCGTCGATCACCGCGCGCAGCCGCCGGCCGGTCTCCGCGATCGCCGCGTCCAGGTCCGTCGGTTCCGGCTCGGCCCCGCGCCGCGCCCGGACCAGCGCCGACGTGAGCCGGCCGGGCGCCGCCAGCATCTCGGCCGTGGTGGCGCCCTTCGTGCACAGCTTGCCGAAGTTCGCCGGATGCGCCCGGTCCCCGGACGCCTTGCGCACCCGGCGCCGTCCGTCCGCCCCGGTCTCGACGTCGAGCACGATCCCGCAGCCCACCCCGCAGTACGAGCAGACGGTCCGAACCTGAGTCACGACGCTCCTCTCCGCCAGAGATCAACGTCGACCGTAAGAAACAGCCGTAACGTCGAGGTCACGCGGAACGGCACCGCGTGTTTCGCCTCACGCAGAAACGACGGAAGCCCGATGTCCGGGGGCGGGGGTGGGGCTGTCCCGACCATCGGGATGCCCGCGTGCCTCATGGTGGGCGCACCGGTCCGCGCAGCAGGCTGGAAGACGTGACCTACACACGACGACGTACCCAGCTCATCAGCGGCTTCGCCCTCGCCGCCCTGCTGCTCACCTCCGCCTGCGGCCGTGCCGAGGCCGCTCCGCCGACGACGTGGGCGATGGACGGCTACGGCACGGTGCTCACGATCTCCGGCGGCCAACTGCGGCTCTACCAGACGACCGCCGTCAGTTGCCTGCCCGACGAGACGGCCACGAAGACCGGGCCCGGCACGTACGCCTCGAAGTCCGAGGACGTGTTCACCGTCAACGGTTCGACGTTCTCCGAGGCGGGCGACGTCGGGACCCGCGCGCTGCACGGGATTCCCGCGCTACCCGCCGCGTGCTCCCGGACCGCCGCCGCGGACCCCGTATCCGAATTCGAAGTCTTCTGGCACACGTTCGCGGAGAACTACCCGTTCTTCGCGGCGAAGGGCGTCTCCTGGCAGCGGATGTACGACCGCTACCGGCCGCAGGTGACCGCCACGACCAGCCCGGATCAGCTGTTCGCCATCTTCAGCGCCATGCTCACACCCCTGCACGACGCGCACGTCTACCTCACCGACGGCGTCTCGCGAACGTTCGCCGAGGGCAAGCCGGGCTCCGTGCCGCCGTCCGCGAAGCTCAACGCGAAGGTCCAGGCCTACATCGTCTCCCGCGACCTGCACGGACAGCCGCTCCAGGAGTACGCGAACGGACGCATCGGCTACGCGTCGCTGCCCGGCGGGCTCGGCTACCTGCGCGTCTCCGGCTTCGCGGGCTACACGACCGACTCCAACGATCCGTACGCGGGCGACGCGGCCGCGCTCGACCAGGCGCTCACCGCGGTCTTCACCAAGCAGCACGTCGCATCGCTGCGCGGGCTGATCATCGACCTGCGGGTGAACGGCGGCGGGTCGGATCAGCTCGGGCTCACGTTGGCCGGGCGGCTGACCGATCGTGCCTACCTGGCTTACGCGAAGAGCCACCGCGACGACCCGGCCGATCCGGCGCGCTTCTCCGCGCCGCAGCCGATCACGGTGACGCCGTCGAGCGGCCCCGTCTTCACCGGTCCGGTCGCCGTGCTCACCGCCTCGACGACGGTGAGCGCGGGGGAGACCTTCACTCAGGCGCTGATCAACCGTCCGGGCACGACCATCCGCGTCGGGCAGCCCACACAAGGTGTGTTCTCCGACGTGATGGACCGGACGCTGCCCAACGGCTGGGAGTTCGGCCTCCCCAACGAGCAGTACGCGACCGACGGCGTGACCTACGACGGCACCGGCATTCCGCCACAGGTCAGCGAGCCCGTCTTCACCGACGAGGAGTTCGCCGCGCGTCGTGACTCGGCGTTCGACGCCGCGGTCCGGCTGCTGGGTTAGCCCTTATGCACCTCGGGGTCGTGCAGGAACTCGCGCACCTCCTGGGCGCAGCGGCAAGCAGCGGCGACCTTGGCGGCCCACTTCAGCGCCTCGTCGCGCGAGGGGACGTCGACGACCAGCAGGCCGCCGAGGTACTCCTTGCTCTCCGGGAACGGGCCGTCGGTGACCGTGCCGTCGGTGTCGACCACGCTCACCTCCTCGTGGCCGAGGGCGAACCCGCCGGTGAAGACGTACACGCCGGCGGCCTGGGCCTCCCGGATCACCCCGTGTGCCAGCTCGGCCACCTCGGGCAGTTCCGCGTCGGGGATCTGCATCGCGCCGTCGTCGAACGAGATCATGTACAGCGGCATTTCACGCCTCCTTGCTCCGGCGGCCTCTCGCGGCCGCCTCCCACCCTCTCCTACGAACGAGGCGCCCGGGATCGGACACGCTACCGGTAGCCTGTCGGGTCGGCGTTTTCAGCGGGAGAGGGACCTCGGGTGACTGATCAGTTCGAGACGGCGGCGATCCGCGAGCGGGTGCTCGGCTCGTGGACGCAGGCGCCGGTGCGCTTCCGCGAGGACGCCAACCTCGAGGAGGACCTGGTCCTCGGCGGCTACCGGGACCGGGTGCTGGTGGAGCTCGCGCAGAACGCCGCGGACGCCGCCGCTCGGGCCGGGGTGCCCGGACGGCTCCGGTTCACCCTCGCCACCGCGGCCTCCGGCGAGCCGACGCTGTCCGCCGCGAACACCGGCGCGCCGCTGGACGCGGGCGGCGTGCTCAGCCTGTCCACGCTGCGCGCCTCGGCCAAGCGCGACGAGGGCCACGACGCCGACTCCGGCGCGGCGGTCCCGGTCGGGCGCTTCGGCGTCGGGTTCGCGGCGGTGCTGGCCGTGAGCGACGCGCCCGCCGTGCTCTCCCGCGGCGGCGGCGTGCGGTTCTCGCTCGCCGAGTCCCGCGCGGCCGTGCACCGCGCCGCGGAGCAGAACCCTGATCTCGCCGCCGAGCTGACCCGGCGCGGCGGACGGGTGCCCGCGCTGCGCCTGCCGTACGCCGCCGAGGGCACGCCGCCCTGGGGCTACGACACCGTGATCGAGCTGCCGCTGCGCGACGAGGCGGCCGCCGCGCTCGTCCGCGACCTGATGGCAGGGCTCGACGACACGCTGCTGCTCGCCCTCCCGCAGCTCGCTGAGATCGTCGTGGACCTCGACGGCGAGGTCCGCACGCTGACCGCCGACCGCAGCGTGCGCGGCGAGTGCGTGGTCACCGACGGCCCGCACACGACCCGCTGGCGGCTGGCCGAGGCGCGCGGCGAGCTCGGCCGGGACCTGCTGACGGACCGGCCGGTCGAGGAGCGGATCAGGCCTCGATGGTCGCTCACCTGGGCCGTGCCGGTGGACCGGGACGGCGGCCCGCAGCGGCTGCGCACCGCTCCCGTGCTGCACGCCCCGACCCCGACCGACGAGCCGCTGGGCCTGCCCGCGCTGCTGATCGCCTCGCTGCCGCTGGAGGTCACCCGCCGCCGCGTCGCCCCGGGCCCGCTCGCCGAGTTCCTGCTCGACCGGGCCGCCGAGGCGTACGCGCAGCTGGTCACGGCCTGGCCGACGCGCACCCCGGCGCTGCTGCGGCTGGTGCCCGGGCCGATCGGGGAGGGCGCGATCGACGCCGGACTGCGCGGCCGGATCAGTGCCCTGCTGCCGGAGTCCGCGTTCCTGCCGGCCGCGAACGAGGATCCGGCGCCGCTGCGGCCGATCGACGCGGTCGTGCTCGATCCCTGCGACACCGCGCTGGTCGAGGCGCTGCGCGACGTGCTGCCCGGCCTGCTCCCGGCCGGCTGGGAGCGGGACCAGGCGGCGGGCACGGCGCTCGGCGTCCGGCGGCTCGGCGCGCTCGAACTGGCCGAGACGCTGGCCGGTCTGGACCGCGAACCGGCCTGGTGGGGCGCGCTCTACGCCGCCCTGTACGGCGTCTACGGGCAGGACCCTGACACCGGCGAGACGCTGGCCACGCTGCCGGTCCCGCTCTCCGACGGCCGCACCGTGCGCGGCGCCCGCGGCAGCCTGCTCCCGGTGACCGAGCTCGACCCGGCCGCTGGCAATGCCCTGCGACCGCTCGGGCTGCGCATCGTGCACCCGGCCGCGCTCGCCGGCGGCAGCGGCCCGTCCGCGCTGCTCGAACGGCTCGGCGCCCGCCCCGCGCACCCGCGCGTACTGCTCGACGAACCCGCCCTGCGCGCCGCGATCACCGCCGCCGGCGATCCGCTGCACGCTCAGGACGCCGACACCGACGCGCTCACCCCGGACCGGCTCGCGGACGCCGTGCTCGGTCTGGTCCGGGCCGCCGAACCCGCGCCGTACGAGCGCTTCGACCTCGGCGGCCTGCCGCTGCCGGACGACCGCGGCGGATACAGCCGGGCCCGCGAACTGCTGCTGCCCGGCTCGCCGCTCGCCGAGGTCGTCGATCCCGAGGCGTACGGCACGGTCGACGGCGGCTTCGCGCAGCGCTGGGGCACCGGCCTGCTGCGCGCGATCGGCGTCCTCGACACGCTCACCCTCGTGCGCGCGCAGAACGTGCTGCTCGACGCCGACACCCTCGACGACGACCTCGCCGACCTCGACGGGATCGAGGAGTGGATCGAGCAGGCCCGCGCGGCGATCGACCGCTCCGGCCGGGACGTGCCGGCTCCGGTGGCCGTCGAGTTCACCGCCGTGCGCGATCTCGACCTCGTGACCCGCTGGGACCACGGCCTCGACCTGCTGGACGGTCCCGACCTGCGCGCCGCGCTGGCCCGCCCCGTCAGGGTTCTGTCGGACGAGGGCCAGCCGGTGGATCTGCCCTCGTACACGTCCTGGTGGCTCAGCCGCCATCCCGTGCTCGACGGCCGCCGACCCGCCGACCTGGCCATCGACGCCGTGCCCGGCGGACTGCTCGCGGGGCTCTACGATCCGGCGCCCGAGCACGAGGACGACCCCGCCTTCCTGCTCCGGATCGGCGTGCGCACCACGCTGCCCGCGCTGCTCGCCGCGCCCGGCGGCCCGGACGAACTGCTCGACCGGCTCGCCGACCCCGCGCGGCCGGTCGGCGCGGCGCAGCTGTCCGCGCTCTACTGCGCGCTCGCCGAGGTGCCGCCGGAGCACGTGAACCCGCCGCGCGAACTGCGCGCCTGGCAGGACGGCGAACCCGTCGTCATCGACGCGGCCGAGGTCGTCGTGATCGACGCGCCCGACCTGATGCCGCTGCTCGACGGCCGCGCCTACATCGTCGTCCCGGCCGACGCCGCCGCGCCGCTGGCCGACCTGCTGGAACTCGACCTCGTCTCCGAGGCGATCCCCGGCGCCGTCACCTCCGAAGGCCAGCAGCAGGACGTGCCCGCCGAGATCAGGGCACTGCTCCCGGCGTGTCCGAGCACGTACATCGAGCACGACGAGCTGGTCCTGGACGGCGCCCACGAGGTCGCCTGGCGGGTGGCCGACGGCGTGCCGCACGCCTCCACCTTCGACGGCATGGCCCGCGCCCTCGCCTGGGTCTGCGGCCGCTGGGACCGCCGCCACCTGATCGCCGCGCTGCTCGCCGAACCCGAGCGCGCCGTCGAATTGGCGGAGGAAACGTATTATGAGTGACCCCAACGAATTCGGCGTCTGCAGGGGAACTTAACAACTTCTTGTAATTCCGCGTTATTGACCCGCGATTCGGGCCCCACTAATTTCCGTTCTGCGCAACGGCAGGCGGCCGTCGGATCGGGCCCGACGCGCCACTCCCACATGCCTGCCGCAGCCCGAGCTGCACCCTGAGTCGCACCCTCTCCAGCACGACGGCCGTCGCACGGACCCGTCGCGGTGATCCCGCGCGCCCATACTCCGGCCGATGCAACCCGCGCCGAGACCGACCACGGACCCGGCGCGCTACCCACGATCGAGGGGATCGAAGTGATACACCCGTTCAGTTCAGCAGGCAGACGCACCGCCGTGCGCGCCGCGCTGGCCACCGGGGCGGCGCTGGCCACCGCCCTGACGGTGAGCGCGCTCAGCCCGGCCGAGGCGAGCACCGCCGCCCACCCCGCGGGCTCCGCGGCCGCGGTGAGCAACCCGTACTCGCCCGCCTACCAGCACCCGTACCGGCACGGCGTCGTCCCGACCATCGGCCAGCTGGCGAAGATGAAGCAGTACTCGGCCAGCCACGTGCAGCCGAACGTGGCCACCGGACCCGAGACGCTCTCCTACGGGGGCGGCGTCGACGGCGTCGGGGTCAACAGCGGCCAGAACAAGGTCTACCTGGTCTTCTACGGAAGCCAGTGGGGCACCGAGGGCACCGACTCCAACGGGAACGCCACGTTCTCCAAGGACCCGGACGGCGGCGCGCCGGTCGCGCAGCAGATGTTCAAGGGGATCGGCACCGGCAACGAGCTGTGGTCGGCCGACCTGACCCAGTGGTGCGACGGGCCGAACGTCTCGACCGGCGCCACCAGCTGCCCGGCCAACGCGGCGTTCATCCCGTACCAGAGCGGCGGCGTGCTCTCCGGCGTCTGGTACGACAACTCCGCCGCCTCGCCGAGCGCGGCCTCCGGCCACCAGCTGGGGCAGGAGGCGGTCAACGCGGCGGCGCACTTCGGCAACACCACCTCCGCCTCGAACCGCTACACGTACTACGTGATCCTCTCGCCGACCGGCACCAACCCGGACAACTACCAGGGCCAGTACTGCGCCTGGCACGACTACACCGGTGACAGCTCCCTGACGGGCGGCGCGGTCAGCTCGCCGTACGGCGACATCGCGTTCAGCAACCAGCCGTACAACATGGACTCGGGCGCGGGCTGCGGCGTCGGCTTCGTCAACTCGCCCGGAACCCTCGACGGCTGGACCATGACCCTCGGCCACGAGTGGCACGAGATGATGTCCGACAAGAACCCGGCGGGCGGCTGGACGAACAACACCGGCAGCTCGTACCAGGGCCAGGAGAACTCGGACGAGTGCGCCTGGATCAACCCGGGCACCAGCGGCGGCGCGGCGAACGTGACCATGGGCAACGGCACCTACGCCGAGCAGGCCAGCTGGTCCAACGACACCAACGCGTGCTCGATCTCGCACCCGATCCTCAACCACGGCGGCGGCGGGAACACCGTGACCGTGGGCGGCCAGGGCGCGCAGAGCTGGACCGCCGGAACCGCCGTCTCGCTGCAGATGAGCGCGACCGACTCGGCCTCCGGGCAGACCTTCACCTGGTCCGCCTCCGGCCTGCCGTCCGGCGTGTCGATCAACGCGAGCAGCGGCCTGATCTCCGGCACGCCCAGCGCCTCGGGCTCCGGCAGCGCGACCGTCACGGCCACCGACACCACCGGCGCGTCCGGCTCGACCAGCGTGTCCTGGACGGTGTCCGGCAGCGGCGGGGGCGGCGGCAACGCGGTCACCAACGGCGGCTTCGAGACCGGCAGCCTCTCCGGCTGGACCGCCTCCGGCACCCACTCGGTGGTCAGCTCGGGTGCGCACTCCGGCACCTACGCCGCCGAGCTCGGCAGCTCGAACCCGACCAGCACCTCGTCCATCGTCCAGACCTTCACGGCCGCCAGCGGCAACACGACGCTGACGTTCTGGTACGAGAACTTCTGCAACGACACGGTGACCTACGACTGGGCCACCGCGACGCTGAAGGACAACACCGCGGGCACCACCGCGACCGTGCTGGCCAAGACCTGCGCGGCGACCGCCGCGTGGACCAAGGTCACGCACGCCGTGACCGCCGGCCACTCGTACACGCTGACCCTCACCAACCGGGACGACAACTACCCCGGCGACCCGACGTACACCTACTACGACGACGTGGCCACCAGCTAGCCGCGAGCAGTAACCGGGCCACGGCCGGTCTCCGCACCCGCGGGGACCGGCCGCGGCGTTCTCCAAGGTGGTTCAAAGGTCTGACTCGGGCGGTCGGAAGGTCGGGCGGCTGTGATGGGACGTGCGACGGCCGACGGGGCCGTCCGGAACACCTGGAGGTTTCATGCGCATCCACATCGCACCGAAGGTGGCGGCGCTCGGGCTGGCCGTGCTGGTGGTCGGCGGGGCGGCGGGGACCGCGCTGGCCGCGACCGACGGTTCGTCGGCCATCACGACCGTCGCGGCCAGCCCGGTGGCGGCCGGTCCGGTCGCCTCGACCACGCCGGCGCCGGCGAAGATGAGCATGGCGCAGCTGACGGCGAAGCTGGGCTCGAACGAGAAGCAGATGATCATCGCGCTGGACGACATGAAGAACACGGTCGTCAGCACGCCCGGCCTGAACGCGGCCACGGCCCGCACGGTCATGATCAAGGTGCTCGCCAAGGACCTGGGGATCTCGGGTTCCGCCGCGGCGTGGGCGGTCGACGAGATCGACGGCGGCTACATCGTGACCTCGCCGAACTGGGGTTTCTAGCCGGCCCGGGGACCACCTTAGAGCGCCTGTAAGGTGCGTGCCCGACACTGGGGTCATGCGTGTACTGGTGGTCGACGACGATGAGGCCGTGCGCACCTCGATCCAGCGGGCCCTGGTCCGCGACGGGTACGAGGTCTCGATCGCCGTGGACGGCGGTTCGGCCGTCGCGCTGGTCGCGGAGCAGCGGCCGGACGCGATCGTGCTGGACGTGCTGATGCCCGAGCCGAACGGCCTCGAGGTGTGCCGCGGCCTGCGGGCGCGCCGGGACCAGACCCCGATCCTCATGCTCACCGCCCGCGACCTGGTCACCGACCGGGTCGCGGGTCTCGACGCGGGCGCCGACGACTACCTGGTCAAGCCGTTCGCGCTGGACGAGCTGCGGGCCAGGCTCAGGGCCCTGCTGCGCCGCTCCGGGGCGGCGGTCGAGGTGCTCGAGTTCGCCGACGTGCGGCTGGATCCGGTGGCCTGCCGGGCGGAGCGGGCCGGTGCGCCGCTGAACCTGACCAAGACCGAACTGGCGCTGCTCGAACTGTTCCTGCGCAATCCCGGCCGCGTGCTCAGCCATCCGTTCATCCTGGAATCGGTGTGGGGCTACGACTTCGGCTCGAACTCGAACGCGCTCTGGGTCTACGTCAGCTATCTGCGGAACAAGCTGGAGGCGCACGGCGGCGCCCGCGTCATCCAGACCGTGCGCGGCCTCGGCTACGTGCTGCGGGACCGGCCGTGAAGCTGCGCACCCGCATGGGCCTGGCCGCCGCGCTCGTGGTTGCCGGTGCGCTCGGCGCCGTGATGCCGGTGCTCTACCGGGCCGAGTCGCGGATCGTCGCCGAGCAGTTCGACACCTCGCTCGCGAACATCGCGCAGCAGACGACGCAGCCCGCGTTCGGCATCCAATTCAAGTCGGTGTACGTGGGCGACGCCGGATTGCCGCCCGCGACGCCGATCGAGTTCGAGGGCGATCTCGTGCAGGTCGCCGACGCTCCGTACGCGGGCGGCGGCCCGGCCGGTCTGCCCTTGTTCGACTCGCTCGACGTCGACGTGTTCGACGGCCTAGCGCCCTCGTACGCCGCGAACGTCGACTACCGCGGCACCGTCTACCGGATCTACACGACCCGGATCGCCCACGACGAGCCGCCCACCGGGTCCGAAGTCGTCTACACGACCGGCTACACGCTGGTGCGGGTGGCCCGGCCGCTCAGCGACGAGACCGCGCCGCTGCACCGCCTCGCCATGCAGATGATCGCGTTGACCTGCGGCGCCGCGCTGGCCGCGGTGCTCGTGATGGCGTTGCTGACGCGGCGGATCCTGCGCCCGGCCCGCACACTGACGACCGCGGTCGAGCACGTCACCGCCACCGGCGACCTGACCACCGACCTCGGCGTCAGCGAACGAAGACGCGGCAGGGACGAGCTGACCCGGCTCGCCGCCTCGTTCGCCGTGATGATGCGCGCCCTCGACGACTCGCACCAGGCCCAGCGCCGCCTGGTCGCCGACGCGTCGCACGAGCTGCGTACCCCGCTGACCAGCCTGACCACCAACCTCGACCTGCTCGACGAGATCTCCGCGAGCCCCGATCCGCTCACCCCGGAGCTCGTCCGCGACGCCCGCACCCAGGCGTACGAACTCAGGACGCTGGTCAACGACCTGATCGACCTGGCCCGCTACACGAGCGTGGAGACGCACACCGAGGACACCCGGCTCGACCTGCTCGCCGAGCGCGTCGTCAAGCGGGCCCGGGACCTCGCCACGGCCAGGACCCGGGAGATCGTCTTCGAGACGGACCTCGAGGAGTGCGTGGCCGAGGTCGATCCCGACGCCGTGCACCGGGCGATCAGCAACCTGCTGGACAACGCGATCAAGTGGAGCCCGGCCGGCGGCGTCATCCGCGTCGAGCTGCGGCGTACCGCGGACGGCGCGGCCGAGCTCGGCGTCCGCGACGAGGGTCCCGGCATCCCGCCCGACGACCTGCCGCACGTGTTCGACCGCTTCTACCGCTCCCCGAGCGCCCGCGCGATGCCCGGTTCCGGCCTCGGCCTGGCCATCGTCCGCCAGATCGCCGAACAGCACCACGGCACCGTGCACGCCCGGCCGAGCTCGGCCGGCGCCCACATCCTGCTCCGGCTGCCGTTAAGGTAACTCAAAGGTCTGCCACTGGTGGGCTGAAGGCCGCGCCGGTCTGATGGTGTCTCGTATCCGGAATTCACTTCAGGAGAAGAGACATTGAGTAAGAAACGGATGGGTGCCGGTCTCGGCGGGGCGCTGGCGTTGACCGCGGCCGTGCTCGGCGCCGGCACGTCGCCCGCGGCGGCCGACACGTCCTCGCGGGTCGCGCTGCCCAGCCCGAACTCCTCGAGCCTGCTCGCCGCGGGCGCGACCACCACACCGCTCGACCCGGCGACGCAGCTGTCCCTGCGCGTCTACCTGGCGCCGCGCCCCGGCCTGGCAGCTGCCGCGGCGGCGATATCCAGCCCCTACAGCCCGGTCCACGACCGCTTCCTGACGGCGAGCCAGTACGCCGCGGCGTTCGGCACGACCTCGGCGCAGAGCACGGCGGTGAGCGACTGGCTGACGTCGTTCGGCATGACGGTCACCGCGACCACCGCGCACTACCTCGCCGTGACCGCGACCGTCGCGCAGGCCGACACGGCGTTCGACACGCAGGTCAGCCAGTACTCCTCGGCGAGTCAGGGTTGGAATGATCCCGGAGTCGTCGGCGGCTTCTCGGTCCCCGCCGCGCTCGCCGGCGACGTCCAGTCCGTGACCGGCATCGACCAGCTCGTGCTGCCGCCGCCGTCGGGCACCGGGAAGACCGCGAAGAAGACCCTCGCCACGAAGGCCCGCACGGCCAAGGCCACGACTAGGGCCGCCTCCACCTCCACGCCGCAGTGCTCGCAGTACTGGGGCCAGTACACCGGCTCGATCCCCGAGGCCTTCGGGCACACCACCGCGCCGACCGCGATGTGCGGCTACACGCCGAACCAGATCCGCGACGCGTACGGGATCTCGTCCAGCCCGTATACCGGCAAGGGCACGACGATCGCCGTCATCAGCACCGCGAACCACCCGACGATGGCGGCCGACGCGAACCAGTACTTCGCCAGCCACGGCGAGACGGGCTTCGCTCCCGGGCAGTTCAGCGACTACTTCCTGCCCACGGAAGCGGCCAGCTGTGCGGGAATCGACCTGGAGCCCGATCCCGAGGAGCCGATCGATGTGGAGTCCGCGCACATCGGCGCGCCGGACGCGAAGATCGTGAACGTCGCCACCGACTGCGACCAGAGCGGCAACGACGGGGCGTTCCTGCAGGAGTCGCTCGACGGCGTCTCCGCGGTGGTCGACGGGCATCTGGCGGACATCGTCAGCGGCTCCTTCGGCATCCCCGAGCCCGGTGACGCGCCGGCCGACATGGTCGCGTGGGACCCGATCCTCGAACAGGGCGCGGTCGAGGGGATCACCTTCGACTTCTCCTCCGGCGACGGCGGCGACGCGGGGGCCACGACGTACGACGTGCACAACGCGCAGTTCCCGGCGACCGACCCGTGGGTCACCGCGATCGGCGGCACCAGCACGGCGATCGGCGCGGACGGCCACGTGCTCGCCGAGTACCCGTGGGGCGACAACTTCGCCCAGATCGACACGGCCGGCACCGGCTACACCGACCCCGCTCCGCCCGGAACCTACTTCGGCGGCTCGGGCGGCGGCGTGAGCAGCCAGTACGCCGAACCCTGGTATCAGCAGTCTGTGGTGCCCACGTCCCTGGCCACGGACGGCGGCATCCGGGCCTCGCGGGTGATGCCGGACATCTCCGCCGACGCCGGACTGTCCTGGGACATCGGCTGGACCGGCGCGGTCACCGACGGCACGTACAACGAGCTGGCCGCGGGCGGCGGCACCAGCGCCTCCGCGCCGCTGATCGCGGGACTCGAAGCCGACGCGATCCAGGCCGCCGGCCACCCGCTCGGCTTCGTGAACCCGTCGCTCTACGCGCTGAGCGGCAGTACGGCGATCCACGACGTGCTGCCGGTCGATCCGGCCGACCCGCCGATCATGGACGGCGAGCAGACCGACTTCGCAGGGGTCGACTACACGCAGGTGGCGACGCTCGGCGAGGACGTAGGCCTGACCGCGACCGCCGGATACGACGACGTGACCGGGCTCGGCACGCCGACGACCTCCTTCGTCAGCGCGCTCGCTGGAGGCTGACGCCGGCCGCGCCGCCGCAGGCCGCCGCATACGGCCGCAGCGCGTCGCGGACGGCGTCTACGGTCAGTTCGCGCGGGTCCGGTGCGAGTTCTCCCGCCCGGACCCGCGCGTACTGATCCGGCAGGTGCTGGCTGATCAGGGGGAGCGGAATGGCGGTCGCGGAGAGGTTCGCGAGCAGGCGCTGCACGGCGGCCTCGACCTCCGGATCGGTCCAGTAGTAGCGCAGCCGGTCGCTGTAGCTGTACCGCCGCGCGATCCGCTGCTCGTCCGGACTGCCCGGGTAGTAGCCCTCCCAGTATTCGGGGCGGGCCAGCATCCGGCGGTCCACGACGTTCTCCAGGTCGGACGCCGCGTCCGCCGGGATCAATTCCTGCTCGATCCGGGCCAGGGCGAACAGCGCCTCGCGGAGCGCGAACGTCAGACCGGGGCCGACCTTGAGCACGGCCCAGTGGTCGGCGACGAGTTCGGCGAGGCGTTCGTCGGTCTGGTAGTCGGTGGAGTGCGCCTCGAAGACGAGATGCGGCTCGTCGTCCAGCACGGTGCGCAGATCCGTCGTGCCGGAGCGGTCGTAGTCGATCACGTGTACGTGGTCGAACTCGACTGCGGGCTGCACGACCAGGGCGGCCACGCGCGGCCACACGTCGTCGAGCCCTGCGTCCGCGAACGCCTCCCGATGCCTGTGCAGGGTACGGCGTGCCGCGTCGGCGGGGGTGGCCACGAGTCGGCCGAGGGTCTCGTGGGCGCCGCCCGGCACCGGGACCTCGGTGCCGATGACGTAGCAGACCTCTGACGCAGTGCCCACGCGCGCGGCGGCGTCCTCGGCGGCGCGCATCAGACGTGCGGCGCGTTCGGCCACCAGGTCGTCGCCGAGCGGGTCCGGATCGCCCGCGCAGGACATGCTGCAGTCCAGATGGATCTTCGTGTATCCGGCCTCGACGTACGCGGTGACCAGCGCCTCGGCCAGTTCCATCGCCTTCTCCGCGGGCTGGCCGCGCCATCGGTTCGGCCCGAGGTGGTCGCCGCCGAGCAGCACGCGGGAGCGGTCGAGCCCGTGCGTGTCCGCGAGGCCGTATACGAGTTCGCGGAAGTCGGCAGGCGTCATACCGGTGTACCCGCCGAACTGGTCCACCTGGTTGGAGGTGGCCTCGACCAGCAGGAAGCCGCCGTCCTCGCGGGTCTGGCGGATCGCGGCCTCCAGCACCAGCGGGTGCGCGGAGCACACCGAGTACACGCCCACCGCGGCTCCGGCCTTGTGCCGTCGGATCGTTTCGGTCAACAGGTTCGCCATGCGGAGCAGCTTGCGCGTTACTGCTAGATAAATCAAGTTTTCAAGCAGAAATGAGCAGAAGTGAGCAGGCGTGGATGCTTGACTGCGTGCGACGGCGCGACCTAGAGTCGGCGCGCGAAGCTGGCCGATCCGGAGGTAGCGCCCATGCCCGATTCCGAGTCTCCGCCCCCGGTCATCGGGGTGGACGTCGGCGGCACCGGTATCAAGGCCCTGCTCGTCGACGGCGCGGGACGGGTGCTGGACGAACGCCGCGTGCCCACGCCGCAGGCCGGACCCCGCGTCGCCGAACGCGTGCTCGACGCCGTGGCCGAATGCGCGGCGGGCCTCGCGGATGCGGCACCCGAACCCCCGGCGGCGGTCGGGCTCGCGGTGCCCGGCATCGTCGACGACGAGCGCGGCGTGGCGGTGTACTCGGAAAACCTCGGCTGGCACGACGTCCCGTTCCCGGATCTGCTCACCGCACGCATCGGACTTCCCGTCGCGTTCGGCCACGACGTGCGCGTCGGCGGTCTGGCCGAGGCACGCATCGGCGCCGGACGCGGCGTGTCCAACCTCGCGTTCGTCCCGCTGGGCACCGGAATCGCGGCCGCCCTCTACCTCGACGGCCGCCCGTACGCCGGTCGCGGCTACGCGGGCGAGATCGGGCACACGGACGTCGGGCACGGCGAGCCCTGCGTGTGCGGCGCGAACGGCTGCCTGGAGGCGATCGCGTCCGCCGCCGCGATCGCCCGCCGCTACTCGCAACGCTCCGGCCACCACGCCGCCGGTGCACGCGAGGTCCTGAAGGCGGCAGCCGCAGGCGACGCGGACGCGGCGGCGGTATGGACCGAAGCCCTCGACGCACTCGGCCTGTCCCTGTCCTGGCTCGCCTCCGTCCTGGCACCCGAGGCGATCGTCATCGGCGGCGGGCTGGCCGAAGCCGGAGACGCGCTGCTCGTCCCGCTCGCGGAACGGCTCGACGCACGCCTGACCTTCCAACCTCGTCCGCGCCTACTCCGAGCCTCCCTAGGCGATCGCGCCGCCGCCCTCGGCAGCGCACTCCTGGCCCGCGACCTAGCCGGTCCGCGGTGATCCCCGGCGACGCGTGCGTCCTCGCTGGGAAGGACTACTCGCAGGTATCCATCTCGAAGGCCCGTCAGCCGCGTCCGCGCGCTTCATGCTTCGGCGACGACCTCTGACCGTGCACGCGGTGCTGGCTGCCGGGAAGCGCCTCACACGGTGACGACCTCGACGCCCGCCGCTCGGATCCGGGCGACGGCGTCGGCGGGCGCGGCCTTGTCGGTGATCAGGGTGTGGATGTCGGCGACGGGGCAGATGCGGGCGAAGGCGCGGGCGCTGAACTTGCCGCTGTCCGCCACCACGATCGCCCTGCGCGCCTGCCGCACCATGAGCTGGTTGATCCGCGCCTCGTCCTCGTCGGCGGCCTTGGCGCCGCTGTCCGGGTCGATCGCGTCCACGCCGATCACCGCGTAGTCCAGGTCGATCTGCGCGAGCGTGTCCGCGGCGAGCGGGCCGGTGAGCTCGAACGACTGGAGCCGGGAGACGCCGCCGGTCATCACCAGCCGCACGTGCCGCCGGACCGTGAGCTCGTTGGCGATGTTGATCGCGTTGGTCACGATCGTGATCTGCCGGGGCTGCCCGCCGACCAGCCGCGGCACCGGATGGATCTCGGCGATCGCGCGGGCGACCTCCGTGGTCGTGGTGCCGCCGTTGAGCCCGATGGTGTCCCCGGGGGTGACGAGCGCGGCCGCGGCCTTGCCGATCCGCGCCTTCTCGTCGCCGCGGATCGCCTTGCGGTAGCGGATCGGCAGGTCGTAGTTGACGGTGGTGGCCACCGCTCCGCCCCTGGTCCGGGTCACCAGCTGCTGCTCGTGCAGCAGGTTCAGGTCGCGGCGGATCGTGGTCGGGGACACGCCGAGCTGCTTGGCCAGGTCCGCCACCTCCAGGTGCCCGTCCGCGGCCATGGCGTCGAGCAGGGCGTTCATCCGGGCGTAACGGTTCACCGGGATCCTCTCTGTTCCGCGTGATCTTCAGCACCCCTCCGCTGTGGCCGTATCGTAGCAGGAATGCTCGAAACTGCTCACTGAAGCCATTGAAGCGACACTATCAAGCGATTATGGTCACTCCCAACCACGGCGGCGGAAGCGGCTGGGGTCCGTATCCAGCTCGTTCGAGGAGGGTGCACGACGATGAGACTCAAGAGGATCGCGGCGCTGACGGCGTCGCTCGCGTTGGTCGCCTCGGCCGCGGCGTGTTCGAGTTCCGGCTCGACCTCGTCCTCCGGCGGCAAGGTCACGTTGGACTACGCGATCTGGGACCAGACCCAGCAGCCCGCGATGAAGCAGATCGTCGCGGCCTTTGAGAAGCAGAACCCGAACATCACGGTCGACATCCAGGTGACCCCGTACGCGGACTACTTCACCAAGCTGCAGACCGCGGCCACCGGCGGCTCGGCCCCGGACGTGTTCTGGATGAACGGCCCGAACTTCCAGCTCTACGCCTCCAACGGCCAGCTGCTCTCGCTGTCCGGGCTGGCCGGGGTGAACACCGCGAACTACCCGTCGTCGATGGTCAGCCTGTACAAGTACAACGGCACCCAGTACGGCGTCCCGAAGGACTTCGACACGGTCGGCCTCTGGTACAACAAGGCGCTGTTCAAGGCCGCGGGCGTCGCCGTCCCGACGTCGAGCTGGACGTGGACCGACTTCCAGAACGCCGCCGCGAAGCTCACCGACAAGTCCAAGGGCGTCTACGGCGTCGGCGCCGAGCTCGAGGGCCAGGAGTACTACTACAACACGATCTTCCAGGCCGGCGGCTCGGTGATCTCCGCCGACGGCAAGAGCTCCGGCTACGACAGCGCCGCGTCCATCTCCGGGCTCGAGTTCTGGACGAACCTGATCAAGAGCGGCGACTCGCCGACGCTGGCGCAGATGACCGACACCGCGCCGATCGACATGTTCGAGTCCGGCAAGATCGCCATGTACTGGGGCGGCTCCTGGGACGCGGTCGCCTTCGCCGCGAACGCCAACACCAAGACCAACGCGGACGTCACGGTGCTGCCGGAGGGCGTGAAGCGGGCGACCGTCATCCACGGCCTCGCGAACGTCGTCTACGCCAAGACCGCGCACCCGCAGGAGGCCGAGAAGTTCGTCTCCTTCCTCGGCTCGCAGCAGGCCGCGCAGATCGAGGCCAACACCGGAACGGTCATCCCGGCGTACAACGGCACCCAGCAGGCGTGGGTCAAGGCGTACCCGCAGTACGACCTGCAGTCCTTCCTCGACGAGCTGTCCTACGCCGTGCCCTATCCGATCTCGAAGAACACCGCGGCCTGGAACACGCTCGAGTCGACCTACCTGACGAAGGCCTGGGACCTGAGCGAGTCGGTGCCGACGGCCGCCGCGCAGCTCGCCACGCAGATGAACGCTGCGCTGGCCAAGGAATCTCAGTGAGCAAGGGCAGGAGCCCGGGTGTGTCGGGGTGGTGGGCGCTGTTCTTCCTGGCGCCCACCGCGGTCGGCCTCGGCGTGTTCTACCTGTGGCCGCTGGTGCAGACCCTGTACTTCAGCTTCACCAGCTGGGGCCCGTTCGGCGGCCACACGTTCAGCGGTCTGGCCAACTACCGCGCGCTGCTGCACGACCCCGCGCTCAGCTCCGCCTTCGTCAATACCCTGTGGTACTGCCTGCTCGGGCTGCTCGGCATCCCGGTCTCGCTGGTCCTGGCGCAGGTGCTCGGCCGGCGCGGCCGCCGCGGCGTGAGCGTCTACCGCACGCTGCTGTTCCTGCCGGTGGTCACCATGCCGGCCGCGGTCGCGATCGTCTGGCGCTGGCTCTACAACGGCGACTACGGGCTGATCAACGAGCTGCTGAGCAAGGTCGGGATCCACGGCACGTCCTGGGTCAGCAACCCGCACACCGCGCTCATCGCGATCGCGGTCGTCGGCATCTGGTCCACCATCGGCTACAACATGGTGATCCTGATGGCCGGGATCCAGTCGATCCCGCGCACGT
Source organism: Actinospica sp. (assembly GCA_035493475.1). GTDB lineage: Bacteria > Actinomycetota > Actinomycetes > Streptomycetales > Catenulisporaceae > Actinospica. The sequence continues at coordinate 43,726 of DATJIF010000040.1, forward strand.
ACTACGAGGCGGCCGAGCTCGACGGGGCCGGTCCGGCGCGCCAGTTCCTGTCCGTCACGCTGCCGCTGCTCACCCCGAGCATCTTCTTCGTGACCGTGTACTCGGTGATCGGCTCGCTGCAGACCTTCGACCTGATCTACATGCTGCTCGGCCCGCAGAACGGCGGCGCGGCGACGAATCCGGCGCTGCCGCAGGCGCAGAGCGTCGTCTACCTCTTCTACCAGGACTCTTTCCTCGAGAACAACCGCGGCTACGGGGCGGCGATCGCACTCGTCCTGATGCTGGTGATCATCGCCGTGACGGGCCTCCAGTTCCGGCTGCAGAAGAGGTGGGTGCACTATGGCTGAGCGTCGTCCCAAGATCAGGATCGGCTCGGTCGGCGCGCACACCTTCCTGATCGCCGCGAGCGTGCTGATGGCCGGGCCGTTCCTGTGGGAGCTGCTGACCTCGTTCAAGAGCCTGACCGAGTCCGCCGCCGTGCCGCCGACCTTCCTGCCGTCGGTCTGGCACTGGAGCAACTACTCGAACGTCTTCCAGGGGATCCCGTTCGGCCGGGAGCTGCTCAACAGCGTGGTCAACGCGCTCGTGCGGACGGCCGCGCAGCTGCTGTTCTGCTCGATGGCCGCGTACGCGTTCGCCTGGATCAAGTTCCGCGGCCGCGGCCTGGTCTTCGGGCTGTTCCTGTCGGTGCTGCTCGTGCCCAGCCAGCTGCTGACGATCCCGCAGTACCAGATCATCCAGAACCTGCACCTGCTCAACACGCTGCCGGCGCTGTTCCTGCCGGGCATGTTCAGCGCGTTCGGCACGTTCCTGCTGCGCCAGTTCTTCCTGGCGCTGCCGCCGGAACTCTACGAGGCGGCGCGGCTCGACGGCGCCGGGCCGATCCGGATCTTCTGGTCCATCATGCTGCCGCTGGCCAAGCCGGGCCTGGTCGCGCTCGGCCTGCTGACGATGATCTGGTCCTGGAACGACCTGCTGTGGCCGCTGATCGTGAACAGCGACCCGAGCAAGATGCCGCTCAGCGTCGGGCTGGCGAACCTCCAGGGCGAGTTCCTGACGAACTATCCGGTGCTGATGGCCGGGTCCCTGATGGCCACGCTCCCGCTGATCATCGTGTTCGTGGTCATGCAGCGCCGTGTCGTCGAGGGCATCGCGCTGACCGGAACGAAGGGCTGATCATGAGTGAACTCAGAGTCGGCGTCGTCGGCGTCGGACAGCGCGCCGTGCTCGCCGAGTACGCGAACCGGCCGGGATACGCGCGCGTCGTCTCGTGCGCCGACCCGACCGAGCGCGGCCGGGCATACGCGGTCGAACTGTTCGGCGCGGACGTCGCCGTGCACGCCGACTACCGCGACATGGCGGACGACGATCTGGACGCGGTGTTCGTGTGCACCCCCGACTACGTGCACACGGAACCGGCGATCCACTTCCTCGAGGCGGGCGTCGCGGTCTTCGTCGAGAAGCCCCTCGCGATCACCATCGAGGACTGCGACGCCATGCTGACCACGGCCGCGTCCCTGGGCACGCGGCTCTACGTCGGCCACAACCTGCGCCACCTGCCCGCGCTCGTGAAGATGCGCGAGCTGATCGACTCGGGCGCGATCGGCCGGGTGCGCTCGGTCTGGTGCCGGCATTTCGTGGGCCACGGCGGCGACTTCTACTTCAAGGACTGGCACGCCGAACGCGCCCGCACGACGAGCCTGCTGCTGCAGAAGGGCGCGCACGACATCGACGTGATCCACTGGCTGGCCGGGGGATACTCGCGCGAGGTCGTCGGGCTCGGCGGGCTGACCGTGTACGGCGAGAACCCGCACCGGCGCGCCGCGGACGCTCCGCCGAACGGACAGCGGATGCCCGAGTGGTTCGACCGGGACGCCTGGCCGCCGTCGAAGCTGCGCGAGCTGAACCCGACGATCGACGTCGAGGATCTCAGCATGATGATGGCGAAGCTGGACAACGGCGTATTCACCAGCTACCAGCAGTGCCATTACACGCCCGACTACTGGCGCAACTACACGGTGATCGGCGACGAGGGCAGGCTGGAGAACTTCGGCGACGGCATCGAGGGCGACCCGGCCGTGCTGCGCGTCTGGAACGCGCGCCGCTCCGGGTACCGCGCCGACGCCGACCTGACCGTCGAGATCAACCCGAGCACCGGGGAGCGGCACGGCGGCGCCGACGAGCACCTCGTCGCCGAGTTCCTGCGCTTCGCGGCCGAGGGCGGGCCCACCGAGACCTCGCCGCTGGCCGCGCGCGAGGCGGTGGCCGCGGGCGTCGCCGCCACGGTCTCGCTGCGCGACGGCGGCCGGCCGGTCGCGGTGCCGGACCTCGACCCCGGGCTGGTCGGGTACTTCGAGGCGCACCAGCCCGCGCGTTCATGAATCACATCCACGCACAGAAGAGGAACACCATGTCTTTCATCGCGGACGAGACAGCGCGGCAGCCGGACGCCTGGCGCACCGCCGCCGAGATCGCCGCGGCCACGGGGGCCGGGCTTCCGCAGCCGGGGGAGCGGGTGGCCGTCGTCGGCTGCGGCACGTCCTGGTTCATGGCCGAGGCGTACGCGGTGCTGCGCGAGCAGGCCGGGCAGGGCGAGACGGACTACTTCGCCGCCTCGCTGTTCCCGCACGAGCGCCGCTACGACCGCATCGTGGCGATCACCCGCTCCGGCACCACGACCGAAGTCCTCGACCTCCTCGACCGGCAGCGCGGCCGCACCGCCACGACTGCGCTGGCCGCGTCCGCGTCGACCCCGGTGGCCGACTATGCGGACGTGACCGTCGAACTGCCCTTCGCCGACGAGCAGTCCGTCGTGCAGACCCTTTTCGCCACGACCGCGCTGGCCGTGCTGCGCGCCGGTCTCGGCCACGATGTCAGGGCCCTGGCCGACGCCGCCGAGCCGGTGCTCGCCGAGGACCTGCCGAAGGAGTGGCTGGCGGCCGACCAGATCACCTTCCTCGGCCGCGACTGGGCGCACGGCGTGGCCCGCGAGGCGGCACTGAAGATGCGCGAGGCCACCCAGAGCTGGACCGAGGCGTACCCGAGCATGGAGTACCGGCACGGCCCGATCGCCATCGCCGCGCCCGGCCGGCTCGTCTGGCACTTCGGTCCGGACACCGAGGGCCTGGCCGCGGACGTCGCGCCGACCGGCGCGCTGTTCGCGGACCACGCCGAGGACCCGCAGGTCGACCTGATCCGGGTGCAGCGCCTCGCCGCCGCGCTCGCCGAGGCCCGCGGCCTGGACCCGGACCGCCCCCGCGCCCTCACCCGCTCGGTGGTGCTCGGCTCCTGAGGCCGGGCCGCCACCCGCTCCACCCGCGTATCCATCCCAGCACCATGACTAAGGAGCAAGCCATGGAAACGAGACGTCGAACGCGCCTGGTCGCGGCGGCGACCGCGCTGCTGACCGCCGCCCTCGGAGTGTGGGCGAGTGCCGCGCCCGCCGAGGCCGCCGGTTCCGGAACCGGCCAGCAGTTGGCCTTCCCCGCCTACATCTACCCGAGCGGCACCGGCCTGACCGACTGGCAGGACATCGCGGCCGGCGGCTCGACCGTCGGCTTCGCGATCGCCAACGTGGCCAACGGCCCGAGCGGCGCGGTGGACTCGAACTGGACCACCGCGATCGACGACGCGCACAACGGCGGCGTCAAGGTCCTGGGTTACGTGGACACCGGCTACCTCGGCACCGCGGACAACCGGCTGACCCGGCTCGGCGACGGCAGTGTCAGCGCGTGGCTGGACCAGGCCGAGGCCGATGTGAACCAGTGGTACAACCTGTACGGCTCCGCGATGGGCGGCATCTTCTTCGACGACGCCCTCAACACCTGCGGCACCGACAACGCGTACTCCGACGCGTACGCCGAGCTCAGCCAGTACGTGAAGGTCAACCACCCCGGCGCGCTCACGGTCATCAACCCCGGCATCGACGTGCCGAGCTGCTACGCGAACAGCGCCGACGTGATCCTGCGCTTCGAGGGCAGCTACACCTCGTACCAGAGCTTCACGCCCGAGTCGTGGGAGTCCGGCTACGACCCGCACAAGTTCATGGACGTCGTCTACGGCACCACGTCCGCGAACCTCTCCACTGCGGTCAGCCTGTCCAAGACCGACGGCGCGGGTTACGTCTTCTTCACCGACGCCGGCCTCCCGAACCCGTACGACGTGCTGCCCTCGTACTGGAGCACCGAGCTCACCGACCTCCCGGTGACCAGCACGGGAACCCCGAGCACGCCCGCGACGCCGACCGCAAGCGGTACCAGCGGCACCGGCACGACGCTCAGCTGGACCTCGGATTCGTCAGTGGTCGGATACGACGTCTACCAGAACGGCACCTACCTCGGCGAGGCCACGGTCGGCTCGGGCACCTCGACGTACACGGTCGGTGGCCTGACTCCCGCGACGGCCTACACGTTCACAGTCAAGGCGCGTGACGCCGCGAACGACGTATCGGCGGCCAGCAGCGGGCTATCCGTGACGACGAGCGCGGCCGCTACCACTGCGCCGACGGTCCCGACCGGCCTGGCCGCGAGCACCACCCTGGCCAACAGCACGAAGCTCTCCTGGACCGCGTCGACGAGCTCTGACAGCACCGTCGCGTACTACAACGTCTACCAGGGCGGCACGCTGATCCTCACCGTCCCGGCGGCGGACACGTCAGTGCACTTCGACGGTCTCTACCCGGGTACGACGTACTCCTTCACCGTCGCCGCGATCGACGCCACCGGCGGCTCGTCCGGCCAGACCAGCGCGGTATCGGTGACCTCGCTCAGCCCGACCGCGGCGATCTCCAGCCCCGGCTCCACGCTGACCTCCAGCTACGCGACGTACACCGCGACCTTCAACTACGAGTACGCATTCAACGACGTCTGCATCGACACCGACGCGAGCTCGGCCACCGGCTACCAGGTGACCTCCAGCGACAGCACCGTGGTCGGCTGCGACTACCTGATCGAGAGCTCCGTGCTCTACAAGTACTCCGGCAGCGGCACCGACTGGACCTGGACGTCCACCGGCGACACCGCGACCAAGACCGTCAGCATCACGAACGGCGGCTTCCTCTACTCGTACCAGATCAGCAGCTCGTGGCTCGGCTCCTTCGCCAGCACCGAGCACGTCGTCTTCATGGGCAGCGGCTTCTCCCCGACGAACAACCCGGCCTACAGCGCTCTGGTCACCGTCACCGAGGGCGCCGCGGCCGTCCAGGCGGCAGGCGCTTCCTTCAACTCCAGCAGCGCGAGCCTCAGCGGCGTCTTCACCGGCTCCTACGGCGACGACATCGCCTGCATCGACACCGACGACAGCACCACGACCGGCTACGAGACCAGCGGGATCGGCTGCGACTACCTGATCGACAACAACACCCTCTACAAGTACGCGGGCACCGGCACCGACTGGACCTGGACCGCGCTCTCCGGCGACAGCCCGAGCGAGACCACGACCGGCTCGACCGTCTCCTGGACCATCAGCACCTCGTGGCTGACCGGCACCGCGAGCACCTGGCGCCTCGTCTACGCCGGCTCCACCTCGGGCGTGGCCACCTTCAGCAACACCCTGACGATCAGCGAGTCGTAGACCGCTAGGTCATTCGACACCGACGGAGCTCACCGGCGGGATTCCCGCTGGTGAGCTCCGCTGCGATCAGACGCCCCAGCGTCGGTGCCAACGTGATCGCCGAATGCGCGACGGCGACGTACACGGACCGGTCAGCCGTCACATGCCCGACGATGGGGCCATTGGCGGGCATCGGCCGTCGGCAGACGTGGTAACTCACCAGCTGGCAGGAGTCTCCGTCATCGAGGCCTGATGCCAGCCGCCGAAGCGTCTCACGCGCGTCCTGTGCAGGCGATTCCGTGTACGGCATCGTGAGCACGAGTTCCCCGTCACGCACCTCGCGCGCCTCGAAGTCCGGCCCGGACAGAATCGTTTTGATCAATCCGGGCGACGCCGTGGCACGGAGCAGACATGCAGGCGCGTCGAGGAACGGGATCTCGACGTTGAGCGGCCTACACAGCGCGGCGCTCCCTACTCCAGCAGCCAGCACCACGGTTTCCGCCGGATAGAACCCCGCCGAGGTCATCACTCCGCGACCCTCAGGCGGATTCACGGATACCGCCGCCGCGCCGTAGACCACTTCGGCACCGTGAGCCCGTGCGCCGCGAATGAGTGCGTCGGTCATCGCAACCGGGTCGACGCCGCCGTCCGTGGGAGTGTGGACGGCCCGAGCAGGCGGGTTGAGCAGCCGTGGCTCCAGCACCGCGATCTCATCCGGCCCGACAAGCACCTGGCCCGGTCCGGGCACTCCGTTCCACTCCAACGAACCCGACCAGCGCACGGCGAACCCGGGGAGCTCACTCTCCAGCCTGTGGAAGTCCGCGCGAACATGCGGGCGCAGATCCTGCGTGCCGCCCGGCCAATCGCCGCTGAACTCGCCGATCCACGCGAAGGAATCCCCGGTCACGCCCGTCGCCGGTGCCGACGCCCGCTCCAGCACCGTCACCGGGACGCCGCCGCGGGCCAGGTGGTAGGCCACCGATGCCCCGACGATTCCCGCGCCAACAACGATCACGGCAGACATGGCTCTATTGTAGAGATCGATGGACGCATTCGACCTGGACGCCGCGATCGCGCTGAACTTCACCGCGTGTGCCACTTGCCTGCACTACACGAGTCCCGGAGCGTCCGTCGTCGCGACCGGCGGGATGGTGATCGCGGACAGCGGCGGTGACGACGCGGCCTTCAACAGCGTCACGATGATCCGGCTGTCCCCGCACAACGCCGACGCCGAGATCACGACCGCGATCGAACGAGTCAGGGCGACCGGCAGAGCGTTCTCCTGGTGGGTCGATGCCCATTCCACGCCCACGGACGTGCTCCAGCGTCTCGAGTCCGCCGGGCTCAAGCTCGTCGAGCAGGTCCCGACGATGTCGCTCGACCTGACCGGCAGCGGCTTCGAATCCGTCAGCGAGCAGCCGTTGCCGGCCGAGCTGGAGATCCGCCACGTCACCACCCACGCGCAACTCGTGGAGTACGCGGCGGTCATCGACGCGAGCCTGGACCCGCCGACCGCAAGTGCCGCCGAGTTCTTCGCGCGCACGACGACCGCCGCGCTCGACCCGACTGGCCCGGCACGACTCCTGGTCGGCTACGTCGAAGGCACGCCGGTGTCCACGGCGCAGGTCGTGTTCGCGGCCGATGTCGCAGGGCTCTACAACATCACCACGTTGCCCGGTTCCCGCCGCCGCGGCTATGGCCGTGCACTGACCATCGCGGCGCTGCGCCTCGCCAGAAGCGCAGGCAGCCGCGTGGCCGTGCTGGAAGCGTCACCCGCAGGAGAGCCCGTATACCGCGCCATCGGATTCACGAAGTGCGGCGAGTTCTCCATGCTCGTGCTCGAAGACTAAACGACGACACTGCCCATCGACAGGTACTCGTTCCACTGCGTGTCGCCCCAGATGGGACCGGAGTTCGCCGTCGATCCGTCCGAGTACGACCAGACGAGCGTGAGATCGCTGGCCAGCGTCCCCAGTCCGCTCGACGTGTCGTAGTTGTCGAGGATCGGGCTGCCGCTAGCGCCGGGACCCTGGTCGCACGGCATGAACACGAGGCCGTCCGAGGTGTTGATGGTCGCCGTCGCGTAGCAGTACGCCTGGTTCTCGGGGGAGGAGGACGGGTAGCCCATGGTGAACAGCGGGTCCGAGAACGACGTGTACCCCGCCTCGACGCCGTTGCCGCCGACGGTCGACACCAGGTTGCTCGGCCCGCTCACCGCGACGTAGCCGGTGTCGAGCGTGGCGTCACCGGAACTGGCGAACCCGGCGAACGTGGCCATGGAGACGCCGGACCAGGTGCCGTACGGTGCGTTGCCGTTCGCGTAGGCCGGGATGTAGACGAAGTTCGTGGACCACGCCTGGGCGCTGACCGAGTAGACGCAGTGCCCTGCGGTGATGACCAGCTCGCCCGAGCTGCTGTTCACCGACGACGCGGAGCACGCGTAGTCCCCGCCGCCGACCGAGAAGAAGACCTTGCCGATCGAGGGCGTCACGGTGACGGTGCCGAGAGCAGGCGAGACAGCGGCCCGCGACGCCGCGACCGCGTGCGCCTTGTACTTGCCCGCGACCGGCCCGACCTTGTGCGGCGTGGTCACGGCGGCGGAGTCGGCGCCGACGTTGGCGAGGGGAGAGGAGCCCTTCGCCTGCTTCGGCGCCAGCGCGTCCCCGTTCTTCGCGTTCTTCAACCGCTGCGGAGTCCAGTAGGCCAGTTCGGCCGCGCGGGTCTTCGCTTCGGACGTCCGCGCGACGTGCGGGGAGGTGACCGCCGCGTCCGGCGAGAGCGCGGTATACGGCGACGCCGCGGTGGTGGTGTTGGTAGTGGTGGTGGTGGCCTGCGACGCCGAGGCGCCGGCCGTGGGGATGGTGACGACGGCGAGCACGATCGCGCCGGTGGCCGCGACCGCGCGAATCAGGCGCACGCCATTGGTCCTGAGATGCACTTGTCGACCTTCTTTCCCGTGGGCGGGGATTGCGAGGCTGACCCGAAGCGTGGCGGCTGCGGGTCTTCGAGAAGTACGTACCGCCCGGGGGAATCGTTCAGTGCATAAGACTTCTTCAGCTCTGGCCGTAGCAGCTCTTGAGTTCGTTCAGATCGTAGAAGTAGCTGCCCTTGGCGATCGGCTTGCAGGACGGCTTGAACGCGGTTTCCTTCTCGTTGTAGAGCATCCGCACGAGATACTCGGTGCTGCCGTTGCGCGTTCCGACGTAGAGGTCCCATTGCACGTTCGCGGCCATCGGGGCCACGTCGGCGCCGCGCCAAGGGTTGTTCAGGTAGGTGTACGGGTCGTCCACGTTCGCGCTCGCGGCCTGTGTGCTGCCGGGCAACTGGAGCAGGACCGCGAGCGGTTCGATCTCCTCGGCGTGGGTGAAGCGCAGTACGGCGCCCGCGTCACTGCTGCCGTCGGCCTTGGCTTCGGCCTGGGTGAACAGGTCGGTCAGCAGGACGTTCGCCATGTCGTACGTGATGGTGCGTCCGCTGAAGGCGGGGCCCTTCTGGTAGAACTCCTCGGCGTCATCGAGGTAGGCGAACCAGTCGGCGTCCCGGGCCGGAAGGAAGGGGTCGAGGTCCACGCCGGGTGCCTCGACGCTCAGGTCGGGGGCCGCGCTGTAGAGCTCGTACAGCGAGCGGGAGAAGGAGATCTGGTCGTCGCCGGACATCGACGCCACGAACGCCGGGGTGAACAGCCGGGACACGACGTGCTTGGCGGACTCGGCGGTGCTCGGCTCCCCGTCGATCTCGGCGATCACGGCGGCCAGGTCGGGGTCGCTCGCCAGATACGCCTGGTAGTCGGCGTTCTGCGGCTGCTTGTGGAAGTACAGCAGGTCCTTGTTCGTCACCGGAGCCTGGATCAGCGAGGCCAGCGCCGGGTCGCCGGAGACCAGACCCGACGTGAAGGCGTTGGCGCTCGCCACGGCCCGCGTGACACCGGAGGTCTCGACGACGATCGGCTCCTGCTTCGCCACGATGGCGGCGAACAGCGAGGGCAGCCGCTGCTCCATCCGCAGCGCGGTCTGCTCCTGCTCCTGCACCCCGCGGCCCGAGAGGTTGCCGTACCCGATGGACGCGGCGCCATCCAGCAGCTCCTGCACCTGCGGCCCCAGCCGCGCCCCGAGCGGCGTCAGCTCCCCGGCAGCCTGCGCACTGCCCAGCACCGCGAGCACGGCGTCCCCGTCACTGCTGTCCGTCATAGCTCGCGAACCATGTCGAGCGACGTTCTCAGTGAACACCGGCACGAACCCGCGCGGCGCCGGCTGGTAAGCCCGGAGGTTCTCCTGCGGCGCGTAAGGGGTCTTGGTCGTGTAGTTGTGCCGGTAGTAGTAGCCGGCCTGCTGCGCCGAGGCGGTGGCCCCCGGAAAGACGATGGCGCCGATCACCAACGCGGCGGCCAGGGCGGAACCGGAGACGACTCGGGGCTTCACGTTCAAGTCCTTCGGAGGAAGCAGGGGGTACGGCGCGATCCCAGCACCCTCGCAAGCGCGCCGAAACTCCCACTGCCGTCACGCGGTCATCCTGGCGACCCGGACGTGAACAAAGCAGCGTGGGTCGTGGCCGCCATCGCCATCAGGAAGCCACGACCCACGCAGGCGCCTAGCTCCAGGGACTCGCGGCGAGCCAGCTGGTGTCGTCGTGCCAGGATGTCGTGCTGTCCCAGGTGTGGGATCCGCCGTTGGACGCGACGTAGGCGGTCCAGTCGAAGTGCCGGATGAAGTGGTCGGGGTAGTTGATCGATTGGAGCGAGTAGCCGGTTCCGCTGTTGCCCGGTGTGGGGCAGAAGGTGGCGTCTTCGGCGAACTGGTAGGTGCTGTCGTTGGGTTCGAGCCAGAGTTCGAAGCCGGAGTGGCGTAGATACTGGCCGCTCTCGTTGGCCGATTCGAGCGATATGCAGAGCGGATTCGCCAGGCCGCTCGTGACGATCCAGGTCGAGTCGGCCTTGTTCTGCGCGGTACTCGAGGAGGTCACCGGCGCGATGACGACCTTGGTGTCGGACGCGTCGTGCTGGAGGTAGTCGCCAGTGCAGCAGGCGGTGGTGGCCTGGATGGAGATGCGTGCGCCGGGGACGAAGGGCGTGGCGGAGGCGGTGTAGCCGACGTTGGTGATGTTGGCCTGCACGGCGTTCTCGGTCGCGTCGCTCGGATAGCCGGAGGTCATGGCCCCCTCGAAGAACGCGCCGGCCCCGCCGTTGCTGTTGTCGCCGCCGACGCCGAGCAGGATGGAGGCCTCGGCGTGCATCGGTGAGTAGCCGGACGGCAGTGCCCCGGAGTACGTCGTGGTCAGGCCGCCGGAGTCGGCGTTGCCGTACTTGAGGGTGAAGTTCGAGGTGCCGTCGTTCTTCTCCCAGGCGGAGACGAACTGGTCCTGCACGCCGGTGTTGCTCGACGCGTTGGGGCCGGTGGCGCTGGAGTAGAGCCCGTTCTCGAGGTCCGCCTCGACCCACGGCCCGTGTCCGGTGCAGCCGCCGAACCAGCAGCTCGTGCCCCAGTAGATCGCGTTCATGTGGGCGGCGCCGGTGTCGGTGTTCGAGGTCTCGCCGCTGCCGAAGTCGAAGCAGCATCCGCCGTTGCTGATCGTCCCGGAGGTCACCTCGTAGATTCCCTCGGGCTGGGAGCCGGTCGCCACGCCGGTGGCCGCATCGGTGCGGTATCCGACACCGGGGTTGACCTTCAGGCCGTAGGCGGCGTGGCCGTCGACGGACACCGGCAGCGCCATCGCGTCGGCCGGGACGTCGGCGCCGTTGGTGCCGGGGCCGGGCCAGTACCCGCCGATGGAGACCGGGAGGTTGTTGTGCTGCGCGCTCTGGTCGTAGATCTCCGTGACGGTGCACGTGGTGCCGGCGCAGAAGCCGACCTGCGCGGCGGCGTCGACGTAGCCGCCGGTGGAGAGCAGCCCGATGTTGAGCGTCGTGTCGTCCGAGGCGCGTTCGATCTGGTAGAGCGATCCGTCGTACGAGGCGTACATCGCACGCACCATGCTGTAGGCCGCCACGCACGGCGTGCCGCCGGAGGCGAACACGTCGCACGGGCTCTGGGCGGCAGCCTGCGCGGCGGGGGAGAGGCCGAGCATGGTGGTGAGTATCAGGGCGCAGATCGTGCCGGCGGCGACGAGCAGCCGTCGGCCGGCGCGCGCGGTGCGTCGAACCATACAAACTCCATCGTGTGTAAGGGTTCCGTGGGTTTCGCGCGGTGCGCCACGCCAATTGTTAGCGCTAACAATCTGGGCCGCGGCGCGCGGGTGTCGCAGGGTTCAGATTGGTCGCCCCCAAAGCGCTGGGAACAGCCCTCACTATGGCGCTCGCCGCCCGCGTCGTCAACCGGTCACCCGCCGCGGTCGGTGGCGTTCGCCCGGGCATTCGTGAACGCTCACAAAACTTGATCCCTTGACGGTATAAAGCTTTAGCGTTAACGTCCCCGCCGTCGTCGTCAGGGCGACCTGTCCGCGACACCCTGCGATCACCAAGCCCCTGAAGGGTGACGATGAAGTCAACCATTGGAAAGCGGCTGGCCGCGGTCGTATCCGCAGCCCTCGCCATGGCGGGATTGAGCGTGGTCACGGCCACGTCGGCCCACGCCACGTGCAGCACGTACTACGTCTCCACCTCCGGAAGCGACAGCAACGACGGCTGCAGTTCCAGCACCCCGTGGCTGTCGCTGGCAAAGGTCGACGCCACGACGTTCACGGCCGGCAACCAGATCCTGTTCCAGGACGGCGGCTCCTGGAGCGGCACGCTGCATCCGCTCGGCTCCGGCGCGAGCGGCAGCCCGATCGTCGTGTCCGGCTACGGCTCCGGCGCCGCGCCGATCATCGCCGGTGCGGGCGCTGCCGAGGCCGTCTACCTCGACAATCAGTCCTACGTCACGATCGAGAACCTGGAGATCACCAACACCGCTTCCGCTGCGGCCGTCCGCAGCGGGATCGAGGTGCAGAACGACACGTCCGGGATCCTGTACGGCATCTCGATCATCAACAACGACATCCACGACGTGCTCGGCTACTGGAGCAGTTCCGAGGGCGTGCAGCCGACCAACTCGTCCGGAATCGCCTTCAACCTCAACGACTCCTACACCACGAACGGCTGGAACGGCGTCCTCATCCAGGGCAACACCCTGACCCGCACGGACGCCGGCGCCATCTACCTCGGCTCGCTCAACGGCACCGGGCACAGCATCCTGACCAGCAACGTGGTGATCCAGAACAACACCATCACCGACTCCGGCGGAAACGACATCGTCTGCGTCTACTGCGCATCCCCGCTCGTGCAGTACAACGTCGCGTCCGACAGCGGCTGGCGCTACTCGGGCGCCGGACTGTGGACGGCCCTGTCCACGAACGGTGTCTGGCAGTACAACGAGGTCACCGACCAGGGGCGGGCCGGCTCTGACGGTGAGGCTTTCGACATCGACCACGGCACGAGCGGCACGATCGTCCAGTACAACTACAGCCACGGCAATCCGTATGGCTTCCAGGAGTACTGCTGCGGCGGAAGTACGGGCGCGAAGACGTCGATCGTGCGCTACAACATCAGCCAGAACGACGGAGCGTCGAACTCGGTGCTCCCACATCAGGCGTACGTGGGCAGCAGCAGCACCTCGCAGTTCGACAACAACACGATCTACCTGAGCTCGTCGGACAACGCGCCGATCTTCAGCGACGCCGCGCCCACCGGCCTGAGCTACGACAACAACATCATCTACAAGCTCGGCACGGGAGCCTACGGAACAGGCGGCACGTGGAGCCACAACCTTTTCTACGGCAACCATCCGGCCTCCGAACCGACCGACGCGAACAAGCTGACATCAGACCCGCTGTTCGTCTCGCCCGGCTCCGGTGGAAGCGGTCTGAGTTCGGCCGAGGCGTACGCGCTCCAGCTCGGCTCACCGGCACTCGGCGCGGGTGAGCTCATCAGCGGCAACGGCGGCCTCGACTACTTCGGCAACGCGGTCTCCTCGACGGCGGCCCCGAACGTGGGCGCGTACAACGGATCCGGCATCGCGGCGTCCACGCTGGACGGATACTGGCAGTTCGACGAGGGAACCGGCACCACGGCGAGCGACCTGTCCGGCTCCGGCCACACCGGAACCCTGGAGGCCGCCGCGTCGTGGACCACCGGCAGGGTCGGCCCGTACGCGGTCAGCCTCACCGGCGCCAGCACCAGCTACGTCGACGTGTCCGGCCCGGTGCTCGACACCAGCAAGACCTACTCGGTCGCCGCGTGGGTCAGGTTCAACTCGGTGTCCGGCAAGAACCAGACCTTCGCGAGCATCAAGGGCACCAACATCAGCCCGTTCTACCTGCAACTGACAGGCGGATACCTCGCCTTCACCACGCGCAGCAGCGACTCGACCGCCTCGACCGCCACCGCGGTGACGGCGACCTCGGCGGCCGCCGCGAACACGTGGTACCAGGTCGTCGGCGTCTACGACAACACCGCGCACACCATTGCGCTGTACGTCAACGGCGTCCTGCAGGGCACCGCGTCCTTCTCCTCGCCCTGGACCGCGTCGGGTGACACGGTGATCGGTTGCGCCGAGTGGAAGGCCGCCAACACCGACTTCACCAACGGCGTGGTGGACGACGTCCAGTTCTACTCGCGAGCCCTCAGTGCGACGGAGGCCGCTGAACTGGCCCGCGGCTGACCGCGTACAACTCTTGACGTTCCCGCTCCTTTAGCGTTAACGTTCCCGACATCACTTTAGCGATACATCAGTCGAGGAGGACCGGTGCCGGAGCGTGTGACCATCGCCCAAGTCGCCGAGGAGGCGGGAGTCTCGGCGATGACGGTGTCCAACGTGCTGAACGGGAAGCCGGGCGCCTCCGACAAGACCCGGCGCCGGGTGCTGGAGGTCGCCGAGCGGCTCGGGTACCAGCCGAACATCTCCGCGCGCAACCTCAAGGCCGGCCGCAGCGGGCTGATCGGGGTGCTGACCCTCGACCTGACCACGCAGTACGGCCTGGAGATCGTGCGCGGCATCGCGGACGAGCTCGCGGCGGCCGAGCGCGAACTGCTGATCAACGCGACGTACCAGGACGCGGCGCGGGAGATGGACCGGATCGAGTTCCTCTCGCGCGGCCTGGTGGACGGTGTGCTGATGATCGCGCCGGTGCTCGAGTCCGAGACGGTCGAGCTGCTGCGCCGCAAGAACATCCCCTGCGTGGTGATCGACCCGCGCGAGCAGGACGTGGCGCTGCCCCGCGTGATAGTGGACAACTACGAGGGGATGCGGCGCGGCACGGAGCACCTGCTCGCGCTGGGGCACACCCGGATCGGGTACATCCGCGGCGAGTCGGACATGGACAGCTCCTCGATCCGCTTCCAGGGCTTCACGGACGCGATGGCGCTGGCCGGGATCGAGGTGGATCCGCGGCTCGTGGTGGACTGCGACTTCACCTACACGCACGGCTTCCAGGCGGCCTCCGCGCTGATCGCCGAGCACCGGCCGACCGCGATCGCCGCGGGGGCGGATTTAATCGCCTTCGGTGCGGTGGACGCGGCCCGCGCGCTGGGCCTGACCGTCCCGGACGAGTTCTCGGTGCTGGGCTTCGACGACCTGCCGCAGGCCTCGCAGTCCTTCCCGGGCCTGACGACGGTCCGCCAGCCGCTGCACGACATGGGCCAGACCGCGGCGCGTGCGCTGCTGTCGCTCCTGGACGGCCAGCGGCTGGTGCTGGACCGGATGCAGCTGCCGACCGAGCTGATCGTGCGCGGCACCACGGCGACCCCGGCGAACGTGGACGCCATCCTGGACCGGATGCTCGCCGCCGGTTCGGTGGAGACGGACGCGGAGTGATGCTCGTCATGTCCTATTTCACCGAGCTGGACGAGGCCCTGTGCCTGGCGGTCAGCACCGACGACGGGCGCAGCTTCGAGCCGGTGAACGACGGGCTGCCCGTGCTGCGCGGCAGCGTCGGCACCGGCGCGCTGCGCGACCCGTTCCTCGGGCTCGGTCCGGACGGCCGGATACACCTGCTCGCGACCGACGGCTGGACCAGCCCCTCGATCGTGCACGCCGTGTGCGAGGTCGGGCAGTGGGACAGTTGGTCCGAGCAGCGGCTGCTGCCGGTGATGGAGAAGGTGCCGGGCGCGCACAACGCGTGGGCGCCGGAGTTCTTCCTCGACCACACCACCGGCCGCTACCACCTGATCTGGTCCTCGGTGGTCGACGACGCGGTTCCCGCCGAGGGTCGGGACTGGCCGAACGTCGGGCAGGACCACCGCATCTGGTCCTGCACCACCGAGGACTTCTCCTCGTTCTCCGAATCCGCGGTCTTCTTCGATCCCGGACACTCGGTGATCGACGCGACGGTGGTGCGCGACGGGGAGCGCTTCCTGATGGCCTACAAGGACGAGCGCGGTGTGAACGACCCGTCCACCAGCCACAAGCACATCATGCTGACCAGCTTCACCCGGCCCGGCGGCCCCTACGAGGCGCCGCGCGGACCGGTCGGGCCCTCCCCGGCCGAGGGTCCCAGCCTGTTCCGCCGGAACGGCGAATGGGTGATGATCTTCGACCACTTCCTGGAGGGCCGGTACGGCGCCGTGCGCAGCGGCGACGGCGTCACCTGGGAACCCGCCGAGGTCGGGCTGCCGCCCGGCGTCCGGCACGCCTCGGTCCTCGCCCTGCGGGACTGACGCGCACCGCACCACCGAACCAACGCACCAGGGAGATCACTCTCCTCACTGAAACAGTATACGAATTTTCTCATCTGGAGTGAAACAATGACGTTCTCACGCTCGGTCTCCCGTCGTTCCCTGATTAGAGGGGCCGGCGCGCTGGCCGGTTCCGCTGCCGCTATGCCGCTGCTGAGCGCGTGCGGGGGCACGGTGGGCACCGGCTCCACCGCGACGGCGAAGGTGCAGGACATCAAGCCGGGCACGCTGACGATCATGTCGCCGACCGGCGAGATCACCGACGACTTCGTCAAGGGGTTCGAGAAGGCGTACCCGCAGCTGAAGGTGACCCAGATCAACACGGACGCGACCCGGCTGAACGCGATGCTCGCCGCCGGGAACCCGCCGGACCTGGTGCGCGACGCGGGCACCGACGTCACCCCGTACATCGCCAGCCAGGGCCTCGCGCTGAACCTGGACGCGTACTTCGAGCAGTCCACGATCATCAAAGAGTCCGACATCATGCCGGTGAACAACGTCTGGAAGTGGGACGGCACGAAGCAGGGCTCGGGTTCGCGCTACGGCATAGCCAAGGACTGGTCGCAGGACGCGATGTGGTGGTACGACACGCAGCTGTGGTCCGCGGCGGGCAACGCGGCGCGCAAGCCGACCGACCCGATCTCGTACGACGAGCTGCTGGACGCCGCGAAGGCGATGACCAAGACGTCCGGCGGCAAGACCACGATGTACGGCCTGTGGTACGTCACGCCGGACATCGACCGGATCGCCGCGATGGTGGCGACCGCGGGCGGCCAGATCATCTCGGACGACCTGACCACGATCGACTTCACCTCGCCCGAGGCGCAGCAGGCGCTGACCTGGATCGTGCAGGCCGGCAAGCAGGGCCTGGGCTACTCGGCGACCAACCCGAGCCCGGACTGGGACGGCCCGGAGATGTTCGCGGGCAAGCAGGCCACCGCGTGCCAGGGCTACTGGTACACCGGCTTCACCGAGTCCACCGCCCCCGCCTTCGAGTCCAAGCTGCAGTTCAACGCGGCCCCGCTGCTCGGCACCAGCCGGATCAGCCCCTCGTTCGGCGCGGTCGGCTACTGGATCCCGGCGAAGGCGAAGAACCCGGGCGCCTCGTTCGCGTGGCTGGAGTGGTACTGCGGCGGCGCGGGCGCGAAGCAGCGCATCTCCGCGGGCGACGGACTGCCCTCACTGCACTCGATGCTCCCGCTGCTGCCGCAGAAGACCGACTTCGAGCGCGCCTGCGTCGCCACGCAGAACAACGAGCTCGACTACATCAAGGTCGTCCAGGTCGCCTCGCCGTACGCGCTGAACACGGCGATCAACACGACGCTCGCCAAGGACTTCCCGGCCGCGATCTCCGGTTCGCTGTCCGTCGCGAAGCTCGCCGACCAGCTGACCACCGACGTCAACGCCGTGCTGACGGCCGGCAAGAAGGCCCTGGGAAAGTAAATCCATGAGCGCCACAACTGTTCGGACCTCCCCGGCGCCGTCCTCGCGCCGGGGAGGGCGGGGGCGGTCCCGCCGCGTGCGCGACGCACTGGCCTTCTACGGCTTCATCTCGCCGTGGCTGATCGGCACGCTGCTGCTGACGGCGTTCCCGGTGGGCTACGCGGTCTACATCAGCTTCACCGACTGGAACGGCATGACCTCGTTCATGCCGTGGGTGGGCCTGTCGAACTACCAGCAGGTCTTCACCTCGGGCGACACGCTCTCCGCGCTGTCGAAGACGCTGATCCTCGTGGCGGTCGTCGTGCCGGTCACGATCATCGGCAGCCTGTTCCTGGCGGTGCTGCTGAACCGGAAGGTGCGCGGCCGCACGGCGCTGCGGACGCTGATCTACATCCCGGCGATCGTCCCGCCGGTGGCCTCGGCGCTGATCTGGAAGATCGTGTTCGCCAAGGACTCCGGCGCGGCCAACCGGATCCTGGGGCTGTTCCACCTGAACGCGGTGGACTGGCTCAACGGGCAGATGGCGTTCGTCGTGCTGATCGTGGTGCTGCTCTGGGGCGTCGGCTCCGGCATCATCATCAACCTCGCGGCGCTGCAGACCGTCCCGGCCGAGCAGTTGGAGGCGGCGAAGATGGACGGCGCCGGCTCGCTGTCCGCCTTCCGGCACGTGACGCTGCCCGCGATCTCGCCGATCCTGCTGTTCCAGACGGTGCTGGTGACGATCACGACCCTGCAGACCTTCGTCCCGGCGATCCTGCTCTCGCCGATCACCGGCTCGAACGTCTACACCAACATCCCGCCCGCGAACGACGTCTACATGGTCGACGTGTACGAGCAGTTCTTCGACTACTCGCGCTACGGCCTCGGTTCGGCGATGCTCGTGGTCTTCTTCGTGATCATCCTCGTGATGACCGCGCTCATCTTCAAGTTCCTCGGCCGCAGCGTGTTCTACGCGGTCGATCCCAGCGAGTCGGGGAAGGGCTGAGCGAAGCCGTGGCCATGGAAACGAAGACCGAGACGACCCCGGCGACCACGCCCGGCCGCCCGGCCCCGGCGCCCCGCCGCCGCCGTCCCGAGCGCAACCGCGTCACCCTGATCGTGCTGATCGTCGTGGCACTGCTGGTCACCGCGCCCTTCATCGAGCTGCTGATCAGCGCACTGACGCCCAGTTCGGAGATCGGCGCCGACCGCTGGCTGCCGAGCATCTTCCGCTGGTCGAACTTCACCGACGCGGTCGACTACATCCCGTACTGGGACCTGACCAAGAACTCCGTGGTCCTGTCCGGCCTGTTCGGGATCCTGACCACGTTCAGCTCCGCGATCACCGGCTACGGCTTCGCGCGGATGCGCGGTCCCGGCAAGAAGCTGCTGTTCGGCGTGCTGATCATGACCATGATGGTCCCGCCGATCGTCACGCTGATCCCGACCTACCTGCTCTTCTCGCGCTACGGCCTGGTCGGCGGCTACCTGCCGTGGGTGTTCTGGGGCGCGGCCGGCACGCCGTACACGATCTTCCTGTACCGGCAGTTCTTCTCCGGCCTGCCGAAGGAACTCGAGGAGGCCGCGATCATCGACGGCGCCGGACGCATCCGGATCTTCGTGCAGATCTTCCTGCCGCTGAGCCGGCCGCTGCTGGTCACCGCGTTCGTGCTGGCGTTCAACGCGGTCTGGGGAGACTTCGTCGCACCGGACCTGTTCCTGAACTCGAACAACACGACCCTCGCCGTCGGCGTCTCGTCCGGCTACACGAACCAGGCCGGATACCCGCTCTACAACCTGCTCGCGGGCGGCGCGTTCCTCTACGTCGTCCCCGTCGTGCTGCTGTTCCTGTTCGCGCAGCGCAGCTACGTGCGCGGCTTCGCCAACTCGGGTCTGAAGGGCTAGGGCCGGGATGAACGCGACGGAGCCGCTCTACCGCGACCCGATCCACGACGGCGCGACCGATCCGGTCCTCGTCTGGAACCGCGGGCTGCGCCAGTGGTGGATGTTCTACACCCAGCGCCGCGCCACGGCCTCGGGTCCGGGCGTGGCCTGGGTGCACGGCACGGACATCGGCATCGCGGTGTCCGAGGACGCCGGGGCCACGTGGCTCTACCTCGGCACCGCGCGCGGCCTGGAGTACGAGCCGGGACGGAACACGTACTGGGCTCCGGAGATCTTCTGGGCGGAGGGCACGTACCAGATGTTCGTGTCCTACATCCGCGGCGTCCCGGACCGCTGGGAGGGCCACGCGCGCACGATCCTGCACTACACGAGCGCGAACCTGCTCGACTGGCGGCTGGCCGGACCGGTCCGGCTGAACTCCGACAAGGTCATCGACGCGGCGGTCCACCGACTGCCGAGCGGCGACTACCGGATGTGGTTCAAGGACGAGGCCCGCGACTCGTACACGTACGCCGCGGACAGCGCCGACCTGATCGGGTGGAGCCGGCCGGTCCCGGTGATCACGGGAATCCCGCACGAGGGCCCGAACGTGTTCGAACTCGGCGGCTGGTACTGGCTGGTCACCGACGAGTGGCACGGTCTCGCGGTCTACCGTTCCAGCGATCTCGAACGCTGGGAGCGGCAGGGCCTGATCCTCGACCAGCCCGGGAAACGTCCGCACGACGCCGACTACGGCCGCCACGCGGACGTCGTCGAGTCCGGAGACGGCCGGACGGCGTACATCGTCTACTTCACCCATCCGGGCCTGGCGACGAACGCCGATCCGAACGGTCCCGGTGCGCGCCCGTCCTGCATCGAGGCCGCGGAACTGCGGGTCGTCGACGGCTGCCTCGTGTGCGACCGCGACGCCGAACTCCCGGCGCGGTTCCTGCCGATCCGCTGAACTCCGCGAACGTCCGCGAAACCGCGACTCCACAAGGATGTGAGAGCTCTCATGGTCGTCAGGAAAGTCGTGCTCGGTACGGTCGCGCTCGTGATCGCGGCAGCCGGGATCGTCTCTTTGAGCCTGCTCGGGCATCAGAGCGCGAGCGCGAGTGCCGCCGCGGTGCCGACCAAGCCGTCGCTGTCCCCGGACTCGATGGCCGTCGTCGAGACCGTGGACGGCGCCGAACTCCCGGTCCGCGAGTATGAGCTCTTCCTCGCGCAGGACCGGGCCGAGACCTTCGCGTACTTCCAGGAGCACTACGGCGTCTCCGACTCCGCGCACTTCTGGACGACCGCGCACGGCGGCCAGACACCGACCGCGTACCTGGAGAAGGCCGCGCTCGCCGACGCCACGAACGCGGTCGTCCAGCAGAACCTCGCGACGAAGTACGGCGTCGTCACCGGCTTCACGTACTCGGGCTTCCTCGCGGCCTGGCAGGCGCAGAACGCCAGCCGCGCCTCGGCCGTCGCCGCGCACCAGGTCGTCTACGGCCCGACGCACTACAGCGAGAGCGACTACTTCACCTACGTCTCGGCCCAGATATCCGAGCAGTTGCAGACCACGCTGACCGACAAGGGCGTCATCAAGGTCACCGACGCCGCGCTGGAGGACTACTACACGGCGCACAAGGCGCAGTTCAGCGGCGGCTCCGTCGCGGGACCGGTGACCGCCGCCTCGATGACCAAGGTCGTCCAGCAGTACTACGTGCAGGCCGCGTACGCCGCGCTCGTCGCGAAGCAGACGAAGCAGGCCGCCGTGCACGTGGATCAGAGCGTCCTGGCGGCGATCACGATCAGCTGACCA
This sequence comes from Actinospica sp., assembly GCA_035493475.1. GTDB lineage: Bacteria > Actinomycetota > Actinomycetes > Streptomycetales > Catenulisporaceae > Actinospica. The sequence continues at coordinate 65,034 of DATJIF010000040.1, forward strand.
GGCTGCACCTCGCACGACCGCACCAACCTCTCTTTCCCCTTTTCTGCCAAGTGGGTGACGATGAAGTCCACCAGACGGCGTATTCGCCGTACCCTGATAACCGCCTTGACCACGACCGCGGCGCTGCTCGGCGGCATGGTCCCGCAACTCGCCGCGACCGCCTCGGCCGCGACGTGCACCGTGTACTACGTGTCCTCCTCCAGCGGCAGCGACAGCAACAGCGGCTGCTCGTCCTCCGCGCCCTGGGCCTCGCTGACCAACGTCAACGCGACCACGTTCGCCGCCGGAGCCGAGATCCTGTTCCAGGACGGCGGCTCCTGGACCGGCACGCTGCACCCGCTCGGCTCGGGCACCAGCGGCTCGCCGATCGTGGTCTCCAGCTACGGTTCGGGCAACGCGCCGATCATCGCCGGCGGGGGAGCGACCAATGCGGTCTACCTCGACGACCAGCAGTACGTCACCATCGAGAACCTGGAGATCACCAACACCGCGTCCTCGGCCACCGAGCGCAGCGGCGTCAAGGTGGAGAACGACACGTCCGGGATCCTCGACGGCATCAGCATCGAGAACAACTACATTCACAACGTCCTCGGCTACTGGTCCACGAGCGAGAACGTGCAGCCGACGAACTCGTCCGCGATCTCCTTCGACCTGTCCGACACGTACGCCACCAACGGCTGGAACGGCGTCACGATCACCGGCAACACGCTGACGAACGACGACGCCGGCGGCATCTACCTCGGCTCGCTCGACGGCGAGGGCCACGACATCTACACCTCCAACGTCGTCATCGAGAACAACACGCTGACGAACATGGGCGGCAACGACGTCGTGTGCATCTACTGCGCATCGCCGGTCGTCGCCTACAACGTCGCCACCGACAACGGCTACCGCTACTCCGGCGCCGGATTCTGGATGGCGCTCAACACCGGCGGCGTGTGGGAGAACAACGACATCTCCGACCAGTGGCGTGAGCTGTGGGACGGCGAGGCGTTCGACATCGACCACGACAACAACGGCGTCGTGCTGCAATACAACTACACACACGACAACCCGTTCGGCTCCATGGAATTCTGCTGCAGCAGCACCTTCGGCGCCGAGAACTCCGTGATCCGCTACAACATCAGCCAGAACGACGGCGCGATGAACGCGGTCTGGTCCACGATCAACGGAGTCACGTCGGCCGGAACGACGAACTTCTACAACAACACCGTCTACATGGGTCCGGACGACAACGGCGCGGTCACCGAGGGCGCCAAGAACAGCACGGTCAACTTCGACAACAACATCATCGACAACCAGGGTTCGGCCGGCAGCTACGCCGACACCGGAACGTGGAGCCACAACAACTTCTACGGCCACCACGACAGCACGCAGCCGACCGACTCGAGCGCGATCACGACCAACCCGCTGCTCGTCTCACCAGGCGGCGGCGGTGCCACGATGGCCTCTGCCGCGGCGTACGAGCTCCAGCCGGGTTCGCCCGACCTCGGCACCGGTGAGGTCATCTCCAGCAACGGCGGCGAGGACTTCTTCGGCAACAGCGTCTCGTCCACCGCGGCCCCGAACATCGGCGCGTACAACGGCAGTTCGGTCACCCCGACCGCGTCCGAGACCGGTGGCTTCTGGCCGCTGAGCGAGGGCTCCGGCACGTCCGCGTACGACCAGACGAACGACCACAACACGATGACGCTCGGCGCCGGGGCCTCCTGGACGACCGGCGACACCGAGTCGTACTCGCTCGCCCTGACCGGCGGCAGCACCAGCTACGCGCAGTCGACCGCACCCGCGATCAACACGGCGAGCAGCTACACCGTCTCGGCCTGGGTCAAGCTCGCGAGCGTGAGCGGCAACCAGACCTTCGCCAGCATCGACGGTTCGACGATCAGTCCCTTCTATCTGCAGCTGACCGGCGGAGACTTCGCCTTCACCCTGCGGAGCAGCGACTCGACCAGCTCCACGGCCACGGTCGTCTCGTCCGGCGTCGCGGCGGCCACCGGTACGTGGTACCAGGTCACCGGCGTCTACAACGCGAGCACGAGCACGGCTTCGGTCTACGTCAACGGCGTGCTGAAGGCCTCGTCGGCGTTCTCCTCCGGGTGGGCCGCCACCGGCGACTCGGCGATCGGCCGGGCCAAGTGGAACGGCGCGAACGTGGACTTCACCGACGGCGACATCGGCGACGTGCGCATGTACAACAAGGTGCTGACCTCCGAGGACATCCTCGCGCTCGGCACCGGCGCCGCCGCCTACTTCCCGTTCGACGAGGGCACCGGAACCGCCGCGTACAACCTGATCCAGAACTCCGCGCCCGCCGACTTCACCGGTGACGCCGCGTGGGCCGGCAGCGGAAAGGGCAGCACCAACTCCGTGGCCCTGGACGGCACCACCGGCACCACGGCCTTCTCGCCGTCGGCGGCGGTCAACACGGCGGGCAGCTACGCGGTCTCCGTATGGGTGAAGTTCGCCAGCCTCTCCGGCAGCTCGAACAACACGTTCGTCTCGCTGGACGGCAGCGGCTACAACTCGTCCAGCAACATCAGCCCGTTCTACCTGCAGGCCGCCTCCGGGAAGCTCACGTTCGTGGAACGCTCCTCGAACTCCACGAGCTCGACGGCGACGGCCATCACCGGGCCGACGCTGTCGACCGGCACCTGGTACAACGTGATCGCCGAGTACAACGCGAGCACGGACACGGCGTACCTCTACCTGAACGGAACGCTGGAGGGCTCGATGTCCTTCTCGTCCCCGTGGGCGGGCGGCTCGACCCAGTTCGGCAACGCCGTCTACAACGGTGCGCAGGTCGACCAGACCAGCGGTGACATCGACGACGCGGTGTTCTACAACCGCGTGCTGACCTCCACCGAGATCAGCGAGCTCGCGGCCGGCTGACGGCCGCACGCACGGACCGGGAGTCCGCCGCCGGGCGAAGCGGCGGCGGACTCCCCTTGATCATGAGGGAAGACCGACCATGGCTGAGCCCACTTCCGCCCGCACCGCCCGTTTCGTCCTCGACCCGGCCTTCGAAGTGGGACCGGTCGATCCGCGCCTCTTCGGCTCTTTCGTCGAGCACCTCGGCCGCTGCGTCTACACCGGCGTCTACGAGCCCGGCCACCCCGCCGCGGACGAGGACGGCCTGCGCACCGACGTCCTCGACCTGATCCGGGAGCTCGGCGTGACCGCGATCCGCTACCCGGGCGGCAACTTCGTCTCCGGCTACAAGTGGGAGGACGGCGTCGGCCCGCGCGAGCAGCGTCCGCGCCGCCTCGACCCGGCCTGGCGCTCGGTCGAGACCAACGCGTTCGGCCTCGGCGAGTTCATGACCGCGCTCGGCAAGATCCCCGGCAGCGAGCCGATGATGGCCGTGAACCTCGGCACCCGCGGCGTCCAGGAGGCGATCGAACTCCTCGAGTACGCGAACCACCCGGGCGGCACCGAGCTGTCCGACCGCCGCGTAGCCGACGGCGCGGAGAAGCCGTACGGCATCAAGCTGTGGTGCCTGGGCAACGAGATGGACGGCCCCTGGCAGATCGGCCACAAGAAGGCCGACGAATACGGCCAGCTCGCCGCCGCGACCGCGTGGGCCATGAGTCTCGTCGACCCCGACCTCGAATTCGTCGCCTGCGGAAGCTCGAACCGCGCCATGCCCACGTTCGGCGAGTGGGAGGCGACCGTCCTCGAACACGCCTACGACTTCATCGACTACATCTCCATGCACGCCTACTACGAGGAGCGCGACGGCGACCGCGACTCGTTCCTGGCGTCCGGCGTCGATATGGAGACGTTCATCGAGGGCGTCATCGCGACGTGCGACTACGTCGGCGCGAAGAAGAAGAGCGCGAAGAAGCTTAAGATCTCCTTCGACGAGTGGAACGTCTGGTACACCAGCCGCACCGAAAGCGACCGGCCCGATGGCTGGCGCGAGGCCCCTCGTCTGCTGGAAGACGTCTACACGGTCACCGATGCCGTGGTCTTCGGCTCGCTGCTGATCGCCCTGCTGCGCCACGCCGACCGGGTAGCCATCGCCTGCCTCGCGCAGTTGGTCAACGTCATCGCCCCCATCATGACCGAGCCCAACGGCCCCGCGTGGCGTCAGACCACCTTCTTCCCCTTCGCCCAGGCCGCCCGGCACGCCCGCGCCACCGGCGCCCGCGTCCTGGCCGTCACCCCCGAAAGCCCCACCCACCAGACCCGCGAGCACGGCGAGGCCGCCCAGCTCCACGCCACCGCCCTCATCGACGACTCCGGCACCGTCACCATCCTCGCCGTCAACCGCAGCCAGACCGCCGAGCTGCCCCTCACCGTGGAACTCCGCGGCCTGAATCCGACCGAGGTCATCGAGCACTCCGTCCTGACCGACGCCGACCCCGATGCCAAGAACACCTTGGAGGACCCCGAGCGCGTCGCACCGAGCCAGCGCACCGGCACGACGCTCGCCGACGCGGCCCTCACGGCGACCCTTCCGCCGCTGTCCTGGAACGTCATCCGACTCGCCACGGCCAACTGAGCCGCCGATCATGAGCCACATCGCCCGCCCGATCCCCGCCCGCGACCTCCGTCCGCCGATGGGCTGGAACAGCTGGGACTGCTACGGCCCGACCGTCACCGAGGACGAGGTCCTCGCGAACGCCGTCTTCATGCGCGAGCACCTGGCGCCGTTCGGCTGGGACACGGTCGTCGTCGACATCCAGTGGTACGAGCCGACCGCGCGCGCCCACGGCTACAACGCCGATCCTCCGGTCGTACTCGACGCCCACGGCCGGCAGATGCCCGCGCCGAACCGGTTCCCCTCGGCGGCGGACGGGGCCGGTTTCGGTCCGCTGGCCGCGCGGGTGCACGAACTGGGCCTGCGCTTCGGGCTGCACATCATGCGCGGAATCCCGCGCCGCGCCGTCGCGGACCGGCTGCCGGTGGCGGGCACCGCGTACACCGCGGATCAGATCGCTGATACCGGCTCCGTCTGCCCGTGGAACCCGGACAACTACGGCCTGAACCACGACCACCCGGGCGCGCAGGCCTACTACGACTCCCAGGTCGCCCGGTTCGCCGCGTGGGGCGTGGACTTCATCAAGGCCGACGACATGCTGGCGCCGTACCACGACCGCGAGATCTCCGCCTACGCCGAGGCGATCGCCCGCTGCGGCCGGCCCATCGAGCTCAGCCTGTCCCCGGGCACCGACGTCTCCCTCGCCCACCTCGACCACCTGCGGGAGACCGCGACGATGTGGCGGGTCTGCGACGACCTGTGGGACCGCTGGGAGGACGTCGAAGCACAGTTCTCCCGCATGGCCCGCTGGGCACCGCACCAGGGCGACCACGGCTGGGCGGACGCCGACATGCTGCCGCTCGGCCGCATCGGCATCCGCGCCGAACGCGGCGAGGACCGGCTCTGCCGCCTCACCCGAGCCGAGCAGATCAGCCTGCTGACACTGTGGCTGATCTCCCGTTCCCCGCTGATGATGGGAGGCGACCTGCCCACCAGTCCGGCGGAGACGATCGACCTGCTCACCAACGACGAGGCACTGGCCGTCCTGTGGCACGGCACCGGCAACCGGGAGGTCCTGCGCGAGGACGACCGGGTGCTGTGGACCGCCCGCGACACCGACGGAACCACCCGCTACGCCGCCGTCTTCTCCCTGGCACCGGCCGAGCGGACGCTCCGGATTCCGCTCGGCGACATCGGTGCGCTACCGGACGACCACGTCACGGAACTGTGGACGCGAACCGACGTGCCCCACGACCGCAACCACCTGCGCATCGACCTCCCGCCCCACGGCGCCGCCCTCTACCGCCTAGGACCCGAGCCGGTCTGACTCCCACCTGCCGTACGGCGTCGACGGCGGCTGCTCGCCGCGAACAGGGGCGCGAGTTCGCTGCGCTCGAGGAAATGTGCGATCGTGTCATCGTCCTCGTGCGGTCAGGTCATCGTCTGAGGACTCCGTCGACGCTGTCGTCGCTCTTCGTGCCGACTTCGCGCCGGCCTGGGCCACCACCACCGGCCACGCCCGCCCGATCCGAACATCCGAAAGGTCGTCGTGAAGGTCTTCGTCCAGGTTCCGTGCCTCAACGAGGAGGCGACGCTCCCCGCCGTTCTCGACAGCATTCCGAAGTCGATCCCCGGAGTCGACGAGCTGCACGTGCTGATCATCGACGACGGGTCCACCGACCGCACCGTCGAGGTCGCCCGCGAGCACGGCGTGACCCACTTCGTGCACCACGTCCGCAACCAGGGCCTGGCCCGCTCGTTCCGCGACGGCGTGCACTACGCGCTGAGCCAGGGCGCCGACATCGTGGTGAACACCGACGGCGACAACCAGTACCCGCAGGCGATGATCCCCGCGCTGCTGGCGCCGGTGATCGCCGGAGAGGCCGACATCGCGATCGGCGACCGGCAGACGCACCTGATCGAGCACTTCTCGCCGTTCAAGAAGCGGATGCAGCGGTTCGGCAGCCGGGTGGTCAACGCCGCGGCCGACACGAACCTGCCGGACGCCGCCTCCGGGTTCCGGGCCTACAGCCGGGACGCCCTGATCAAGCTGAACGTCGTCACCGAGTTCAGCTACTGCATGGAGACGATCATCCAGGCCGGCAACAAGCGGATGAAGATCGCCAGTGTCCCGATCACCACGAACGCGAAGACCCGCGAGTCGCGGCTGTTCAGCTCGATCGGCGAGCACATGATGCAGTCCGGCAAGGCGATCGCCCGCAGCTACTTCATGTTCAAGCCGTTCAGCTTCTTCCTCTGGCTCGGCGTCTTCTTCGGCGTCGTCGGCCTGATCCCGTTCGTCCGGTACGCGATCCTGCTCGCGACCGACTCCGGCGGCAACCACCTGCAGTCGCTCATCCTCGGGATCTTCCTGCTGGTGGCGGCCGCGCTCTCGGCCGCGCTGGCGGTCATCGCCGACCTGCTGCGGACGAACCGGATCCTGCAGGAGGAGACCCTGGAACGGCTCAAGGAGATCCACTACGGGGTCGTCCGCGAGGAGACCCGGGTCGACGCGCGGCTCTGACCACCCGACCACCGAAGACCAAAAGCAGCGGTCCGTCGCCGGGCCGCTGCTTCGTTCCCCCACCCGGATTCCCGCGCCCAGACACCAGAAAGGCCACGGCGAGCTTGGTAGCTGCCGTGGCCTCTGACGTGCGGTGATACTGGTGGACGATACTGGGATTGAACCAGTGACCTCTTCCGTGTCAGAGAAGCGCTCACACCCCGTGAGTCACATTGACGGAAAGCCGCCTGTGCCTCTGACGTGCAGGTTTATGAATCTGATGGTTCATCAATTTTGCAGGTCGACGCAGTTGCGCGCAGTTGAGCGCATCGCTGCTCCCCGGTTTCGCTCCCCTGGGAGCTCCCCGCGACGGGGTCGCGGATTCTGAGCTCTTCTCCAGCGGGAGCCTTACTCTGACGCTCTGTCAGTGCCGTTTTCTTGTCCTGTGGCTGCTCCTTTGGAGTGGAACCGGCTTCGAGGCTCGGCCGCCCCCGGCGGCGGCTTGATGGCGTCTCTACCTGGTCCGATGCACTCGATCGTCGGCGTACCGCGGGCTGCAGTCGCCCAGGAGGCGGGGCCGGTCGACGTGGAGCCGCGGGGGAGCCGGGCGGGGGAGCGTGCTCCCTGCCGAGGAGGGGGCGGCCTTCATCTACCTGATGGCCAGTCAGCGTGATGCGGCGCGGGCCGCTGGTCTGAAGTCGTTGAACTCTTCCGTGATCGCGTCGCTGGCCTCTTCCGCGTTCCGGAAGAGGCCAAGAGTGCAATTCTGGCGAACTGCGCCAGGCTCTGTCTGTGGCCCAGCAGCGTGCCGGATGGCGATTCGGTCGTTGTTCGCGGCTGCCGGTCAGATGGCGGTGCGGCCGCCGTCGGCGGCGATGGTTGTTCCGGTGAGGTAGGTGGCGCGGTCGCCGGCGAGGAAAAGGATGACCTCGGCGATTTCGCTCGGGGTGGCGGTGCGGCCGAGCAGGGTGGTGGCGCCGACTTGGTTGGCGCCCTCTTCGCCCATGGTGGCCAGGACCATGTCGGTGCGGGTCGGGCCGGGGGCGACGGTGTTGACGCGTACGCCGGAGGGGCTTAGTTCGGCTGCCCAGGTGCGGGTGAGCGATTCGAGCGCCGCCTTGGTCGCGCTGTAGACGGCGAGTCCCGGCATGCCGATGCGTGCGGCCATCGAGCTGACGTTGACGATCGCGCCGGATCCGCGGGCCACCATGCCGGGGGCGAACGCGGCCGTGAGCAGGTACGGAGCGCGCACGTTGGCGGCGAAGGTCGCGTCGTACGACGTGGTGTCGAACGCGTCGTGCGAGGTGTCGGGGGAAATCGTCGGTTCGATCGGGAAGATCGCGGCGTTGTTGACCAGGATGTCCACGCTCCCGACCGCCTCGGCCAGCGCGCGCACCGAGGACGGATCGGCCAGGTCGGCCGCGACGAACCTCGCGTTGCCGCCCTGCTCGGTGATCGCCTTGACGGTCGTCGCCCCGCGCTCGGCGTCGCGGCCGGTGACGATGACCTCGGCGCCTGCCGCGGCCAGCAGCTTCGCCGTCTCGCCGCCGATGCCGCCGGTCGCTCCGGTGACCAGTGCCGTCTTGCCCTTGAGTTCCATGTGAAGACGTGCCTTTCCGGGTCCCTCCGGCCGCCGGGCGCGGCCGGACTGGGTTACCTGACCCAGAGTGCTCGGTAGAAAATGGGTTGTCTAATCCAGAAAACCGGTATTATGGAGCCATGAGCTCATTGACCCGCAAGGGGGCGGCTACCCGGGCGCGGATCGTGGCGGCGGCCGCGCGGTTGATGTACGAGCGCGGGGTCACCGAGGCTACGCTCGAGGACGTGCGGGCGGCCGCGGGCGTGAGCGGCTCGCAGATCTACCACTACTTCGCCGACAAGCAGGCGCTGTTGCTGGCGGTGATCGAGTACCAGACCGAGGCGGTGCTCGAACTGCAGTCTCCGCTATTCGGCCGACTCGACTCGATGGCGGGCCTTCGGCAGTGGGCCGACGCCCTCGTGGAATACCAGCGCCGGATGCAGTGCCGCGGCGGCTGCCCGATCGGCTCGATCGGCGGCGAGGTCGCGGAGAACAATCCCGAGGCGCGCCTGGCCGTCGCTTCCGGTTTCCTGCGCTGGGAAGAGGCCATCCGCGCGGGACTGACGGCGATGCACGCGCGGGGCGAGCTCGACGCGGACCCGAACGATCTCGCCCTCGCCGTGCTCGCCGCGCTTCAGGGCGGCCTGCTGCTCGCCCAGATCCAACGGCAGGTCAAGCCGCTCGAGGTCGCTCTCGGCACGATTCTCGACCATGTCGAATCGCGGCTGGCGGCCTCGGTGCGCGGCTGAGTCCGCGTGGTGGCGTCGACTGTGTCCGGGGAGTGGGCGGAGGCCGTTTCGAGTCGAACTGCGCTTTGACCAGCGAGGTTCGGGCTCCGGTCTTTCATGGCGGACGATATGGGGCTACCCTCGGCTTCAAGCGTTGCATATTGCAATGAAGCCGTTGGTGTTCGGCGTCTCTGATCGGAAGGAACGCGGCGTGGGCCGCGCTGTGGCGATGTGGGAGATTCGCGCTGAGCGCGAGGAGAACCGGTATAGCGCCTTTCTCGACGGCGAGCGGGTCGCGCATGCGGCGTGGGCGCTGGTCGGGGATCTGGTTATCGTGCCGCACGTGCGGGCCGATGCTCTGCACCGTGATGCCGGGGTGGGGATCGAGTTGGCGCGCGGTATCTGCGACGACGCTCGCGCGGCCGGAACGATGGTGGTGGCGGCGTGCGCGGTCATGCGCCGGCTCGCCTACCTGCACCCGCGCTACGAGTCCGGGTTGCGCGCCGCGTATCCAGGTGAACTGGCGATTCTCGCGCCTTTGATCGAGGCCGCCGAGGAGTTCGAGGAACGGCTGCTGCGCCGGTTCTAGATGCACGTGTCCGAACCCTGCTTTTCCCCGGCCAGACGGCAGTTCGGCATGTGCGGAGCGAAAGGTGCTGGATGGAAAGCCGTCGTCGTGTCAGCTTGCCGACCGGCTCCCGGAAGCTCAGGCGCGCACGCGGATGACGGTCTTGCCCTTGCGCCGCTCGGTCGGGTTGAGCGCCGGAATGGCGTCCTCGAGCGTTGCGACGGTCCCGATGTGCGTGCGTAGGCGCCCGTCCCGTACCCGGTCGACGATCTCCGTCAGTTGGTCGGGGACGGACTCGACGACGAAGTCGACCGCGAGGCCGTCGGCGGGTCGGGCCTCGACGGGCCCGACCGCGGACACCAGCGTTCCGCCGGGTCGAATGATGACCGCCGAGCGCCGTTGGACGGAACCGCCGATGACGTCGAAGACCAGGTCCACTCCGCCGACCTCTTCGAGGTTCTCGTTGTCGAGGGCGAGGAATTCGTTCGCGCCGAAGTCGAGCGCCGCCTGCCGATCCGCCTCCCGTCCGGTGCCGATGACGTAGCAGCCGAACTCCCGGGCGAGCTGCGTGACCATGGATCCGACCGCGCCGGCGGCGCCGTGCGCCAGGACGGTCTGCCCCGCCCGGAGACGGCCGTGCTGGAACAGGCCCTGCCATGCGGTCAGGCCGGAGATCGGCAGGCTCGCGCCCGCCGTGAAGTCGACGTCGCCCGGCAGCGGCGCGAGGTTGCGCGCCTCCACGGCCGCGTATTCGGCCAGGGTTCCGTCGCGGTGCCAGTCGGTGATCCCGAAGACCCGCTGGCCCAGCGAGAGCCCCGTCGTGCCGTAGCCGAGAGAGGTGACCACACCGGCGAACTCGTGCCCGATGATCGCGTGCTCGCGATCGCGGCCGGCGCGATCCACCCAGGTCGAGGGCCACTCCCACTCCGCGGGGACGAAGCCCGACGCGCGGACCTCGACGACGACGTCGTTGATCGCGGGTGTCGGCGCAGGCCGTTCCGCCAGCGTGATGCCGGCGGCTTCCGCTGCCTGATCGGTGACGACGATCGCCTTCATTTCCGCCTCCGCATGTCTCGTGCCTGCCGGCGCGTTTTTGGGCTGCCTGGCCCACTAGGGCAGTCAACCCGATTCAGATTGGGCTGTCAAGCCCAATCTGGGCTATCGTGGGAGGTATGGATGCGATAGTGGAAGCCCGGGTGCCGCAGAGGTTCACGGGTAAGGGGATGGCGACGCGTGCCCGGATCCTCGAGCATGCCGCGGAGCTCATCTACACGCGGGGCGTGCACGCGACGAACAACGAGCAGCTCCGTCGTGCGGCGGGTGTCAGCGGCTCGCAGCTCAACCACTACTTCCCGACCAAGGAGAGTCTTGTCCTCGCGGTCATCGAGTGGCAGGCCGAGCGCGTCCTCACGTTTCACCGCAGCGAACGGTTCATCCGGTTCGAAAGCCTTGACTCGCTTCGGGAATGGGCGGACTTCTACATCGCCTACGGGCGCTCGTGCCAGGAGGGCTGCACCCTCGGCTCTCTCGCCAGCGAGATCATCAAGACGGATCTCGACGTTCGTGCGCAGCTCGTGAACGCGTTCGATCAGTGGAGGGACGTCTTCAGGGACGGGCTCGAACGGATGCGGAGTCTCGGCCGGATCAGCGCCGAGGCAGATCCTACTCAGCTGGCCTATCTCCTGCTCTCCGCCTTCCAGGGCGGCATGCTCCTCGCCCAGGTCGCCCGGGACATCGCCCCGCTGGAAGCAGCCCTGCACGCAGCCATCGACTGTGTGGAGAGGTTCGCGCGGCCGCCCGCCGCCGGCGCCCCAGCCCCCAATGATCGGTAGCCGCCGGCGCGGCCGGGCGCACCCGGATGCGATCAGGCGGCCGCGAACACGAAGCCACGCTCGAGAAGTCCCGGGATGAAGATCTGCAGCGCGGCAAGGGTGTTACTGCGGTCGCCGCCGCCGTCGTGCTCGAGGATGATGTCGTGCCGCCGCGTCGTGCGCAGCACTGTGTTGACGATGTCCCACGTGCTCTGGTGGCCGCAGTTGGTCCGGCGCTTTCGCGCTCATCTTGCATAGGGCAATCCTTTGCGCGAGAACCTGGTGCAGGGTGGGCCGGGCCGGAGGGACATCGGCCTCCGGCAGTGCGGCTAGTGCCAGCCGGGCAGGGAGGGCAGTTCCTCGGCGGGCTCGCCGCCGGCTTCGGTGAACGCGGTGAGGGCTTCGACGAGTTGGGCGCGCTGTTCGGTGGGCATGGCGGCGACGATGCGGGAGAACTCGGCGCGGCGGGCCTCGGTGACCTGGCGGACCGTCTGCCAGCCGGTGCCGGTCAGGCGCAGTAGTACTTCGCGGCGGCGGGCGGGGTTGGTGGCCTTTTCGACCATGCCTGCGGTGGTGAGCCGTTCGACCATGCGCAGCGCGGTGGACGGGTTGACGTCGAGTGCCTCGGCGAGGCCGGCGAGGCTGGAGGGTCCGCGTGAGTCGAGTACGACGAGCAGCCGGTATTGGGGGAGGGTGAGGGTCTCCTCGACCGCGGCCAGCGACTTGGCGGCGATGGCGACCAGCAGGCGGGATGCCGTGAGCAACGCTGCGACGACCTGCTCCGGGTCGTCGGCGTGTCCGCGTGTGTGCACGGGCGGACGTTCCTCGGGGGTGCGCATTCGTCCTTTCTACCTGTTCGAGCGGCATCTAGGCGAGTCGGGTCGCTGTGCCGGCCGCCGTCGGCCGCGCTGTGTCGCGTTGCGCTCGGGGGCCGGTGATCCTATAGTCATTGCATACTGCAATTCACTTGGTGCCGATGAGGCACTGTTTCGGCGTGCCGGATGGCCGCGCGCACGTTCGCTGGTGGCTGGGACGTGGGCTCGATGGAAGGACGAGGATGGCACAGGCGACGGTGGCGGCCCGGATACCGGTGCGTTCGCGGCGGGCGGCGGCGCTCGGATACCTGCGTTCCTCGCAGGGCGGGTTGTTCCTGCTCGCGGTGCTGGTGGGGGTGGGGTCCGGGCTGGGGGCGGTGGTCTTCCGGTATCTGATCTCGTCGTTCACATGGCTGGCGACGGGGCGTACGGAGTTCGGGCAGCAGGGCAGGGTCGCGAGTGTGCACCTGCCGTGGCTGGGTCCCGCGTTCTTCGTCGTGATCCCGGTGCTCGGCGGCCTGTTGTACGGTCCGTTGATCTACCGGTGGGCGCGTGAGGCGCGCGGGCACGGTGTGCCCGAGGTGATGATCGCGGTCGCGGAGAACGGGGGGCGGATCCGTCCTCAGGTCAGCGTGGTGAAGGCGCTGGCTTCGGCGCTGTGTATCGCGTCCGGGGGTTCGGTGGGGCGGGAGGGGCCGATCGTGCAGATCGGGTCGGCGCTGGCCTCGAGTCTCGGGCAGCGGGTCCGGATGCCGGAGAACCGGCTGCGGATCCTGGTGGCGTGCGGGGCGGCGGGCGGGATCTCGGCGACGTTCAACGCGCCGATCACCGGGGTGTTCTTCGGCGTCGAGATCATCCTGCGCGCCTTCTCGGTGGAGGCGATGTTCCCGGTGATGCTCGCCTCGATGCTGGCGGACGTCGTGGCGCAGCCGATCCTCGGCTCGGGACGCTTCCTGTCCGGCTTCCCGGCCGCCACCGCGTTGCACCACCCGGCGAACTACCTGTTGATCGCCCTGCTCGCGGTGGTCGGCGCATTCGTCGGCCTCGGCTTCAAGACGGTCCTCTACCGGATCGAAGACCTCGGCGACACGTTGTGGGGCACCCGCCCGGAGTGGGCGCGCCCGGCGGTCGGCGGCGTGCTGCTCGGCCTGATCCTGCTCGCGGTCCCGCAGTTGTACGGGGTCGGGTACCCGGTGATGTACAAGGCGATCGCCGGCGGGTACGCCCTGTGGTTTCTGATCCTGCTGACCTTCGGCAAGATGCTGGCCACGAGCGTGAGCCTGGGGATCGGCGGCTCGGGCGGGGTGTTCGCGCCCTCGCTGTTCCTCGGGGTGATGTCCGGTACCGCGTACGGCGTGATCGTCGACCACGTATTCGGCACGGTCGCGGGCCCGCCGGCGCTGTACGCGGCGGTGGGGATGGGCGCGGTGTTCACCTCGGCCGCGCGTGCACCGTTGACCTCGCTGGCGAGCGTGGTGGAGATGACCGGCGACTTCACCCTGACCCTGCCGGTGATGCTGGCGGTGGCGATCGCCACGACGATCTCACGCGGCGTCAGCTACGGCACGATCTACACCACGAAGCTGCTGCGCCGCGGCACCGACCTGGACAAGTCCACCCCGTGGCGCGCACTGGCGGACGTGAAGCTCGCCGACGCGATGCGCCCGCTGCCCGAACCGCTGAGCGTCGCCGCCGACGGGCCCGAGTCGGTCGGCCCGCAGCAGATCGCCGCACGGCTGCCGGGGCCGGTCACTCACGAGCGCACCCCGCAGGCGTTGTACGAGGGCGAATCGCTGGCCCAGGCGCTGCGGCAGTTGATCCTCTACGGACGTGACGGACTGCCGGTCCTCTCGGCCGACGGCGCGCGGGTGGAGGGCTGGGTGACCAACGCCAGCGCGATGCACGCGATCGCCCGCGACCTCGGAGCCGCCACCACCGCGAGCACCCGCGCGGAACTCGAGGCCGACCTGGCAGCCGCCCACCAGCCCACCGACGAGGCCGACTCACCCAACCCGCTCACCGGCTACCGCGTAGTCGAGGTGCTGGTCGAGGACGGCTCTCCCGCGGCTGGACGAGTGCTGGGCGCGGTCGAGTGGCCTGCGGGGCACATCCCGGTCTCCGTACTGCATCGGCGCGTACTGCACGAGGCCGATCCCGGCCTCAAGCTCGCTCCAGGCGACCGGGTCAACCTCCTGGTACGCCGAGCGGAAGCCCGGGACCGTGACGGCGTGATCCTTGCCATGGACAACGCGCAGGCCGGCTGATTTCATCAGAACCATGGTCCAGTTCGTACGCGCCCGCCATGACCGGATCGCGGTCGCCGCCGCGCTGATCATTCCTCCGGCGGTGTGCGCCGCGCTCATCCCGGTGCGTACCACGCTCGCGAACGCCGAGGCCGCGCTGCTGCTGGTGGCTTTCGTCGTCGCGGTCGCGGCGCTCGGCAACCGCGTCGGCGGATACCTCGCGGCGGTCGGCGCGGCGCTCTGGTTCGACTTCTTCCTCACCGTGCCCTATGAGCGGCTGACCATCACCCACCACGCGGACGCGCAGACCACCGCGCTGCTGCTGGTCGTCGGGATCGCGACCACCGAGCTCGCGGTCGCCGCCCGGCGCCGGGCCCGCGTGGTGGCCGTCGACGAGGCGCTGCTGGCCGTCGTGCAGTCCACCGCCGCGCTCGTCGCACGCGGCACCGCCGCGCACGAGGTGACGGCTCAGGTGACGGTGCAGCTCAAGGCGATACTCGCCCTGCGGGAATGCGCCTTCCAGCCCGGACCGGGCCGGGTGCGCGGGCTGCGCCTGGAGCCGGACGGCGCGCTGCGCTGGGCATCGGCGCGCTGGAACATCGAGGCGCACGGGTTTCCGAACGAGAACGTGGACCTGCCGGCCCGTCACCGTGGCGAGGTCTACGGACGGTTCGCGCTGGACCCGACGCCCGGCACGGCGCCGAGCATCCACGCCCGGCGCGTCGCTGTCGTGCTGGCCGACCTGGCCGCGGCGGCGGTGGCCGAGGACCGCTCCCCGGCGCGCGACCACTGACGCGCGCGTCAGGTCGTCCGGTGGCGCTCGATCACCGCGGCGCAGGCGGTGGCCGAGCAGGCCACGATCGCGATGGCGGCGAGGAACGCGTACTGGACGAAGGTGGCGAAGACCCCGTCCGGCACGCCGAGCAGGACCCCGAGTCCGAGCGCGATCGCACCGCTCGCGGCGGTGCGCCGCCAGCGGCCGGTCAGCAGGGCGCAGCAGGGCCCGAAGGCGAGCAGCCCGATCAGGATCAGCCGATGCCCGGTCGCGGCGTCCACCGCGGCGACGACGGCGCACACCGCGAGACTGACGCGCCACGCCCGCGATTCACTCCAGCCGGGTAGCAGTGCCGCCTGCGGCGCCAGACCCGCACCCGCCGCGGTCGCACGCCGTCGAGCGAGCAGTAGAACACTGACACCGGCGACGAGCGCGGCCGGGATCAGCGCCGTGGCCGGGCTGACGCGCCCGTCGAGCGTGGAGGCGATCAGCGCGGCGACGAACACCAGGTAGGCGCCGATGATCACTGCGCCGGGCAGCCGGGTCAGGCCCCTGTCCCGGTAGGCGAAGGCGAGGGCGACGACGGTCAGCCCGGCGTACCAGCCGGCGACCATGACGCCCTGTCCGGTGCGCGGCCCGAGTCCGGTGATCGCGGCGGGCAGCAGCAGCCCGACGGCGATGTTCAGCGCGTTGCTGTTGAGCGCGGTGGAGAGCACTGCGGCGCCGCGTCCGCGCGCGGCGAGGTAGACGGCCGCTACCGCGTTGGGCAGGCTGGTGACGATCGCGAGGACCAGGCCGCCGGTGATGATGTCGGCCATGCCGAACCGGGTGCCGAGCGTGGTGCCCGCGGACTCCATCAGCGTGCTGGCCGCGACGACCACCGCGACCATCACGCCCGCCACGACCGCGTCGTGCCGGGTGCCGCGCGGCGCGGCGACCGCCTCGTCGATCTCCAGTTCCTCCTCGTGCACAGCCGCGGTCAGCCAGCGCGTCCAGGTGGCGGGCAGTGGCAGGCGGGCCAACCGCTCCGGCTTCGACCCGAGCACGAAGAGGTACGGCACGAGGACGATCGTGACCAGTACCAGCCCGGTGAGCGCGGAGCAGGCGCCGAGCACCGTGAGCACGCACACCAGCGCGACCCACAGCGCGACCGTCCCGGAGAGCCAGACCACCCGGCGGTGCAGCCCGATCCGGCCGGCCACCACCGCGCCGAGGCCGAGCAGCGCGGCGAGGTTGAACACGTTCGAGCCGACCACGACCCCGGCACCGACCGCCGCCTGGCCGTGCGCCAACGCGGTGACCGCCGAGGTGATCTCCGGCGCGTCGGCGGCGAGGGCGGCGACCACGCCGAGCAGCGCTTCGGACATCCCGACCCGCTCGCCGAGCCGCTCGAGCCGGGAGACCAGCAGCCAACTACTGCCGAGGCTCACTCCCGTGCCGAACACGAACAGCACGAGCCATATGCCGCTGGACACCACGGCCAACCTCCTCGCATCGTCTCGGATCAGCCCTCGCCTGGGCTTTTACACCAACTTGCTCAAGATCGTGTAGGCGAGAACGAGGGTGAGTACGATCCGGCACGCCTCGACGCTGCGTCCGGCGACCACACCCGTCGTGGCGGACTGGTCGGTCGACACGGGGCTCAGCCTGGCCAGAGCGGTCGCGGCGTAGAAGGCCATGGCCGCCACGCAGATCAGTCCCAACGCCGGATACGTGACGGTCGTGTCGACGTACATGCCCGGCATTCCAGCCATGGTGAATTCGCCGGCGGTCGAGCCGTGCAAGGTGGACGGGGCGACTCCGGCCGCGAACATGTACACCAGCACCATGCTGCCTATGGTGTGCGCTGCGAACCGTGACCGTCGGACGGGGTCCGTCCTGGAAGTCAGGGCACGTACCACGAAATAGCAGGCCGTCAGCGCGAATAGTGCGCTCCAGGCGCCGCGTGGCATTGTGTCGGCCCACCTGGAGAGCAGCCCCGCTCCGGCCACGCTCGTGAGGAGCAGCATCGCGTCGGTCTCCCGGTCGACGCGTAAATCGAGCACGGGCGCGGCCACCAGGCGCCAGAGAGCGTACGCGGCGATGAGGATCAGCAGGACGCTGAGGGTCGCGGGCAGGAACGCGGGGGCGTTCACGCGGCGTCTCCTTCCACCGGGGTGGTTGGGGCGGGCCAGAAGCAGGCCGCGAGCAATACGAGTAATGGGCCTGAGTTGGGGTCTGTGGCCATGCCCATGAACGGCATTCCGAATGCCTGTCCGACGATCCAGTAGACGAGACCGATCACGCCGGCGACAGTGAGTCCGGCGCGCACCAGGTTTCGGCGGGGTGCCCAGACGCAGGCGGCGACGAGCACCAGCAGCACGGCGAGCGTGATCGCGATCGCCGGTTCATGGCCGAGGGTGAGCTTCGAGAGATGGTCTTGGAGCGTGGTGTACCAGTGCGGCTCGCCTTCGCTCATCATCCCGCCGGCCATCGCCACGGTGAACGCGTTCTGCGCGCGGTTGGCCGGAAGCAGTGTCAGATACCCGAGTCCCGCCCACAACACGCTCCATGCACCGCGTGACCACCGCGCACCGAGCCGGCCCGCCGCCGGGAAGGGCGCGGCTTCGTCCGCATGGCAGAGCAGGATCGCGGCGACCAGGTAGAGCAACGCCGAGCCGGGCGCGCCGGTGAGCGGGTTCGCGCTGCCGGTGAACAACCCGCCCAGGCCCTCGCCGAACAGCCACACCGACGCGGCCCAGACCATCGAGCAGACAAGCGTGATCCGTCGGGTCGGCCGGTAGGCGATGCCGGCGCCGAGGGCGAGCTGGATCAGGGCGAAGACGATGTTCGCGGCGATCGCGTGGTCCTCGATCAGGCCAGAGGCCCAGGTCACCGGGTGCGCGATCCAGCCCGGGTTGCCGTCGGCGGTGGCGGAGATCGTCTGGAGGGCGAAGTTCTTGGTGAACATGTACGGCTGCAGTTGGAGCAGCCCGTCGAGCAGCCACAGGCCCGCCAGAGCGATGTGCAGGCGCTCGGTCGGAGTGCGCGACCCGGTGTCGGACCGCGTCGCGACCGCGGTCTGCGGCGCTCGCCCGGCACCCACGGATGCGGTATCGATGGCAGTGTCCTTATCAGTGGTCGGGTCGGGAGGGATCGGGCGGCTCGATCAGTTCTCGAGAGCATCGTCGACGAACGAGCGCACGTCGAGTACCCGGTCGGCCTGCGTGCGCGCCATGAGTTGCTTCAAAGGCGGCGAGGGATCGGCCAGGCGAAGCCGCGCCGCACGGGTGTCGGCGATGCGGGCTAGCACGATCAAAGCGTGGAGACCGCCGGAATCGACGAACTCCACACCACTCGCGTCCAGGACGGTCGTGCTGTCGGCTGTTACATACCGCGTGACCTCGGCGAGCATGATCGCGGCGCCGTCCACATCGAGCTCACCGCGCAACTCGACCAGACGGACGCCTTCGGCCTTCTCGCTCACGTTCAGCTTGAGGCGCGCGTGGCGCAGTTCAGCCCAGTGCGAACCGATCCTGGAATCGGCCGGGTCGGGGGTGTGCTCGGCCTCGTCCGCGGGCCGAGGCCGGAAGGCGACGAACGGCAGTTCGGCGGTCAGCCGCTCCCGCGCTTGCGGGCTGGAGTCGTAGCGCCAGCCGAGCAGGCGGGAGAGCGCGGTTCGGACCAACGGGGCGAGCAGGCGGTTGTGCTGCTCGTAGTCCGCGAGAACCGCGGCCGCCTCCTCCGGTTCGAGCGTCCGGTGGACGGGCGTGAATCCGGTCCGGCCGACCTCCACCCGCACCGCTGGTGCGGCCTGAATATTGCGGAACCAGTCGCTGCCCCTGCCGAGCCCGGAGACCACGACGTACTCGCCGGTGGCCTCGAGATGCCCGACGACCTCGAGCACGGTGCGGTACTCGCGCCCCGAGACGCGGCCACGGTGGGTCAGCCGCAGGAACCTGTGCCCGAGTAGCCATCCGGCGTGCGCACCGTAAAGCCTCGACGGCGCCTTCAACATCACCCGTGCCAGCGGGCCGACTTTGCGGGTCATGAGCCGCTCGCCTGCGGGAGCGGGCGCTGCGCGAGCCAGGAGAGCGCCGCGAGCGCCTGCGGCACCGTCCAGCCGTCCGAGGCCGGGGCCGCCAGGTTCGCCCGCCCCTCGGCGTCGAGGTACTTCTTCATGGTCTCCGGAACCGCGGTGCCCGCGGCGACATGGCCCATGCCCTCGAGCAGAAACCGCTCGGTCCCGGCTCCGTCGACGAAGAAGATCTCATCCGAGTGGTCCAGGTCGTAGGCGAGCTGCCGCCCGGTGCGCCAGTTCACGCTCGGCGGGCTGCCCTCGGCTACCTTCTCGATGTACACGCCGAAGTACTTCCACAGGGCGGAGATCGCCGACGCGCTGCCGGTCAGCGCCTGCCAGTTCGCCGGCACCGGCTTGTACAGGCCCTGGTATGCGGCCAACTGCGGGGGAGTGTCCCGGGTCGGGTTGATCGTGATCGTCAGGAACTCGACCTTCGCGGCGAACCCGTCGGCGTCGAGCTCGCGGGCTGTCTGCACCAGGTCCGCGGTGTCCAGCGGGCAGGTCTCCTGACACAGCGTCATCGTGTCCGAGATCATCAGGATCTTTCCGTGGAACGCGGCGAGGTCGGTGGCCTTCCCGTCCTGATCGACCAGCGGCAAGTGTTCGATGTCCGCCGGCAGCGCGTCGTCCATAACCGTGCCGACCCCGGATCCCGGCCGCGCTATCCCGGCGTGCGTCGCCTCCGCCGCGTGCGACGGGCTCGCGAACGCGGCCTTGCTCACCAGCACCGTGGCGGCGGACAACACGACCAGCGCAAGCCACAACCCCACCGTGGACCACAGCGAGTTCCGTTCCCTCATCACCGTCTCAATCCTCTTGACCACGTTCCACGCCTGTCGACCCACTGGGCCTGGGGTATTGCACACTGCATACACGAGCGTCTGCCCGTGGCATGCCGTGTTTCTGCACTCAAGACCTCGTAGTGAGGTCTTTCGTCGGACCCCGCCGATGGACTTCAAATTGCACTGTGCAATTCTATGGGCACGACGATACCCCGGGCGGCCCGGATGGCGAAAGGCGAAGGGGAAAGTGAGCGCGGTAGAGCAGCCGCGATGCGCACGGTGGCGGCGTCAAGACGGGATTCGCTCAGAGCATCCGTGCCCGGTACAAATGACGAATGCCCCCTCCACCCGAACGCGCCGCGGACCGCGCTGACGATCCGGAACGGTTGGTCGGGGCGTTGCTCGCGGCTTCTCGCCTACTGGTCGCCATCGCCGCCAAATCGCTGGCCGCGGTCGAGGAGACCTTGACTCTGCCGCAGTATCGGCTGCTCGTCGTGCTCGATTCCCGCGGCCCCTCCAGTCTCGCCGGGCTCGCCGAGGCGCTGGAGGTCAATCCGTCCACCGCGCTGCGTATGGTCGAACGCCTCACCACCGCGGGCATGGTCGAGAAAGCCACCAGCCCGAGCCGGCGCCGCCACGTCCAGTTGCGGCTGACGGGTGCGGGCTGGCAGACAGTACGCGAAGTCACCGAGGCGCGCCGGGTCGAATTCTCCCGGCTCGTCGCGGCGATGCCCGCCGAGCAACGCGCCCAACTCGTCGACGCGCTGACCGCCTTCACCGAGGCCGGCGGCGAACCCGCCGAGCACCTGCCGGTGTTGCCCGGCTGGAACTGACGACTTACCGCGCCTCACCGCATCGGGCTGCCCCGCTGCTGCGCGCGTGAACAACATATGTCGATTCGGTACCTGGGCTTGTGGGCGCGTTAGGACGGCAGGCGGTAAAAAGGAGGCATGCATCAGGCGGAAGACTCGCAGACCGGTTCGCGCAGCGATGTCGCGGAAGTGGTCCAAGAGCTGTTGACCGCTTCGCGCCTGCTGGTCGCCATGGCGGCCCGGTCGGTGGCCGCGGTGGCCGAGAATCTGACCCTGCCGCAGTACCGGATGCTCGTCGTGCTCGAAACGATGGGCCCGAGAAGCCTCGCCCGCCTGGCCGAGCAGCTCGAGGTCAACTCGTCCACCGCGATGCGGATGGTGGATCGTCTCGCCGGAGTCGGCATGGTGGAGAAGACCGCCAACCCGGACAACGGCCGTGAGGTGCTCGTCCGGGTGACCCCGGCGGGGCAGCGGGTCGTCCGGCAGGTCACCGAGCACCGCCTGGTGGAGATCGAACGGACCGTCAGGGCCATTCCGGCTGATCACCGCGAACACCTGATCTCGGCGCTGCGAGCCTTCTCCGAAGCCGGCGGGGAACCGGCCGCCCAGCTCCCCGTGCTCCCCGGCTGGAACTAACCCCGGCGACGCCACGCGGCCCGGCGAGACGTAGCCGCCGACCACCGTCGCCCGCGCGCCGCGAGTACGTCTTCTGATGGCCTGGCCACGGCCGTCAGGTCTTGGTCAGTGCCTCGTCAGCACCCCGGTAAACACTGTGCGGAGTCACGCTGCACGGCGCCCGACGCGTCGCGCACCACGGCGAACAGCGCCGCGCCAGGCGTTGGCCGAACCATCCGCGTGGGACCGGACTGAGGACGACCATGACCATTGCGCAGCTCCTCATCGACTACATCGCGACCTCTCTCCTCGGTGGCGACGCCGAAGGCCTCGACGAGGACGTGCCCCTGCTCGAGCTCAACATCATCGACTCGTCGGCGATCTTCGACATCGTGGACCACCTGCAGCGCACGTTCCGGATCACGGTCCCGATGACGCGGATCACGCCGGAGAACTTCCGCACCGTCACCGCGATCGCAGCCCTCGTGGAGAGCCTGCAGCAGGAGGGGGCGGGAGTGCGATGAGCAGCTTCGTCGACCACGCGAGCGACACCCGCGAGCTCTACCCGCAGGTGGTGGACCTGATCGCCTCCCGCACCCTCTACGAACACGGCCGCCTGCTGCCGGACTGCCACCTGGAGGGCGAGCTCGGCATCGACTCGGTGATCCTCGAGTCGATCCTGGCGGACGCGGTCAAGCGGTTCGAGATCGACGCCCCGCGGTCCGAAGGCATCGCGACCGTCCAGGATCTCGTCGACGCGGTCGGACGCGCCCTGGCCGATCGCGGCAGGCCGGTCCCCGCTCAGGCCCTCGCGTCCGCGGGCTCCGAGGATCCGGCGCTCGAGACGGTACTCACCATCGCCATGCGGCACACGCAATACCGGCGCGACCAACTCGACGCCGACGCCGACGTTGAGGCGGACCTCGGCATCGACTCGGTGGTGATGGCATCGATCACCGGCGACGCGGTCCGCTCGCTGGGTCTGCCCGACCGCCTTTCGGCCTCGACCGGCGCGACATCGCTGCGTGCTCTGGCGCGGGAGCTCGCCGAGCATATGCCCGCCGGCAGCCGAATCCCGCGCCGCGGCGACGCGGCCTCCGCACCGAACCGGGAACCCGCCGAACCGAGGCGTGATCTGCCTGCGGAGGTCGACGCCGAGTGGGACGGGCGCTCGATGAAGGACTTCATGGAGGTGCGCGACAGCGATCTGTTCGCCAAGGCGCGCAGCTTCGCCGACTTCCGGCGCCGCCGCGAGGACGAGCACCTGTACTGGTACGGGATGCCGCTGCAATCGCGCTGTCAGAACCGTGCGGTGATCCGCGACGAGCAGACCGGACGCACCCGCGAGTACCTGATGTTCGCGTCGAACAACTATCTCGGCCTGGCCAACCATCCGAAGGTTCTGGACGCGATCTGCGACGCCACACGCGTGTACGGGGCGACGAACACCGGGTGCCGGCTGATCGGCGGCACCAACGTGCTGCACAAGGAGCTCGAACGACGGCTCGCCGCGTTCAAGCAGCGCCCGGCGTGCATCGTCTTCCCCGGCGGATACTCCGCCAACCTCGGGGCCATCTCCGCACTGGTCAGGGGCTACGACACGCTGGTCGTCGACAAGCTCAACCACATGAGCATCGTGGACGGCGCCAGGCTGTCCGGCGGGGTCAGGCGGATCTTCCAGCACAACGACATGGCCGACCTCGAACGGGTCCTGTCCCGGGGACGCACCGCGGACGCCGGTACCCTGATCGCCGTCGACGGCGTGTTCAGCATGCACGGCGACATCTGCGAACTGCCCGAGATCGTCCGCCTGGCCAACGAGTACGGCGCCAGGGTCCTGGTCGACGACGCGCACGCCACCGGCGTGCTCGGGGCGCGCGGCTCGGGCACCGCCGAGCACTTCGGGCTCAAAGGCCAGGTCGACCTCGAACTGGGCACCATGAGCAAGACACTGGCCGGGATGGGCGGCTTCGTCGTCGGCGACGAGGAGGTCATCGACTACCTGCGCTTCTACGCCGACTCCTACGTCTTCGCCGCCACCATCCCGGCCGGGGTCGCGGCCGGCCTGATCGCGGCCATCGACGTCATCGAGGCCGAACCCGAGCGCGTCACGGTCCTGTGGTCCAACATCCGGCGGCTGCGGGCCCGGCTGGAGCAGGCGGGGTTCGACCTCGAGAAGAGCCAGAGCGCGATCCTGCCGATCGTCATCGGCGACGAGCGCACGGCGCTGCGCATGGGCCGGGCGGTGCGCGAACGCGGCCTGTTCTGCCAGACCGTCGTCTTCCCCGGCGTGCCGCTCGGTGACGCCCGGTTGCGCGTGTCCGTGACCTCGGAACACACCGCCGCGGACTTGGATCTGGCCGCGGACATCTTCATCGAGGCCGGACACGAAGTCGGCGTCCTGGATCCCGCCGGCGAGGGCCGACGCCATGGCTGAGACCACCACCGTCGCCCCGATCGGCCTGCCGACACGGCTGAGCGCCGAACAAGCCGCCCGACCCGTCTTCGTCGGCGCCGAGCCGATGACCTACGGAGAATTGGAAGTGCGCGTCGAGGCGGCGGCCCGGCGCCTGCGGGAGCTGGGCGCCGCGCCGGGCGACCGCATCGCGATCTGGACCGGCAAGAGCCCGCGCTACGCCGAGGCGATCCTGGCCGCGCTGCGCACCGGATGCGCCTACGTACCCCTCGACGGCGGACAGCCGCCAGATCGCGCGCACACGATCCTCGCGGACGCCGAACCAGTCGTCCTGATCACCGACCGGGCACGGCTGGACGCGCTCGCCGACCGGCCGCTGCCGACGTCTCTGACTGTGATCGCCCTGGTCGACGACGAGCCGGCGACCACGCACCAGGGCATTGCGGTACGGCCATGGGCATCGATGACCGCCCCCGGCCCGGCCGCGCCGCAACCCGCGCGCGTGCCGACTCCGGACGATCTGGCCGCGATCCTCTACACCTCCGGTTCCACCGGCACGCCCAAAGGCGTGATGATCTCGCACCGGAACCTCGCGAACTTCATCGGGTGGGCACGCACCGAACTCGACCTCTCTCCCCGCGACGTGTTCGCCAACCACGCCTCGTTCAACTTCGACCTGAGCACCTTCGACCTGTTCACCGCGCTCGCGGTCGGCGCCTCGCTGTGGATCGTCGAGGACAGGCAGGCACGAGACGTGTCCGTGCTGGCCCGCGGCATACGCGAGTTCGGCGTCACCGTCTGGTACTCGGTGCCCTCCATCCTCCACCTGCTGACCACGTCCGGCGCGCTGACCCCGGACGCGACCGCGTCGCTGCGATACGTGCTGTTCGCCGGCGAGGTCTTCCCGATCCCGCACCTGCGCGCCCTGGCGGAACGCCTGCCGGAGGCCACCGGCCTGTACAACCTCTACGGCCCGACCGAGACCAACGTCTGCACCTACTACCGGCTCGCCCCGGAGGACTTGACCCGCACCGAGCCGGTGCCGATCGGCGCACCGATCAGCGCGACCACCATCACGGTCATCGACGAGCACGGAGCGGCGTGCACCGGTCCGGAC
This sequence comes from Actinospica sp., assembly GCA_035493475.1. Classification (GTDB taxonomy): domain Bacteria; phylum Actinomycetota; class Actinomycetes; order Streptomycetales; family Catenulisporaceae; genus Actinospica. The sequence goes on from DATJIF010000040.1 coordinate 90,344, forward strand.
GCGTTCGGCGAACTGGTCGTCGAAGGCGATTGCGTCACCCCCGGGTATTGGCGCCGCCCGGACGAGCCCGCGACCGCGCACCACCGGCTGGGCCGGCACCCCACCGGCGACCTGGTCAGCTACGAGCACGGACTGCTGGTGTATCGCGGCCGCACAGACCGGCTGGTGAAGCTGTCGGGCTACCGGATCGAGCTCGGCGAGATCGAGGCGGCGGTCACCCGCCACCCGGACATCGACTCCGCTGCGGTCGTGCTGGCCGGGGCGGCCGGCGCCGCGCGGCTGCGGCTGTTCTACACCCTGCGCCCGGGCGCCGACCGGCTGACGATCGTGCAGATCAAGAAGCACTGCGCGCGGTACCTGCCGACCTACATGCTGCCGCACCTGGCCACGCAGCTGACCGCCATGCCGCGCAACCCCAACGGAAAGACCGACTACCGCCGCCTGAGCGGCTGACGCGACGCGCCGCCACGACGCCCGCGGGAACCGCCCATCACGAGACGGGAGACGACCTTGAGGCACCAGCTGATCGACCGGCCGGAAACGACGTCCGGGCCCACCACCGTCGCGGCCCTGCTGCGCCATCACCTCGAACAGCGCCCCGACGAGCTGGCCTACCGCTTCCTGTCCGACACCGACGGGACGAGCCGGTCGTGGACGTACCGCGACCTGGACCGACGGGCGCGCACGATCGCCGCGCGGCTGCAGGCGGAGAACCTGCGCGCCCGCCCCGTGCTGCTGCTGCACCCCCCGGGCCTGGACTACGTCGCCTGCTTCCTCGGCTGCCTCTACGCCGGCGCGATCGCGGTGCCCGCCTATCCGCCGGACGTCAAGCGCTTCGGCCAGAGCATGCCGCGCCTGGCCGCGATCGCCCTGGACTGCCGGGCGACCCACGCCCTGACCACCGCCGCGATCGCCGAGTTCGCCCACGAGCGCAGGCCGCGCCTCGCACAGTTGGGCCTTGGCGAACTGCAGTGGCTGGCCGTCGACCAGATCGATCCGACCGCGGCCGAGGACTGGCACGACACACCGCCCTCACCTGGATCGCTGGCGTTCCTGCAGTACACCTCCGGCTCGACCTCGACTCCCAAGGGCGTGATGGTCGGCAACGACAACCTCATCAGTAACCTGCGATCCATCCACCGGCGCCTGGAGCACGACCGGGACTCGGCCATGGTCTCCTGGCTGCCCCCGTACCACGACATGGGCCTGATCGGCGGCATCCTCTCTCCGCTCTACGGCGGGTTCCCGGCCCATCTCATGGCGCCGGCGACCTTCGTCACCCGGCCCTTGCTGTGGCTGAGCACGCTCTCGGACACGCGCGCCTCGACCAGCGTCGCGCCCAACTTCGGCTTCGAACAGTGCGTGCGCCGCATCACCCCCGAGCAGCGCGGCACCCTGGACCTGAGCGCGTGGAGGCTGGCGCTCAACGGCGCCGAGCCGGTACGCCCCGACACCCTCGAACGCTTCTCCGAGTACTTCGCCCCCTGCGGCTTCGATCATCGGGCCCTGATGCCGTGCTACGGGCTGGCCGAGTCGACCCTGATGGTCACCGGCGTCGAGGCCAACCTCGCGCCGACCGTCCACCGCCTGGACGCCGCCGGCCTCGGCAACGGACACGTCGAGGCCACCGGTCCCGGTCCGGACGCCGCGGCGAGCCGGATCGTGGACAACGGCATACCCGTCGACGACATGCTCGTCGCCATCGTCGATCCGGACACGCACCGGCGGTGCGATCGCGGCCGCGTCGGCGAGATCTGGCTGGCCGGGCCGAGCGTGGCGCGCGGCTACTGGCGTCGCCCGGACCTGACCGACGAGACCTTCCGTGCGCGCATCGACGGTGAGGACCGCACGTACCTGCGCACCGGCGACCTCGGCTTCATGATCGACGGGCGGCTGTGCGTCTTCGGGCGGATCAAAGATGTCGTGATCATCCAAGGACGCAACCACTACCCGCAGGACGTGGAACTCACCGTCGAGAACACCGCCGCCGACCTCGTACGGTCCGGCAGCGGTGCCGCCTTCGGGGCGCAGGTGCGCGGAACCGAGCAGATGGTCGTCGCCTACGAGGTCGACGGGCGGCTGAAGGATCCCGCGGCGCTGCTCGCCGAACTGCGGGCCGCGATCAGCGTGCGGCACGAACTCGCGCCGCACGCGATCGTCCTGCTCAAGCGCTCGACGATCCGCAAGACGACCAGCGGCAAGATCCAACGCGGCGCGAGCAAGCAGGATTTCCTCTCCTTCGGGCTCTCGGTCGTCGCGGCCAGCGTGCTCGCCGACGAGTCGAGCCGGATCGACGAGGATCGCACTGCCTTGCCATACCTGTCCGGTCCCGACCTGCGCTCCCAGGTGACCGCGGCCGTCTCCGACGTCCTTTCCGAGGCGTGCGCAGGCGCGCAGGTCGCCGGCCGCAGCTTCACCGACCTGGGCTTGGACTATGCGCGCCTGATCGAGGTCGTCGACACCCTGCGTCGCCGCTTCGGCCTCGACATCCCGATCGGAGACCTGCTCGTCGATCCGCGGGTCGACACCCTGATAAGCGTGGCGCTCGACCGGATGCCCCGGGCCGCGACCGGTCGTAGCGACCCCGACGGTGTGACCGACGGCGACATCGAGCGATGGCTGATCACGGCCATCGCCGCGCACCTGGGCCTCCCGGCCGGCGTGATCGACCCCCACCGCCCCTTCACGGCTCTCGGGCTGGACTCGAAGAACGCCGTCGCGATCGCCCAGGGACTCGGGCGACGGTTGAACCGACCGCTGGCCCCGAGCGTCGTCTTCGACCACCCCACCATCCGCGAACTGGCCGCCGCCCTCGCCGCCGCGCCGAGCCTGGGACCGGGCGGCGGCGCGCACCGCCCCGCGACGCACGAACCGATCGCCATCATCGGCCTGGGCTGCCGGCTGCCTGGCGCACCCGACCCGGAGAGCTACTGGCGGCTGCTGCTCGACGCCCGCGACGCGATCACCGAGGTGCCCGCGGACCGTTGGGACGCACGCCGCGTCGACGCTCCCGGCCACGGCGGCTTCCTCGACCACGTGGACCGGTTCGACGCCGGCTTCTTCGGGATATCGGCCCGCGAAGCCGACCGGATGGACCCCCAGCAGCGGATCCTGCTGGAAGTGGCGTGGCAGACCTTCGAGGACGCGGGTATCGCGCCGACCTCCCTGGCCGGCACCGACACCGGGGTCTTCGTGGGCGTCAGCAGCCACGACTACGCGGACCTGCAGATGAGCCACCTGGAGACGGTGAATCTGCACGCGGCGACCGGCAACGCCCACTCGATCACCGCGAACCGCCTGTCCTATCTGCTGGACCTGCGCGGACCCAGCATGGCCCTGGACACCGCGTGCTCCTCGTCCCTGGCCGCCGTGCACCTGGCCTGCCAGGCTCTGCGCTCGGGCGAATGCTCCGTGGCGCTGGCCGGCGGGGTCAACCTGATGATCACCCCCGGGCTCTCCGTGGCGTTCGCCGAAGGCAGGATGCTGACCCCCGCGGGCCGCTGCCGGAGCTTCGACGACGCGGCCGACGGCTACGTGCGCGGCGAGGGCGCGGGCCTGGTCTGTCTCAAGCCCCTGTCCGCCGCGCTGGCCGACGGCGACCGCGTCTACGCCGTGATCTCCGGCTCGGGCATCGGCCACGGCGGGCGCGGCAACGGCCTGACCGCCCCGCGAGGTTCGGCCCAGCGCACCGTGATCGAACGGGCGCTGGCCGAGGCGGGCCTGTCCGGTGATCAGATCGGCTACATCGAGGCGCACGGCACCGGCACCCCGCTCGGCGACCCGATCGAATGGCAGGCGCTGTCCGAGGTCTACGGACGGGCCCGGGAGAACCGGCAGCCGTGCCCGGTCGGCTCGGCCAAGGCCAACATCGGCCACCTGGAGGCGGCCGCCGGTATCGCCGGGCTGATCAAGGCCGCGCTCGTGGTCCAGCGGCGCCAGATCCCGTCGCAGCCGCACTTCCACACCCCGAACCGGCACCTGGACTTCGAGCACAGCGGGCTGACCGTGCCGACCAGCCGGCTCGATCTGGAGACCGCGGCCCGCCGTGCGGCGGTCAGCTCCTTCGGCATCGGCGGAGCGAACGTGCACCTCATCCTCGAGGCTGCCCCCGCCCCCGCCTTCGAGCCCGCGGCGGTGCTTCCCGCGCTGCCGGTCAACCCGCTGTGCCTGTCCGGCCACACCGAGGACTCCCTCAAGGCCCTGGCCCGGCGTTACCGGGCTCACCTGGCCGCCCACCCCGACACCACTGTGGCCGAACTGTGCCACGCGGCGAACACCGGTCGCGCACACCTGGCGCACCGCGCCGTCGCGGTGACCGCCGACCGCGACGAACTCGACGCAGCCCTCGACACGCTCGCCCGTGACGAGTCATCAGGAGCCCTCGTGCGCGGGCTCGTCCCGACCCAGACCTCGCCCACCGTCGCGTTCCTGTTCAGCGGCCAGGGCACACAGCACTCCGGGATGGGCAAGTCGCTCTACGAAACCCATCCGGTCTTCGCCGGCAGCCTGGACCGCAGCGCCGAGATCCTGCGGCCGCTGCTCGATGTCAGCCTGTTCGACCTGCTCTTCGACCCGGCCCGCGCGGCGGACCTCGGCCGTACGAAGTACTGCCAACCCGCCCTGGTCGCCTTCGAGATCGCGCTGGCCGAACTGTGGCGCGCCCTCGGTGTGCGCCCGGCCGCGGTCCTCGGCCACAGCGTCGGCGCGCTCGCCGCCGCCCACGTCTCCGGCGTCCTGAGCCTCGAGGACACCCTCGCCCTGACCGCCGCCCGCGGCCGGCACATGCACGCGCAGCCCGGCGACGGCGCGATGATCGCCTGCGTCGGGGAGCCGGATACCATCCTCGCGGTCTCCGCCGACTTCGCCTCGGTCGCCTTGGCGGCGGTCAACGCCCCGAACCACCTGGTGCTCTCCGGGGCCCGCGAGGAGATCGCCGCCGTCCACGAAGCCCTGCAGACCCGATCGATCACGGTCAAAGCGCTGGCCGTCTCGCACGCCTTCCACTCGAAACTGATGGCGGGCGCGGCGACCCCGCTGCGCGACGCCGCGCGCGCCCTACGGCATCAAGCCCCCGCGATCACCTGGATCTCGGATGCCACCGGGCGCCCGATCGAGCGGGTCGACGCCGAGTACTGGGTCGAGCACATGCTCGGCACCGTGCGCTTCGCAGAGGCCTTCGACCACGCCCGCACGCTCGGCTGCGACGCCTTCATCGAGATCGGCCCGCACCCGACCCTGCTCAGCCTCGGCCGCGCGAACCTCCGCCACACTCGCTCCGACGCGCTCACCACCACCGCATGGCTTTCCAGCCTACGCCGCGATGCCGAGGACTGGGCCGTCCTGCAGCACTCCCTCGCCCAACTGCACTGCACCGGAGGAACCGTGGACTGGGCCGCGCTCAACGAGGGCAGGGCCCCGGCACGTGTCCCGGTTCCCCACGCCGTGCTGGAACCGAGCCGCCACTGGATCACGGCGCCGCAGCCCGCGCCCGCCGCGAACCAGCCGCCCGCCCAGCACCAGCCCATACCGGCCGGCGGCGGCCGCGAGTACCGGTCCGCACCCGCCGCGACGCGGTTCGGCGGCTCACCCGAGGAAACCGCCCGGATCGTCGTCGAGCAGGTCTCCCAGGTCTGCGGGTTCCCGGCGGACAAGATCGCCGTCCACTCCCGACTCGGCGCGGACCTCGGCCTCGACTCGCTGATGAAAACCGACCTGGAACGCCGACTGACCGCGCACTTCCCCCGCACCGAAGACCAACTGCGGTCAGCGCTGCCCCAAGACCCGACCGTCGCGCAGCTCATCAGCCTGCTGACCGCCGCGCCCGGCAGCAGCGGCGGCATCGAGAACCCGCCCGTCGTACCCGCCCCCGCCCCACCGCCGGGGACCGCGGTGCGTCGGGAGCGCCGGTTCGAGGACTGGGAGGAGTACGCCCAACTGCAAAGCAGGCTGCGGCAGATCGCGGCCGGCGGAGCCAACCCCTACGGGCGGGTGCATGACGGGCACAACTCCGGGACCGCGCACATCGACGGCCGGTCGATGATGAACTTCTCCGCCTTCAACTACCTGGCCCTGTCCCACCACCCGCGCGTGATCGCTGCGGCGAGGGCGGCCGTCGAACGGTACGGCACCTCGTGTTCGGCCACCCCGCTGCTGTGCGGCGAGACGCCGCTGCACCACGAGCTCGACGCGCAGATCGCCTCGTTCCTCGGCACGGACGGCGCGATCGTGTTCGCCGGAGGCCACGCCACCAACGTCGCCACCGTCGGGCACATGTTCGGTCCGCAGGACGTGATCCTGCACGACGAGTGGATCCACGACAGCTCCGTGCGCGGCAGCATCCTGTCCGGAGCCCGCCGCCTGCCGTTCCGGCACAACGACTGGCAGGCGCTGGACCAGATGCTGGCCGAGATCCGCGACCAGCACCGCCGCGCCGTGATCGTGATCGAGGGCGCCTACAGCCAGGACGGCGACCTGCCCGACCTGCCGCGGTTCATCGAGGTCAAGAAGCGCCACGACGCCATGCTGATGATCGACGAGGCGCACTCCATCGGGGTGCTCGGCCGCACCGGACGCGGCGTCGGCGAACACTTCGGCGTCGACCGGGACGACGTCGATCTGTGGATGGGAACCCTCAGCAAGGCCCTGGGCAGCCTCGGCGGATACATCGCGGCGCGCGAACCGATCATCCAGTACCTGAAGTTCACCACGCCGCTGTTCATCTTCAGCACCGGCATCTCCCCGGCCAACGCCGCCGCCGCCCTCGAAGCGCTGCGGGTGATCGAGGAGGAACCCGATCGGGTCGCGCGCGTCCAGCACCTGGCCGAGCACCTGCGATCCGCCGCCCGTGCCAGGGGACTGGACATCGGCGTCTCACGCGCCTCCGCCGTCATCCCGGTGATCCTCGGGGACTGGGAGCGGACCATGGCCGTGTCCAACACCCTGCTCGCCGACGGCGTCAACGTCATGCCCATCGGCTACCCGGCCGTGCCCGCCGACAAGTGCCGCCTTCGCTTCTTCGTCAACGTCGACCACACCGAAGCAGACATCGACCGCTCGATCGAGCTCCTAGGACACGCCATGGACGCATCCACGAACGACCAGCCCGCCCACAACCGCACCACGACACCCGCCGCCGAACGCACGCCCGGGCGCACCTCCTCCCAGCCCCGACCCGCCCCGTCCCGCGCCCGGGACGAGGAGTGCGACGTCCTGGTCGCCGGAGCCAGCGGCTTCATCGGCGGCCACCTGGTGCGACGCCTGACCGACCGCGGCCACCGGGTACGCGCCCTGATCCGCGCGGGCAGCGACCAGACCGGGCTGGCCGACACCTCCGCCCAGCTGCACATCGGCTCGCTCGACGACGTCGAGTCCCTTCGCCGCGCGACCGCGGGCGTACGGCAGGTCTACAACTGCACCGGCAAGTCGGCGGACTGGGGGCCGTGGGAGCAGTTCCAGGCCGTGAACATCGACGGCAGCCGCAACCTGGTCGAAGCCGCCCACCACGCCGGCACCGTCGAGCGGTTCCTGCACGTGAGCACCACCGATGTCTACGGCTACCCGTCGACGCCGTGCGACGAGTCCACCGCGCCCAAGGACATAGGGCTGCCGTACAACCGCAGCAAGGTCCTCGGCGAGCAGGCCGTGCGCGAGGCCGCCGACCACGCCGGCCTGCCGCTGACCATCGTGCGACCGGTCTCGGTCTACGGCCCGCGCAGCAAGGACTTCGTCATCGAGATCGCGACCCTGCTGCTCAAGAAGCAGATGGTGTACATCAGCAAGGGGCAGGTCCCGGCCGGACTGCTGTACGTGACCAACGCCGCCGACGCCATGATCGCGGCCTGCGACAGCGAAGCCGCCGTCGGCCGCGCCTACAACCTGCGCGACCCCGAACAGACCACCTGGCGCGCGTACATCGAGGCGCTCGCCGCCGGTCTCGGCGTCAAGCCGCCCACCATGAACCTCCCCAGTCCCGTGGCCACCGGCGTGGCCACCGCCTCCGAGGCGCTCTACGGCGTACTGCGGATCAAGTCGCGGCCGGTGCTCACCCGCCACGCCGTGCGCCTGCTCGACCGCGACCAGTCCTACGCCATCGACCGCGCCTGCGCGGACTTCGGATTCAAGAGCGAAGTCGGGTTCGAGGAAGGCATGCGCCGCACCCTGGCCTGGCTCGACTCGGCCGAAGGACACCGCTACGTCGCCCGCTGACCGCTCCGACCGCCCACCGAGAGGAGGCCCGCCGTCATGCCCGTCATCGAGGACCCGCCCGCCCTCGCACCGACCCGGCCGCCCGGCCCGTGGTTCCCGACCACGGCAACCGGACCCGGGGCGCGGGTGAACCTGCTGTGCTTCTCCTACGCCGGCGGCACACCCTCGGCCTTCCGCGGCTGGCAGGAACACCTGGGCGATGCCGCTCACGTGGTCACCGTGCTCCTACCCGGCCGCGGTCTGCGACTGCGTGAAGCCCCCTACACCGAGATCCGGCCGCTGGCCGACGACATCGCCACCGCCCTGATCGAGCATCAGCTGACCGCCGACTACGCGGTGTTCGGCCACAGCATGGGAGCGCTGCTGGCCTACGAGGTCTGCTGCGAGCTGATACACCGCGGGCACGGCGAACCGCGCCACCTGTTCGTCTCCGGCAGCAAGGCCCCGCACCTCTACGGCGGTCGCGCCGACCACGCGCTGCCCGAGCACCGCCTGCGGCAGCTCGTCCGCGATCTCGGAGGACTCGGACCGGACGGCGTCGGCGACGCCTACTTCGACCGGCGCGTCCCGGTGCTGCGCGCCGACCTGCGCGTGTGCGACCAGTACCACTGGGCCCCGCGCGCGCCGCTGCACTGCCCGATGACCGCGTTCTCCGCCGCCGACGACCCGATCGCCACCCCGGCCGACGTCGAGGCCTGGCGCGAGTACACCACCGGTTCCCTGCTGCACCGCCACCTGCCGGGAAACCACTTCTACCTGCTGGCCGGACCCTCCCGCCAACGCCTGCTCGCCGACCTGCGCGACGACCTGCACCGGCTTCGCGCCGAACCGGCCAAGCGCATAGTCCCCGACCCGACCCTAAGGAACGCCTCGTGAGCACATCGACCCTCGCCGGACGCGTCAAGGATCGCGTCACCCGGCCGGCCGCGGGTGCGGCCACCCTCGCCAACGTCGCCACCAACCCCCAGGTCCCGCTGCTGCTCTCGCTCTCGCGGCGCTTCGCGGTCCCGGTCTACCGGGCCGCGTTCCTGTCCGCCGCCGCGCACAGCGGCGTACTGCGCTGGCTGGCGGTCCGCCCCTGCGACCTGGAAACCCTGATGCTCAAGCTGGAGGTCGACGACCGGCGCCGACTGCGCGCCTGGCTCGACGTCGGCGTGCAGTTGGGCGAGTTCGACAAGCACGAAGGCTGCTACCGGCTCAAGAGCCGCACCGCCAAGCTGCTGTCCCGGACGCAGAACGACGCGATCACCGGCGCTCTGGAGGAGGTCATGACCACGCACGTGCCGGTGCTGCTCAACGCCCCGGACATGCTGCGCACCGGCCGCCGGTTCTCCATCGAGGACCAGGACGGCACCGTCATCGCCCGCTCCACCCGGGTGATCGAACCGCTGGTCGAGTCCGCCGTCTCCCGCACCCTCGCGCGCGACGAACCGATCCGCCTGCTGGAGATCGGCTGCGGCAGCGGCGTCTACGTGCGCTACGCCGCCTCGCTCAACCCCCGGCTGACCGCCCTGGCCGTCGACCTGCAGGAACCGGTCGCCCGGCAGGCCGCCGCCAACATCGCCGAGTGGGGACTCGCCGACCGGGTCGAGGTGCGCCGAGGCGACCTGCGCACCCTCGACCTGCAACCGCAGTTCGACCTGGTCACGATGCACAACAACATCTACTACTTCGCCGAGGACGAGCGCGCCAAGATCCTCGCCCACGCCCGCACCATGCTCGCCCCCGGCGGCAAGCTTCTGCTCACCAGTTCCTGCCAGGGCGGACACATCGGTCTGGAAATGCTCAACCTCTGGTTCGAGTACGCCGACTTCGGCGGACCCCTGCCCCGTGAACGCGACCTGCTCGAGCAGTTCGACAGCGCCGGCTATACCGACGCGCACGCCTACCGGGTCGTGCCGGGCGAGCAGTTCCGCGCCTTCGTCGGCACCAATCCGCACACCACGCGCCGCTAACCGGCAAGGGAGAACCAGCATGCCCAACACCACCAAGCGCCCGGCCAGGCCCACGGCCAGAACCGCGGCGGCCAAGGCGAAGCGGGCCGGTACCCCGTCGACCGGCGGCTACGCCGAGCACGTGGTCGACCTCGATCGAGGGCACCGCGACGGCGCCGAACTGTTCGGCGGCAAGGGCGCCCGGCTAGCCGAGATGATCGGCGCCGGGCTACCGGTCCCGGCCGCGTTCTGCATCACGACACCCATGTTCGACCTCTTCCTCGACCAGTCCGGCCTGGCCGAGAAGATCCGCGGCGCCGAGAGCGGACAGGTGCGCGAGTGGATCACGGCCGCCGCACTGCCCGACGCCTTCGCCCAGCCGATCCTCGACGCCTACGCGCGGCTCGGCCGGCCGCGGGTGGCGGTGCGCTCCTCGGCCCGCAAGGAGGACTCCGCGGCGCGTTCCTTCGCCGGTCAGCACGACACCTTCCTCGACGTCTCCGGCGACGAGGCGCTGCTGGAGGCGGTCAAGGGCTGCTGGGCCTCGCTGTGGTCGGAGCGGGCCGCCGCCTACCGCGACCCGACGGCGGCCCCCGGCTCCATCGCGGTCGTCGTTCAGCAGATGGTGCCCGCGGACGTCAGCGGCGTGCTGTTCACCGTCGACCCGGTCGGCGGGCAGGTGGGCCGCATGGTCGTCGAGGCCTGCCACGGGCTGGGGGAGGGGCTGGTGTCCGGGAAGGTCTCCAGCGACTTCTTCGCCCTCGACGACACCCGCCTGGACGTGCTCGAGGAGCGCATCCGCTACAAGGTGACCAAATGCGCCCCGACCGGTTCCGGGCGGATCACGATGACCAAGGTCGACCCCGCCGCGCGCAACGCCCCGTGCCTGTCCGCCGACCAGCTGCGCACCCTCGGCGAACTCGCCCAACGGGTTCGAGCGCAGTACGACGGCTCGGAACAGGACATCGAATGGGCGCTACACGACGGCCGGTTCCAGCTCCTGCAGACCCGCCCGATCACCACGCGCCCGACCACCACCACCGCGCGCAGCCCCTACATCGAGCCGCAGCCCGAGCACATCCAGCACGGCGCGCTGTGGACCCGCATGGACATCGGCGAGATCTTCGTCGGGCTGATGACCCCGCTCGGGCTCAGCTTCGCCCGCTACCACCAGACCTACGTGCACGCACACTGTGCCGCGGCGGTCGGCGTGCGCGACACCGGCGACTACGTCGGCTACATGGGTTACCTGCAGGGCCACGTCTACCTCAACACCTCGTACACCTCCTACCTGCTCGGCCAGTGCCTGCCCACCCGCGACCAGCGCCACTTCACCGACCGCTTCGTCAGCGAAGAGGTCGACCTGAGCGACTACCGGAACCCGTACGGCAAGTTCCCCGGCGGGATGGAAGACGTCAAGTCCACCACTCACTGGATCAAGCACACCGCGACCGAGATGCTGCAGATGCGCCAGCGCGCCCGGCACATGGTCGACTCGCGCCTGCGCGAGTTCGACCGCGCCCGCAGCCTGGACCTGACCCGGTTCACCCGCGCCGAACTGCACGCCGAGCTCACCCGCTACCTCGACTACTACTTCGACATGCACGTCGGCTACATGCCGTACTACATCAACGCCTTCGGCGCCTATGGGCTGATGACCGAGCTGTGCGCCAAGTGGCTCGGGCACGCTGGCGACAACCTGCAGAACCGGATCAAGACCGACATGTCGAGCCTGCGCACCGTCGCCTCGGCCCGCGAGATCTGGGCCGTGGCCCAGGGAGCGAAAGACCGGCCACGCGCCCTGGCCATCATCCGTGAGAGCCCGCTCGAGCAGATCGAGGAGCGGCTGTTGGCCGACGAGGACGGGCGCGCGTTCTGGGACCGGCACATGGAGCCGTTCCTGCGCGCCAACGGCGTGCGCAGCCGGCAGGAGATGGAGCTGACCCACCCGCGCTGGGTGGACGACCCGTCCTACCTGTTCCAGATGATCCGCCGTTACGCGGACGACGGGTTCTCCATCGACGAGATCCTCCAGCGCAGCCGCGGCTACAACGAGAACGACGCCACCGACGTGCTCGACACCCTGCCCAAGGCCAAGCGGGTAACCCTCAAGAAGATCATCGCGCTGTACACCACCTGCAGCGAGCTGCGTGAGACCACCCGGATGGCGATGGTCACCTCGCTGTGGCTGATCCGGAACGTCGTCTACGAGATCGGCCGTCGCCTGCTCGCCCAGGGACTGCTGCACTCGCTCGACGAGGTCGCCTACCTCGACTTCGAGGACGTACGCGCCTATCTGCGCGGCGAGGCCGAGGCCGAGCAGTCGTTCGCGCGGGAGAAGATCGACGAGGCCCGGCGCATGCACGAGTACTACAACCGCCTGCCCGAACCGCCGCTGACCTTCATCGGCGAATACGACCCGGCCGACCGGCCGCGACCGGCCGGCGGCGGCGGCCCGCAACTGCGGGGCCTGGGGGCCAGCCCCGGCCGCGTGGTCGGGCGCGCCCGCATCATCGAGGACGTGGTCTGGCAGGCCGACGAGTTCCAGCCCGGGGAGATCCTGATCACCCGCTACACCGACGCCTCCTGGACGCCGCTGTTCGCCATCGCCGGCGGAGTGGTCACCGACATCGGCTCGATGCTCTCGCACAGCTCGATCGTCGCGCGCGAATTCAACGTCCCCTCGGTGGTCAACACCAAGAACGCGACACAGAACATCAACACCGGCGACATGGTCGCCGTCGACGGCGACACCGGCATCGTCGAAGTCGTCGACGAGCAGTCGATCGAAGCCCGAGGAGAGGAACACACGAGATGATCCGCAACCAGTGGTACCCGATCCTGCTGCCCGAGGACATCACCGACGACAAGCCGACCAGCGTGCGCCGGATGGGCCAGAACCTCGTGCTGTGGCGCGACATCGACGGCAACCTGGTGTGCCAGGACGCCCGCTGCCCGCACAAGGGCGCCGACCTCGGCGACGGCCGGATGAAGGGCAACTCGGTCGAGTGCCGCTACCACGGCCTGCGCTTCGGACCCGACGGCGCGTGCGTCGCGATCCCCGCCCTCGGCTCGGGCGCGCGCATCCCCGGCTCCTTGAAGGTCGAGACCTACCCGGTCCAAGAACGCAACGGCCTGATCTGGATGTGGTGGGGCGACAAGCGCGAGAAGCTCCCGGAGATCGAGATCCCGCCGGAGGTCGAGGACGACTCCGTCGAGTACGCGACCCTGCGCTGGACCCGGCCGGTGCACTACACCCGGTACATCGAGAGCGTGCTCGAGTTCTACCACGTCACCTACGTGCACCGGGACCACTGGTTCAACTGGGTCGACTACTTCTTCCTCTACGGCACGCTGCGCAAGTTCGGCCTGGACGGGCGCGAGCGCTACCTGGCCTCCACCAAGGTCGAGAACAGCCACCTCGAGGTCGACGGAATGACCCTGCGCTACTCCTTCGACGGAGTCGAGGAGGACGATCCGACCAACCGTAACCACTACGACGTGATCTTCAGCTTCCCGTCCATGTCGCACATCGTCAGTAAGCAGTTCCAGGTCACCGCCTGGTTCGCGCCGATCGACGACGAGCACACCGAGATCATCCTGCGCTGGTACGAGTACCCCCGGCTCAAGTCCGTGCTGCGCGCTCCCAGCCTGCGCCGGCTGATCCCGCGGCTCTCGCTCTACATGGAGAAGTGGGTCCAGGACCCGCAGGACGTGCGCGTCCTGCTGCGCCAGGAGCCGAAGATCAGCGGGCGCGGCGTGAGCAAGTTCATCGCGGTCGACGAGCTCAACGCCAAGTACGTCGCGATGCGCACCCAACTGCTGCAGGAGGCCGAGCAGGCCGCAGCCGAGGAGGCCGAAGAGACCGCCGAGGCGGAACCGGTCGCGGCCACCGCCAACGGGGCGGGCAACGGCAAGGCGAACGGTGCCCGCGCCGCCGCGCCGAACCGGGCGCAGCGCACCCCGGCCCGCTCGGCCAAGTGACCACCCGGACGCAGTCCCATCCCTGTGAGGAGACCATCGTGACCAACCAGTACGACGAGTACGACGTCGTCGTGATCGGCGGCGGCCCGGCCGGATCGACCGCCGCGGCGCTGCTCGCGAAGGCCGGGCGCGACGTCCTGGTCCTGGAGCGGGAGGCGTTCCCGCGCTACCACATCGGCGAGTCGCTCGTGCCGGGCGTGATGCCCGTGCTCGACGAACTCGGGCTGCTGCCGACGATGGAGCAGACCTTCCTGCGCAAGTACGGCAGCACCCTGCGCTGGGGCGTGGAGCGCGAACTGTGGGCGATCCACTTCGGCGAGGCCGGTCCGTGGGAGTACGCCTATCAGGTCGAGCGCGCGGTGTTCGACCAGATGCTGCTCTCGTGCGCCCGCGAGCACGGCGCGTCGGTGATCGAACAGGCGTCGGTGACCGAGGCCGTCTTCGAGGACGGCCGGTGCGTCGGGGTGCGCTACCGGCGCGAGCGGCAGGGCGACACGCTCGAGGCGCGCGCCCGACTGGTGATCGACGCCTCCGGGCAGTCCAAGCTGCTCGCCCGCCGCGAGAACGCGATCGAGTGGCACGAGGACCTGCGCAACATCGCCGTCTGGACGTACTACAAGGGCGGGACACACCTGGACGGGATCGACAGCGGCAACATCCTGACCGAGTACCACGAGGACGGCTGGGTGTGGGTGATCCCGTTCAAGGACGGCACCCGCAGCGTCGGCTTCGTCGGGCCCAACGACCTGTTCGTCAAGTCCGGCCTGTCCCCGGTCGAGTACTTCGACAGCCGTCTGGAGGTCACCGCCGAGGCCAAGCGCCTGCTGGCCGGTGCCGAACGGATCGCCGAGCACCGGGTGTTCAAGGACTGGTCCTACGCCGCGACCCGTTTCGGCGGCCCGGGCTACCTCATGGTGGGCGACGCCGCCGCGTTCGTCGACCCGCTGTTCTCCACCGGTGTGATGCTGGCGATGAAGAGCGCCTCGGCCGCGGCACGCGCCGCGACCCAGATCCTCGACGACCCCGCGAGCGAAGCGGAGAAGCGCGAGCAGTACGAGGCGGCCTACCGCGACTTCTTCCAGACGGTCGTCTCCTTCGTGCGCTACTTCTACGACGCGCGCCGCCAGCGCACCGACTACTGGACCCGGGCCCAGGAGCTGATCGACCCGGTCCGGGAACTCGAGGAGCGGGCCGACTTCGTCCGGCTGATCTCCGGGCTGAGCGGCGAGCTCGAGGTGATGACCCACCCCGGTCTGGCACCGGCCGACGACCAGAGCGCGGACGCGCCGCTCGCGTCCGCCGTACGGGAATGACCGGCGCCGCCGACCAGCCGCCGGAGCCGATCGCGATCGTGGGCATCGGCGCGCTCTACCCGCGGGCCCGCGGAGTCGAGGCCTACTGGTCGCTGCTCAACGGCGGCGGCCAGGGTCTCGAGCCGCCCGGCGCGGCCCGCGACGACGTCCAGGCGTGTGGGCTGGACGACGTCGAGGTCGACGTTGCCTCCTTCGGCATCCCGCCGGCACAGGCACGGTCCATGGCCCGGATGCAGCTGCTGATGCTCGCCGCCGCCCGCCAGTGCCTGCAGGACGCCGGGCGGCGCAGCCCCGAACAGGACGAGCGCACCGACGTGATCGTCGGGACCTGCTTCGGCCTGGACCGGCAGTACGCCAACGCCCTGCGTATCGAAGCCGCCCGGTACGGCCGGAACCTCTCCCGCGTCCTGGCGGCGCACGCCCCCGGCCCGGACACCGCCGACCCCGCGGCGGAACTGGCCGAGGTGCTGCGCGAACGACTCGGCGGATCACCGCACGACCGGGTCGGGGAGATGGCCAGCACCATCCCGGCCCGCATCGCCGCGGCCTTCCGGTTGCGCGGGCGGACCCTGGCGCTGGAATCCGCCGACGCCACCTCATTCCTCGCCGTCTTCCACGCGCTGGCCACCTTGCGCGCTGGCCTGTCCGAGGCCGCGCTCGTGGTGTGCGGCCAGCGCGTGGAAGACCGGCTGCCGGGCCTCGCCCTGGCCGCCAAGGGCGTGGAGCCGGCACCGCCTCGCCCGTTCGCCGCCGACGGGCGAGGCTTCACGCTGGCTGAAGGCGTCAGCGCACTGCTGCTCAAAACCCTGTCGGCGGCGACCGCGGACGGCGACCGCGTCTACGCCCTGATCGACGAGTGCACCCTGGGTCTCGATCCGCGCCCCGGTGTACTGCGCTACAGCACTTCGGTCGAACGCCACCGCGATGTCATCGCCGCCGCCTATCGCAACGCACGCGTTCCCGGCGCATCAGTGCAGTACGTCGAGTGCACCGGCACCGGCCTGGCCCGGCATACCGCGACGGAACTGCGGGCCCTAACCGAAGTCCTCGCTCCGACGCCCCGTGGCCCGATCCCCGCCGGGAGTGTGAAGGACCGCCTCGGCCACACCTTCGCCGACACCGGCCTGGCCGCGATCGCCAAAGTCGCGCTCGCCCTGCACCATCGACGACTACCACCGCACCAGGACACCGGGAGACTCCTGCCGGAACTGGCCGCCACACCCTTCCGAATCGAGACCGCGGCACGGGAGTGGCCGGCCCCCGCGCCCGGATCACCGCGCAGGTCGGCGGTCAGCGGCGCCTCCGTGACCGGGGCCGTGTGCCACCTGATCCTGAGCGAGCACACCCCGCGCACCACGGCGACGGCTACGCGAGGCCCGCGAACCGGGCGCGACGGCATGGCCGAGCCGATCGCCGTGATCGCGCACGGCGCCCGATTCGCTGACATGCGCGGAACCGAACACGTGGCGCGGGCCCTGGCCGCGGGCCGGGACCGGTTCGCGCCGCTGCCCACCGGCGTCTTGGACCGAGACCTCTACTACCGGCCCGGCTCCCTGAGCACCGGGCACACCTACACCGAGCGCGGGGCGCCGCTCGAACCACCGACGGCCGTACCACGCGGGTTGCGGATCATCCCGGCCCGGTACCGAGCCATGGATCCGGCACAACGGCTCGCGCTCGAGGTCGCCGGCGAAATGCTCGGCCGGATCACTCCAGGATCGCTGGCCGTGAGCGGCCGAGGCCTGATCGCCATCGGCACCAGCCTGAGCCTGTACACCGAGCGAGACACCGCTGCCGCGCTCCGTCTGGAGGAGATCGAGGAAGCGGTCACAGGGCTCGAAGCCGTGGCGCACCTGGCCACGGACGAACTCGCTGCCGTGCTCAAGTTGGCGCGCGAGAGCGTAGAGACCACCCCCGGACCGCTGTCACCGCACCTGCTGGACGGATTCCTGGCCAGCGGCGTGGCCGCCGTGATCGCCCACGAATACCGTCTGGCGGCGGTCCCGGTCGCCGTCGAGGCGGCGTGCGCCTCCTCGCTCGCCGCGATCGACCTCGCGGTGCAGGCACTGCGCTCCGGTGCCGTCGACTTCGCGATCGCCGGGGGAGTGGAACTGCCGTGCAACGCCCGCGACCTGGTGCTCTGCTCCGCGCTCGGCCTCCTGTCGCACTCGACGATCACCCCGTTCGACGCCGCCGCCGACGGCTTCACCGCGGGAGACGGCTGCGGACTGTTTCTCCTGCGCCGCCTGAGCGATGCCACCCGCGACGGCGACGAGATCCTCGGCGTGCTGCGCGCGGTCGGTGCCGCCAACGACGCCAAATCACTGATCGCCCCCGACACCGACGGCCAGGTACGGGCCATCCGGCGCGCGTTCGACCAGGTCGAGTTCGACCCGGACACCGTCGGCTACCTGGAGGCGCACGGTACCGGCACCACGGTCGGCGACCGGGTCGAGATCGCGGCCACCGCCAAGGTCTACGGTACCGCCGGCCGCCGCACACCGCTGGGGATCGGCACCGCCAAATCAGTGTTCGGTCACACCTTCGCCGCCGCCGGAAGCGCCGGCCTGATCAGCGCCCTGCACGCCGTACGCGAGGGCACCCAGCCTCCCGTCGCGAACCTGCGCACCGTCAACCCCGCCCTGGACCTGGCCGCCATCCCCGCACGGCTGACCGACCGCGCGCTCGGCTGGGCCGCGCCGCCGGGCCGGCCGCGCCGCGCGGGCGTCAACTCCTTCGGCACCGGCGGAATCAACTACCACCTGCTGGTCGAAGAACACCGGAAGGAGCCCCGATGAGGTTCGACCTCGACCCCGACCTCGCCCAGATGTGCGCGGCGGTCACCGACTTCGCCCGCGACAAACTCGCCGCCACAGCCGAATACGAACCCGGCGACTTCCGTCGCCGCTGGCGCATGGCCGCCGACCAGGGACTCGCCGCGATCACGATCCCGACGGACTACGGCGGCGGCGGACTGGACGCGTCGAGCGCCGCGGCCCTGATCGAGGCGCTGGGCTACGGCTGCCCCGATCTGGGACTCGTCTTCTCGCTCGCCGCCCACCAGTTCGCCTGCCTGACCGCGATCGCGCACTTCGGCACCGAAGCCCAACGCGAGCGCTGGCTGCCGCCGCTGTGCAGCGGCCGGCAGATCGCCGCGCACGCCATCACCGAGCCGAACTCGGGATCGGACGCGCTGAACCTCAGTCTGCGGGCCCGACGCGAGGGCGAGCACTACGTGCTGACCGGCACGAAGAGCTTCACGACCAACGCGCCGGTCGCCGATGTGTTCGTCGTCCAGGCGGCCACCTCGCCCGGCACCGGGTTCTTCGGCCTGAGCTCCTTCATCGTCGAATCAGGCACCCCGGGGCTGAGCGTCGGACGCCCGCACGGCAAGGTCGGATTGCGCGGCTCGCCGATGGCGGAGGTCTACCTCGATGAGTGCGTCGTGCCGGCCGGACAGCTGCTCGGGCCCGAGGGAGCCGGAGCCAGCGTGTTCAGCGACTCCATGGCCTGGGAGCGCACCTGCCTGTTCGCGGCGTACCTCGGCGGCATGAAACGGATCCTGGAATCCACCATCGCCTATGCCCGCGAGCGCGAGCAGTTCGGGGCGCCGATCGGCGAGTTCCAGGCCGTCAGCCACCGCATCGTGGAGATGGTCCTGCGATACGAATCGGCCCGCCTCCTGCTCTACCGCGCCGCTTGGGAGCTCGACCGCGGGGTGCGCGACGAGATCGCGCCGGCGCTCGCGAAGCTGGCCGTGAGCGAATCAGCCGTACAGCTCGGTCTCGACGCCGTCCAGCTGCGCGGCGCGCTCGGCGTCCTGGACGGCGAAGCCGAACAGTTCCTGCGTGACGCCCTGCCGAGCCGGATCTTCTCCGGCACCAACGAGATCCAGAAGAACAACATCGCCCGCGCACTGGGACTGGGCGCATCTCGCCCGGCTCGGCGCGGCAAGCCGTGAATCGAGGGGAGAGACCATGGACATCGTCATCCACCGCATCAGCCTCAAGCCCGGCGTCAAGCCGGACGAGTTCGAAGCCTGGGTCACCGGGACGGACTACGCCGGATGCCCGAACCTGCCGAGCATCTTGAGCTTCAGCGTCCAGCGCGCCGTGGCGCCGGAGGACGCCCCGTGGCAGTACTTCGAGGTCATCGCGGTACGCAGCATCCAGGAGTTCGGCCGGGACATGAAGACCCAGACCTTCGCGCACCTGGCTGACGGATTCGGGCGCCTGGCCACCGTCGTCGAGGAGATCAGCGGGCAGCGGCTCGAGCCCGGCTACATCTCCCGCGCGATCGCGCGGAACTCCCGCGCGAGCTGAACCGTATCGCGCTTTCGAATGCCGGCATCGTCGAGCGCGCTTCGGCATGCCATCTTCGACCACTGCATCGTTGTGGTGCGGAATTATGTGTGAACGTCGACTTTCTGCATGGTAAACCGCTTGAAACGCGGAGGCTGGCGGGTGTGGCTGACCCACACCCGCCGGCGCGTTGCGGGTGGGGTTCCCATGCTTGGAAAGGGTTGATCGTCACTGGCTTACTGCGGACAAGTGACGAATGGGTGTGACGTACGGTGCTTGTGTTGCCACGATGTCTCGGCCGAGAGGGCTGGTGGGCCAGGCTGGGTGTTGTTGGCAATTACCCTGCATAAGGCTTTGCCTACGATGCAAACTCATTGAACATTCAAGTGGGGCCGTGGCGCTTGACAACTTCCTTGCAGTGTGCAATGTTTCGAGAGTTCCACTCGCCAAATGGTGCAACGGGGATTCGCGACGACACCATCCTGTTGATGCCTGCTGCCCATTTTCGGCCGTAAAGACCAACAAAGTCATCTTGGCCTAGGAGTGTCGTGGACATTGGCATACTCGGAAACGTCGTAGTCACGATAGGTGGGCACTGCGACGAAGTGCGGGCGAACAAGGTCCGTGCGATGCTCGGCGTTCTGGTGCTCGACGCCGGCCGTGTGATCTCGCACGTCGACCTGGCGGAGGAGCTGTGGGCCGATGCCGCGCCGCTCGGCATCCGCAACGCGCTGCAGGCGCAGGCCAGCCGACTGCGACGGGTGCTCAAGCAGCCCGGGCAGGCGCACGGGGCGACTGCGCTGCGCTCGGTGAAGAACGGCTACGTGCTCGATGTTCCGCGCGCGGCCGTCGACGCGTACCGGTTCCTCGATCTGGCCGCGCAGGGGGCGTCGCTGGCGCCGCGGGATCCGGTCGGGGCGCTGCGCCTGCTCGACTCGGCGCTCGCGCTGTGGCGCGGTCCGGCGCTGCTGGACGCCGGTGACGGCATGCGCTGCCGAAGCGCCGCGGCCCAGCTCGACGAACGACGCATGGGCGTGTGGCAGGACCAGGCCGGCGCATGGATGGCCCTGGGCGACGACCGCCGTGCGATCGCCGCGCTGACGAGCATGGTGGCCCAGTACCCCCTGCGCGAACCGTTCAGCGACCAGCTCATGCTCGCGCTCTACCGCGACGGCCGGCAAGGCGAGGCGCTCGACGCGTACCACCGGACGCGGCAGGTCCTCGACGAGGAGATGGGCGTGCTGCCCGGCGCCCCGCTGCAGCGCCGCTATGCGCAGATCCTCGCGCGCGACCCGGCTCTCGACTCCACGGCCGCGATCTGGTGCGGTCAGCCGGATGCCGATCAGATGGCCTGGTCGGCGGTCTAGTCAGAGTTCGGTCAGCGGTCCGTCAGCGCTCGCTTGCATGCTGGTCAGGCACAGCCATCGCAACCCCTTCGAGCAAGCAGAGGCGGGCATGGTGACAGGCCACTGCATCAGTCCATCACTCCGCGGCGGTGCCGGATGACCCGGGCGGCCGTCCTGGCCGGCCTCGGCGGCTTCCTGCCGCCGAGGGCCGTGTCCAACGACGACCTCGCCGCGTCGATGGACACCACCGACGCGTGGATCCGCTCACGGACCGGTATCACTCGCCGCTACTTCGCCGAGGCGGGCAGCACCACCTCCGATCTCGCGGTCGGAGCGGGCGAGCTCGCCTTGAAATCGAGCGGGCGGACCGCGGTGGACGCCTTGGTGCTGGCGACCACCACGCCCGATCGCCCCTGCCCGGCGACCGCGCCGGTGGTGGCCGACCGGCTGGGGCTGTCCGGAATCGCCGCCTACGACGTGGCCGCGGTGTGCACCGGCTTCGTCTACGCGCTGGCCAACGCCGCCGGGCTGATCGCGGCCGGGATCGCCGAGCGGGTCCTGGTGATCGGGGCGGAGACCTTCTCCACCATCGTGAACCCGAACGACCGCTCGACCGCGGTGATCTTCGGGGACGGTGCCGGAGCGGTGGTGCTGCGCGCCGGGCAGGGCGACGAACCCGGCGCGTTCGGCGCGTTCGACCTGGGCAGTGACGGCGCGGACGCCGACCTGATCACCGTTCGCGGCGGCGGGGCCGCCGAGCGTCTGTCCGGGGCGCCGGCGAACGAACAGGACCGCTACTTCAGCATGGCCGGCCGGGAGGTGTTCCGGCGCGCGGTCGAGCACATGGCCGAATCCACCCGGAGCGTGCTCGGCCGCGCAGGCTGGACCCCGGCGGACCTGGACTGGCTGGTGTGCCATCAGGCGAACCTGCGCATCGTGCTCAGCCTCGCCGGACAGCTCGGCCTGGACGCCGCACGGGCGGTGACGAACATCGCGCAGGTCGGCAACACCTCCGCCGCCTCGATCCCGCTGGCGCTCGCCCACGCGCACGCCGCCGGCGTGTTCTCACCGGGCGACAAGCTTGCGCTCACCGCGTTCGGCGGCGGCCTGACCTGGGGCTCGACCACCCTGACCTGGCCCGACATCACCGTGCCGTGACAGCGGCCACGGGCCGGGCACGACGACGACAAAGGAGAGACCTCGATGAGCACGACCTATGACGCGCTGGTGGACCTGCTGGTCGACAAGTTCGAAGCCGACCGCGAGAGGATCCGCCCCGACGTGACCTTCGACGAGCTCGACATGGACTCGCTCTTCCTCGTCGAACTGCTGCTGGTCGCCCAGACCGAGTTCGGCGTCAAGATCGACGAGAACGTCGCCACGCCCAGCGACACCGTCGGCCACGCGGCCGAGGCGATCCACGAGTTGATCGTCGCCGGGGCCGTGACCTCGTGAACACCGTGCCGGCACCCTGCGAACCGCTCGCGGTCACGGGCATCGGACTGGTCACCCCGGGAGGTATCGGGGTGGACGCGACCTGGCGCACGGTGTGCTCGGGCCGTTCCACCGCACGACACGACCCGATGCTGGCCGGGTTGCCGGTCGACTTCTCGTGCACCGTGGACGGGTTCGACCCCGCCGAGCGGGTCGGGCGGCGCAGCAGGCTGATCCACGACCGGTTCGTGCAACTGGCCCTGGTGGCCGCGCGCGAGGCGGTCGCCGACGCCGGCCTCGACCCGCAGACCTGGGACGGCGCCCGCGTCGGCGTGGTCGTCGGATGCGGCCTCGGGGGCGTGACCACCTGGGAGAAACAGCACCGCAACCTGCTCGACCGGGGACCGCAAGCCGTCTCGGCCCTGCTCATCCCGATGCTCGTCCCCAACATGATCGCCGGTCACCTCGCGATCGACCTGCACGCCACCGGCCCCAACCTCGTCACCGCGACCGCGTGCGCCTCGGGGGCCACCGCCATCGGGACCGCGATGGGCCTGCTGCGCGACGGGAGCTGCGACATCGTGCTGGCCGGCGGGGGAGAGGCGGGGGTGAGCCCGCTGATCGTCACCGCCTTCGCCCAGATGGGCGCCCTGTCCCGGCGCAGCGGCGATCCGGCCGCGGCCAGCCGCCCGTTCGACCTCGAGCGCGACGGGTTCGTCATCGGCGAGGGCAGCGGCATGCTCGTGCTCGAACGCGAGGCCGACGCCCGCACGCGCGGGGCCAGGATCCGCGCCCGCGCCCTCGGCTACGGCGCGACGGCCGACGCCGGCCACATGACCGCCCCCGACCCGAACGGCGTCGGTGTACGCGGCGCCATCGGCGCGGCCCTGGCCCAATCAGGGGTCGAACCTCACGACGTGGACCACATCAACGCGCACGGCACCTCCACCCCGCTCAACGACGCCGTCGAGGCCGCCGTCATCCGCGAGGTGTTCGGCGCCGGTCCCGCGGTCACCTCGACCAAGGGCGTACTCGGACACTCGCTCGGCGCCACCGGAGCGGTCGAGGCCGCCCTGACCGTGCTGTCGATCGAGCAGGACACGATCCCGCCGACCGCCAACCTCGACACCCGGGACCCGGCGATCGACATCGACATCGTGGTCGGCGCCCCACGCCCCCGGCCGATCGAGGTTGCGATGAGCAACTCCTTCGGCTTCGGCGGCCAGAACGCCGTGCTGGTGTTCGCCGCCGCGTGACCGCCGCACCTCCGAGCCGACCATCACCCGCGTGATACTCAAGGAGAGAAGAACCATGGCCAAGCACGACCTCATCGCCCAGCGCATCTCCGGTGCCCTGTACCTGGTGAACGGAGTGTCCAAGCTCGTATCCAAAGCCGACTCGCCCCGGCTGCGCCTGGCCGCCCCGGCCCCCGACGTCGACGGCCACGACGACCTGGACGAGGCGCCGCGCACCCTGCCCAAGCGCACCACCGTCCTGGCCGTGCTGTTCACCGCCTTCGTGCTCTTCCGGATCGTCGGCCTCCTGGCCCGCCGGACCGCCGGCCAGGACGAGGATTAGGGCACCTGCCATGGCACTGGCGCTCCCGAGCAGCGACCTGGAAGTACTCGAACGCAGAGTCCACCAGGCGCTTCGATCTGCGGACGACCGCGACCTGGAGGTACTCGGCTACGGCGAGGTCACCCTGGTGCTGCGGCTGCGCACCGCCACCGGTCATTTCGCGTGCAAGCGCCTGCCGGTGTTCCCGACCCGGACCCGCTTCGAGAACCACGAGCGACTGGTCGACGAATACCTCCGGCGCCTCGGCGGCGCGGGCCTGAGAGTCGCCGAGACCCGGATGTGGCACCAGCCGCTGCCAGGAGGGCGAGTCGTGGCTTACTGCGTACAGGAGGCGCTGCCGTCCGACCGTCTCTGTTCGACCCTGCTGCAGACCGAGGGCGAGCAGTGGGCGTCGGGATTCTTCAAACGATTCCTCGACCATGTCGAGCACGCCGTGAGCGCGCAGGTCGGCCTCGACGCCCAGGCATCCAACTGGATCGACGTCGGCGGCGAACTCGTCTACCTGGACGTCACCACGCCGCTGCTGCGCGACGGCGCGGGCCGGGAGCGATTGGACGTGCCGCTGTTCTTCACCTCCCTGCCCTGGATCATGCGCGACGCGGTGCGCCTGACGATGACAGGCTCGATCTTCGAGAAGTTCTACGCCCCGCGCGGTGTGGTGCTCGACTTCCTCGGAAACCTGTACAAGGAGAAGCTCACCCCCCTGATACCGCTGTTCCTGGAGCAGGCCAACGCGCGCCTGGACACGCCGATCACCGCGGACGAGGTCGCCGCCTACTACCGCGGCGACGCACGGATGTGGGAGCTGATCCAGCGGCTACGCCGCGCCGACCGCTTCTGGCACCGCACCATACGTCGGCGCACCTACCCGTTCCTGCTGCCCCCGGCGATAGCCCGCTGATGACGACCACGACCGCCCGCTATGCCGGTCTCGCCGCCGTGCGGCTCGAGGTCGACCGGCCATTGGCCGTCCACCACGTGCCCGGACCGCTCACTCTCGCAGTGGTCTCGATCGGCTGGCTGCGCAGCCTGGACGCGCTGAGCCGCTCGGCGGTCGCGGCGCGGCACCTGGACGCCGACGAAGTCGCGCACGCCGCGGCTCTGCCGGTGCCCAAGCGGAAACTGGAATGGCTGGCGGGGCGGCTGGCCGTGAAGCACGCCGTGTCCAGGCACCGGATGCGACAGACCGGCGAATGCCCGGCGACCCGCGACGTCCACGTGACCACGGCCGCCGACGGCCCCTGCGCAGGGCGCCCACTGGTCAACGCCCCCGTGCACATCTCCGTGAGCCACTCGGCCGACTTCGCCATCGCCGCGTGCGGCCCGCAGCCGGTCGGCGTCGACCTCGAACGCAGCGGCCCGCTGCCGCCGCTCGTCACGCAACTGCTCGCGCACGATGAGACGGCGACCGATCGGCCCGTGCACCCCGGCCTGGCCGCGATGCCCGCCGCCCTGCGGTGGACGTGCAAGGAAGCGGTCCTCAAACTCTTCGGCTTCGGCCTGCGGGTGGACACGCGCGAGGTGCGGCTGACCGGTTGGCACGACGACGGCCGCTTCACCTGGACGAGCGGCACCGACCTGTGCCGTCGCGCGCCCGACGCCGCCGATCCGTCGGCCTTCGCCACCTGGGCGCACGAGATCGACGGCTACTGCCTGGCGCTGATCTGGAAGTGAGGAAACGTGATGGGTGAGCAAGCAACCCGGCAGACGCCGGCACGAGCCGTGCCCTACTCGGTGGCGCTGCGCTCCGCGGTCGCGATCGCCGCGCTCAGCCCGTCCTCGCACAACTGCCAGCCCGTGGCGGTCGTTCGGATGGACGGCCGCGACGCCCGGGACGCGGCAGCCGCCATCCTCGACGACCAACCCGCCTCGGGTCTCGACGACCCCGAGCGCGCGTATCTCGCTTTGTGCCTCGATGATGACCGCACCCTGGGCGCGCTACCCGCGCACGCCGTCGAGATGCAGCTCAGTTGCGGACTGTACGGACAGGCTCTCCTGCTCGCGCTCGCGGCCCACGGCTGGGCGGCGCATCGGATCAAACACCTGATGAAGGGGACTGAAGCCGACCTCGTGGCGCACACCGAGCGGTGGCCGGCGAACCTGACCCCGTTGTGTGTCGTCGAACTGCGCCCGAGCGAACCCACCGCCGGACTCGACGCGTTGCACACCGCGACGCTGGCGCGGCGCACCAACCGGGCGCCCTACCGGCCGGATCCGGTGGCCGCAGACCTCATCGCGTCGCTCACCGAGCCCGCCGACGCTCTCGCGCACGGCAGCAAGCCCGTCATCCGGCACCTGTCCGCCCCGGCGGAACGGGACCGGTTCGCCGACTTCGTGGCCCGCCACGGCGCACGCGACTTCGCCCATGACGCCGCCTGGCGTGAGACCTACTCGTTCATCCGCCGCACCGACCGCGCGGCGCTCGAGAGCGGCGACGGATTCGCCTTGAGCCAACTGTTCGGCCCGCTCTCCCCGGTGCGAGGCCGATTGCTGACCGCCGCTCTCGCACCGGGCACCATGCGGATGCTCCGGCGCTTCGGCTACCCGCGGCTGTTGGCCGGACAGTTGGCGGCCGTCGTGCGGCAATCGCCCGTGGTGGTGATGATGAGCCTGCCCAAGCCCGCCCCCACCCCCGACGAGGTCGTCGGCGCCGGCGCCCACCTCGCCGAATACTGGCTGCGCGCTACCCGTGCCGGCCTGGCGCTGCACCCGGTGAGCATCGTGCTGCAACACGACGACCTGCGCGAAGCCCTGCAAGATCAGTTCGACCTGCCGGGCAGGACCTACTTCGTCAGCCGTCTCGGCTACCCCGCCACCCGCTTCCCGCCCTCCCCGCGCCGCCCGGCGTCGGCGGCACTCCACGTCGCCTGACGAGCCCTCAAAAAATCATTGCACAGTGCACCAGAAAACTCTTGCACAGGGCAATAATCGAGCTAAGCTTGGCCGCGTGGACAAGTCGAACGGACAAGCCACCACCCGCTCCACCACGTTGACCAGTGCCCAGCAGGGCGCGGCCACCCGCAGGGCGATCCTGGACGCCGCCGCGCAACTGATCGCCGAGACCGGCTGGTGCGCCGTGACCACCCGCGCGATCGCCGCCCGCGCCGGAGTCCCACACGGCGCAGTCAGCTACCACTTCACCGGCAGGGCCGACCTGCTGCGCGAAGCCGCGCTCGAGGCCACCCGCGCGGCACTGGCCGAGCCCCTGGCCCTGGTCGGTGGAGCCGGAAGCGTCGGCGACGTGCTCCAGGGAACCTTCGCCTGGTACGCCGCCGGTGGGCTGGGCGACCCCTCGGTGGCGCTGCTGCTGGAAACCGCTCGCGAAGCCGGCCGCGACGAGGCACTGCGCGCCCCGATCACAGCCCAACTACGCGAATACCGGGCCGCACTCGCCGATCTGGTCGGCCGCGACCAGGAACGCGGCGACCTGGTGCCCGGCGTGGACTCCGCAGGCGTCGCCGCGCTGATCGCCGCACTGCTCGACGGCCTGATCCTGCACCTCGTCCTCGACCCCGAGCTCGACACCCGGCCCGTGGCGCAAGCCGTCCTGGGCCTTCTGGGAGGAGATACCCGATGACCGCGTACCGCTGGGGCGTCCATATGGCGCGCCACCGCAAGGCCGTCCTGTGGACGTGGCTGGTGATCCTGCTCGTGTGCATGGCGGGATTCCCCGCGCTCGAAAGCCACCTCGGCGGCCCCAACTACGGGGTCTCGGGCTCGGAGTCCGCGCAGGTCAGCACCCTGCTTCAGCGCCACTTCGCCGGTCAGGGCGCCGAGCAGGACGTCATCGTGTTCGACGCCGGCGGCGCGGACATCACCAGCCCGGCCGAGCAGGCCGAAGTGGCGAAGGTCATGGCCGCCGCCCGGACCCAGGCCGGCGTCGTCTCCGTCGTCGGCCCCTTCGACCCGCAGGCCCAACAACAGATCTCCACGGACAAACACGCCGCACTCGGCCTGGTCGCGATGGACGGAACCCCCAGCCAACTGACCGGCCGCGCCTCAAAGGTGCAGACCGCCGTGGAGAACGCGTCCGGCGGCTCGGTCAAGGCCTGGCTGACCGGATACTCGCCGATCACCAACGACCTGACCAAGGTCGAGAACGCCGACTCCGAACGCGCCGAGTCGATCGGCCTGCCCGTGGCGCTGATCGTCCTGCTGCTCGCCCTCGGCGCGCTGGTGGCCGCACTCGTACCGCTCCTGCTGGCCATGTGCAGCCTGACCTTCGCCTTCGGCCTGATCACCCTGCTGACCCTCGGCTTCAACTTCGACTCCTTCCTCGTCACGATCGCCACGATGATCGGCATCGGCATCGGCATCGACTACTCCCTGTTCATCGTCAGTCGCTTCCGCGAGGAACTCGTGCGCAACGGCGTGACCGGGCGCGGCAAACGGCACGAGACCAAGGAGAAGGCCGAGGAGATCGCCAGGGCGACCGGAACCACCATGGCCACCTCCGGGCGCACCGTCCTGTTCTCCGGAGTCGTCGTGGCCATCTCCATGTGCTCGCTGTTCATCGTCGACTCCTCCGTCTTCCAGGAGATCGCCATCGGCGTCGCCGTGGTCGTCGTCAGCACCCTGGCAGCGGCCTGGACCCTGCTGCCCGCCGCACTGGCGAGCTTCGGCGCCCGGGTGAACCGCGGCTCGCTGCCCAAGCGGCTGCAGCCGGCCGACATCCAGCCCGGATCCGAGGAGGGCCGCGGCGGCTGGGCCCGCTGGGCACACCTGATCATGCGCCACCCCGTGATCGGCGGACTGATCGCCGCCGCCATCCTCGTGGTCGCCGCACTGCCGATCGGCGGCATGCGCTACGGCATCGACCTGGGCACCGCCTCACTGACCGGCCAGCCCACCGCCCAAGCCCAGCAGGTTCTCGAACGCTCCTTCGGCCCCGGAGCCGTCTCCCCGATAGAGATCGTGGTCACCGGACCGAACGACACCACCCTGACCGCCACCGGCACAGCCGCCGCCCAGCAACTGCAGAGCGCCCTGTCGAAGGACAGTGAGATCTCCGACGTCCAGAGCGAGCAGTCCGGCGGCAGGATCCTGATCAACGCGGTTCCCTCCATCCCCGTCGACTCGGCCGCCGCGGCCACCCTCGTCCAGCACATCCGCACCGACCTCGCACCTCAGGCCGTCGGAAACAGCGGCGACATCGTCCTGGTCGGCGGAGCCACAGCCGTGTTCGTCGACCTGACCCACGAGACCAACGCCAAGGTCCCCTACATCCTGCTGCTCGTCCTCGGCCTCTCACTGCTCTTCCTGCTCCTGGTGTTCCGCAGCGTCATCCTGCCCATTAAGGCCGTGCTGATGAACCTGCTGGTGACAGCCGCGTCCATGGGCCTGACCGTCGCCGTCTTCCAGTGGGGCCACGGAGCGCGCCTGCTCGGCTTCACCAGCGCCGGCTTCCTCCAGGTCTACCTGCCGATCAGCGTCTTCGTGATGCTCTTCGGCCTGTCGATGGACTACGAGGTCTTCCTCATCCGGCGCATGCAGGAGGCCTGGCACCGTACCCGCGACAACGCCTCCGCCGTCGCCGTCGGCATCGAACACACCGCCCGCCCGATCGCCGCCGCGGCCGCGATCATGGTGGCCGTCTTCGGCAGCTTCATGACCGCGAACGTCCTCGAACTCAAGGAGTTCGGCCTCGCCCTGTCGGTGGCCATCGCCTTCGACGCGACCCTCGTGCGCCTCGTGCTGGTGCCCGCGCTCATGCGGCTGTTCGGCACCTGGAACTGGTGGCTGCCCTCCGGAGTGGAGCGCCTGCTGCCCAAACTGCACCTAGAAGAAGGCGCCGCTGCACCGAGCGTCCCGACACCCGCGGCGCACCCGGACCGGGATGCCGCCAAGGCCGTCACCGGCGCCGACACGCACCCCGACACCGACGCAGCCAGCCCGTCACACTCCGGGTGACCCACGGTGTCCACGCGGTCAGGAATAGGTCAGGGCTCGATCAGCGGCCCATGCCATCCTCGCTGCGTGGACACCTTCACCTTGATTGCCGACGAGCGCCGCGCCTTGGCCGACGTACTCGAACAACTGACCCCACAGCAGTGGTCCGCCCCGAGCCTGTGCCGCGGCTGGACTATCCATGACCTGACCGCGCACCTGGTGATGGGCCTGGAGACCACCATGCCCGAATTCCTCCGAACCCTGATGATGTCCCGTGGAAACTTCGACCGGGCCAACGTCAAGCTGACCGCCCGATGGTCCACCCGCGACTCCGGCGACCTCACCGCGGCCCTGCGCCGACACGCGGACTCCCGGTTCACCCCGCCGGGCCAGGGCCCCGCCGCACCGCTGGTCGAGATCCTCGTCCACGCCATGGACGTACGCCGTGCCCTGGACATCGACCGTCCAATCCCACCCGAAAGCGTTCGCCCGGCCTTGGACTTCCTGGCGGCATTCCGTCTGCCGCCCGGCGCCCCCGGCCCCAACCTCGTCCCCCGCGGCCTGCTCGACCGTCTCCAACTGGAGGCCACCGACCTCGACTGGTTCAGCGGCCGCGGAGCAGCGGCCCGGGGCACCGGCGCGGACCTCCTGCTCGCGGTCACCGGCCGCCGCGTAGGCGCTGACCAGTTGACCGGCCCCGGCGCCGAGATCCTCCAACGCCGCCTCACCTGAGCCACGCCGCCCGTCCCCGACCGGGCACTGACAAGTGAATGGAAGACCTCCAGGTGGACACTACGCCCTCAGCGGAAGCCGACGACATCCGGGAGGTGATCGCCGCGCTGCTCACCACCTCCCGCCTACTGGTGGCGATGGCCGCGCGATCCCTGGCAGCGTTCGATGAAACCCTCACCCTGCCGCAGTACCGAATGCTGGTGGTCCTCGACGAGCACGGCTCACGCAGTCTCGCTAGACTCGCCGACCACCTGAAGGTCAACTCCTCTACCGCTCTGCGCATGGTCGACCGCCTCGCAGCCGTCGGACTGCTCGAGAAGATCGCCAATCCCGACGATCGCCGACAAGTTCTTCTGCGACTGACCGGCGCAGGCCGACTCGCGGTGTGGCATGTCACCACCCATAGGCGGGCTGAGATCACCCGTGCCGTCCAGGCGATTCCCACCATCCAACGCCGACCCCTGCTATCTGCGCTGCGCGCGTTCATGAACGCTGCAGACGGGCCAACCTTACAGCTGCCGGACTTGCCAGGGTGGCAGTAAGAGGACACACAAGTCGTGGACCGATCGCCGAGATGCCCAGCGGCCCCGTGCCCAGTCCAATGGTATGGCCGGTCGTCTCGCTACGGGATCGTCAGGACACGATCGGATTCGTGCTCTGCTCTGACACAGTCTGCTCGACGTCGCGGGTGAAATTGACGTCAAGTTCCTGCGCGCGGCCAACGCGAGGGAGGAGCGTGCGGTCTGGATGGCTCGCCGACCCGGCTTAGCCAAAGACTGCAGGGAGCTGATTGTCGTGGGATACGTGCGGTGTCGTCAGAACAAGTTGCGGAAGCATCGGTATACGGCGGTGTTTTGGGATGTGCGGGGGATCGAGCGTTCGGCGGGGACGTTCGGGCGGCGGGTGTTGGCGGAGCGGGCGTGGAAGTCGGCGGAGGCGTCGGTGGCCGACGGCCGGTACCTGGATCTGGACCAGGGCCGCAAACGGTTCGCGGACTATGCGTTGGGCACCTGGTTGCCGCAGTTCGCGGGGGAGGACACGACGGTGCAGGGCTACGGCTTCGTACTGGGGAAGTACCTGATTCCTGAGTTCGGGCAGACGCGGATGATCGAGGTGACGCCGGGTCGGGTGCGGGCGTTCTACGCGCTCATGCGGGACGCGGGGATCGGGGCGTCGATGATCGAGAAGTGCAAGACGGTGTTGTGCTCGCTGTTCAACACGGCGGTCAACGACCGGGTGGTGGGTCGGCATCCGTGTCGTGGGGTGGAGAGTCCGACGGTGGTGCAGGCGCCGTTGAAGATCCTCACCCCGGCCGAGTATGTGCGGTTACACGCGTACCTGCGTGACGACTACGCGCGGTTGATGGTCGATGTGCTGCTGGAGTCCGGGTGCCGCTGGGGCGAGTTCGCCGAACTGCGGGTCGGGGACCTGGACCTGGTCGCGGGGACGCTGACGGTCGCGCGGACCGTGGTCGAGGTGGATTCGAAGTACGTGCCCGCGGGGGAGTGCGGGTTCCGGGTGAAGCAGTACCCGAAGAATCGGTGCTGGCGGAAGGTGGCGATCAGTCCCGAACTCGTCGGCCGACTCACGGGTCTGGTCTCGGGTCGGCGGCGGGACGCACTTCTGTTCCCGGCGGTCGGCCGACAGACCGGGCGTCGGGCTGGACTGGGGGTCATGGCTACGGAGCCGGAGAGCTTCACGGTCGCCGGGCGCCGTTTCACGCACGGGACGCTGTATGCGTACACGAAGGGTTCGTGTCGGTGTGAGCCGTGTCGGGAGGCGGTGGCCGCGTATCGGGCTGCGCGCCGTGGTCAGGGGCAGGATCGTCCGCCGAAGCAGCAGGTGGCCGACGAGGTGCGTCAGATGCGGCATATGCGCAGGGACTGGTTCCGTAACCGGGTTTTCCATCCCGCGATCGAGGCGGCCGGGTTGGATTGGCGGCCCAGGGTGCATGATCTGCGGCATGCGAGTGCGTCGTGGGCGCTGGCCGGTGGGGCGACGGTGCAGCAGGTGCGCGAGCATCTCGGGCATGTCTCGTTGCGCGCGGTCGAACGTTACCTGCACAACCTGCCCGGAGCCGAGGCCGGCGCCGCCGGTGCGATCGCTAGGGTCCGGGCCACCGGCACGCTCTACCCGCTGGTCACCCCGAGTTACACGCCGATGCCGCTGGTTTCTGGGCCGGCCGCGGCCGCTGCGCCGCTCCTCCCGCCCGAGCAGGAGGCTGAGGCACCGAGTCACGTGCCGCAGCCGCTGGAACTGGCGTCCGTCGTCGCCGCCGCCGTCGTCGTGCCGCAGCATGACAGCGCTGGTACTGGCGCCGGGTCCGGTTCGAGCCATGTTCCGTCGCCCGTTGTGCCCGCCGCCGAGACGGCGACCGTGCGGTCGGAATCATCCGCCGATGCCAGTTTCACCGCCGCTCGCCACTACGACGAGCCCGAAGTCAGGCACTCGGAGATCGTCACCATGGACATTGCGGGGGAGGAGTTGGCAGCGCGCGAAGAGGAGCCGGGGTTGAACCCTGAGCGCCTCGCGGCGCAGAAGCGGCCGACGGCGCCGCGAGGACGCGGGAGTGGCCGATCCCGCCATCGTCCGAACAGCAAGCGTCGCGGCGGCAAGCCCCGTAATGATCACTTCCGTGTACAAGATCGGTACAGCGATGACGAACAAGAGACGAACGGCCGGACACCCCTCCCTGAGCCCGGAAGCGTTCCCGCGGAGAGCCTCGCGACCGACCGCGAGCGCTACCTCGAGCATCTACGCCTGAAGTCTCAAGCAACCATGTCGGCCAGCGGCGATAAGAGCACGTCCGCCGCGCAACCACTGCGGTCGGTGGCCGCCAGGCCCAACTCCGGCAGAGAGGCGAAGCAGACCTCTTCCGTACCGGAGAAGTGCTCCGAGAGAAGTGATCCACTGGCGAACCACGAACAAAGAATCAAGAAGCCGGTCCCCTCAGCCTCTGGAGACCGGCTTTCACCTGCATAAACACCAGTGGACGATACTGGGATTGAACCAGTGACCTCTTCCGTGTCAGGGAAGCGCTCTCCCGCTGAGCTAATCGTCCGGGACGAGGCGGCCTTACCGTATACAGCGCCCTACCGGATGGTTCCCGATATGGGCGCTGCTGGTTGGTACCTCTGGAGCGGACGACGGGATTTGAACCCGCGACCCTCACCTTGGCAAGGTGATGCTCTACCACTGAGCCACGTCCGCGTGTTGCTCGGGATCTTCGCTTGCGCTGTGCTCCCTGGCGACGAGTAGAACCATACCGGATCCGGGGGGCCGATTGCACATCGGGTGTTCACCGGGGCGTTCTGTGCCCAGGGCTGGGCCGGACGAGTGAATGGACGACGCGTGCTCGGGTGCGGCTCGGCCAAACGGCCCAACAGTGCGCCTACGCTGCATCGACATGACCAGCGTGACTTCTCCTCAGCAGACCGAGCGGCGTGGCACGGACGAGATTCCGGGGCCGCGGGGCGGCCAGGGCGTGCGACTGCTGGTGCTCGGTGCCGACCCGGACGCCCAGGAGCTCCGCGACCAGGCGGCCGCCGCCGGGTACGAGCTCGCCCAGCGCTACTCCCCGCGCGTCTCGCACGTGGCGTACGGGACCGGGATCGATCCGGACGACTCGAGATACACCAAGATCCGCGACGCGGGACTCAGCCTGCTGCCGCTGCAGAAGTGCGCGGAGGAGCTGGGCCTCGGCGCGGAGGACGCGGCGGCCGAGGATGTCGTGGACACGGCGGACGTGGCAGACGTCGTCGACATGGACATCGCGGACGCGGAGTCGTTGGAGATTCCGCCGCTGCCGGACGCCGACGAGGCGGTGGACGTGGAGCCGGCCGCCGAAGCGGAGACCGAGACCCAGGTCGAGACGGCGGAACCCGTCGAGTCCGAGTCCGAGTCCGAGTCCGAGTCCGAGTCCGAGGACTGGCTGGCGGACTCGGCGGCGGATTTCGTGCCGGGGTTCTCGACCGGTGCGCACGATCTTCCGCTCGGTGCGGCCGTCATCGGGGCCGATCCGTGGACCGGGGGAGCGGGCGAGAGTGCGAGCCCGGACCGGGACCGGGGCCAGGATCTCGACCAGGACGACACCGAGGACACCGAGGACGCGGACGTGCCGGCCGCGGTGTCCGTCGACAGCGTCGCTGCGGCGAACTCCCGCTCGGCGGCTCGGCACATGCTGCTGTCGGTGGTCTGGGCGCTGATTCCGTTCGCCACCTTCGGGCTGCTCACGCCGGTGACCTTCGGGTACGCGGCCTACCGGCTGCGGTCGCGGGCGCTGGTGTTGTCGGCGCTGGGGTACACGGCAGCCGTGGTGGCGTCGTTCGTGCTGTCGGCGGCCCGGCCGCACTCGGCGTCCCCGTCGGACACGTCGGGAGCGCTGCTGACGCTCGCGTTGGCCGCCACCTGGCTCGGCGGGACGTTGCACGCGGTGAGTATCCGCACGCGGGTGTTCGCCCGCTAGCCGCGCACGGCAGGCGTATCCGTCAACCGCCTGCCGATCGCCTCCTAGCCCAGACCCCTGATCCGATGTCACGATGTGCTCGTGGAGACCTCCTCGGGCACGTCTTCAGGCAATGTCAATATGCTGACGCTTCAGATCCTGCCCGCCGGATCTGAGCGGTACTTCGACGGAAGCCGGCCGGTCACGATCGGGCGGGACAGCGCGGCGGACGTGGTGGTGCTGGACACGGCGACCTCCCGGCAGCACGCGGTGCTGCGCCGGGAGGGGGCGAACGGCGGCTGGGTGTTCGAGGACCGCGGCTCGAGCAACGGCAGCTTCCTGGACGGGCAGCGGGTGACGCGGCTGCCCGTCGACCGGCCGATGACGGTCGCGCTGGGGTCCGAGGACGGCGCCGGGTGCCGGATCCGGCTGATCCCGCCCGCGCCGCGCGGCGAACTCGACCCGCACACGCCGACTGTGCCCGTGTTCGCGGGCGGCAGTTCGGCGCCGGGGCAGTTCACCGGCACGTACCGCACCTCCAGCCGGGTGCGGATCGGGCGGGCGCTGGACAACGACATCGTGGTGGACGACCTGCTCGCCTCCCGGCACCACGCCGAGCTGCGCAGCGCGCACGACGGGTCCTTCGAGCTGGTGGATCTCGGCAGCCACAACGGAACCTACGTGGACGGCCGCCGGGTCACGGGGCGGGTGCGGCTGCGGGACGGCGCGCTGGTCTCGGTCGGGCACACGATGCTCCGACTGCAGCACGGCACGCTCGAGGAGTTCGTGGACGTCGGCGAGGCGTCGTTCTCGGCGCTGGGCCTGAGCGTCACGGCGGGTCGCAAACTGCTGCTGGACGAGGTCAGTTTCGCGCTGGACGGCGGCCAGTTCCTCGCCGTGCTCGGGCCGACCGGCGCCGGAAAGTCGACCCTCCTGAAGGCGCTGACGGGGTCGCGTCCGGCGGATCGCGGGTCCGTCCTCTACAACGGCCGCGACGTGTACGCCTCGTACGCCGAGCTGCGCAACCGCATCGGCTACGTGCCGCAGGACGACATCCTGCATCCCGAGCTCACCGTGAAGGCCGCGCTGGACTACGCCGCCCGCCTGCGCTTCCCGCCCGACGTGCCGTCCTCCGAGCGTTCGGCGCGCGTCGTCGAGGTGATGACCGAGCTCGGGCTCGAACACCGCGCCGACGTGCAGGTGGGCAAGCTGTCCGGCGGCCAGCGCAAGCGGACGTCCGTGGCCATCGAGCTGTTGACCCGGCCCTCGCTGCTGATCCTCGACGAACCGACGTCGGGCCTGGACCCCGGCTACGAGAAGAGCGTGATGGAGCTGCTGCGCGATCTCGCGGGCAGCGGGCGCACGGTGCTGACCGTCACGCACTCCATCCAGAGCCTCGACCTGTGCGACCGAATACTCTTCCTGGCGCCCGGCGGCCAGACCGCGTACTTCGGGCCGCCCGAGCGCACGCTGCCGTACTTCGGCCAGCCCGGCTATCCGGAGGTGTTCCAGCACCTCGACCGCTCGATCCCGGGGGAGGCGAAGCAGGAGTTCGCCGGATCCGACGTACGCCGCGAGTTCGTCGCCGAGCCCCTCGCCGCGCAACGCGACCGCGCGCATCTCGCCGCCGCGCATCCGGAGGCCCCGCGGCGCAATCCGCACATGTGGCGCCAGCTGAGCACGCTGGTGCGCCGCTACCTGGCCCTGATCAGCGCGGACAAGCGGAACACGCTGATGCTGTTCGCGCAGGCGCCGGTGCTCGGCCTGCTGATGCTCGCCGCGTTCGGCAAGGACAACCTCGTGGCCGGCACGACCGGGGCCGCGGGCAACTCGACCACCGTGCTGCTCGCGCTGACCCTCGCCGCGAGCTATCTGGGCGCCGCCAACTCGATCCGGGAGATCGTCAAGGAACGCCCGATCCTGACCCGGGAACGCGCGGTCGGCCAGTCGACGACCGCGTACATCCTCAGCAAGGCGCTGATCCTCGGCCTGATCACGGTCGTCGAGTCCTTCGTGCTGACGTATCTGGCGCTGCTGCGGCAGGGCGGCCCGAAGCACGGCGCGGTCTTCCTCGACTACCGCCTCGAGGTCGCGATCGCGGTCTCGCTCGCCGGGCTCAGCGCGATGGCGCTCGGGCTGCTCGTCTCGGCCCTGTCCAGCAACGCCGACAAGGTCATGACGATCCTGCCGGTCATCCTCTTCGCGCAGTTCGTGCTGAGCGGATCGGCGTTCCCGGTGCGCGGCACGGCCGGGCTCGATCAGATCTCGTACCTGTCCAGCGCGCGCTGGGGCTACTCGGCCGCCGCGTCCACGGTGAATCTCGACAAGCTGCTGGGCGACGGCTGCAACGGCCAGAAGTCGCCGACCGGGGCCGTCATGCTCACGCAGTGCGATCCCGCGCACGCGCCGACCAAGACCGCGTGGGTCGAGGACGTCGGCTATCTCGGCGGCCTCACGGTGCTGGAGCTGATCGGCGCCGGGCTGGCCGTGCGCCCGATCGGCCGGCCGAAGCGAAAATAACAGGCCCACGGGACGCTCGCCGGGACCGCGGCCTCGGCACGACGCGACGCCGCCGCGGCAGCCTCGCCGCCGCCCGCACCGTCGTCAGAGCCAGCCGCGGTCCCGGGCCGCGGCTCCGGCCTGGAAGCGGGTGGAGACGCCGAGTTCCTTGTGCAGGGCGGCGATCCGGCGCTGCGTGGTGCGGGCGGACCAGCCCAGGGCGCGGGCGATCGCCTCGTCGGTGAGTCCGCCGGCGAGCAGGCCGAGCAGCGCCCGGGTCTTCTCGTCGGGCTGGTCCATCTGCTCGACCGAGCGGCGCGGGCCGGCGACCAGGGGCACGCCGCGGGACCATTCGTGCTCGAACAGCGAGGCCAGCGCGGCCAGCAGGGCGGAGGAGCGGATCACGTACGCGGTCTCGGCGTACGCCTCGCCCATCGCCGTCGGCACCACGGCCATCGACTCGTCCGCCATGATCAGCTTCGTCGGCAGTCCGGGACGCACCCGGGCCTGCTCGCCGGACGCGCAGCTGAGCTCGATGTCCTCCTGGAACCGGCCGGGCAGCGCCAGCGCCTCCCGGCTGTAGATCGTGCGGGTGACGACGCCCTCGCGCTGCCGACGCTGCTGCAGCGGCAGGTTCTCGCCGAGCCGCTGCATGTACGGCGGCCGGTCGAAGGCGCGCACCTGCACCCGCGCCGCCTCGTAGACCCGGTTCACCCGCGCGGACACCGCGGACGCCCCGCTGACCACCTCGATGTGCCCGGTGTCGCCCGGCGCGCCGGCGTCCCGGAACATCTGGGTGAGCCGCTGCATCTCGATCCGGGCCGCGCTCAGGCGCTGCTCCTGGCGGCCGATCAGCTCGCCGAGGGCCACGTCCGGGGCGGTCGCCTCGTACCGCGTCGGATGGCTCGACTGCACGACCAGGCCGTCCTGCACCAGCCGCAGCAGCACCGCGCTCGCCTCGGCCTCGGCCAGCCCGCAGTCGCCCGCGATCCGGGCCGCGTCCGCCCCCGGCCGGGTCAGCAGCGCCTGGTAGACGGTGATCTCCCGGGCGGACAGGCCGACCGCTTCCAGCATTGTCCCCTCCAACATTTCCCCGTGTGCAGACCGCCGTGGCGAGCATACGCCTCCGGACCGACGGCTAGGCCGTGTCTTCAAAGTATCGCCGGGTCCGCGGCGCCTGCCACGCACGCTCGCGGCGTTGCAGGGACGGTTACAGACGACCGAGTATGCGCCCGCCCCTGCGCCTTGCGAGCGCACGCGTCAGACACCGCGGCCTGATCCGACGCTACTTTGAAGACACGGCCTAGACGAGTGTGCGCACCACCGGATCGAGGAACCGGTCCCGGGCCTCCGGGTCGAGCCAGAGCCGCTCGCTGACCAGGACCACCGTCGGCTGGATCCGGCGCCCCCAGATCCGGTCCATCGCCAGCAGCCGCACGGTCAGCTCGAACGGCGCGCTCGTCCGGCCCAGCTCGCGCTCTATCCGGGCCACGGTGTCGCCCGCGTGCCCCTTGGCCAGCCGCGCCGGGCTGCCGGTGGTGCGCTCGATGAACTCCCGCTTGCGCTCGCGCCACCAGGCGTTCGCCTCGTCCACCACGGCGTTGAACAGGGCCCTGAGATCGGTGCCGGGCTCCGGGGGCTCGCCGGAGGGCAGCATGCCGGGCCGCAGCGGCTCGCCGAGCGCCCGCAGCCGCGCCGTCCACCACCGGTCCCAGTCCTCGGCCGCGCCGATCGTGGCGTACGGGGCGAGGTCGGCGCGCAGTTCGACGGCCGGGGCCAGCGGCGGCACGACGAAGTCCGCCGGACCGGTCAGCCCGGCCGCGTCCCGCACGTAGAGCATCGTGGAGCAGTGCTGTTCGAGGTCGATCCGCATGCTCCAGCTGTTCGATCCGAGGTGCCGCATGGCACGACGATAACCGCCGTCCTCAGGCCTTGGAAGGGCTGGGCGATCCGGAGGCCGCCGCGGGCAGCGTGTTCTGATACGCCTCCAGGGTCAGCCGGGTGAGCGCGGTGGCCGCTTGATCGGCGCTGAGCTTGGTGAACGGGATCTGCAGCACGAACGTCCGGTTGCCGGAGGCCATCACGAGCTCGGTCTCGCCGGAACTCGCGGAGGCCGATGCGGCGACCGTGGCGGATGCGGCGGACGTGGCGGTGGCGGACGTGGCCGACGCGGCAGGCGTGGTCGCCGTCGCCTGCTCCACCACGACGGTCGCCGGATGCCCGCCGACGGTCACCGACGCCTCCGTCGCGCCCGCCTGC
This sequence comes from Actinospica sp., assembly GCA_035493475.1. Taxonomy (GTDB): domain Bacteria; phylum Actinomycetota; class Actinomycetes; order Streptomycetales; family Catenulisporaceae; genus Actinospica. Next base: position 130,262 of record DATJIF010000040.1, read on the forward strand.
GAGTCCGACTGCACGGTGTCCGCGGCACGTCCGTCCGCGTCCGCGGCGCTGGTGTACGTCGAGATCGACACCTCGACCGAGCCGGTGCTCTGCTTGCCGAACGAGTCGAGCCCGACGCCGAAGATGCAGGCCACGCGGCCCGTCCGGCCGATGCTGGGCAGCGCCGCGTACGTGCCGTAGTTCACCCCGATCGGGAAGCCGGAGCCGAAGACGGCCTGCAGCTGCTCGGTCGTGAGGATCTGCGAGCACTCCTTCGGCAGCGCGCTCGCCGCCTCGATCGGGCCGTCCATCGGGATGGTGCCGCCCGCCGCCGTCGCGGACTTCGAGGGCGACGCCGAGGTCGTGGCCGCGACGTCCTTGCTGCCCCCGAGCATCGAGCAGCCGCCGAGCACCGGAAGCGCCGCGGCCGCGAGCAGGGCGGCGCCGAGCACGCGGGTGCGCACGGCGGCCGTCAGTCCTCGGCCTTGATCTCGAACATCGGCTGCGTCGCGTAGAACCGCGCCTCCACCGAGGCCCGCACCTCCTGCGAGGCCGGTTCCAGGTCCAGCACCGGCGGCTCGACCCCGATCGCGGCGCCGTACGCCACGCCGCCGGGCGCCGGGATGTACCCGGTGGCGCGCACGTGCTCGCTCTGCATCAGGCCGGTGTCCGCGAGCTCGATCAGCCCGGTGATCCGCGAGCCGAGGGCCTCCGCGTAGTCCTGCGCCCGGGTCAGCGCCTCGCCGACCGCGCGGGTGCGCGCCTTGCGGTAGACCGGCGAGGAGCGCCGCAGCCGCCAGCGCGGGCCCTCGATCCGGGCCGACTCCAGGTCGGCGACCCGGGAGACGATCTCGCCGAGCACCGCGAAGTCCGCTATCCGCACCTCGACCCGGACCGCGCCGCTGTGCGCGCGGATCTTCTCGTCCCGGCCGCCGCGGCGCACCTCCGGGTGAACCGCCACGCCGGAGGACTCCACCCGCTCGACCGAGTCGCCGTACGAGCGCAGCAGCGCCAGCACCTCGTCGTTCCGCTTCACCAGCCGTTCGAAGGCCTCCCGCCGGTCCTTCGCCTGGGCCGAGATCACCACCGTGAGGTCCACCACCTCGGGCTCGACCACCAGCAGCGCCTCTCCGCGCACGCTGATCACCGCGGGGGAGCCGACCGGCGCCACGGCGGCCACGGCCGGGCTCGCGCCGAATTCGTGCGTGGGCTCCATCGGATCCGCACTCCTTCTGGGTTTCGTGAGGGTAAAACGAAGCTAGCGGAAGCCTGCCCGTCTCAGGCAGTGGCCCACGCGTACCGCGATCCGATCGATACGCGAGCAGCGCTCATCCGGGATGAAACGTCTGACGAGTCGTCACGGCCGCGTCACCAGGAGTGAGCACGGCGATCTCCGGGAACCTTTCCAGCAGGTGCGGGAATGGCAAAGGCTCCACGATCGTTGGCAGACTAGTAGGGAAATATCCGCCGTGCCGCGTGTCCCAGGCCGCCGCGGACGATCCTGACGACCTAGGAGAAAGGTGAGGCCGTGGCTGAAGCCGCCGCTGCCCGGGCGCTGTACACGTACGATTCCGACGGAGTCGCGCTGCTCAACGCGGCCCGCCGGCCGGCCCGCTCCGCCCTGTCCGGCCAGGTGAGCGGCGACCTCGTGCTGCTCTACCACTTCGCGGGCTTCATGGACGCGGGCCAGGCCGCCGAACTCGCCCTCGACTACCTGCTCGGCGGGGACGAGGCCCCCGTCGTCGCCCGCTTCGACGTGGACCGGCTGGTCGACTACCGGGCCCAGCGCCCGCTGATGACCTTCAGCGCCGACCACTGGTCCGGCTACGACGCGCCCGAGCTGACCGTCCGGCTCGCCAAGGACGCGATCGGCACGCCCTTCCTGATCTTCTCCGGCCCGGAGCCGGACACCGAGTGGGAGCTGTTCAGCCGCGCCGTGGTCAACCTGGTCGACGAGCTCGGCGTGACCCTCGCGGTGAACTTCCACGGCGTCCCCTTCGGCGTCCCGCACACCCGCCCGGTGCACCTGATCCCGCACGGCAACCGGCGCGACCTGCTGCTCGGCTACCCGAAGTGGTTCGACCAGGCGCAGGTCCCGGGCAGCGCGATGGCGCTGACCGAGTTCCGGCTCGCCCAGGCCGGCCGGGACGTCTTCGGCCTCGCCGCGCAGGTGCCGCACTATGTGGCCCGCTCCGCCTACCCGGCCGCCGCGGTCCGCATCCTGGAGGCGGTCACCTCGGCCACCGGCCTGGTGCTGCCCGCGCAGGAGCTGCGCGACCGGGCCCGGCGGGTCGCGGTGCAGATCGACAACGAGGTGGGCCAGGGCGACCAGGAGCTGCGCGGGGTGATCCGCAGCCTGGAGGAGCAGTACGACGCCGCCGAGGGCGCCACCGGCCGCCCCAACCTGCTCGCCGAACAGCAGCAGCTGCCCAGCGCCGACGACCTCGGCCGCGAGTTCGAGGCCTTCCTCGCCGAGCAGGACGGCCAGTCAGAGAGCTGATTCCGGCGCCCACGGCGAAGGGCCGGCCCGCCACCTCGGGGGTCGGCCCTTCGCCGTACGCGGGAGAGGGCTACCCGGCCAGGCTCAGCGTGCGCCAGGGGCTGGCCGGGTCCTCGGCCAGGATCCGGTGCACCTTCCGGATCGAGCGGTAGTACCGGCTCCGGTCGGTGTCGTCGAAGTGCAGCAGCCGGCCGAGGATGTAGCCGGCCGAGTACTCCCGCCAGTCGCGGTACGCCGCGGCGGACAGCCGGCCCGCGCGCTCCACGGTCTCCCGGGCCTCGTCCACGTCGCAGAGCTTGGTGGCCGCGGCCCAGCGCGCCAGGTTCACCGCGCGGCCGTAGTTCCAGGCGCGCACGTCCGGGGCCGGGTCCTGCTCCTCGGCCTCCCAGATGCCGTCCGCGCGCATCGCGGCGAGGTGCGCGGCGACCGCGTCAGGGTCCTTGTCCGGGGACATCGCGGCGCTGATCGGGCCGTCCAGCAGCTCCTCGATCGCGGCGCGCCAGTGGTCGTACTCGGTGATCCGCCAGCCCTCGCGCATCAGCCGCACGTCGGCCGGATAGTCCTTGTAGACGTGCCCGATCGTGTTCCACGGCGCCTCGTTCTGCACGGCCAGGTGCGCGCCGCAGGCCAGCGCGGCGGCGAGCGGGCCGGTCCGCGGCCTGTTGTCCGCCGCGACCAGCCGGTCGCCGTAGTCGGAGAAGGGGCGGATCGCCTCCGGGTGGTTGTCCACCCAGGACGCCAGCTTCTTCACCGGTATCCGGCCCTCGTGATCAGAACCCTGGTTCACCACCAGCTGCCAGGTGAGCGGGGCGCAGCGGCGCAGCATCGTGCGCAGGGTCATCGCGTGGTACACCAGGTGCGCGCCGGGGTCCACGGTCTGATTGGGCGTCACCGCGTAGACCCGGTACTGTCCGCCGATGTCCTGGACCAGCCCGAGCGGCGCCTTCGGATCGTCCAAGCCCTCGTCGGCGAGCCTGCGCGCCCCGAAGACGAGCAGGTGGGTGTCCGACAGAGCCCGCAGATAGCCGTCGAGGTCCCCGCGCTTCAAAGCGTCCAGCAGGCGCTGCTCGACAGTGGCGGTCTGCGGTACCACCACACCCATTCTCCCACCCCCCGGTAAGTCCTGCCCGTGCACAAGCCCGGCCCAGTCTAAACGACTTCGCGCCAGGCGGGGCGAGCACGTGCGTTTCCCGGTTCCCCTTCCCTACGCGCTCCGGACGGGGTATGGTCGGTGGCATTGAGGCGCGTTCCACCATCTCCCCCCCGTGGTGGAACGCGGACCTCCACCGGTCCTCAGTGACCGTGTCCGGCGGCCCCGCGCTCCCCCCGTGGCGTGGGGCCGCCCCCTTTTTCTTTTTCTCCGTATTCCCGCCGCTCATCCGCACGGCGCGCTAGTGTGTCGGCCGACGGCCCGCCGTGGGTACGGGCCGCGCATCGTCAATGAGGGGGCGGCACATGCCAGCCATGCGCAACGTCATATCCACCCTTGACAATCAGGGGCGGGAGGTGATGGGTCCCGGCGTGCTGCTGTACCACTACGCCGATCCCAACATCCTCAACGGTTCGCTGATCACGGTGGAGTCGAACCACTTCTGCGTGCTCAAGTCGCGCGGAGCCATCCTCAACGTCTACGACACCGGCCAGTTCCAGCTGGAGACCCCGGACCGTCCGCTGTTCGGCTCGATGCAGCGCTCGTTCTACGGCGGCCAGTCGCCGTGGCAGTACGAGGTCATCTACATCAACCGCGCCAAGTCGGTGATCAAGGCGCGCGGCACGGCGCTGTCCCGGGAGATGGCGGAGCTGTCCTACGAGGTGGACTACTACATCCACGTCGAGACCAAGGAGGACGCGCTCAGGCTCGTCCAGCACATGCCGGTGGCCGGGCACACGGTCAACGCCAACGAGGTCAACGAGTACGCGGGCCCGGTGGTCGAGCAGGCGGTCAACCAGATCGTCCAGGTGACCCCGCTCGAGCAGGTCAACGAGAAGATCCACGAGATCAGCGAGCTGGTCTCCGGGCACCTGCAGGAGTTCCTCGGCGTCTACGGCATCACCCTGAACGACGTCAAGGTGCTGATCAAGCCGCAGGACGAGCGGATGCGCGAGCTGCTCTCGCTGCGCGCCTTCGGGATGACCGAGCAGGAGGCCATGCGCGCCTACCTGGCCCTGAAGCTCGCCGACCGCGGCCTGGCCGTGGCCGTCAACGCGCTGCTCGGCGAGCCGCTGCAGGTGGCCCTGCTGCCCTCGAACCTGTACGGCGACGTGCGCCAGCTCGGGCTCGGCAACGGAAGCATCAAGCAGTAATGACGCACGGGGCCTTCGAACCGATCGTCGGAGTCGACCGGTACACCGAGGCCGGCCGGCTGCGCGCGGACGACCTCGCGGTGCGCACCTACGCCGCCGAACTGCTGGCCCGTGCGGCGCAGCGGATCGGCGAGGCCGCGGTGGACTACCAGCGCACCATCCTGCCGCCCTCGACCCGGGAGCAGCCGTTCCCGCCCGCCGAGCTCAAGGCGCCGATGGACGCGGCCAAGCGCTGTCAGCAGCGCTACACCGCGCTCGCCGACCGGCTGCGCAACGCGCCGTTCCCGCCGGACCCGAAGAAGGCCTGGAAGCAGCTGCGCGGCCCCGGCGCCGCGCGGCTGCTGGACTTCGACCGGATGCTGCACCAGCAGGCCGAGTTCGCGGCGGGCGTCGTGGACGGCGTGTCGGCCCAGGTGCTGTCCGAACTGCCGGTCCGGGAGGCGGAGCACGCTCTCGCCGAGCTGACCCGCGCCCTGGACGAGCGCAGCGCGTTCCTCAGCGGTCTGTGAAGAAAGGCTGCGGCCGCCCCGTGTTCCCGGGGCGGCCGCACACGCCGTCAGACGCGGCGCGCTAGCCGACCAGCCGCAGCACCGCGTCCAGGCCGCGTTCGCCGGTCTTGGGCTCGGCGGGCAGCAGCAGCACCCGGAGATTGCACGCCACGGCCCCGCCGTCGCGCGGCGCGTTGTCGCCGACCATCAGGGTCCTGCGGGGGTCGGCGCCGAGGTCCGCGCAGGCCTTGAGGAACATCTTCGGGTCCGGCTTCTCCACGCCGAGCTCGTAGGAGAGCGCGTACGCCCCGACGTACTCGGCGAGCCCGTGCGCCGCGAAGTTCACCCGCAGGTCGAACGGGATGTCGCTGACGATCCCCACCGGCACGCCGCGCTCGGCCAGCGCGCGCAGCACCGGCTTCGTGTCGTCGTACGGGTACCAGTTCTCGACGTCCAGGATCGCCTGGTACGCGAGCGCCTCGATCCCCTGGAACGCGGGCACCTCGGCGAGCCACAGTTCCGTCGCGGCCCGGTGCCGCTCCGCCGACGTGTCCCGCAGATGCTGCGCGGCGGCCACGTGCGGCAGCGTCGCGGCGGCGTGCACCTGCTCCGCCACGGCCGCCGCGTCCAGCGTCTCCGGATCGCGCCCGGCCCGGGCCCAGATCCGGCCGAGGAACTCCTCGGTGGGCGGGCTGCGGAACAGCGTGTTGGCGAAGTCGAACAGCACGGCCTCGATCGGCGGCACCGGTCCGGCGAGATCGGCGGGCGAGGTCGGGACGGCGGTCGGCAGGCTGTACAGATGTGCGCTCACGGGGCCCATCCTCGCATCCGCGGGTGACGGGCGGTTTTCCGGCGGGTGGCGGGCGGGCTCAGACCCCGATCTTGCCGCCGTCGTCGGCGCCGGCCCGGGCGAGCAGGGTGCGGACCAGCGTGGCGACGTAGCGGCGGTCGTCCTTGCTCAGCCGGCCCACGGCGGCGAGCAGGAACTCGATCTCGGGGTCCTTCGTGAGGGTGAGCACGGTGTGCGCGGTGGACTCGGCCGCCGCGGCGCGGACCCGGTCCGCGGGCAGGTCGAGCCCCGCGGCGAGGCGGGTGAGGGTCTGCGGGTGCGGCGGACGGCTCGGCTGCTCGTTGGTGGCCAGGTGGTGCACCGTCGAGCGGGGCAGCCCGCCGCGGCGTGCCACGTCGGCGAAGGACCAGTGCTGCTCGGCCATTCGCGCCCGGATCAGTGCCTGAAGCGGGTTCATGGGCTTGACCTCGGCTTTCGCCGCCACGGGGGCGCGGCGGCCCACATTCCAGCCTAGCCGCGTTCCGCCCCGGGGCGCGCTCCGGCGGGGCCGGAGCGGTCATCGTTCGGTGAAACGCTATGTGATCTTTCTCGCCCTCTGGACGGGTTTGACCGGCTCTCAGGGTGTCTTGTTAACCTGCATGGACTAGTGATCATACGGGTGTGGACCAGAGAGAGGTGCGGCGATGAGCCATCCTTCCTTGGCCGAGGTCTGGGAGCGCTTCGGGCCGCGGCTGCCGGAGATGGCCTTCGAACCGGGGCTGGTCGCCGCGCTCGACCAGCACGCCGCCGCCGTCCGGGACACCCTCGGCGGCGCGCACGCCTACCACTCGACCCTCGGCGACTACGCCCTCGGCTTCCTGGACGCGCTGCGCGAGGCCGAGTGGCGCGAGCACGCCGGCTACGACTTCGCCACGCTCCGCCTCACCGCCGTCTCCTGGCTGATCCGCGAGCACCGGCTGCCGCTCGGCCCCGCGCCCGCGTTCTGATCCGCGCTTTTCCCGCTCCGCGAGCCGGATGCCCGAGGCCGATCTAAGGTCGAGGGATAAGCACAAGCCTTTGGTCCGCTGCGAAAGGATCGAGGATGAGCGGATTCACTCCGGGACGCGACGGCGGTCCGACCGTCGTCAATGCGACCCCCGGTTTCAGCGTGAAGGCAAGGAAGACCAAGAAGGCCCGGCACAAGGACGACCAGGCGCGGATCACCGCGCACGCCCGCTCGGTCGGCCGGACCGGCAAGGCGCGCGAGCGCGAGCGCGGCTACGACGAGGTCGAGGAGCTGGTGCTCGACGAGCGCCGGCAGGTGCCCGTCGTGCCGCGCCGGGACAACGGCGGACCCAACGAGGCCCGCGAGCACGTGCGCCGGGACATCGGCAGCCACGTCGCCGTGTTCGAGCTCGGCGCCGCGGACAATCCCGCGGACCTGACCGGGCCGTTCCAGGACCCGCAGGGCGCCGAGATGCGCTGGGCGGTGCGCTGCCTGACGCACGAGGAGACCAGGTTCCTCGGCGACCACCGGGCCGCGATCCAGGCGGTCAAGGCCTCGCACACCTGGTGCGCGGGCTGCGCCGAGGCCGTCGCGGGCAGCCGCAGGGTGCGCCACCGCGCGCGGACCCGGTTGAAGGAGGCGACGTCGTGAGCGAGCTTGCGAGCGAACCATTGAACACAGCGATTCCGCGAATGCGGCCGCCGAGCGCCAGCGAGGTGGTCGTATGAGCTCCAGCAGCTCCGGCGGAGTGCCGCAGAACGAGAAGCGGGCCAGGGAGCACCGGATGCGGCAGACCGCGAAGAAGCAGGTGCACCGCGCCGAGGTGGTGCTCAACAAGTACCGGGCCCGCGCCGCGCAGATCATGCACGCCGAGGGTCTGCACGGCGGCGGCGAGAAGCCGGAGCGCGCCGCGTACGTGTACCGGATCCTGCGGCACCGGGAGACCGGCGTCCGGGTCCGCGTGCTGGACTGCGAGGCGCCCGACGCCCCCGCGTCCGCGAAGGGCGAGGCCGTGCACCGCTACCTCGTCGAGTGCCAGACGCACGGCGTGAAGGGCGACTCCTTCGTCAACGCGAAGGCGGCGCTCAAGGCGGCCCGCCGGTCGGACGAGTGGTGCTCGGAGTGCTCCGGCCTGATGAGCGCGACGCCGAAGACCCGCAACCGGGCCCGGCTCACCACCAAGCACAGAAGGTGACGCTCGGCGAGAACGCCGTGGCCCGCATCCCAGACTCGGGATGCGGGCCACGTTCGTCTTACCTGCTGCCGCTTACGCCTCGGAGCCGGTCGGGCCGCCCTCGCCGGTCATCCGCTCGCGGGCGCGGCGGGCCTCCTCCTCGGCGGCCTGGGTGCCGTGCATGTGCCCGGCCGTGTACGCCTCGCCGCCGCTCGCCGTCCGGCCGCCGCGGTTGCTCTCGGCGGCGCGGGACGCCTCGCGCTCGGCCGAGTCGAGCATCCGCTCCCAGCGCGCCTGCATCGGCCGGATCATGCCGCCGCCGACGCCCACGATGAGCACGCCCGCCACCGTCGCCAGGATCGTCAGCAGCACCGGCTCGCTGACCGACGTGGCGATCCCGGTCTGGCCGAGCGCCGCGAACACACCGAGCGCGATGATGCCGATGCCGACCGCGTTGGCCAGCGTCCGGCCGTACGACAGGGCGCTGAGCATGCTGGTCAGCAGGGTGCGCACGGTCCGCGCGATCATGGCCGCGATCACGATGATGGCCACCGCCACCAGGCCGCGCGGGATCCACGCGAGGATGCTGCGGATGACGGTGTTGATCGGGTTCGAGCCGAAGACGCCGAACGCGACCTGCAGCACGATCAGCATCATCAGGTAGTAGGCGATCATGCCGACGAGCTTGGAGCCGTCGTACTTGCTGTTCTCCAGCGCGCGCGACATCCCGGCGCGCTCCATCACGTTCTCGAAGTGCAGGCGGCGCAGCACGCTCTCCACCACCCGGCCGATCACCTTGGCGATCATCCAGCCGATGACCAGCACCGCCAGGAAGCCGACGAACCGCGGCACCCACGTGGTGAAGCTGTTCCACATCGACGTGATGCCGCCGGTCCAGTCGACCCCGGCGACGTATATCTGCTGCGTGTGTTGCATGACGGGTTCCGTGCCCTTCCGGATAACCGGCACGCGGACGGATCCGGCGCGCTCTGTCACTCCGTGGTAACACGCGGTCAAAAGCCGCTGCGCGCTGGATTAGCCCGTTTGAGGGCGTGTCAGGCCCAGACGGGCTCCGGGACCTCGCGCACCTCGCCGTCCTCGCCGAGGTGCAGGTAGCGGGTGAACGAGCGGCTGAACCAGCGGTCGTGCGTGACGGCGACGACCGTGCCGGAGAACCGGGCCAGGCCCGCCTCCAGCGCCTCGGCACTGGCGAGGTCGAGGTTGTCGGTCGGCTCGTCGAGCAGCAGCAGCGTGGCGCCGGACAGTTCGAGCAGCAGGATCAGGAAGCGCGCCTGCTGGCCGCCGGAGAGCTGCTCGAAGCGCACGTCGCCCTGCGCGGCGAGCTCGTAGCGGCTGAGCGAGGGCATCGCCTGGTCGCGCGGCAGGCTCGGCCGCCGCGCATCGCCGCGCCACAGGATCTCGACGAGCGTGGCGCCGACGAGCTCGGGCCGGTCATGCGTCTGCGAGAAGTGTCCCGGCACGACGCGCGCGCCGAGCTTCGCCGTCCCCTCGTGCGCGACGGGGGAGAGCGGCGTGAGCGACTCGCCCTCGGGGTCGGTGCCGCCGCGCCCGAGCAGCCGCAGCAGGTGCGACTTCCCGGTGCCGTTCGCGCCGAGCACGGCGATCCGGTCGCCGTACCAGGCCTCGAAGTCGAACGGCAGCGTCAGGTTCGTCAGCTCCAGCTGCTCGCACATGATGGCCCGTTTGCCGGTGCGCCCGCCGTCCAGCCGCATCTGGATGTTCTGGTCCTTCGGCGGGATCGGCGGCGGGCCCTCCGCCTCGAACTTCGCCAGCCGGGTACGCGCCGCCTGCAGCCGCGTGGCCATGTCGGAGTTGTACTTGGCCTTCGCCTGGTACATCCGCATGAGTTCCTTGAGCTTGGCGTGCTCCTCGTCCCAGCGGCGCCGGTCCTCGTCCAGCTTCTCGTGCCGCGCCGTACGCGCCTCGTGCCAGGACGCGAAGGAGCCGGGATGCACCCACGCCGAGCCGCCCTCGACGGCGACCACGGCGGTCGCGGTGTTCGCCAGCAGCTCCCGGTCGTGCGAGACGAACAGCAGCGTCTTCGGGCTCTCCTTCAGCCGCTGCTCCAGCCAGAGCTTGCCGGGCACGTCGAGGAAGTTGTCCGGCTCGTCGAGCAGCAGCACCTCGTCGTCTCCGCGCAGTAGCAGGTCCAGGGCGAAGCGCTTCTGCTGGCCGCCGGAGAGAGTACGCACCGGACGGGTCCTGACGTCGTCCCAGCTCTTGCCGAGGATGCCGACGGCGACGGTGTCGAACACGACCTCGAGTTCGTATCCGCCGACGTCGCCCCACGCGGTGAGCGCGTTCGCGTACTTGAGCTGCGCGTTCTCGTCGGCGTCCGGCGCGGAGATCGCCGCCTCCGCGCGCGCCAGCCGCTCACCGAACTCGCGCACCGCGGGCGCCGAGAGCGAGAGCGCGAGTTCCCCGAGCGTCGTCTCGTCGCCGATCATGCCGATGAACTGGCGCATCACGCCGAGGCCCCCGCCGCGCGCGATCGACCCGGCGGACGCGTTCGTGTCCCCGGCGACCAGCCGCAGCAGCGTGGTCTTCCCGGCCCCGTTCGGCCCGACCAGCGCCACCTTCGCGCCCTCGCCGACCCGGAAGGTGACGTCGGAGAACAGCATGCGGCCGTCGGGGAGCTTGAAGCCCACTCCGGATAGATCGACGTAGCCCATGAGGTGCGAGTATCGCCGCTCACCGGGACGGTGTCACGCGGTTTTGGGCCGGGCGAGCTGCTCGATCCGGTCCAGCAGCAGTTCGAGGCAGAGTACGAAGGTGTTCGTCTCGGCGTGCGCGACGACGATCGGCGCCTCGGCCGCGAGGTTCGGGAACTCCTCGGGGTCCACGTCGGCGTACGCGTCCTGCCAGCGCTGCACGTCCGCGGCGCGCACCTCATCCGACCTGGCCAGGAAGTCGGCGTCCACGGCGCTGAACGCGAGGATGAAGTCGCCGAAGCTGCGGTAGAGGCGCACCGCCTCCTCGCCCTCGAAGCCCGCGCGGCGCAGTTCGCCGAGTACGTGGTCGATGATGCGCCGCTCGTGGGCGCCGCCGGTCACCCGGGACGCCACGGCGATGGCCACGCGGGGGTGCGCGACGTACTCGGCGTACGTGCGGTTCGCCAGCGTGCGCAGGTTGACCTTCCAGTCCTCGCCCGGCTCGTATCCGTCGAGGGTGTGCGCGATCAGCCGGTCGCCCATCGCGAGGAACAGTTCGTCCACGCTCGCGAAGTAGCGGTAGATCGCGGTCGGGTCGCAGCCGATCGCGGCGCCGAGCCTGCGCACCGAGAGGCCCGCCGCGCCGTGCTCGCCGACCAGCGCGAGCGCCGCGTCCACGATCACGTCCGAGGACAGCACGGCCCCGGCCTTCGTCCGCGTGTTGCGACGGCGCGACTCGATCACCCTGGCCATGGCCGCCATTCAACCACGGCCGTCCGCCGGGTGTTTCACCCCGCGAAAATTTCCGTCAACACCGTTGACAGAACGCGGGCCGGGCCGCACCATCGTCGTCACGGCACCAAACCCTCCCCGTCCGCATCCAGCCAAGGACACTCGATGGTTAATCCGCAAGCCGCCCCCGAGGCGCCCCCGACCCGGCTGCGCGAGAGCGTGGGCCCGGTGGGCACCGCCGTGATCGCGATGGCGAACACCGCCCCGACCCTCAGCATCGGCATCGGGCTCGGTCTGATCAGCCTGTACGTCGGCGCCGCCATCCCGGCCATGGTGCTGATCGCCGCCGTGCTGGTGCTCGGCATCGCGCTCTCCTTCAGCCGGCTCAACCAGGTCGAGCGGGACCTCGGCGCCAGCTACACCTGGGTCGGGCGCACGCTCGGGCCGTGGCTCGGCTTCCAGTGCGGCTGGGTCGGACTCGCGGGCACCACGATCTACCTCGCCTACGGCAGCCAGGTCTGCGGCTCGCTCGTCCTCGCGTTCGCCAACGAGTGCCACCTCACCAGCGTCCTCGGCGTCGCGCTGAACCCGACCTCGATCGCGCTGTCCACGTCGGTGGGCCTGGTCGCGCTGATCGGCCTGACGTACCTGGCGCTGCGCGGCGCCGACGTCGTGGCCCGGATCCAGACGCCGCTGATCGTGTTCGAATACATCGTGCTGATCGGCTTCTGCGGCTACGCGGCCGTCCGCGGCACGCACCACGTCGCGCTGTCCTGGTTCAACCCGCTGACCGCGCCGAGCGCCAAGCTCGCCGCCACCGGCATCATCCTGTGCGTGTACTGCTTCTGGGGCTGGGACAGCGCGTTCACGCTCACCGAGGAGACGCACGAGGCGCGCGACTCCTCCCGCGCCGGCTTCGGCTCGATCTTCCTGATGCTCGGCCTGTTCCTGCTGGCCGCGATCGGCTTCGAGCGCTACTTCTCCCTCGACACGCTCGGCGCCAACGGAGCCCAACTGCTGCCGTACCTCGGCACGCAGATCGCCAAGCAGCCGTTCGCCGCGCTGCCGCTGCTCGCGATGCTGTTCTCCTCGATCGCCTCGCTGCAGACCGGGGTCGTGCCCAACGCGCGCGGCGCCCTCGCCATGGGACGCGACGGCGCGCTCGGCCGGATCTGGACGCGGGTCAGCCCGAAGTACGGCACCCCGGCCGTCGGCACGCTGCTGATCGCGGGCGTCGCGGCGGCGATCGCCGTGCTGGGGATCGGGATCGGCACGCTCAACCAGTTCATCACCGCGATGGCCACGTCCGTCGGCACCCTCGTCTCCGGCTACTACGGCCTGGCCGGGCTCGCCTGCGCCTGGCGCTTCCGCGGCGAACTGCGCGACGGCGTCTGGCCCGCCCTGCGCTCGGTGATCCTGCCGCTGATCAGCGCGATCGGCATGCTCGGCCTCGGCGCGTTCCTCGCGGTCAGCAACTGGCAGTCTGTCAACAACTTCGCCTTCAACGCGCAGAACGGCCGGTTCCTGGCGCTCGTCCCGCTCAGTATCGTCGCCGTCGGGGTGCTCGTCTCCGCGTGGGCCAAGTGGGGACGCAAGGCCCCTTACTTCGCGTCGCGGCGGAACCTCGCCGTGGCCGTACCGCACCTCGAAGAAAGCGCCCTGTAAATGAGTTCTGCGCAACTGCTGTTCGACAACGGTCCGGTGTTCGGCGCGGACGGCCCGGTCGCGGTCGTGGACGGCCGGATCGCCGCGGTCGGCGCGCACGCCCGGGAACTCGCCGGGCCGCGCACCGAACACGTGGACCTCGCCGGGAAGCTGCTCGTGCCCGGCTTCCAGGACTCGCACATCCACGCCATCTTCGGCGGCCACGAACTCGGCCGCTGCGAACTGAGCCGGTACTCCACGGCGGCCGAGTACCTGGACGCGATCGGCGAGTACGCGCGGGCGAACCCGGAGCAGGAGTGGATCACCGGGGCCGGCTGGTCGCTCGACGCGTTCCCCAACGGCCTGCCGACCGCCGCCGCGCTGGACGGCGTGGTGGCGAACCGGCCGGTGTTCCTACCCAACCGGGACCACCACGGCGCCTGGGTCAACAGCCGCGCGCTCGAACTCGCCGGGATCACCCGCGACACCCCGGACCCGGCCGACGGACGCATCGAGCGCGACGCGGACGGCGACCCGACCGGGATGCTGCAGGAGGGCGCGATCGACCTCGTCGAGAAGCTGCTGCCCGCCATCTCGGACGAGGAGCTCGACGCCGCGTTCGACCGGGCGCAGGCGCTGCTGCACTCGCTCGGCATCACGGCGTGGCAGGACGCGCTCGTCGGAAGCGGCCTCGGCCAGCAGGACAACTTCGGCGTCTACCTGCGCGCCGCGAGCTCCGGCAGGCTCACCGCACGCGTACGCGGCGCCCTGTGGTGGGAGCGCGACCGCGGCGCGGAGCAGATCGAGGCGTTCATCGAGCGGCGGCGGATCGGGCGCGCCACCGGCGACGGGCGGTTCGACCCCGGCAGCATCAAGATCATGCAGGACGGCATCATCGAGAACGGCACGGCCGCGCTCACGGCCCCGTACTGCGGCTGCGGCGCGGGCGGCGCGACCAACAGCGGGCTCAGCTTCGTCGACCCGGAGCTGCTGCGCGGCTACGTGACCCGGCTCGACGCCGAGGGCTTCCAGGTGCACTTCCACGCCCTCGGCGACCGGGCCGTGCGCGAGGCCCTGGACGCGGTCGAGGCGGCCCGCAAGGCCAACGGCCCCAGCGCGCACCGGCACCACCTCGCGCACCTGCAGGTCGTGCACCCCGAGGACATCGCGCGCTTCGCCGCCCTCGACGCGATCGGGAACATCCAGCCGCTGTGGGCCTGCCACGAGCCGCAGATGGACGAGCTCGCGATCCCCGTCCTCGGCGCCGAGCGGGCCGACTGGCAGTACCCGTTCAAGGCACTGCTGGACAGCGGCGCCCGGCTCGCGGCGGGCAGCGACTGGCCGGTCTCCAGCCCCGACCCGATCCAGGGCGTGCACGTCGCCGTCAACCGGGTCGGCCCCGGCGAGGACGGCGCGCCGCTCACCCCCGGGCAGCGGCTGAGCCTGGACGAGGCGCTCGCCGCGTACACCGCCGGGACCGCGTACGTGAACCACCTCGACGAGACCGGACGGATCGCGCCCGGGATGCTCGCCGACCTCACGGTGCTCGAACGCGACCCCTTCGCCGGGCCGGCCGAGGCGATCCACGAGACGCGCGCGGCCGCCACGTACGTCGGCGGCCGGGTCGTCTACGAGGGCTGATTCAGGCGCGCGCCGCTCAGCACGGCGTCCGCAGCATGAAGATGTCCACGGGAGTCTCGGTGACGACGGTGAATCCGTGCCGTTCGTACAGCCGTCGCGCCGGGCTCCCGAGCAGGACATTGACACGTACCACGAGGTGCTCGCGATCGCAGCGTTCGAGCAGCTTGCCGAGCACCGCGGAGCCGATTCCCCCGCCCTGCCAGCGCGGATCCAGGTAGAAGTGCTCGAGCCAGTGCGCGTCCACGTCGGGCCGCAGCGCGATGCACCCGGCGAACCCGCCCTCCACCTCGATGACCCACGTGTGCGCGGCGTCGAATCCGTCGCGTAACCGCTGGCGTACCCGATCGGGGTCGAAGCGGCCCAGACGCTCGAGATCCGGCCGCATCGTCACGGCGCGTAGCTCCGCGATCAGCTCAACGTCCGCATCTTCGGCGGGGCGCAACTCCCAATCTGCCATGACGGGGAGACTAGCGCACTGAGCTGCACTTAGTCGCTATGCGGGGGCAAAAGATCCGGGCCCGGAGCCGATGGCCCCGAGCCCGGATCCGCTGCGTGGTCAGGAGTTCGCGATGGTGTGAACCATGTAAGCGGCCTGGCTCTCCCACTGGGCGTACAGCGAGCCGTCGAAGGAGCGCTGCACGGACTGCGCGGCGTCGGACAGGCTCATGTCGCGGTAGTCCGACGGCAGCTCCCTGAGGAACGCCTTCGCGGCGTACGTCGGGTCCTCGAGCTCGGACACGGAGCCCCAGCCCATCGAAGGACGCTGCTGGAACAGGCCCACCGAGTCGCGGTCGCCGTAGTGCAGGTTGTGCAGCGTGGACTCCTGCAGCGCGGTGGCCACGGCTATCGTCGCGGCGTACGCGGACATGTTCAGGTCCTTGGCCGCCTGCACGATCGAGGTGGCGTTGTCCCACTGGTCGGAGGACGGGCTGAAGCGCTCCTGCGAACCGTCGGTGCCGTTCGGCTCCAGGTCGGAGTAGCCGACGCCGGCGTAAGGCTTCGACGACACGGTCGTCGAGCTCTTCGACGCGGCCTGCGTCGTGGTCTTGGTCGTGGTCTTCGCGGTCGCCTTCGCGGCCGGAGCGGCCTTCTGCGCGGCCTTCTGCTTGGCGGCGGTGGCGGCCTTCTTCGCGGTGGCGGCCTTCTCGGCGGCGGCGGCGTGCTGCGCGGTCGACACGTGCTGCGTCGAGGCGGCGGCCACCGGCTTCGCCGACGCGGAGGCGGTCAGCGGGGCGACGGCGACCGTCACGGCGGCGAGCGCCAGGCCGATCGCGGGGACATGGGTGATCGAGACGCGCTTGAGGGCGCGGGCAGGGTTGAACGACGACACGGCGTAGACAGCCTCTCCTTCGGCCGCCTACCGGGTTAGCTGTCGGGTTCGGGCGGAAGGTGAGAGCGCCCTACAGTTCCTCATGCACGGTGCGTGATGTTCAGATCACGATGTGCACCCTGGGACTGATTCACCCCGGGGACCGCCGCGACACAGCGGCGAATTGGGTCCCCGGCTCCCCTCGCGGGGACTCGGCGGGTGCGCCGGTGCCGGACTGTTTTCACGGCGTCAGCCGGTCGCACGATCAACGACGATACATACGTATCCGCCAATTGTCACAATTCGTGGAAAAAACGGACAGAGCGCGACCAGCGGGTCACGCTCTGCCGAGAAATTCATGAAATTGCGGTGGAAATACGGTCAATCCCTAGCTGGGGACCTGACCGTTCACGATGTCGTAGACCATCGTCGTGGCCTGCTTCTGCCACTGTGCGTAGGCGGTCGGATACCCGGAGCGCTGGACGTCCTGGGCGGCCTCCCAGAGGTAGATGCTCTGGTAGTCCGGGGCGTCCTCCTGCAGGGCCGCCAGGAAGGCGTTCGCGGCGAAGGAGGGGGTGGTCAGCTCGGACACGGTGCCCCAGCCCTGCGAGGGGCGCTGCTGGAACAGGCCCACCGAGTCCGCGTTCGTCGCGGTGGTGAGGTTGATCAGCTGGGACTCCTGGATCGCGGTGGCGACGGCGACCACGGCGGCGTAGAGCGGCATCCCGCGCTTCTCGGTGGTCTCCACGATCGTCCGCGCGTTCTCCCACTGGTCCGAGCTGGGGGTGAACGTGTTCTGCGATCCGTACTCGGCCACCGGCTCGAGCGCGGCCCAGGTGACGGAGGCGTAAGGGTTCGACGACGTCGCGGTGGGCGAGGCCTTCGCGCTGGCGCTCGCCGACGCGGAGGCCGACGCCGAGGCGCTGGCCGACGCGGAGGCGCTGGCGGTGGCCTTCGCCGAGGCGGATATCTTCACCGAGGTCGCCTTGGGCGTCGGCGTGGCGGTCGTGGCGCTCGGCTGCGCACTGGCCGACGCGGCCTGCGCCGGCGCGACGTCCGCGGTGGCCGTGTTGGGGGTGTTCGTCGGTGCGTGCCCGCTCATCGTCATCGCCGCGGCCACCCCGCCCGGGGCGCCCACCACCGTTCCGGCGAGCGCGGCGACGGTTATCGCCGGGTACTTGCGGGTCCACGACTGGCTGGCGTCGGAGCGGACGATCGGCGATTTGCGGCTGTGTTTCGCGTGACTGCCCACGGTCGGGTAAACGGCCCTCTCCTTCGGCCGCCTACCGGGTTAGCTGACGGGTTCGGGCGGAAGAAGGCGCCCTACGGCCTCGTCCCGCCAGGCGGGCCGCGGCCGATTCACCCCGGGGATCCCAGGTCGTGACCTGGTGAGTTGGGTCCCCGGCTCCCCTCGCGGGGACTCGGCGGGCGCATCCGGTGTCGCGGAATCGCGACGTCCGCCGGAAGCGCTGAGCCCAGAACCTAACAGATCGACCCGGCGCATGTCACCGTTTCGTCTCGAACTTGCCGCAAGCTTGACTCGGTGTGAGATCCGGTTCACCACGCGTGGATCCACGACGCCGGACGGTGACGTACGTACCGCGAACAGGCGCGGGCGGATGAGCGTAAGGGTCCACGGCGCCGTCAACAGGACGCTTACCAGCCCCCTGCGGTTAACCTGGTGCCGTGAACGCCGAATCGACCGAGCCCGCGCCCGGACCTGCAGCCGGACCTCGACCCGGACCCGGACCCGGCCCCGGAGACCCCGCCGAGGCCGACCCCCAGGAGATCGCCCGCCTCCGCGTGGCCATCGGCCGCCTGCACCGCCGCATGGTCCAGCGCACCTCCGGGAACCTCACCTTCTCCCAGACCTCCGCCCTCGTCGCCGTGGAGAAGGTCGGCCCCATCCGCCTCGGCGAACTGGCCGCCCGCGAACGCGTAGCCGCCCCCTCCATGACCCGCACCGTCTCCGGCCTGGTAGAAGCAGGCCTCCTCCACCGCGCCGGCGACCCCCAGGACGGCAGGTCCTTCCTCCTCAGCATCACCGACCTGGGCCGCGCCTTCCTGGAAGGCCTCCGCACCGAACGCAACGCCGCCCTAGCCGAGGGTGTGGCCCAACTGACCCCCGAAGAGTACGCAGCCCTACGCGCCGCCCTCCCGGTCCTAGAGCACCTGGCCGAGCAGGAGATCTAGAGCCCGCTCGCTGGAAGCTTGCGGGAGCGGGGCTGCGCCCCGGGGGTTTCGCTTGCCCACCCTCCCACCCGTTGCGTTGGGCGGTCCGGCTGCGGTTTCAAGATCAAAAGCCGCGCCTTGGGTCGAAGTGTGTTGGTCGGTGGGCTGCAGTCCGGACGCATGGCTTGGCGCCGTCCCTCGGGTTTCGCTGGCCCGCCGACCCGCCTGTTACGTTGCGCGGTCCGGTTGCGGTCTTAGCGAGTTGCGGGGTGGGTCTGGTGGGTTGGCTGCGGGAGCGGGGCTGCGCCCCGGGGGTTTCGCTTGCCCGCCCACCCACCCGTTGCGTAGGCGGTCCGGCTGCGGTTTCAAGATCAAAGGACTAGAGCCGTGCTCTAGGTCGCGGTACTGGCCGTCCTACCTGCGGTTTTGAAGGTGAGAGTCGACTCCGGATCCTGTGGGCTTGACCCTCGGGCTACCCGAGACCCCACGATCTAGGTGTGACAGACGACGAACTGATGGCGATCGGGCGGTTCGCGCAGTTGAGTGGGCTTTCGATCCACACATTGCGGCATTACGACGACGTCGGGCTGCTGGAGCCGGCGGTCGTGGATGCGGACACCGGGTACCGGCGGTATCGGCGCGGGCAGGTTCCGCGGGCGCGGTTGATCAGTTCGCTGCGCTGGATCGATCTGCCCATCGACGAGATTCGGCAGGTGCTGGGCGGCGCGGTCGCGACCGAGGAGGTCCTGGACCGGCATCGGGAGCGGCTGGTCCGGCAGGCGGACCTGCTGGCCGCGCGTCTGGCCGACATCGACAGGTTCACCGAGAAGGGATTGCCCATGCCTCAGGTCGTGGACTCCGGCTGCGTGCCGGTGCAGATCAAGCTGGCGGTGTCCGACGCCGCCGCGGCGGTCGCGTTCTACCGCGCCGCGTTCGGGATGGAGTACGAGGTCACGCGCCGCACCGACGACGAGGACCACTTCGGCTTCGTCTTCGGCGAGTACGGACAGCCGGGATTCTTCCTGATCCACCTCATCGATGACCCCACGGACTTCGACCGCCCCGGGCCCAGCACGTTCAGCCTGCTGGTCGACGACCTGGACGCGGTCCACAAGCGCGCGATCGCCGCCGGCGCCGTCGAGGCCATGCCGCCGCGCCAGGTGCAGGGGATGCCGCGAAGTTCCGCGGTGCGCGACCCCGACGGCAACATCATCTGGCTCTTCCAAGGGTGACGCGATGACGGGCTGACGGGTTCAGGCGACGTGCGGGCGGTCGGGCAAGCGGACCCCGACCGCCACGCGCCGGGGAACGGGTGGCACCATGGCCCGCATGGACGTGCAAGACCAGCAGCCCCAGCAGCCGCCGAAGGACGCCGCCGAGGAGTGGCCGCCGCGCGAGTGGCGCGAGACGACCCGCTCGGCCGGGCACAAGCAGGCGCTCTACGTCAGCCTCGGCATGCTGGCGATCTTCGCCGTCCTCGTCGTCCTCGCGATCTGGGCCTCGAAGAACGGCTGAGCGCGCCGGCCGCCGGGGAACGGTGGCGTGGCCTTACTCACCAGGCGTAGTTCGCACCTAGCTGTCGCACTGCCTCGGGTAGGGCGATGAAGCGGTTGGCGGTGAAGACGCCTGCGGTGGCGGGGAGGGCCATGGGGCAGCTGTCGAAGGGGCCTTGGACGGCGCCGATCAGGACGGTGCCCTTGGTGTTCTGCCACCAGAGGACGGCCCCCAACTGGGTGCTTTGCTGCCGGCCGACTACGCGTTCCAGCTTTCCGGTGGGCGCGTCGTATTCCGCTACGGCGGCCACCTGCTCGACGGCGGTGGAGGGTGGGGATTGGACTGCGCCGCAGGTGAGGGTCTTGGCGTCGGGGGTGATTATCGGAGTTCCGGTGCACGTCCAGCCGTGGCCGGTCTCGGTGGGGGCGGGGCGGCTGGCGGTGAGCAGGTTCGTGTCGGCGGTGGGGGCGTTGAGGTTGAGGAGCCGGGTTCCGGCGGCGTCGAAGTGGCCTACGCCCCAGGGGAACGAGAGCGTCCGTTCGTCCCGCGTCCAGGACAGGGTGGTCTCGCCTCTGAGGAGGATGTTGGTGGGGTCGGTCGCCGTCCAGGTCCGCAGCGTGCCGGTGGCGAGCGTGTCGATCTCGATGGCGAATTTCTCGCTGGACTGACTGGACAGTATTGCGAAGGCGATCTTGTCCGCGTTGGGGGAGAGCGCGATTCCGTCCAGCGTGGCGTCGCTTGGTAGCGAGACGGGGAGGCGGCTCAGCAGGCCTGGGCGGCCGGAGGAATTCAGGTGGAAACGGTAGAGGGAGCGCGTCGCGCCGTTGAACCGTTCGGCCTCGATGACGAAGGTTCGGTCGTCGGAGGCGGCGGTGGCTGCGATGATCTGCTCGTCGGGCGGCGGGGGCTGGATGGTGGCCAGCGTCTTGCCGGTGGCGGTCTCGCGCACGAATGCGTCGGCGCCGTAGTCGTTGGCCTCGACGTAATACGGGGGGATCATGCCGGAGGCCACGTAGGAGTCGAGCGCCGCGGGGTCCTGCGCCCAGTCCGACGGCTGCGGGGAGGGCAGGGAGCCGCAGGGATAGTGTTCTGGCGCGATCTGACAGGCGGTCAGCGTCACGAGTATGGCGGCCGCGATCACGATCGGCGCTGCGGCATTCGTCCTCATGGGCCTGAGACGTTCGGTGGGCGACTGCCGTTCCAGACCGCGCCGTTCCTGTCACCAAACGCCGATACGCTGCGCGCGTTGGCAGTGCGTGGGTGTGAATGGGGAGGGTTTTGTGGACGTCGGGGATCTCTTGCCGATCGAGGGGCGCGACGGGTGGGTCGGCGGCATCGAGTCGCTCGTCGTCGATGGTCGCCGCTGGTATTTCGGCTTCGACTACAGCAGTGACCTGGTGCTTTCGCCGCTGATCGACGATGAGACGACGATGTCTGAGTTCGCCGGCCGGTATATGAGCCAGCGCGACGGCGCTCACGATGCCGCGTACTGGCGGGAGCTCGTGGACGATTCGGTCACCGTCTCGGACCTGACGGAGGAGGACGATCACCGCGAGTTCACCAGCGAGGGGCTTGCGGCGCAGCGGCTCTCGTTGGGTGACTACCTGTGGTACCTGCTCGGCGCGGCTGATGGGGTGAAGGCCGACGCGGGGCGACTGCTCATGACGCGTTTCATCGAGACTTTCCTGGAGAACGCGCCGGGTAACTGGCCGGTGGTGTTTTCCGCGCTCCGCGCCTGACGAACGCTCAGTCCTGCTCGGCTGCCGCTTCGGTGAGCTCGGCGATCTCGTCGCCGGGGATGCCGAGCAGGAAGAGGATGGTGTCCAGGAACGGGACGTTGACCGCCGTGTCTGCCTGGGCGCGAACGACCGGCTTGGCGTTGAAGGCGACGCCCAGGCCCGCGGCGGCGAGCATGTCGAGGTCGTTGGCGCCGTCGCCGATGGCCACGGTTTCGGAGAGGGGGACGCCCGCGGCCTTGGCGAATCCTCGGAGGGCGGCGGCCTTGCCGGGGCGGTCGACGATGTCGCCGACGACGCGGCCGGTGAGCTTGCCGTCGACGACCTCGAGGGTGTTGGCGGCGGCGTAGTCCAGGCCCAGGTCGTCCGCGAGCAGGTCGGTGATCTGGGTGAATCCGCCGGAGACGATGGCGACCTGGAAGCCGAGGCGCTTGAGGGTGCGGACCAGGGTGCGTGCGCCGGGGGTGTAGCGGACCTCCTCGCGGACCTTGGCGAAGACTTCTTCCGACAATCCGGCCAGAAGGGCGACGCGCTCGCGCAGGGAGGCGGCGAAGTCGAGTTCGCCGCGCATGGCCCGGTCGGTGACGGAGGCGACCTGCTCCAGGCAGCCGGCGTGGGCGGCGAGGAGTTCGATCACCTCGTCCTGGATCAGGGTCGAGTCCACGTCCATCACGATCAGGTGCTTCGCCCGGCGCGCCAGGCCCGCGCGCTGCACGGCCACGTCGGCTCCGCAGGCGGCCGCGGCTGGGGCCAGCAGTCTGCGCAGTTCGAGCGGGTCGATGCCGGAGACGTCCAGCTCGATGGCGGTGACCGGGTACTTCGCCAGGCGGATGATGCGGTCGATGTTGCCGCCCGCGCCCGCGACTTCTTCCGCCATTCGGCCTAACGCGGCCGGGGTGAGCGGGTTGCCGAGCACGGTGACGCGGCTGCGGCCGGCGCGGCGCGGCTGGTTGTCGCCGACGCCCGCCTTGACCTCGACGTCCAGCTTCCAGTCGACGCCCCAGCGGTGCAGTTCGCGGCGCAGCTCGGTCTCGTCCCAGTCGGCCGGGGCGGTCAGCAGCACGCCGAGCACCAGCCGGCCGCGCAGCACGATCTGCTCCGCGTCCGCGACGACGAGCCCGAGCCCGCCCGGTCCGCCCGCGTGCCGCTCGATCACTCCGAAGAGTGCCGCGGTCACTCCGGGACGATCGGCGCCGAAGACCAGTACGCGCAGCGTGCGGCCCGGGGACGTCACGTTCTGTTCCACGGGGCCAAGGTACCGTTCGGGGGCTCGCACCCGATAAGTTGGCCACATGACGGACGTGCTGGATCTGGTCGACGTGTCGGTGGTGCGGGACGGCAAGAAGCTGCTCGCCGGGATCGATTGGCGCATCGCCGACGGCGAGCGGTGGGTGGTACTCGGCCCGAACGGCGCGGGCAAGACGACCCTGCTGCAGATCGTCGCCGCGCAGATGCATCCGACGGCGGGGACGGCGACCGTCCTCGGCGACACGCTCGGCAAGGTCGACGTCTTCGAGCTGCGCACCCGGATCGGCCTGACCTCCGCCGCCGTGGACGCCCGGCTGCCCGGCCGGGAGCGGGTGCGCGACGTCGTGCTCAGCGCAGCCTACGGCAAGCTGGCGCGCTGGCGGGAGACCTACGAGGACGCCGACACCGGCCGCGCCGACGACCTGCTGTCCTGGTGGGGCATGGAGGGGTTCGGCGACCGCACGTACGGCACCCTGTCCAGCGGCGAGCGCAAGCGCGCGCTGGTCGCCAGGGCCCTGATGACCGACCCGGAGCTGCTGCTGCTCGACGAGCCCGCCTCCGGCCTCGACCTCGGCGGCCGCGAGGACCTGGTGCGCCGGCTGGCCAACCACGCCGCCGACCCGGCCTCCCCGGTCACCGTCCTGGTCACCCACCACGTCGAGGAGATCCCGCCGGGCTTCACGCACGCGCTGCTG
>DATJIF010000041.1:0-6158 GCA_035493475.1 Actinospica sp.
ATGGACATGTCGCCCTCGAAGGGCACGATCTCGGTGCGCCGGTCGTCGCCGTAGCGCTCGACGATGGCGGCCAGCTCCTCGGAGATGATCTGCCGCTGCCGCTCCGGCGAGGCCAGGATCGCCTGGTACTCGGCGATGCGCAGCATCAGTTCGTCGTGCTCGTCCTGGATTCGCTGCCGCTCCAACGCGGCCAGGCGGCGCAGCTGCATCTCCAGGATCGCGTTCGCCTGGATCTCGTCGATGTCCAGCAGCGCCATCAGGCCGAGGCGCGCGGCCTCGGTGGTGTCGCTGCGCCGGATCGTGGCGATGACCTCGTCGATCGCGTCCAGGGCCTTGAGCAGGGCACGCAGGATGTGCGCGCGCTCCTCGGCCTTGCGCAGCCGGAAGCGGGTGCGCCGGACGATGACGTCGACCTGGTGCTCCACCCAGTAGCGGATGAACGCGTCCAGGCTCAGCGTGCGCGGCACGCCGTCCACCATCGCGAGCATGTTGCAACCGAAGCTGTCCTGCAGCTGTGTGTGCTTGTAGAGGTTGTTGAGCACGACCTTGGCGACGGCGTCCCGCTTGAGCACGATGACCAGGCGCTGGCCGGTGCGCGAGGAGGACTCGTCGCGCACGTCCGCGATGCCCTGGATCTTGCCGTCCTTGACCAGGTCGGCGATCTTCCCGGCGAGGTTGTCCGGGTTCACCTGGTACGGCAGCTCGGTGACGACCAGGCAGGCGCGGCCCTGGATCTCCTCCACCTCGACCACGGCGCGCATGATGATCGAGCCGCGGCCGGTGCGGTAGGCCTCCTCGATGCCGCGGCGGCCCATGATCTTGGCGCCGGTCGGGAAGTCCGGGCCCTTGATCCGCTCCAGCAGCGCCTCGAGCAGCTCCGCCGGGGTGGCCTCCGGGTTCTGCAGGTACCAGAGCGCGCCGTCGGCCACCTCGCGCAGGTTGTGCATGGGGATGTTCGTGGCCATGCCGACCGCGATGCCGGACGAGCCGTTCACCAGCAGGTTGGGGAAGCGCGCGGGGAGCACGTTCGGCTCCTGCGAGCGGCCGTCGTAGTTGGCCTGGAAGTCGACGGTCTCCTCGTCGATGTCCCGCAGCATCTCCATGGCCAGCGGCGCGAGCTTGCACTCGGTGTACCGCATGGCGGCGGCGGGGTCGTTGCCCGGCGAGCCGAAGTTGCCGTTGCCGTCCACCAGCGGCATCCGCAGCGACCAGGGCTGCGCGAGCCGCACGAGGGTGTCGTAGATCGCCGTGTCGCCGTGCGGGTGGTAGACACCCATGACCTCGCCGACCACGCGGGCGCACTTGAAGTAGCCGCGGTCCGGCCGGTAGCCGCCGTCGTACATCGCGTAGAGCACGCGGCGGTGCACCGGCTTGAGCCCGTCGCGCACCTCGGGCAGCGCGCGCCCGACGATGACCGCCATCGAGTAGTCCAGGTAGGACCGCTGCATCTCGGTCAGCAGGTCGACGACCTGGATCCGGTCGTTCTCCGGTTCGGGCGCCACGAGTTCGGCGGTCCGCGGGGTGTTCTCGTCAGCCACGAGGGCTAACTCCTTTCAGAATGCTGCTTGGGGAGAAGACCGGATCAGATGTCGAGGAAGCGGACGTCCTTGGCGTTGCGCTGGATGAACGAGCGCCGCGCCTCCACGTCCTCGCCCATCAGGATCGAGAACAGCTCGTCCGCCTGGGCCGCGTCGTCCAGCGTCACCTGGCGCAGGATCCGGTGCTCCCGGTCCATCGTGGTCACCCGGAGCTCCTCGGCGTTCATCTCGCCGAGGCCCTTGAAGCGCTGCACGCTGTCGTCCTTGATCCGGCGCCCGGCGGTCAGGCCCTGCTGGATCATGGCGTCGCGCTCGGGGTCCGAGTAGGCGTAGGCGAAGTCGTCCTTGGTCCACTTGATCTTGTACAGCGGCGGCGCGGCCAGGTAGACGTACCCGGCCTCGACCAGCGGCTTCATGAAGCGGAACAGGAAGGTCAGCAGCAGGGTATTGATGTGCTGGCCGTCGACGTCGGCGTCCGCCATCAGCACGATCTTGTGGTAACGCAGCTTGCTGATGTCGAAGTCGTCGTGGATTCCGGTGCCCAGCGCGGAGATCAGCCCCTGCACCTCGGTGTTCTGCAGCACCTTGTCGATGCGGGCCTTCTCCACGTTCAGGATCTTGCCGCGGATGGGCATGATGGCCTGGGTGCGCGGGTCCCGGCCCTGCTTGGCCGAGCCGCCGGCGGAGTCGCCCTCGACCACGAAGATCTCGCACTCGACCGGGTTGGTGGACTGGCAGTCGGAGAGCTTGCCGGGCAGCGACATCGACTCCAGCAGACCCTTGCGACGGGTCAGCTCGCGGGCCTTGCGCGCCGCGATCCGGGCCGTGGCGGCCTGGATCGACTTGCGGATGATGTCCTTGGCCTCGTTGGGGTTCCGGTCGAACCAGTCGGTCATCGCCTCGTACGTGAGCTTCTGCACGAAGGTGCGCGCCTCGGTGTTGCCCAGCTTCGCCTTCGTCTGGCCCTCGAACTGCGGCTCGCCCAGCTTCACCGAGACGATCGCGACCAGGCCCTCGCGGATGTCCTCGCCGGAGAGGTTGTCGTCCTTCTCCTTGAGCAGCTGCTTGTCCTTCGCGTAGCGGTTGACCACGTTGGTCATCGCCGAGCGGAAGCCCTCCTCGTGCGTGCCGCCGTCCGGGGTGTGGATGACGTTCGCGAAGGTGTAGACGCTCTCGCTGTACTGGTTGTTCCACTGCAGCGCGACCTCGGCGGAGATCTTGCGGTCCTTGTCCTCCGAACCGAACTCGATCACCTGCGGGTGCACCAGTTCGCCCTTGGCGGCGTTGATGTGCCGGACGAAGTCGGCGATGCCGCCGTCGTACTTGAAGCGTACGGACCGCGGGTTGCCCTCCTCGTCCTTGTACTCGGGGCGCTCGTCGACCAGCTCGATCGACACGCCGCGGTTGAGGAAGGCCATCTCCTGGAAACGCCGGGAGAGGGTCTCGAAGTTGTACGTGGTGGTCTCGAAGATCTCGTCGTCGGCCCAGAACGTGACCGTGGTGCCGGTCTCGTCGGTGGCCTCGCCCTTGTTCAGCGGGGCGACCGGGACGCCGCGGATGTACTCCTGCGTCCACAGGTGGCCCTCGGTGCGGACCGCGACGGTCAGCCGGTTGGAGAGCGCGTTGACGACGGAGGAGCCGACGCCGTGCAGACCGCCGGAGACCGCGTAGCCGCCGCCGCCGAACTTGCCGCCCGCGTGCAGCACGGTGAGCACGACCTCGACGGCGGGCTTGTCCTGGCCGGGCACGATGCCGACCGGGATGCCGCGGCCGTTGTCCTCGACGCTCACGCCGCCGTCGCCGCGCAGGGTCACCACGATGTGGTCGCAGTAGCCGGCCAGCGCCTCGTCCACCGCGTTGTCCACGATCTCCTGCACCAGGTGGTGCAGGCCGCGCTCGCCGGTGGAGCCGATGTACATGCCGGGACGCTTGCGGACGGCCTCGAGCCCCTCGAGTACGTTGATCGCACTGGCGTCGTACTTCGCCTCGACCCGGGAATTGCCGTTCCCTGCCGCCGTCGCTGTCGGCTCAGCCGCCACGGCGCTGCTCTGCTCGGCTTCCAGCTGCGGGTTTTCGCTGTTATCCACGGACGCGGGACCCTTTCTCAACGGCTGCGGCCCCAGCCCGCCCATCGGGAAGGCATAGAGCCGCAAATCTCGCTTCCATTCTACCGGTTCCGGAGGGCGGGAAGCGCGACACGCGACGGAAAGGCGTCTGTGAAGCTCGCAGACCTCGCTTCGGTACCCCCACACCTATCCGGGGTCGGACTTCAGCGGAAGCCGTTCAGGCCCAATCGCGGCTTGGCCGGTCCGAGCACGGCGATCCGCTTCACGGCGCGTCCGTCCGGTCCGGAAGGCACCGATTCGTTCAGCTTGGCGAGCAGCGCGGTGGACAGGTGCCGCAGCTCCACGGCCCACGCGGGCGAGTCGGCCTGCACGGTGAGCACGCCGTCCGCGAAGCCGACCGGAACGCAGTGCTCGGCGATGCGCTCGCCGACCACCTGCGGCCAGTTGTGCACCACGCCGCCGACGGCCACCGGCGTCTCCCAGCCGTGCTCGGACATCAGCCGTCCGATGGTGGCCTGCAACGACTGCGGATCCCGGTCGTCGGAACGGGATCCGGAGCGCCGCTGCGCCCCGGCCCGGCGGCCCGCGGCGGACCGGCGGGCCTTCTCGTCCTCGAGTTCCTTGGCCCGCTTGCGCGCGGCGGCCAGCGCGGCGCGTGCCAGGTCGATGCCCTTGGGGTCGCTCTCCCCGCTCATACGCACCTCGCTGGCGCTCGGTGGCGCATTCGCGCGGGCACTGTGCTCAATGGTGAGCTCGCAAGCTCGCTCACTGTATGCGCTCCGCGGTGCCCTTGCCGATCCGGTAACGCATGCCGGTCAAGGCTTCCGGCACGTCCTCGTCCACGGCGGCCGTGATGAGCACCTGCTCCGCGCTCGCCGCCACCTGCGCGAGCTGCGCGCGGCGGGAGGAGTCGAGTTCCGCGAAGACGTCGTCCAGGATCAGCACCGGCTCGATCGCCTCGGCACGCAGCAGTTCGAAGGCGGCCAGCTTGGCGCTGAGCGCGAAGG
Source organism: Actinospica sp. (assembly GCA_035493475.1). Taxonomy (GTDB): domain Bacteria; phylum Actinomycetota; class Actinomycetes; order Streptomycetales; family Catenulisporaceae; genus Actinospica. Next base: position 4,612 of record DATJIF010000041.1, read on the forward strand.
ACCAGGATTCCCCGTGGCTGGCATAGGATTTCGCGGGCACCGGGCCCTGGCCGTAGTCCAGCAGCAGCGCGATCTCGTCACGGTGCGGGCCGACCAGCGTCATGCCGCGCTCGATCTCGTCCTTGCGGCCCGCGTTCAGCGCCGCGATCATCGCGTCGTGCAAGGCGGATTCGTCCACCGGTGATCCCGGAGCTGCGCTGATCTCGCGCGCGTTGACGGTGGACAACTCGAAGGACGGCTTGTACTCCAGCAGCGCGCTGTCCCGCCCCGCGATGGTGCCGTATGCCTTGCCCACCAAGGGATTGAGCGCCTCGACGAGCTCCAGCCGGGCGGCCAGCAGATGCGCGCCGGACGAGGCGAGGTGCCCGTCCCACAGATCCAGCGTGGACATGTCCACGGTCGCGCCGCGGTTGGCCCGGCGCATCTGGGCCGCGCTGCGAAGCAGGGCATTGCGTTGCTTGAGCGCGCGCTCGTAATCCGCGCGCACGGCGGCGAATCGGGGCGTGCGCGCGACGAGCAGGTCGTCCAGGAACTGCCGCCGGGTGCTCGGATCCCCCTTGACCAGCGCCAGATCCTCCGGCGCGAACAGCACCGTGCGCAGGTAGCCGAGCGCGTCCCGCGGCCTGCTCGCCGCGTTCCGGTTCACCCGGGCCCGGTTCGACCGGCCCGGGTTGATCTCCAGCTCCAGCAGGACACTGCGATCCTCGTGGTGCACCGCGCCCCGGATCACCGCCCGCTGCGCGCCGATCCGCACCAGCGGCTGGTCCTGCGCCACCCGGTGGCTGCCGTGCGTGGCGAGGTAGCCGACGGCCTCCACGACGTTCGTCTTGCCGTGGCCGTTCGGCCCGACCAGCACACAGACGCCGGGCTCGAACTCGAGCTCGAGCCCGGCGTAGCTGCGGAAGTCGACGAGCGACAGGTGGCTCAGATGCAAGGTGTGGCTACCTCAGGCGCCGGGGGTCTTGTGCTCTCCAGCCGTGTGGCCGGAGGCGTCGGTGACCGCGTGGCCGCCGAACTGGTTGCGCAGCGCCGCGACCATCTTCATCGACGGCGAGTCCTCCTGCCGCGAGGCGAAGCGGGCGAACAGCGAGGCGGTGATCACGGGCAGCGGCACGGCGTGGTCGATCGCCGCCTCCACCGTCCAGCGGCCCTCGCCGGAGTCCTCGGCGTAGCCGCGCAGGCCGGTCAGGTGCTCGTCCTCCTGCAGCGCGTTGTCGGCCAGGTCGAGCAGCCAGGAGCGGATGACCGTGCCCTCCTTCCAGCTGCGGAAGACCTCGCGCACGTCGGTGACCTCGGGCACGGCCTCGAGCAGCTCCCAGCCCTCGGCGTAGGCCTGCATCATGCCGTACTCGATGCCGTTGTGGACCATCTTGGCGAAGTGCCCGGCACCGGCCTCGCCGGCGCGCACGAAGCCGTAGTCGCCCTCCGGCTTGAGCGCGTCGAAGATCGGCTGCACCTTGGCGACGTTCTCCACGCTGCCGCCGACCATGAGCGCGTAGCCGTTCTCCAGGCCCCACACGCCGCCGGACACGCCCGCGTCCACGAAG
>DATJIF010000042.1:0-24646 GCA_035493475.1 Actinospica sp.
AGAAGGTCGAGGGCGCGCTGCGCGACCGCAACCAGATGCTGGTGAAGATCTACAACCGGCGGGCGATCGCGGCCGACGCGATCGTGGAGGAGTACCTGGGCTACGCCGAGCGGCTGCGGCCCTACGTCGCGGACACCGCGCTGCTGCTCAACAAGGCGCTGGACGACGGCAAGGTGGTGCTGCTCGAGGGCGGCCAGGGCACGCTGCTGGACGTGGACCACGGCACCTATCCGTTCGTGACCTCATCGAACCCGACCGCGGGCGGCGCCTGCTCGGGCTCCGGCATCGGCCCGACCAGGATCACCCGGAGCATCGGCATCCTCAAGGCGTACACCACCCGGGTCGGCGCGGGTCCGTTCCCGACCGAGCTGTTCGACGAGGACGGCGAGGCGCTGCGCAAGATCGGCGGCGAGTACGGCGTGACCACCGGCCGGGACCGGCGCTGCGGCTGGTTCGACGCGCCGATCGCCCGGTACGCCGCGCGGGTCAACGGCCTGACGGACTTCTTCCTGACCAAGCTGGACGTGCTCACCGGCTGGAAGCAGATCCCGGTCTGCGTGGCCTACGACGTGGACGGCACGCGGCACGACGAGCTGCCGATGACGCAGACGGACTTCCACCACGCCAAGCCGGTCTACGAGTACCTGCCGGGCTGGGACGAGGACATCAGCAAGGCGCGCGAGTTCTCCGACCTGCCGGACAACGCGCAGGCCTACGTGCGGCGGCTCGAGGAGCTGTCCGGCGCGCCGATCTCGGCCATCGGCGTCGGCCAGGACCGCAACGCGACCATCCAGGTCCGGAGCTTCCTCTAGTCAGAGTGCCGTTTTCGGGCCGTCCAGCCGTACAGTATGTCGGTTGGGCGGCCCGCGGCGTGTTTCCTACTCTGGAGGCATGACCGACACCGCCCTGCCCGCCCTCCCGACCCCCGACCCCGACAAGGGCAAGGCGGTCGCCGAACTCGACCGGGCCCACGTCTTCCACTCCTGGTCCGCGCAGGACCAGATCGCCCCGCTGCCGGTGGCCGGCGCCGCGGGCTCGCGCTTCTGGGACTACGAGGGCAACGTCTTCCTCGACTTCGCCAGCCAGCTCGTCTACACCAACATTGGGCACCAGCACCCGAAGGTGGTCGCGGCGATCCAGGAGCAGGCCGCGCAGCTGTGCACCATCGCCCCGGCGTTCGCGAACGACAGGCGCGCCGAAGCCGCCGAGCTGATCACCTCGCACGCGCCGGAGGGCCTGAACCGGGTCTTCTTCACCAACGGCGGCGCGGACGCGATCGAGAACGCCGTGCGGATGGCCCGGGTGCACACCGGCCGGCCGAAGGTGCTGACCGCGTACCGCTCGTACCACGGCAACACCGCGACCGCGATCACCATGACCGGCGACCCGCGGCGCTGGGCGAACGAGGCCGCCGCGCACCACGACGGCGGCGTGCACAAGTTCTTCGGCCCGTACCTGTACCGCTCCGCGTTCTACGCGACGACCGAGGCCGAGGAGTCGGAGCGCGCGCTCGCCCACCTGGAGCAGACGATCCAGCTGCAGGGTCCCGGCACCATCGCCGCGATCGTGCTGGAGACGGTCGTCGGCACCAACGGCATCCTGATCCCGCCGCCCGGCTACCTCGCGGGTGTGCGCGCGCTGTGCGACAAGTACGGGATCCTCTACATCGCCGACGAGGTGATGGCCGGGTTCGGCCGCACCGGCGCCTGGTTCGCGGTGGACCACTGGAACGTGACCCCGGACCTGATCTGCTTCGCGAAGGGCGTGAACTCCGGCTACGTCCCGCTCGGCGGCGTGATCGTCTCCGACCACGTGCACGACACCTTCCGGAACAAGGCGTTCCCCGGCGGCCTGACCTACTCGGGCCACCCGCTGGCCTGCGCCGCCGCCGTCGCCACCATCCGGACGATGCGCGAGGAGCGGATCGTGGAACACGCGGCCTGGCTCGGCGAGAACGTGCTCGGCCCCGGCCTGCGCGAGCTCGCCGAGAAGCACCCCTCGGTCGGCGAGGTGCGCGGCCTCGGCGCGTTCTGGGCGCTGGACCTGGTCAAGGACCGCGAGACACGCGAGATGTTCGTGCCCTACGCGGCCGCCGGAGCCGACGCCGCCCCGATGAACGCGGTGTTCGCCGAGGCCAAGAAGCACGGCGTCTGGCCGATGCCGCACTTCAACCGGCTGCAGATCACCCCGCCGCTGAACCTGAGCGAGGCGGACGCGCGCGAGGGCCTCGCGGGCATCGACGCCGCGCTCGCGGTCGCGGACAGCTACCTGTAGTTCGCGGTAAGTCCGGTGCGCACCGGCCGAGAGATACTTAACCTTGAGAATGTGAGAACTCTTCGGCTGGTGCGCACCGCGCTGTTCGGCGCGGGCCTGCGCCGGTTCCGGCTGCTGTTGACGGTGCGTCTGGTCGGCCAGTTCGGGGACGGCGCGTTCCAGGCCGCGCTGGCCACGTACGTGGTGTTCTCCCCGCAGAACGCGGCCACCCCGGGCAAGGTCGCCGAGGCCTTCGCCGTGCTGCTGCTGCCGTTCACCGTCGTCGGGCCGTTCGCGGGGGTGTTCCTGGACCGCTGGCGGCGCCGGCAGATGCTCGTCTGGGCCAATCTGGTGCGCGCCGGGCTGGTGGTGGGGGTGGCGGCGTGCGCGGCGGCGAACTCGACCGGTTTCCTGTTCTACCTGGCGGCGCTGGCCGGGTTCTCCGCGAACCGCTTCATCCTCGCCGGCCTCTCCGCGGGCCTGCCGCACACGGTCAAGGGCGAGCAGCTGATCGTCGCGAACGCCGTCTCCCCGACCCTCGGCACGCTGGCCACGACGGTCGGCGCGGGGGTCAGCGTGGTCGTGCACGCGGTCGCGGGCCACGGCCAGGGTTCGGTCAGCGGCGTGCTGCTGTGCACCGCCTGCCTGTACGCGCTCAGCGCCCTGGTCGCGCTCACCATCCCGGCCGACGGGCTCGGTCCGGCCACGCCCTCGCGCACGCCGTGGCGCTCGGCCATGGCCAGCGTCGTGCACGGGGTGGCCTCCGGTGCCCGGCACGTGATCGAGCGGCCGGCCGCCGGACGCCCGCTCGCCGCGATCGCGGTCAGCCGCTTCTGCTACGGCGCGGTGACGATCATGACGCTGCTGCTGTTCCGCAACGCCTTCAACGATCCCAAGGACACCAACGCGGGCCTGGCCGGATTCGCCTTCGCGGTCGGCGTCTCCGGCATCGGCTTCGGACTCGGTGCGGTGGCCACGCCGTTTGTCGCGCGCCGGCTGAGCCTGCACCGCTGGATTCCGTTGTGCCTCATGGCCGCCGGCGTCACAGAGATCGTATTCGGTCTGCCGTTCCGTGAACCCGCACTGCTGGTCGGCGCCTTCCTGCTGGGTTTCTGCTCGCAGGGCCAGAAGGTCAGCACCGACACGCTCGTGCAGCGCAACGTGGACGACGACTTCCGCGGCCGGGTGTTCGTGTTCTACGACATGCTCTACAACGGCAGTTTCGTGATCGCCGCCGCGTTCGCCGCCGTCACGCTGCCCACGGACGGCCGCTCCTACCTCGTCCTCGGCATCGTCTCCGGCGCCTACCTGCTCGCCGGATTCTGGTACGCGCTCAGGATTCCGCGGGAGCCGGGCCAGCGTCCGGCGCCGCCGATTCCGGCTGGAGAGCCCACCACTCCCGCAGTTCGCTGACGGCGCGGTCGCGACCGAGCGGACCCTCGTCCAGGCGTCGCTCCAGCAGGAACTTGTAGGCGCGGCCGACCACCGGACCGGGGCCGATCCCGAGCAGCTCCATGACCTCGTTGCCGTCCAGGTCCGGCCGGATCGCGTCCAGCTCCTCCTGCTCCTGCAGCCGCGCGATCCGCACCTCGAGCTCGTCGTAGGAGGCGGCCAGCGCGGCGGCCCGGCGCCGGTTGCGGGTGGTGCAGTCCGAGCGGGTCAGCTTGTGCAGCCGGTCCAGCAGCGGCCCGGCGTCGCGCACGTAGCGCCGCACCGCCGAGTCGGTCCACTCGCCGTCGCCGTAGCCGTGGAACCGCAGGTGCAGTTCGACCAACCGGGACACCTCATCCACGAACTCCTTGGAGTACTTCAGTTCGCGCAGCCGCTTGCGGGTCATCTTCGCGCCAACGAGCTCGTGGTGGTGGAACGAGACCCCGCCGCCCGGCTCGAACTTGCGGGTGCGCGGCTTGCCGATGTCGTGCAGCAGTGCGGCCATCCGCAGCACGAGGTCCGGTCCGGTGTCCTCGAGCTCCATCGCCTGCTCGACCACGATCAGGGTGTGCTCGTAGACGTCCTTGTGCCGGTGGTGTTCGTCGATCTCCAGGCGCAGCTTGGGAAGTTCGGGCAGGAACTGGTCGGCGAGCGCCGTGCCGACGAGCAGTCCGAGCCCGCGCCGCGGATCCTCGGCGAGCAGAAGCTTGGAGAACTCGGCCTGGACACGTTCGGCGGAGACGATGGACAGCCGCCCGGCCATCGAGCGCATCGCCGCCTCGACCTCCGGCGCCACCGTGAAACCGAGCTGCGCGGCGAACCGGGCCGCGCGCAGCATCCGCAGCGGGTCGTCGCCGAAGGACTCCTGCGGCGTGCCCGGCGTCCGCAGCACCTTCCTGGCCAGGTCCTCGAAGCCCTGGTGCGGGTCCGCGAAATCCATCGACGGCAGCCGGACCGCCATCGCGTTCACGGTGAAGTCGCGGCGCACCAGGTCGCCGTCGAGGGTGTCGCCGAAGTCCACCGCCGGCTTGCGCGACTCGCGGTCGTACGCCTCGCTGCGGTAGGTGGTGATCTCCAGCTTCAGGCCGTCCTTCTGCACGCCGACCGTGCCGAAGGCGATGCCGACGTCCCAGACCGCCTCGCCCCAGGGCCGCACCAGCCGCAGGATCTGCTCGGGCCGGGCGTCCGTGGTGAAGTCGAGGTCGTCGCCGAGCCGGCCGAGCAGGGCGTCCCGCACCGAGCCGCCGACCAGCGCGAGGTCGTGTCCGGCGGCTGCGAACAGCTCTCCCAGCTCGAGCGCGACGGGGTTGAGCTGCAGCAGGGCGAGCACCGCCGCCTGCTTGGGATCCGGAACCGAGGTAGACACGTCAACCAAGGGTAAACGCAGCGCCGCCCCGGTCCCGCATCCATATCCCCGCCGTGCTCAGCAGACCGCTCACAGCCCCCTAGGATTTCCCCGTGACCCGGCTCCTCCCGCCACAGCGCACGCTCCGCACCCTGCTCGCCCTGTCCCTGGTCGCCTCCGCCGGTCTGCTCGGCCTCGCCGCCGCGCCGGCCGCCTCGGCGTCCGAGGGTGTGGCGGTCAGCCTGACCACCATGACGCCGGCCGTCGCGACGTCGAGCTCCCAGCAGCTGAGCCTGGCCGGGGACGTGACCGTCCCGTCCGGTTCCTCGCACACGGACGTCATAGTGCAGCTGGGCTACGAGGCGGTGGGCTACCGCTCCCAGATGGGCGACGGGCCGCAGGACAGCGACCAGGAGCTCTACTCGGTGCAGGACCGGCTGGGCACGCTGTCCTCGGGCAGCCACGCGTGGAGCCTGCAGACCCCGATCAGCGCGCTGGGCCTGAGCGCGGGCACGGTCTACGCGCTGGACGTGCGGGCCTACTCGGGCGGCAACGAGATCGGCTCGATGCGCACCTACCTGCCGTACAAGATCGGCAGCGGCGGCTCGACCGTGGCCCCCACGCACCTCACGGTGCTGGCGCCGGTCACCGCGACCTCGCCGGCCGACGGATACCAGGAGACGCAGGGCAACGCGACGTATTCCGAGCTGACCTCGGACACGCTGGTCTCGGACATGGCCACGGGCGGCAGCCTCTACAAGCTGCTGTCCGCCGGGGCGCAACTGCCGAAGGGCACCGTCTCCTGGGTGGTGGACCCCGACCTGCTGAACACGGCGATCCAGATCGCGAACGGCTACGTGGTCGCGTCCGGCGGCACGGCGACCGACGACGTCGGCCCGGACGCGAACAACGCGGTCGGCTGGCTCAAGGAGGCCAAGACCGTCCTGGGCAGCACGAACGGCGAACTGTGGCAGCTGCCCGCGACGGACCCGGACCTCGGCTCGCTCTCGAACGCCGCGGCCGCGCAGGCGCAGCAGTTCCTCAAGGACGCCGCGCAGCAGTCCACCTCGGACGGCACGGTCAAGACCGTCGTCGACCGCGACGCGCAGGGCCTGCTGGCCTGGCCCGCCGACGGACAGGTCTCCGCGGCCACGCTGAGCCTCGCCGACTCGATCAACCCGTCCGCCGTGGTCGTCGACTCCACCTCGATCGGCCTGTCGGTGGAGAACCAGAAGTACACGCCGACCGGCCGGGCATCCGCGGACGACCGGAGCAACCTCGTCGTCGGCGACACCGGCCTCGACGCGATCATGTCCGGCGACTCGGCCGACAAGACGTACGTCAAGGCGGGCTCGAACTCCTCGCTGCTCGCCGGGCAGCGGCTGCTCGCGCAGACCGCGCTGATCGCGGAGGAGGAGCCGAACCTCTCCCGCTCGATCATGCTGACGCTGCCGCGCGACGCGGCCACCTCGGCCGCCGACATGGGCACGCTCAAGGTGCTGCAGAGCGCCTCGTGGATCACCTCGTCCGGGCTGTCCTCGCTGCTCAAGCAGTCCGCGGACGCCAACGCCTCCACCGGCACGCCGGCCCGCTCCTCCGCGGTCGCCGGCACGGACCTGACCAGCAGCCAGCTCTCCTCGGCGCTCGACCTGCAGTCGCAGCTCAAGCTCTACCAGTCGATCCTGACCAAGTCCGACACGACGACCGCCGGTTTCGCGGACGCGGTGCTGCGCACGGTCTCGACCGGCTGGCGCGGGAACTCGAAGGGCTGGCAGACCTTCGAGTCGGCGGTCTCCAGCCGGCTCAGTTCGCAGACCGGCCTGGTGTACCTGATCCCCAAGTCCGACCTGACCCTGTCCGGCACCAGCGGCTCGATCCCGTTCACGGTCGTCAACCACCTCGGCCAGGACGTGCGGCTCGGCCTGACCGTGGTCACCAGCCCGTCCGGCCTGAACATCACCCAAATTCCGGTGCGCACCTTCCCGGCCGGCGGCAGTACGACGGTCGAAGTGAAGGTGAACACGAAGGTCGCCTCCAGCACGTACCAGGTCAGGGCGTTCCTGGTCACCGCGGACGGCGCGCACTACGGCACGGCCAATTCCGGCGGATCGCAGTATCTGCAGGTCACCGTGACCTCGATCGGCTTCGTGGCGCTGCTGCTGTTCGCGGGCTCCGCGGCACTGCTCATCTTCGCTGTAGGGTTGCGTATCTATCGGGGTAGAAGGGGCTCGCGGACCGAGCCGGCGACCCGCGAGGGTGACTGACCGACCGGTTCGCACCACGCGGGGCGCGAACCCTGGAGAATGAAGGCAAGGCGCTCGGAGACCAGTCCGCGCGCGACGGCTGTCGCGGGCCGTGCGGCACAGGAGGAAACCGAGCGATGTCTGGGTGGCGCCCCGAGGGCGGCGGCGACCGGTACCGGGGTCAGGAATACGTGGCCGAGTACCGGTCCGACTACCCGTACGCGCAGAACCAGGGCCCCGGTTCCTCCGGTGAGAACTACGTGGGCCAGACCGACGAGTGGTACCAGCAGACCCGGCACCAGACGCAGAACCTCTGGTACCCGGAGATACCGCCGGACGAGGCGCCCGAGGCCAGGCAGGCCCGGCGCGCCGCGTACGCCGAGGCCGTCGACGCGACCCGGTTCAACATCCCGGCGATCAGCGCGGGCTTCCTCGACCCCACCTCGCTGCAGACGCTCATTCCGCCGCGCCGCGGCCAGGTGCAGGGCCCGGGCACCCGCCCGGAAGAGACCATCGTCGGCGGCATCCCGGTCGAGGCCCCGTCGGCCGAGGCCGCGAAGTCCAGCGTCTCGCGGGCCAGCCGGATCATGGCGATGGGCACCATCGTGTCCCGGGTCACCGGCATGGTCCGCTCCTCGCTGCTGGTCGCCGCGCTCGGCACGGTCGGCCTCGCCGACGACTTCAACGTCGGCAACAACCTGCCGAACATGGTCTACATGATCGTGATCGGCGGCGCGGTCAACGCCATCTTCGTGCCGCAGCTGGTGCGCGCGATGAAGGACGACCAGGACGGCGGCCAGGCGTTCATCGACCGGCTGCTGACCATGACGATCGTCTTCCTCGGCGGCCTGACCGTGCTGGCGGTCGTCGCGGCGCCGCAGCTGGTGACCTTCTACGCGGGCAATGTGAGCGGTCACGACCGCGCCGCCACGATCGTGTTCGCCCGGTACTGCCTGCCGCAGATCCTGTTCTACGGCCTGTCCGTGATGCTCGGCCAGATCCTGAACGCCAAGGACAGCTACGGTCCCATGATGTGGACCCCGGTGCTGGCCAACGTGGTGCAGATCGCCACCCTCGGCTCCTACCTCTGGATCGTCGGCAGCACGCCCAACACGGCCGACACGATCACGATGAACGAGCAGATACTGCTCGGCCTCGGCACCACCCTCGGCATCGTGCTGCAGACGATCACCCTGCTGCCGTACCTGCGCGGAGTCGGTGTGCGCTTCCGGCCGCGCTTCGACTGGCGCAACACCGGCCTGGGCAAGTCGATGACACTGGCCAAGTGGACGCTGCTGACGGTGTTCATCGGCGCGGGCGTGAACTGGGTCGTGACGAACCTGTCCACGACGATGGGCGACAAGTTCACGCACAGCGGCGTGGGGTACGCGGCCTACTCGAACGCGGTCACGCTCTGGGTGCTGCCGCAGTCCGTCATCACCGTCTCGATCATCACCTCGCTGCTGCCGCGGATGAGCCGCTCCGCGCACGACGGCGACCGGCGCGCGGTGGGCGACGCGATCTCCTACGGACTGCGTTCGACCGGCCTGCTGATCGTGCCGTGCGCCTTCGCGTTCCTGGCGTTCGGCCAGCAGATCGTCTCGATCCTGCTCGGCCACGGCGGAATGACCCCGACCGAGTCGCACAACCTGGCGTACATGCTGATGGCCTTCAGCCTCGGCCTGATCCCCTACTCGGCCCAGTTCGTGATGCTGCGCGGCTTCTACGCGTACGAGGACACGAAGACGCCGTTCGTGATCGCGCTGTGGATCGGCGTGATGAACGCGGGACTCGCCTACGCCTCCTTCCTCGTGCTCGGCAGCACGACGTGGGCCGTGGCCGGAATGTGCGCCGCCTATTCGGTCTCGTATCTGTTCGGAATGGCGATCACCGCGCAGCGGCTGCACAAGCTCGTCGGCAGTTTCGACGGAAAGCGCGTGATGCGCGTGCACATCAAGCTCTGCGTCGCGGCGGGACTGGCGGCGGCGATCGGCGGCCCGGTGGGTATCTACGTGACCGACACCCGCGGTGCCGGAACGGTCGGCGCGATCGCCGGTTTCGCCGTCGGAGGCCTGCTGTTCATCGCGATCTTCGTTCTGACGGCACAGAAAATGCGCGTCCAGGAGCTGAACTCCTTGTTGGGTACCGTGAAGGCGCGCCTCGGCCGTTAGCACTACCATGAGGCGGGAAAAGGCTCGCGAACCGCTGGCTTGAAGATCGCCGCAAGGAAACCGAGGGAGGGCCGTGGCTGCCCTGGCCGAAAACCCCGCCGAGCACGGCGCGGACGAGGACGTCGCCGCGCCGCAGGGGCCGGAGAACGAGCCCGCGGCCGAGGCCGCGCCCGTGGACGAGGCAGAGGACGAACTCGAGGCCGCGGCCGAGGACGACGCCGAATCCGAATCCGAATCCGACGACGAGCCCGCCGGGGAATCCGCGACGCCGGACGCCGGCGAGGCCGCGGCGGACGACGAGGAGCCCGCGCGCCCGGCGGCGTCCACCTGGGAGCCCGCGGAGCCGAAGGAGCCGCGCGAGCTGGCCGTGGTCGGCCGGCGGCTCGGCGGCCGGTACCGGCTCGAGCGGATGGTGCGCGGCTTCGGCGGCGTCTTCGAGCCCGAACCGCAGCTGTGGGTCGGCGTGGACGAGCTGCTCAACCGCCGGGTCGGTGTCGACCTCATAGCCACCGAGCACCCGCTGGTCGAGCAGGTGGCCCGGGCCGCGCGGGACGCGGCCGCGGTGCCGGACGCGCGCTTCGTCCAGGTGCTCGACGCGGTGCAGGACGACGACCTGCTCTACATCGTGACCGAATGGGTGCCCGGCGCCGAGCAGCTGCAGGAGCGGCTGGCCGACGGACCGCTCTCGCCCGCCCGCGCCACCGCGATGGTGCGCGACCTGGCCGAGGCGATGGTCCGCGCGCACGAGGCCGAGGTGTCGCACGGCGCGATGAACCCGGCCACGGTGATGATCACCAAGGCGGGCGAGGTCAAGCTGCGCGGACTGCTGGTCGAGGCCACCCTCAGCGGCGCCGAGCCGGAGTCCGCGGAGGCCGAGAAGCGGTACGCCGCCGACGTTCTGGCGCTGGGTCAGATCTGGTACGCCGCGCTCACCGCGCGCTGGCCGGGCAGCGAGGCCGAATACGGGCTCGAGGCCGCCCCGACCGACAGCGCCGCGCTCTACACCCCCGCGCAGATCCGCGCCGCCGTGCCGAAGCAGGTGGACGCGACCGTCTGCCGCGCCCTCGGCCTCGGCGAGCAGGACTCGTTCACCACGGTCAAGGAGCTGGCGGACGCGATCCGCTCGCTGCCCAAGCTGCGCGAGGAGGCGCCGGAGCCGACCACGGTCGTGGTGGCGCCGCCGCGCACCCGCAGCGCCAAGCCGGTCGCCGCGAACGGCGACAAGCGCGACGCGACGCCCTCCTGGTCCCCCGAGCCCGCCGAGCGCACGCCGGTCTGGCGGCGGCGCGGCGTGCTGGCCGCGGGCGGCTGCGCGATCGTCGCGCTGGCCACGCTCGCCGCGTTCCAGCTCAGCGGTAACGGCAAGACCAACACGACCACCGGCAGCATCAGCAACGCCACGCCGCACCCGTCCTCCGGCGGCCTGGTCAGCATCCCGGCCGGCACCGTGGGCAAGGCGCTGACCATCACGGGCGACTCGGTCTGGGACCACGGCGCCAGTTCCGGCTCCACGTCCAGCGCGGTCGACGCGTACAACGGCTCGGCCGACGGCTGGAAGATGACCACCCACTTCGACGCGAAGTGGGCCAGCGAGAACGCCGGCGGGATAGGGCTCGTGTTTGACCTGGGCTCGGCGCACACGGTGGACCAGGTCAAGTTCCAGGTCGGCGCCTCGGGTGCCACCGCCGAGGTCTTCACCGCGCCGGCGGGCAGCTCGACCACCTGGAACTCCAGCGGCCTGACCGCCGACGGATTCACCCTGCAGAAGACGATGAGCAACCTCAGTTCCGGGCAGACCGTCACCGCGAACTTCTCGGCGACCTCGGCCGAGTACGTCGCGATCATATTCACCGCGGTGCCGAATCAGCCCGAGGACTCGACGACCGGCACCCCGGCCGGTTATCGCGACAGCCTCCTCGACGTCCAGGTCCTCGGCGAATAGCTCCAAGGAACACGAGGGAGAGCATGCGGGAGGCGGCGCGCGACGACGCTGCGGACCTCGAGTGCCTGCGCCGGCATCTGGCGGGGGACCGCGAGGCCTTCGGTGAGCTGCTCGCGCGCCACCGCGGCCGGATGTGGGCGGTGGCGCTGCGCACCGCGGGCAATCCGGAGGACGCGGCGGACGCGCTGCAGGACGCCGCGCTCTCCGCGTTCAAGGCGGCCGGCAACTTCCGGCAGGACTCGGCCGTGGGCACCTGGCTCTACCGGATCACCGTGAACGCCTGCCTGGACCGGCTGCGGCGGCAGGCCGCGCGTCCGACGGTGCACTATCCCGATCCCGAGTCGAGCGTCTGGCGGCAGGCGACCGAGGACCCGACCGACATGGCCGAGCAGCGGGAGCTGCGCCTGGTGCTGGAGCAGGCGCTCGCGCAGCTGCCGGTGGACCAGCGCGCGGCGGTGGTGCTGGTGGACGTGCAGGGGCTCCCGGTGGAGGAGGCGGCGGCGGTGCTCGGCGTACCCGGCGGCACGGTCAAGTCCCGCTGCGCGCGCGGCCGGGCCAAGCTCGCGGCGAGTCTGCGGGATCTGCGGAACCCGGGGACGGATCCCGACGTCTCAGTACAGATCGACCAATCGTCGACGCCAGAGAAGAAGCAGAAGCGGGGTGCCCGGTGACAGAGCCACAGGAGCCCCGTGGCGCCACGCCCACGCACCTGACGTCCGAAGAGTTGTCGGAGTGCGCGTTCAGTCCGGAGACGGCCGCTGCGGGTCTGCTCGAGCATGCTGAGGGCTGTGCGCAGTGTTCGGCCGAGCTCGCGGACCTCCGTTCGCTGCTGACGGAGCTGGCCGCGCTGCCGGAGCCCGAACTGCCCGAGTCGGTGGGCATCCGGCTGGACGCGGCCGTGGCCCGCGCGTGGCAGGAGTTCGACGCCGAGCAGGAGGCGGCCGCCGAGTCCGCGGCGGCGACGGGGGCGCGGCGCGGACGTCGGCCGTCCTGGCGCAGGATCGCGATCCCGCTCGGCTCGCTCTCGCTGATCGCGCTGGCGGTCGTCGGCATCGGCGCGCTGGCCCACCAGAGCACGACGAGCTCGTCGGCCTCCAGCTCCGGGGTCTCCGCGGGCGCTCCGGAGAGTTATGGCGCGGTGACGGAGACCTCGATCGGCGCGTGGGTGCACAGCCTGCTGTCGACCGCGAGCGCGGACGCCGCCACCAACAACGGCCCGCACCTCGCCCCGCACCTCGACCAGCCGAAGTGCGCGAACGCGAACGTGCCGCAGCGTTCCGGCTACACGGTTCTGACGACGTCCCAGCGGATCTACCAGGGCCAGGCCGCGACGCTCGTGGTGTACCAGGACGCGAAGGAGCCCGCGTCCGCCACCGTCTACGCGGTGGTGTACGCGGGCTCCTGTCCGAACTCTGCGAGCCGGATCCTCGCTCAGGGCTCCGTCAGCCGATGAAGTCCTCGAGGTCCTTGAGCAGTGCGCGCTTCGGCTTGGCGCCGACGATCGTCTTGGCGACCTCGCCCTTGACGTAGACGTTGAGCATCGGGATGTTCAGCACCCCGTAGCGCGTCGCGGTCTCCGGGTTCTCGTCGGTGTTCAGCTTGACGATCTCCAGCTTCTCACCGTGCTCGGCGGCGATCTGCTCGAGGATCGGGGCGATCATGCGGCACGGCCCGCACCACTCGGCCCAGAAGTCGACCAGCACCGGCTTGTCGCTGTTGAGGACAGCCTCGTCGAAAGTCGCGTCGGTGACCTGCTTGAGCGCCGACATCTGCGGCCTCCTTGTCTTGAAGCGTGGGGTCTGTGGATGGAACGTCAGGACTGGCTGGTTGATTCCGCGTGCTCGAGCGCGGCCAGGAAGCGCTCGGCGTCCAGCGCGGCGGAGCACCCGGTGCCGGCGGCCGTGATCGCCTGCCGGTAGGTGTGGTCCACCACGTCGCCGCACGCGAAGACGCCCTCGAGGTTGGTGCGCGTGCTCGGCGCGTCCACCTTCACGTAGCCCTCGTCGTCGAGCTCGATCTGCCCCTTGAACAGATCGCTGCGCGGGTCGTGGCCGATCGCGATGAACAGTCCGTCCGCCTCGATCTCCCGCTCCTCGCCGGTGCGGGTGTCCCGGAGCTTGAGGCCGGTCACCTTGTCCTCGCCGAGGATCGCGGACACCTCGCTGTTCCAGGCGAAGTCGATTTTCGGGTTGGACATCGCGCGCTCCTGCATGATCTTGCTGGCACGCAGTTCGCCGCGGCGGTGCACGATGGTGACGCTCTGGCCGAAGCGGGTCAGGAAGGTCGCCTCCTCCATCGCCGTATCGCCGCCGCCGACCACCACGATGCGCTTCTCCCGGAAGAAGAAGCCGTCGCACGTGGCGCACCAGGAGACGCCGTGGCCGGACAGCCGCTTCTCGTCCGACAGGCCGAGCTCGCGGTAGCCGGACCCGGTGGCGATGATGACGGTGCGCGCGTAGTGCACATCGTCGTTCCCGTCCACGACGCGCTTGACCGGGCCGCTCAGGTCGACCTCGATGACGTCGTCGGTGACGAGTTCGGCGCCGAAGCGCTCCGCCTGCTTGCGCAGGCTGTCCATCAGGTCCGGTCCCATCACGCTGTCCGGGAAGCCGGGGAAGTTCTCCACCTCGGTGGTGTTCATCAGCGCGCCGCCCGCGGTCACCGAGCCCTCGAAAAGCAGCGGCTTCAGACCGGCCCGGGCGGTGTAGATCCCGGCGGTGTAACCCGCGGGCCCGGAGCCGATGATGATGACGTTCCGGACTTCGGTACCCTCTGCTGCCTCTGGCACTGCCTACTGCCTTCTCTCGGTCGTACTGCCGTCAATCGGTGGGACGTTCACGTGAACCGCGTGGGGCTCGCCGCTATTCCGAGGCGCGCACGCTCTCGCCGGGCGCCATCAGTTCGAGGATGCGGTCCAGATCCTCCAGCGAACCGAACTCGACGACGACCTTGCCGCGGCCGCCGAGCACGTTGACGGTGACGCGGGTGTCATAGCGGTCGGACAGCCGGTCGGCCAGGTCGGTCACGGCGGGGGAGATGCGGCTGCCCGGACGCGGCTTGCGCGGCTTCTTCGACTTGTCGGGGTCGTGCATCTGGACGAGTTCCTCGACCGCGCGCACCGAGAGCAGTTCGGCGACGATGCGCTTGGCGAGCTGCTCCTGCGACTCGTGGTCGTCGACTCCGGCGAGCGCCTTCGCGTGCCCGGCCGAGATGGTGCCCGCCGCGATTTTCAGCTGCACCTCCGGCGACATCTTCAGCAGCCGCAGCGCGTTGGAGATGTAGGAGCGGGAACGGCCGACCCGGCCGCCGAGCTCCTCGTGCGTGCACTCGAAGTCCTTGAGCAACTGGTCGAAGGCCGCCGCCTCTTCCAGCGGATTCAGCTGGGCGCGCTGCAGGTTCTCCAGCAGCGCGTCGAGCAGCATCCGGTTGTCCTCGGTCTGCCGCACGATCGCCGGGATCTCGGTGAGGCCGACCGCCTTGGAGGCGCGGAAGCGGCGCTCCCCCATGATGAGCTCGTAGCGCTCGTCGTCGACCTTGCGCACGACGACCGGCTGCAGCAGACCGACTTCCTTGATGGAGGTGCCGAGGTCGCGCAGATCCTCCTCGTCGAAGTAGTCGCGCGGCTGCCGCGGGTTCGGCACGATCGAGGACAGCGGAAGCTCGGCGAAGTAGGCGCCGGCGACCAGACGCGGCTCCTCGGGAGCCGACTGTTCCACGTGGAACTCGTCGGCCTCCGGCCGGTACACCTCGCCCAGCGGCAGTCGCCGCGTCGGCACCCCGGTGGCCGCGGCCGCCGCCGAAGCGGGCGCCGCGCCTTCCGGGGCGGTCGGAATCAGCGAACCCAGGCCTCGGCCGAGCCCGCGCCGACGGTCGTTCATCGTGCCACCTCTTCTGTGTCCGCGGCCAGCGCGCGCTGCCCGGGCACCTGTGCGTACCGCTCGACGATTTCCCGGGCCGCCTCGCGATAGGCGAGCGCTCCGGTCGAGGCGGGGTCGTACGTCATCACGGTCTGGCTGTAGCTCGGCGCCTCGGAGATACGCACCGAGCGCGGCACCGCGGTGCCCAGCACCTCGTTCGGGAAGTGCAGTCGGACCTCGTCGGCCACCTGGGAGGCGAGCCGGGTGCGCGCGTCGTACATCGTGAGCAGAATCGTCGAGATCCGCAGATCGGTGTTCAGGTGCGCGCGCACCAACTCGATGTTGCGCAGCAGCTGGGTGAGTCCCTCCAGCGCGTAGTACTCGCACTGGATCGGGATCAGCACCTCCTTGCCGGCGACCATCGCGTTGACGGTCAGCAGACCGAGCGAGGGCGGGCAGTCGATGAGGATGTAGTCCATGGTGTCGTGGTACACGGAGAGCGCGCGCTGCAGCCGGCTCTCCCGCGCGACCATCGAGACGAGCTCGATCTCGGCACCGGCGAGGTCGATCGTGGCCGGGGCGCAGTAGAGTCCGGGGATGTCCTCCACCGGCTGCACGATCTCCTCCATGCTGTACCGCTCGATCAGCACGTCGTAGATCGAGGGCACCTCGGAGTGGTGCTCGATGCCGAGCGCGGTGGAGGCGTTGCCCTGCGGGTCGAGGTCGACCACGAGGACCTTGGCACCGAACTGCGCGAGCGAGGCGGCGATGTTGACGGTCGTGGTGGTCTTGCCGACGCCGCCCTTCTGGTTGGCCACCACCATCGTCCGGGTGCTCGCCGGACGCGGCAGCGGCTGCTGGCTGCGTGCCATCGCGGCGACCGCGGCCTCCGCCTCGCGCGCTATCGGAGTGTCCTCCGCCGGGGCGCGGCGACCGCCGTGCAGCGTGTCGGTGTCGACAGCGGCGGGCACCGGCTGCAGTGCGCCCGACCCGATCGGCTGGTCGTAGGGCATCGGCCAACTCTCTTCCTCCGTCGTCGCGACGACGGATAGCTCAACTTCGCGCGTTTCACTGCTAGGTACGTGCCAGGTCCAGCTGAAGCCGTCCGGTGGCATGCTTTCCGCTTCCAGCGATTCTTCCAGGCGCCACCCACGAGGCAGTGGAACGCCGCTCGTTGATTGGTTGCCGCGTTGGCCACCTTCTGAGTGCCCGCGGCGATGGCCTTCGGACGGACCGGGCGCCACCATCGTGTCCCCTCGTAGCGTGATTCAGGAGATACCTAGGTGCCGTGGAGGACCGAGCCGCGAGGGGTTTCACGTGGAACCGGGGGAGTCTCGTGGAGTCGGGTTCCACGTGGAACAGGGGTCTGCTGGATCCGGTTTCACGTGAAACGCGCCTAGGAAGCAAGAGGTACTGTATCCGGTCTCAGTTTGGTGTGCGTCGGGAGCGCGGGTTGCGGACGCTTTTTCCGCCGCGAGAGCCCTTCGCCGCGCGAAATCCGTTGGCCCCCAAGTCGATCCGCACCACGCGGGTGGCGGCCTCGCCGAGATCGGCACCCACCGACACTACTCCCCACTCGACCGCGCCCAAAGCCTTCAGGCTCGGCGCGACCCGCTCCAGCTCCGTCGCGGCCGCCTCCCCCTTGAGCGCGAGCATCCGGCCGTTCGGCCCGAGCAGCGGAAGGCACCAGCCGACCAGCTTCTCCAGCGGGGCCACCGCCCGGGCCGTGACCAGATCCGCGTCCATCCGGCCCGCCCACTCCTCGGCCCGCCCGCGGCGCACCTCGACGTTGCGCAGTCCCAGGGTCTCCACGCACTCGGACAGGAAGACGGTCCGGCGCAGCAGCGGCTCCAGCAGGGTCATCCGCAGATCCGGCCGGGCGATCGCCAGCACCAGTCCGGGCAGCCCGCCGCCCGAGCCGACATCCACCACGGTGAGCTCCGGCGCGATCAGCTCGGCCACCGCCCCGCAGTTGAGCAGGTGCCGTTCCCAGAGCCGCTCCACCTCGCGCGGCCCGATCAGCCCGCGCTCCACGCCCGGCCCGGACAGCAGCTCCGCGTACCGGGTCATCGTCGGCAGGCTCGCACCGAACAGGGCGCTCGCCTCGGCCGGCGGCACCGGGAGCGCGCAGCCGGACAGATCCTGGGACATTCCTCCACACCTCATGTTTCACGTGGAACCGGCCGCTGAATCCGGTGGGATTGGTGTACAGCCTAGCCAGGTCGCGTTCGGTGAACCAAAATGGGCCACCCGCGGCGCGCCTCGCCGCGGGTGGCCCTCCGACTGTCGCTCTATCCGATCAGTCGGACCTTCGTCTTTCAGGCCGGGTAGACGATCACACAGCGGTTGGGCTCCTCGCCCTCGGACTCGCTGCGCAGCCCGGCGGCGGCCACGGCGTCGTGCACCACCTTGCGCTCGAACGGGGACATCGGGCTCAGCCGCACGCCCTGCCCGGAGGACTTCGCCTGCTCCACCGCCTCGGTGCCGAGCTCGACGAGCGCGGCCCGCCGCGCGGCCCGGTGCCCGCCGATGTCCAGCATCAGCCGGGTGCGCTCGCCGGTCTCCCGGGTCACCGCCAGCCGGGTCAGCTCCTGCAGCGCCTCGAGAACCTCGCCGTTCTTGCCGACCAGGTTCCCCAGCCCCTCGCCGACGATGGACACCGCGGCACGGTCGCCCTCGACGTCCATGTCGATGTCGCCGTCGAGGTCCGCGATGTCGAGCAGGCCCTCCAGGTAGTCGGCCGCGATATCGCCCTCATCCTCGAGCCGGGAGAGCCGGCTCTCGGTCGGCTCTGCTTCGGCCTCGCCTGCGGCGGCCGGCTCTTCCACGGCGCTCTCGGACTGCGTCGTCACCGTCCGTCCCTCTCCTTCTGGTCTTCGACCGAGCGTTGCAGCGTGCGCTACCGCTTGGTGCGCTGGCTCTTGGTGGTCCTCGACGGCTGGTTGCGCTGCGGCTTCGGCCGGCCGGTCGAGGTCAGGCTCGCGGTGGGAGCCTCGTCCTGGGGCTCGCTCTTCGACGCGTCGTCCGGAGCGGGCTTGCCCTTCTTCGCCGCCTTGGCCGCCTTGCGCTTGAGGTGCTCCTCGTGCGCCAGCGAGCCGGGGGTCGGGTTGTTGTGCAGCACGTAGAACTGCTGACCCATGGTCCACAGGTTCGAGGTCAGCATGTAGATCAGCACGCCGATCGGGGCGATCAGGTAGAACAGGCCCAGCATCAGCGGCATGACGTACATCAGCATCTTCTGCTGCTTGACCATCGGGTTGTCCGGCGCGCTGTTCTTCAGGATCATCTGGCGCTGGGTGAGGAACTGGGTCACCATGCAGATGACGATCATCGCGCCGGCGACGATCTTCACGTCCGTCGCGCTGGCGCCGTGCAGGTTCGTGCCCACGGTGTTGAAGTGCGCCGAGATCGGGGCGCCGAAGACGTGCGCGCTGTTGATGCTCAGGACCAGGGCCGCGGTCATGAACGCGAAGTGCGTGCCGCCCGCGACGTTGTACAGCAGCCGGTAGAGCGAGGCCCAGAACGGCGACTGCGCCAGCACCGGCAGACAGCTGGAGAACGGGTTGGTGCCGTGCTCCTTGTACAGCGCCATCATCTCGCGCTGCTGCTTCTGCTGGATCTCGCGCTTCTTGACCGGGTCGAACTTGGCCCGCTCGAGGTCGCGCTTGTACTTGTCCTGGAGAGCCTTCACCTCGGGCTGGATGACCTGCATCGCCCGCATCGACTTGATCTGCTTGACGAAGAGCGGGATCAACGCCACCCGGATCGTCAGGGTGAGGAACACGATCGCCAGACCCCAGGCCCAGCCGCTGTTCGCCGCGAACACCAGGCTGAACAGGCGGTGGAACTGCACCACCAGCCAGCTGATCACCCACATGATGGGGCTCAACAGCGTGTCATAC
This sequence comes from Actinospica sp., assembly GCA_035493475.1. Lineage (GTDB taxonomy): Bacteria > Actinomycetota > Actinomycetes > Streptomycetales > Catenulisporaceae > Actinospica. The sequence goes on from DATJIF010000042.1 coordinate 19,145, forward strand.
CAACTGCTCACGATCAGGCTCCTCGCCTAAGGCCTGCCAGGTCCACTGCACTGCTCCACTATCCGGCACTCACCGGGCTTCGCCGGCGACTGTCTCCACTGATTCGGTCCGCTCCACGGGGGAGCGCCATCTCCCGCGCGGCGGGACCTCGTCGATGCCGCCCGCGCTCCACGGGTTGCAGCGGAGGATCCGCCATGCGGTAAGTATTGTCCCCTTAGCGGCTCCGTGGACCGACATCGCCTCGTAGCCGTAGTGCGAACAGCTCGGGTAATAACGGCAGACCGGACCCAGCAGCGGTGAGATGGTCCGCTGATAGATCCGGATGAGCCCCATGAAGAGGTATTTCACGGCCTCTCACCCCGCTGTCCCGTCCGGGCGCGCCGCGCAGGGGCGCCGCCTGTCAGACGTTCGAGGGCCGCGTCGAGTTCCCGGCCGAGCAGTGCGGAGTCCGCGTCGGCGGCGGGCGGCAGCGCCCGGACCACCAGGATCGAGCCGGCCGGCAGCGCGTCGAGCCGGGCCGCGCACAGGTGCCGCAGCCGACGGCGCACCCGGTTGCGGACCACCGCGTTGCCCACGGCTTTGCTCACGACGAAGCCCGCGCGGGCACCAGGACCCGTGCGGGCTTCGTCTATCGCGTTCTCGGACCTCTCGGCCACGTCCGCGGCGGCGAGGTAGGCCACCAGGTGAGCACGGCCGGATCGCCGTCCGGCGCGGATCGCCCGGGCGAACTCGTCACCGCGACGCACGCGGCTTTCGGAAGGCAGCACGCGCGCGCTCCTGACGTCCGGCGGGCGACCGGCGGCTCACCGCCGGGCAGCCTCTACCTACGCGGACAGTTCGCGGCGGCCCTTGGCACGGCGCGAGGAGAGGATGGCCCGGCCGGCGCGGGTGCGCATGCGCAGCCGGAAGCCGTGGGTCTTGGCGCGACGCCGGTTGTTCGGCTGGAAGGTGCGCTTGCTCACTGGGGGCTCCAGACGGGGTACTGACTGAGGACTCGGGTCTACAGTGCGAGCGACTCCGGGCAGCATTCAACACGGAGGTTTCGACTCGACCTGCTTACGGTACGCGGGCACCCGCCACCGGGTCAAACTCGCTGAACCCACCGCGTCGTGCACCGGCTGTGGACAACGAGTTGAACAGCGGGCCCGGGATGGCTAACGTCGTGTTCTCGCCCCGGGCCGACCTGGCTCGTTCAGGGTTTCACAGCGGGATCCACAAGTTGTCCACAGGACTTGTGGAAAACTTGGGCATGCGTCCCGCCTCAGTGGCGCAGAACGCGTCATTGAGCCCGGCGGAGCCGGACCTTGGACCTCGATTCACGATGAGTGGTAGCCGTGCCTGACGAGTACTCCAACGCCCCTTCGACCGGCGACCTTCCGCCGGTCGGCGACTTCAGCACGGTGTGGAAGCACTTCGTCGCGCAGCTCGAGGCGGAGGGCAGGCTCGGCCCCAAGGACCGCGCCTTCCTGATGCTCACCGTACCGATCGCACTGGTCGGCAACACCGTCGTGCTCGGCGTGCAGGACAACTACACCAAGGAGAAGCTCGAGGGCAGCCTGCGCGACCTGGTCGCCGGCGGACTCGCCCGGCTGCTCGGGCACCAGGTGCACCTCGCCGTCACGGTCAACGCCCAGCCGCAGCCGCAGGCCCCGCAGCAGCCGATCCCGCGCCCCTTCAGTCCACAGCCCCCCGCCGCGCCGCAGCCGGGCCCGCTGGACGTCGAGCGCGAGCCGCGGCTGCCCTTCTCCCCGCGCGAGCAGGAGCAGCCCGGCCCCGGCGTCACGGCGGCTCCGATCAGCCTGCCCCCGCAGCCGCCGTCCGGCATGCTCTCGGCCCCGGCGCCGCTGCCCTTCTCCGCCCGGCCGCTCGACCCGGCCGACGACCGCGACCGCCCGAGCCCCGCGCCGTCCGCCCCGCTGACCTTCGGCGGCGGCATCCCGGACCCGCTGCCCGAGCGCGGCTTCGGCGCCCCGCTGGACGCGATGGACCGGGACCACCACAAGCCCAAGCCGCCCGGCGGCGCGTCCGACGCACCCGTCAAGGCGGAGGGCGAGGCGGGACGGCTCAATCCGAAGTACCTCTTCGAGACCTTCGTCATCGGCTCCAGCAACCGGTTCGCGCACGCGGCCGCCGTCGCGGTGGCCGAGGCGCCGGCCAAGGCGTACAACCCGCTGTTCATCTACGGCGAGTCCGGACTCGGCAAGACGCACCTGCTGCACGCGATCGGGCACTACACCCGCTCGCTCTACCCGGGCACCCGGGTGCGGTACGTCAGCACCGAGGAGTTCACCAACGACTTCATCAACGCGATCCGCGACGGCAAGCAGGACCTGCTGCGCCGCCGGTACCGCGACGTCGACATCCTGATGATCGACGACATCCAGTTCCTGGAGAACAAGGAGGGCACGCAGGAGGAGTTCTTCCACACCTTCAACGCGCTGCACAACTCCAACAAGCAGATCGTGATCTCCAGCGACCGGCCGCCGAAGCAGCTGACCACGCTGGAGGACCGGCTGCGCTCCCGCTTCGAGTGGGGCCTGATCACCGACGTGCAGCCGCCGGAGCTCGAGACCCGCATCGCGATCCTGCGCAAGAAGGCCGCGCAGGAGCGGCTCAACGCCCCGCCCGAGGTGCTGGAGTTCATCGCCAGCAAGATCTCCACCAACATCCGCGAGCTCGAGGGCGCGCTGATCCGGGTCACGGCGTTCGCCTCGCTCAACCGCTCGCCGGTGGACTTCCCGCTCGCCGAGGCCGTGCTCAAGGACCTGTTCCCGGAGGCCGGCGGCACCGAGATCACCGCGTCCACCATCATGGCGCAGACGGCCGCCTACTTCGGGCTGACCATAGAAGACATCTGCGGCACCTCGCGCAGCCGGGTGCTGGTGACGGCGCGTCAGATCGCCATGTACCTGTGCCGGGAGCTGACGGACATGTCGCTGCCCAAGATCGGCCAGCTCTTCGGCGGCCGCGACCACACCACCGTCATGCACGCCGACCGGAAGATCAGGAACCTGATGGCGGAGCGGCGCTCCACCTACAACCAGGTGACCGAGCTGACGAACCGGATCAAGTCGATGCGCGGCTGAGCGGCCGAGCCGACGAACCGGATGCTGCAACCCGACGCGCGGCTGAGCGGCCGAGCCGACGAACCGGATGCTGCAACCCGACGCGCGGCTGAACGGCCGAACCGACGAACCGGATGCTGCAACCCGACGCGCGGTTAGTGCACGTATCAGCCCTGTTTGTCAAATCGCTACTTGGAATTCTGGTTTTCCACCGGGATTATCCACAGCCCTCGCGGGGTACACAGGACAAAGAGCCTGGTCCCCTCGGGGGCTGTGCTCTTGGGTGTGGAAACAGCCCGCCCCTGATGCACAGCCTGTGGACGAGTGTGGACAACTTCTGTGCATAACCCCCGGGCTCGTTGGACATGTCACTGATTCGAGTGAGAATCTTTCCCACAGCCCTGAAGATCTTTTTGGGGACAAGCTGTGCACAAACTGTGGACCTCTGTGGACGCGGTGTGGACAACTTCCCGTCATCCACAGCACAACCCGAGTTCTCCCCAGGTTCTGCACACCCACCTGTGCATGAAAATTTGGGGTCTGATCTGCTAAAAGGGCGCTTTTCCACAGTATCCACAGCCCCTACTACTACTACTCAAGAGATAACTCACCATAGGCAAAAAGCTCGTGGGCTGCGCACAATTCTGTGGATAACCTCGGCGAGAGGTCAGACGTCCAATCTCCTTCTGTCCGACCGAGGCGCTATCCTCGTCCGAGTCAGCTAGCGATGTCCCGGACAGTGGAGGCGAGACCGGTGAAGTTTCGGGTAGAACGCGACGTCCTCGCCGAGGCGGTGGCCTGGACGGCCAAGTCGCTTCCGGCCCGCCCCCCGGCGCCGGTGCTCGCCGGGCTGCTGCTCTCGGCCATAGGCGAGGAGCTGGTCATCAGCGGCTTCGACTACGAGGTCTCCTCGCGCTCGCAGCTGCCCGCGCAGGTCGACGAGGCGGGCACGGTGCTGGTCTCCGGCAAGCTGCTCGCCGACATCGCCCGCGCCCTGCCGAACCGGCCGGTCGAGTTCTCCACCGACGGACCCAAGGTCCAGCTGGTGTGCGGCAGCTCCCGGTTCACCCTGCAGACCATGCCGGTGGAGGAGTACCCGGCGCTGCCGGACATGCCGAAGGCGGCGGGCAGCATCGCCGCCGGCACCTTCGCGGCCGCCGTCGCCCAGGTCGCCGTCGCGGCGGGCAAGGACGACACCCTGCCGTTCCTCACCGGCGTGCGCGTGGAGATCAACGGGGACACCCTCCGGCTGGTCGCCACCGACCGCTACCGGCTGGCCGTGCGCGAGATCCTGTGGAAGCCGGAGATCCCCGACCTCGACGCCGTCGCGCTGGTCCCGGCCCGCACCCTGCACGAGATCGCCCGCTCGCTGACCGGCGGCGAGTTCGTCACCCTCGCGCTGGCCGACTCCGAGGCGGACGCGGGCCAGGGCCTGATCGGCATCGAGGCCTCCGGCAAGCGCACCACCACCCGGCTGCTCGAGGGCGAGTTCATCAAGTACAACTCGATCTTCCCGGCCGAGTTCACCGGCGACGCGGTGATCGAGACCGCAGCGCTGATCGAGGCGGTCAAGCGCGTCGCCCTGGTGGCCGAGCGCAACACCCCGGTGCGGCTGAGCTTCTCCACCGGACAGGTCACGCTCGAGGCGGGCACCGGCGACGAGGCCCGCGCCAGCGAGACCATGGACGCGGTCTTCGAGGGCGAGGACATCTCGCTCGCGTTCAACCCCGGCTACCTGCTCGAGGGCCTCGGCGCGTTGGAGGCCCCGTACACCCAGCTGTCGTACACCACCTCCACCAAGCCCGCCGTGCTCACCGGCCGCCCGGCCGCCGACGCCGAGCACGACCCGGCCTACCGCTACCTGGTGATGCCCATCCGGCTCACGGGCTGAGGTCCGCACGCGCCCGTACTCCGAGCGCGATAACGTCTCCTTGAAGAGACAAGGACGTCAGACAGGTAGACGACAGGAAGGTGGGCTCACGATGGAGCTCGGACTCATCGGCCTCGGCAAGATGGGCGGAAACATGCGCGAGCGCATCCGCCGGGCCGGGCACACGGTGATCGGCTACGACCGGAACCCGGACCTCGCGGACGTCGGCTCGCTCAAGGAGCTCGTCGACACCCTCGCCGCGCCGCGCGTCGTGTGGATCATGGTCCCGGCCGGCGGCCCGACCCAGTCCACCGTGGACGAGCTGGCCGAACTGCTCGAGCCCGGCGACCTGGTCGTGGACGGCGGCAACTCGAAGTGGACCGACGACAAGAAGCACTCCGAGGAGCTCGGCGCCAAGGGCATCGGCTTCGTGGACGCGGGCGTGTCCGGCGGCGTGTGGGGCCTGGAGAACGGCTACGCGCTCATGGTCGGCGGCAGCGTGGAGAACGTCGCCAAGGTGCAGCCGATCTTCGACGCGCTCAAGCCGGAGGGCGACTACGGCTTCGT
>DATJIF010000043.1:0-51791 GCA_035493475.1 Actinospica sp.
GTTCGCGCACACCGCGGGCCTGCGCGTGGTCTCCTGCTCGAACCCGGTGGACGGCTACTGGATGATCCAGCAGGCGATCCAGAGCGACGACCCGGTGATCTTCTTCGAGCCCAAGCGGCGCTACTGGGAGAAGGCCGAGGTGGACGTGGACGTGGACGCCGAGGCGCCGCGTCCGTTCGACCGCGCGGCGATCGTGCGCCAGGGCACCGACCTGACGCTCGCGGCGCACGGCCCGACGGTGCGCACCTGCCTGGACGCGGCCGCCGCGGCCGCGTCCGAGGGCCGCAGCATCGAGGTCGTCGACCTGCGCACGATCTCCCCGCTGGACGTGGACACCGTCGTCGAGTCGGTGGACCGCACCGGCCGGCTGGTGGTCGTGCACGAGGCCCCGGTGTTCTTCGGCCTTGGCGCCGAGCTGGCGGCGAAGGTGACCGAACGGTGCTTCTACCGGCTCGAGTCGCCGGTCCTGCGGGTGGGCGGCTTCCACGCCCCCTACCCGCCGTCCCGGGTGGAGGAGATCTACCTGCCGGACCTGGACCGGGTGCTCGACGCCGTGGACCGCGCGTTCGCCTACTAGCCGCCGACCTGGGAGTAAGAACATGGCAACGAAGCAATTCCGCCTCCCCGACGTCGGCGAGGGACTGACCGAGGCCGAGATCCTCGGCTGGTCGGTCGCGGTCGGCGACGTGGTGAAGGTCAATCAGATCCTGGTGGAGATCGAGACGGCCAAGGCGGCTGTCGAGCTCCCCTCGCCGTTCGCGGGCACCGTCAGCGCGCTGCTGGTGGAGGCGGGCCAGACCGTCGACGTCGGCACGCCGATCATCGAGATCGAGGTCGCCGGGGCCGAGCCGGACGTCAAGCCGGCCGCGGAGCCCGCGGGCGGCGCCGCACCCGCCGCGAAGCCCGCGGCCGAGGCGCCGAAGCGGGAGCCGGTACTGGTGGGATACGGGGTGGCCCAGTCGGCCACCACCCGCCGCGCCCGGAAGAACGCGTCGGCCGCCGCGTCCTCGGCTCCGGCAGCGGTCGCCTCGGCCGCATCGGTGGCCCCTGCTCCGGTCGCCGCGGCTCCGTCGGTCGCCCCGCCGGCGCCCGCACCCGCCGCGCAGGCGCCGACCGTCGCCCCGACGCACGTCCTGGCCAAGCCCCTGGTACGCAAGCTCGCCAAGGACCTGGGCGTGGACCTCTCGACGATCACCCCGGCCCGCGAGGACGGCGTGATCACCCGCGAGGAGGTCGAGCGCGCCGCCGCGGCCCCCGCCGCGAGCCCGGTCGCCGCTCCGGCGGTCGCCGTGCTGGCCGAGGACCGCCGCGTGCCGATCAAGGGCGTCCGCAAGGCCACGGCGGCCGCGATGGTGGCATCGGCCTTCACCGCGCCGCACGTGACCGAGTTCCTGACGCTCGACGTGAGCCGCACGGTGAAGCTGGTCGAGCGGCTGCGCGCGCAGCCCGAGTACCGGGACGTGAAGGTCTCCCCGCTGCTGATCACGGCCAAGGCCCTGATCAGCGCGACCCGGAGGTTCCCGGAGATCAACGCCTCCTGGGACGAGGCGGCGCAGGAGATCGTGCTGCGCGGCTCGGTGAACCTCGGCATCGCCGCGGCCACCCCGCGCGGGCTGGTCGTGCCGAACATCAAGGGCGCCGAGCGGCTGACCCTGCGTCAGCTGGCCGACGCCCTGGCCCGGCTGACCGCGACGGCGCGCGAGGGCAAGACGCCCATCGCGGACCTGACCGGCGGCACGATCACGATCACCAACGTCGGCGTGTTCGGCGTGGACACCGGCACCCCGATCATCAACCCGGGCGAGGCCGCCATCCTCGCCTTCGGTGCGATCAAGCAGCAGCCGTGGGTGCACAAGGGCAAGGTCAAACCGCGCTGGGTGACCACCCTCGCGCTGTCCTTCGACCACCGCCTCGTCGACGGCGAACTCGGCTCGCGGTTCCTGCGCGAGGTCGGCCGTGCCCTCGAGGACCCGGCGGCGGTCCTGCTCTGACCGCTCGATTCGCAGCTCTGCCGGGCCGGCGCACTTCGCCGGTCCGGCAGAGTGCTTTCACGCCGTCAACGAAGCCGGGTATCCGTGCTGGTAGAGGTCGCGCAGCGTGCCGATCTCGCCGCCGTGGTGAGCGACTTCGTCGAGCGCGTGCAGGGCCAGCAGCAGGTAGGTCTCCTTGGCGTAGAAGCCGCCGTACTCGGTCATCGGCTGCATCATGCGCTCGTCGCCGAGCGACTCGACGTGCGCCCGAAACCGGGACCAGTCGGCGGCGAGCAGATCGATGCCCTCCTTCGCGCCGCCCGGCCAGATGCGGCGGTCGCCGGAGGGGGCCTGGCCGGTGAAGAAGCGCTCGTATCCGCGCTGGCAGTCGGCGCCGATGTGCCACATGCGCCAGGCGATCGTGGTGAACGGCGCGGGCCGGACTTCGGGCTCCGGTCCCAGGTCCGCGCGGTAGACGCCGTCGCCGTCCGTGCGGACCGTCAGGCAGTTCGAAACAGGCTCCCACAGGTACTCGGCGTCGGTGAGGCCGTCGAGACGCGCGAACAGCCGGGAGCGCACGTCTTCGAAGGTCTGCAGGACGTCTCGGGTCACGGGATTCGTCATCTCACTAGGATGGACCCATGAAGGTCGCACTGGTGCAGCTTGACGTGGATCTGACCCTTCCCGTGGCGAAGGCGCGGGAGCTCGCCGTGGCCGCGGTGCACGAGGCCGCGGAGGACGGGGCGGAACTCGTCGTGCTGCCCGAACTGTGGGCGCACGGCGCGTTCGACCCGGAGCCGTGGCCGACGACGGCGGAGCCCCTGCACGGCGAGACCGCGCAGGCCCTGCGCGAAGCCGCGATCGACTGCGGCGTCGTGCTGCACGGCGGATCCATCGTCGAGCGGACGCCGGACGGCAAGCTCTACAACACCTCGCTGGTCTTCGACGCCGAGGGCGAGTTGCTGGCGGGCTACCGCAAGATCCACACCTTCGGCTTCGACCAGGGCGAGGCCGCCGTGATGACCCCCGGGGAGCACGTCACGACCTTCCCGCTGCGCGACATCGATGACAGCGTGCTGACCGAAATCGGCCTTGCCACGTGCTACGACGTGCGCTTCCCCGAGCTCTACCGTAGGCTCGTCGACGCCGGCGCGCAGACCGTCGTGCAGGTCGCCGCGTGGCCCACCCGGCGGCTGAGCCACTGGCTCACGCTGTGCCGCGCGCGGGCGATCGAGAACCAGACGTACGTGCTCGCATGCGCCTGTGCCGGAACGCAGGCCGGGCTCGAGATGACCGGCCACTCGCTGGTGATCGACCCCTGGGGGGAGGTCATCGCGGAGGCGGGCGCGCAGGCGACCACGCTGTACGCGGAGATCGACCCGGCGTACGTGCCGACGACCCGGGAGCGTTTCCCGGTGCTGCGGGACCGCCGCCTCTAGCCGGAGCCGGCCGCTCGCCCTCGGCGTAGCGGGGAATGGCCATCGGGCCGGGTGAGGTTAGATAGGTCCATGGCACCTCATGCACGTGTACGCGCACCCGAGCTTGTCGGCCGGGGCGGTTGGATCAACACCGCGGGGAACGCCGCACCTGATCTGAGCGGCAAGATCGTCCTGCTCGACTTCTGGACGTTCTGCTGCGCCAACTGCCTGCACGTGCTCGACGAGCTGCGCGAACTCGAGGCCGAGTTCGCGGACGTGCTCGTCACGGTCGGGGTGCACTCCCCGAAGTTCGCGCACGAGGCCGACCACGACGCGCTGATCGCGGCGTGCGAGCGGTACGGCGTGCGGCACCCCGTGCTCGACGACCCTGAGCTGACCACGTGGAAGGGGTACGCCGTCCGCGCCTGGCCGACGCTCACGGTCGTGGACCCGGCGGGGTACATCGCCGCGCAGATGTCCGGCGAGGGCCACGTGCACGGACTGCGCTCGCTGATCACGGAGCTGGTCGCCGAGTTCGACGCCAAGGGCTTGCTGCGCCGCGGCGACTCGCCGTACGTCGCGCCGGAGCCCGAGCCGACCGCGCTCCGCTTCCCGGGCAAGGCGATCGCGCTTCCCGGCGGCACGTACCTGGTGTCCGACACGAGTCACCACTCGATCGTCGAACTCGCCGACGACGCGGCGACCGTTCTGCGCCGCATCGGCTCCGGCGAGCGAGGCTTCGCCGACGGCCCGGCCGCCGAAGCGCGCTTCAACGAGCCGCAGGGCCTGCTGCTGCTCGACGACCACACCGCGCTGGTCGCCGACACGGTCAACCACGCTCTGCGCGAGATCGACCTCGCCTCCGGCCGCGTACGCACCGTCGCCGACACGCGCGAGTCGGCCCAGGCGAGCCCCTGGGACCTGACCTGGAACGCCGCGCACAGCCAGGTCGTCGTCGCCGCGGCCGGCATCCACCAGCTGTGGAGCTACGACCCCGAGTCGGGCAAGCTCGACCAGTGGGCCGGCACCACGAACGAGGGCCTGGTCGACGGCCCGCTCGCGCAGGCCTGGTTCTCCCAGCCCTCCGGCCTGACGACCGGCGCCGACGGCCGCATCTGGATCGCCGACTCCGAGTCCTCCGCCCTCCGGTACGTGGACGCCGAAGCCGGCACCGTCACCACCGTCGTCGGCCAGGGCCTGTTCGACTTCGGCCTGCGCGACGGCGACGGCGCCCAGGCGCTCCTCCAGCACCCCCTCGGCGTCACCGCCCTGCCCGACGGCTCGATCGCGATCAGCGACACGTACAACGGTGCGATCCGCCGCTACACGCCGGCCCGCGACAAGGTCGAGACCCTGATCACCGGCCTGAAGGAGCCCTCTGACGCGCTCGTCACCCCGGATGGCGACCTGCTGGTCGTCGAGTCCGCCGCCCACAGGCTGACCCGGGTCAAGCTCCCCGAGGAGGCCCTGCAGGTCGAGGCGAGCGCCTACCGCACCCAGCGCCCGGCGACCGAGGTCGCCCCCGGCGAGTTCGCCCTCGAAGTCGTCTTCGAGCCCCCGCCCGGCGAGAAGATGGACGACCGCTACGGCCCTTCCACGTTCGTCGAGGTCTCCGCCTCCCCCGCCGAGCTCCTGCTCGACGGCGAAGGCGGCACCGTCGAGCTCGGCCGCACCCTCCTGCTCAACCCCCAGGTCGCCGAGGGCGTCCTGCACGTCGCAGCCAAGGCCGCCTCCTGCGACGACGGCGAGTTTCCCGCCTGCCACCTGCACCAGCAGGACTGGGGAATCCCGATCCGCCTCGTCGAAGGCGCCCCGGCGAGCCTCTCGCTGATCCTGCGGGGCTAGCGCCTCGGGCCTCGGCGCCGACCGTTGCGCCCGGCGCCGGGGCACGGTAGTTCCACAGGGCGGGAAGGGTCCCGTACGCCCGCTCCTACTCTCGCAGCGACCACCATCGGACACTGCGAAAGGTCCCACCGTGAGCGACAGCAAGCTGCCCGCCCTCCGTCGGCAGGACGCCGCCGGCCGCAAGCGCCTCCGTCGGCTCGTCCCCATCTCCACGATCGCGGCCGCCGCGGTCGCTTTCGCGCTCGTCGGGGGCTACTCGGGCTCCCCGACCGCCTCCGGCTCCACCGCGAAGACGGCCGTGGCCGACTACGTCAGCATCGGCTCCGGGCGTCTCACCGTCGATTCTGCCGCGGCCGAGAAGGCCGGGGTCGACAGCCGGGCGCTGAGCGCCGAGCGTGCCATCGTGGCCGATCTGAACAAGGCCCTCGCCAGCGAGAAGTCGACCGTCGGCAGTGGCGACGCCGCGCTCGAGAAGGTCTCGGTCGACGACAAGGCCCAGGCTGCTTCCGCGGCCGACTCCCAGAGCACGACCATCACCATCGTGGACGGATTCACGATCACCGTCAGCGGTTCCGGGATCGTCGTCTACATCTCCAAGGCGGACGTCACCGAGTTCGAGAGCGTGGCGGGCTTCGCGAAGGACGTCCTCGCCTACCTGGGTTCGGCCGCCGTGGCCGCGGCCATCGCGAGCGCCATCCTCGCCGCCGTGCCCGGCATCGGCCTCTCGGCCGTCGCGGCCGCCGGCGTCGTCTCCGCCGTCGTCGCGTTCCTGGGCTTCGGGGTCAGCGTCACCACCGACGTGCTCAAGATCTGCACGGCCGCCGACGGGAGCGCCACCTTCACGCTCCCGCTCTCGTCCGACTTCCCGTACATCGGCGTCCCCACCTGCAGCGCCCAGTAGCAGTACTTCGACAGATCCCGATGGGCCGCGCCGAACGCTCGGCCCATCGGGCGTGCCGGGCCGGATCAGACCTCGAGGAACGCGTTCAGCGCCGCCGCGAGGATCCAGGGGTCGTCGGCGCCGACGAGCTCGCGGGCGGAGTGCATGGACAGGCCGGGGACGCCGATGTCGAAGGTCTCGATGCCCAGGCGGGTGGCGGTGAGGGGGCCGATGGTGGTGCCGCACGGCTGGTCGTTGCGGGAGACGAAGGTCTGCCAGGGAGTGCCGGCCTTCTCGCAGGCGCGGGCCCAGACGGAGCGGCTGGCGCCGTTGGTGGCGTAGCGCTGATTGACGTTGACCTTCAGCACCGGGCCGCCGTTGGGGCGGGGGCGGTGGCCGACGTCGTGCTTCTCGGGGTAGTTGGGGTGCACGGCGTGCGCCATGTCGGCCGAGGCGACGAAGGAGCCCGCGTAGGCGCGGGCGCGGGCGTCGATGCCGCCGCCGCGGACCTCGATCAGCCGCTCGAGGACGGCCTCGAGGAAGGGGCCGCTGGCGCCGGAGGTGGAGTTGGAGCCGGTCTCCTCGTGGTCCATCGCGGTGATGACCGGGATCGGGGCGTCGGCGGGGAAGTCGGCGACGGCGGCGGCCAGGGCGGCGACCGAGGCGTGCACGGACACGAGGTTGTCGAGCCTGCCGCCGACCACGAACTCGGCGTCGCGGCCCAGGTAGGCGGGCGGGTTCGCGTCGTAGGTCATCAGGTCCCAGCCGAGCACCTCCTCGGCGCGCAGGTTGTGCTCGGCGGCGATGAAGGCGATCAGGTCGCCCTCGTGGACGTCGCCGAGGCCCCAGATCGGCGCGAGGTGCTGCTGCGGGTTGAGCTTGACGCCCTCCGCGTTCACGCCGCGGTCCATGTGGATGGCGAGTTGCGGCACCCGCAGCAGCGGCCGGTCCACGTTCACCAGCGGCTCGCTGCCGTCGCGCAGCACCAGCCGGCCGGCCAGGCCGAGGTCCCGGTCCAGCCAGGAGTTGTGCAGCGGGCCGCCGTAGACCTCGACCGCGATCTGCCGCCAGCCCAGCACGCCGGTGTCCGGCACCGGCTTGACCCGCAGGTTCGGCGAGTCGGTGTGCGAGCCGAGGACGCGGAAGGGGCGCGCGGCCTCGGCACCCTCCGGCAGGTACCAGGCGACCAGTGCGCCGCCGCGGATGACGTACCTGGCCCCGGTCGCCGCGCCGTCCTCCCAGGAGTCGGTCTCGACCAGCTGCGTGAACCCGGCCCGCTCCAGCCGGGCCGCCGCCTCGGCCACCGCGTGGAACGGGGTGGGCGCGGCGCGCAGGAAGTCGAGCAGGTCGTCGGTGTGCTTGCGGTCGAATCCGGTAGCCATGCCGACAGCCTAGTCAACCGGTGTGCGGAGCTCGGTACGGGTCGACGGCGGAACGGCTCAGAACGGTTTGGGGACGAGCAACTCCACGTTCCGGTCGCCGACCGCGCCGCGCCGGCCGTCCGAGCCGGGCTCCGGGCGGGCGCGCTGCTGCCAGTCGTTGATGCCGAGCAGCCGGGACAGGCCGGCCAGCTCGACCGGGGAGGACAGGTCCCAGCTCGGCTGTTCGGGGCCCGCGTGGTCGATGATCGTGCCGAAGACCGAGAGCGTGCCGTCGCCGTTGTCGACGAGCTCCACCAGCCGCGCCTGCTGCGGCCAGTCGATGTGCGAGGCGGTGTTCAGCTCCCAGAAGCCGCCGGGCACGGCGGACTCGGGGTGCCGGGAGTGCGCGGTGACGCCGTTGACGTGCGTGTGCCCGTTCACCCACAGCACGACGTTCGGGTAGCGCAGCAGCAGGTCCCTGACCCGTTCACCGAGGACGCGGTGCTTGTCCGGCTCCGGTTCGGTCAGCCAGTTGTCCATGGTCGCGCTGGTGTGGTGGCTGAACAGCACGATCAGCCGGTTCGCTCCGGGGCCGTCCACCATGTGGCCGTCCTCGTCCAGGTAGCGGGAGGAGTGGCCGAGCAGCTCGGCCTCCAGCCAGTGGAACTGCTTCTCGTCCAGCGAGCCGTTCGCCCCGCCGACCGGGTTGACGGTGTCCAGCACCACGCAGCGGATCGGCGGTCCGTCCACAGCCTGTGCGTCGAAGGCGTAGTACGCGGTCCCCTCGGTCCGGTTGGTCTCGGTGAAGCCGTGTCCGACCGGGGCGCCGAGGGTGTGGAAGTGCTCTTCGACGACCTGAGCGCGCGTCAGTGGCCTGCGATCTGGATCCGCCGTCACCCGGCGGAAGTCGCCGGCGAAGAGCGTCTTGATCGCGTGCGGGGAGAGCCGGAACAGGTCGATCGCCATCCGGACCAGGCTCGTGCCGGTCGGCAGCTCGACGGCCTTGTGGTCGCCGGTCGCGTACTCGTCGCTGCCGAAGACGTGCGGCAGGTTGCCCTGCAGCAGCGCGTCGTGGTTGCCGTACGCCGAGTACCACGGCATCCGCAGGCCCTCGGCGGTGAACCGCGCGAGCGCCTTCTCCAGCAGGCCGCTGACGATCGGGAATCCGTGCAGCGCGCGCGGGCGGTCCTCGATCTGGCCGTGCGGCGTGCCCTCCGGATGCCAGTAGTGCACGTCGTAGTGCGTCCAGTCCATCACGCCCTCGTACGTGCCGAGCTCACCGGAGTCGGGGCGCAGCGGGCCGCCGTCGAGCACGTCGATGAACCAGCGGTACTCGTTGTACTGGCTGTTGTCCGCGTTGTCGCCGGTGCTCACCGCGAAGGCGATCGGCAGTCCGTAGACCGGGCCGACGCCGATCTCGTTGATCCGCCGCACCATCGAGTCCGCGACATGCACGGAGAGCATCTCGTTCGCGCGGTAGGAGCCGGTGACATTGGCCAGGCCGGCGAAGCGCGACCCCGGATCGTTGTAACGGTCGAGGAATTCGGCGCGCGCCGGGGACTGGTGGTCGACCAGGTGCACGTCGGTCAGCTGCGCGAACGCGAGCAACGGCCGCGGCGTCGCCGGAGCGGAGGGGCGCGCGGCCAGCTCCGTGCGCACCACGTGCGCCTCGCCGGGGCCGACGACGATCGGCCGGAAGCCTCCCTCGGCGGCCGGACCGGCTATGAGGGTTCGCTCGATCGTGGTTCCCCGCGGCGCGATCGGCACCACCGCACTGAACTCTGCTTCAGTCACGGGGGAACGATACCCCGCGAATCAGCTCCCATACAGCGAAAGTCGGCGCCCGGCGCCATGCGCGCCGCCGGGCGCCGACAATCGCCGGCCGTCATCCGGGTGGCCGCTCCGCACAGCGGCCACCCGGATCGGCTTCGGCCGCTCTCCCTAGAAGGCCGCCTCGTCGAGGTCCATGAGCGACAGGTCGGCGGCCTCGACCACCGCGCGGGTCGCGGCCAGGTGCGGCAGCACGTTGCCGGCGAACCAAGTCGCCGCGGCGATCTTGCCGCTGTAGAAGGGCACGTCCTTGTCGGGGGCGCCGGCCGAGAGCCGGTCCTGCGCGATCACGGCCTGGCGCAGCAGCAGCCAGGAGACGATCAGGTCGCCGGCCGAGAGCAGGAACGCGGAGGTGGACTGCGCGGCCACGTGGATCTGCCGCGGCTCCTCCATCGCCTTCGCCGCCTGGGTGAACAGCGTGTTCAGCATCGCCTCGAGGTCGGCGAGGCCGGCCGCGAGCCGGTCGCGCGCCGGGGCCAGCGCCGAGCCGCCGGGGGCGTCGGCCAGGAACTTGTCGATCTCGCCCTTGATGTGGGTGAGCGCCTGGCCCTGGTCCTTGACGATCTTCCGGAAGAAGAAGTCGAGGCCCTGGATCGCCGTGGTGCCCTCGTAGAGGGTGTCGATCTTGGCGTCCCTGATGTACTGCTCGATCGGGTAGTCCTGCAGGAAGCCGGAGCCGCCGAGGGTCTGCAGCGAGTGGGCCAGCTGCTCGTAGGACTTCTCCGAGCCGTAGCCCTTCACGACCGGCAGCAGGAAGTCGTTGATCCGCTCGGACAGCTCGTCCCGCTCGCCGCGGGCGTTCGCGGCCCAGATCTTGTTCTGGTACGAGGCGGCGTAGAACACCAGCGCCCGCATGCCCTCGACGTAGGCCTTCTGCTGCATCAGCTCGCGGCGCACGTCGGCGTGGTGGGTGATGGTCACCCGCGGGGCCGCCTTGTTCGCGGACTCGGCCAGGTCGGCGCCCTGGACCCGGTTCTTGGCGTACTCGAGCGCGTTCAGGTAGCCGGTCGAGAGGGTCGCGATGGCCTTGGTGCCGACCATCATCCGGGCCATCTCGATGACCTGGAACATCTGCGCGATGCCGTTGTGCACCTCGCCGACCAGCCAGCCCTTGGCCGGGTGCTTCTCGCCGAAGGTCAGTTCGCAGGTGTTGGAGACCTTCAGGCCCATCTTGTGCTCGACGTTGGTGACGTAGGCGCCGTTGCGGGCGCCGAGCTCGCCGGAGTCCCAGTCGAAGTCGTACTTCGGCACGATGAACAGCGACAGGCCCTTGGTGCCGGGTCCGGCGCCCTCGGGGCGGGCCAGCACCAGGTGGATGATGTTGTCTGACAGGTCGTGCTCGCCCGAGGTGATGAAGCGCTTGACGCCGGTGATGTGCCAGCTGCCGTCCTCCTGCCGGACGGCCTTGGTGCGGCCCGCGCCCACGTCGGATCCGGCGTCCGGCTCGGTGAGCACCATCGTGGCGCCCCAGCCGTTCTCCACCATCCGCTTGGCGACCTTGCGCTGCTCCTCGGTGCCGTTCTGGTAGACGATCCGGGCGAACGGGCCGGTGCAGCCGTACATCCAGATCGCCGGGTTGGCGCCGAGCACCAGTTCGCCTATGGCCCAGATCAGCGCGGGCGGGGCGGCGGTGCCGCCCATGTCCTCGGGCAGGCCGAGGCGCCAGAACTCGGTGTCCATGAACGCCTTGTACGAGCGCTTGAAGGACTCGGGCAGCGGCGCGGTGCTGGTCGTCGCGTCGAAGATGGGCGGGGTGCGGTCGGACTCGACGAAGGAGTCGGCCAGCTCGTTCACCGCCAGCTTCTCGAGCTGTCCGAGCACGTCGCGCGCGGTCTCCACGTCTACCTCGGGGTAGTCCGCGGACCCGAAGGTCTCCGTGCCGCCGAAGACGTCGAAGATGTTGAACTCGATATCCCGCAGGTTCGACTTGTAGTGCCCCATGAACTGGTCCTTCTCGCTGGAGGCCGTCTCAGCCCAGAACGTGTACCCGGTAGTAACCAATCATGCTACCCGTCGGTAACTTCGCGCAAGGTGCGCCCGCTCACGTAGGCTCTACGAACGTGTACGGGTATCCGGCAGACGAGAACGGCGGAGCGCAGATCCTGCAGCCCTCGCTGGCCGACGCCATCCGCGCGTTCGCCACCGGCTCGATCGGGCCGGAGGACTTCCACGCCGTGTTCACGGTCTCGAAGATCTACTGCCCGCGCGGCGAGCGGCCCGGCTTCCTGGCGCTGCACGACACCCCGCAGCCGGTCATCCCGATGTTCTCCTCGCTGGTCGAGCTCAAGCGCTACTCCGGCGAGAAGTCCCGGCACTTCGTGGTCACCGGCGCCGAGGTGCTCGACCTGCTGCCCGGCGGCTACGGGATGATCCTGGACATCGAGGGCGAGCACCGGGTGGTCTTCGACGCGCAGGCCGTCGAGCAGATGATCGACTACACCATGAAGCGGATGTACGGCTGAGCAGGTAGCCAGGGGACCGTTAGCGGGCTACCTTACTGACACCGTGTCAATCAAGGGGGCACCATGAGCGAGTCAGGCCTGCTCGGAGATCTGCTCAAGCACCAGCTCGGCCGCGCGCCCCTGGGCACGGCCCTGCAGTACGGCTCGCACCGGCTCACCTGGCGCAAGCTCGACTCCCGGGTCCGCCGCGCCGCCACCGGGCTGCGCGCCGCGATGGTCCGGCCCGGGGACCGCATCGGGGTCCTCTCGCCCAACCACCCCGCGTGCATCGAGGCGCTGTTCGCCGCCGCGCTCACCGGCACCACCGCGGTACTGGTCAACTGGTGGCTGCCGGAGGACGAGATCGCCGCGATCCTGCGCGCCCGCGAGGTCAAGGTGCTGTTCGTGGCCGCCGAGCTCAGCGAGATGTTCGACCGGATCCGCCCGCAGCTCGACGACCTCGACTCCGTCGTGATGATCGGCCGTCCGGCGGGCAACCCGTACGCCACCGACGACTACGAGCTCTGGCTCGAGACGCACGAGACCGGCGAGGGCATGTACGAGGCGGCCCAGTTCCACCCGCACGTGGACGACCCGATCCTGCAGGTCGAGGAGGCGGACGGCGAGCACCTGGCGCTCAGCCACCGCACCCTGCAGCTGGCCGTCGCCGCCGAGCCGCCCGCGGTCGGGGAGAGCAAGGTGGTCTCCGAGCCGCTGTTCCGGATCACCGGCATGGCCGCCGCGCTGCACGGACTGCGCGAGGGGCTGCGCACGGTCCTCGAGCATTCGGAGCCGCTCAGCGGGATCTGACGGCGCATCGGGCGCATCGTACGACGGCTGCCCGAACCCTGCGCGGGCTGATGGTCATTTGAGTGGATCGGTCCGCGACACGCGCGCCGTCGTCCGGATTAGGCAGATGAACCACTTATGTTCCCCGTGTGGAAAAGCCGCGCCTTCTTCGCCCGACGTCCGTCCCCGTCCGTGGCCTCGTGCTCGCCAGCGTGCTGCTGTGCGCCACGGCCGTGACCGCGCCGGCCTCCGCCGCGACGAGTCCGCGGGTGGTGAGCGTGGCGGGCTTCGACACCTGCTCCGCGCCGTCCGCCGCGGCCATGAAGACCTGGTACAAGACGTCCTCGTACCGGGCCGTCGGGGTCTACATCGGCGGCGGCGACCGGGCCTGCCCGAGCGGGAACCTGACGTCCGGGTGGGTCGGTGCAGTCTCCGCGCAGGGCTGGTCGCTGATCCCGATCTACGTGGGCCTGCAGGCGCCGTGCGCGAGCGGCAAGAGCCTGAAGAAGATGGACCCGGCGCAGGCCGCGCGGCAGGGCGCGGCGGAGGCGTCGGACGCGGTCAACCAGGCCGAGTCGTACGGCATGCACAGCGGCAGCCCGATCTACTTCGACCTCGAGGCCTTCAAGCAGTCCGACCAGGGCTGCGTCGCCACGGTCACCGCGTATCTCAACGCATGGACCCGGCAGCTGCACGCGCAGGGTTTCTACTCAGGGGTCTACGGCTCGGCCGCGTCCGGGATGGTCACGCTCACCGAAGCGGTGGAGAACAGGTCCTCGTTCGCGGCGCCGGACGCGATCTGGATCGCCCGCTGGGACCAGCAGGCGCGCACCGCCGACGGCTCGGTGCCCGACCCGATGTGGAACCACCACCAGCGGATCAAGCAGTACCAGGGCGGCCACGTGGAGAAGCACGGTGGCGTCGCCATCGAGATCGACAGCGACTTCCTGGACGGGCCGGTCGCGCGGGTCGGCTGACGCGGCGTCAGCCGACCCGGTCGCGTACTACCAGCTTCCGCCGCCCTGCGGGCGTCCCTGCGGACGGCCGTACGGGTCCTCGTCGTAGTGCTCGGGGCGCGGGGTGGGCCGCTGCGGCGGACGTCCGCCCTGGCCCTGCGGGGGGTAGCCGCCGCGGCCCTGGCCCGGCTGCTGCGGACGCATCGGCTGCTGGCCGGGACGCTGCTGCGGGTAGCCGCCGCTGCCGCCGGGACCGCCGCCGGGCATGCCCGCGCCGCGCGGCGGGATCGCCGGACCGCGCTGCGGCTGCGGCATCCCGTAGCCGCCGTCGGCCGGGATCTGCGGCAGCACGGTGGTCGCGCCCGCGGCCGGGGCCCCCGTACCGTACGGCGCGGCGTACGGGTCGTTCGAGGTCTGATAGCCGCCGGAGGCGTACCCGGTGTCGTAGCCCCCGGTCGTGCCGAGCCCCGAGCCCGCGCCGTAGCCGCCGGTGGTGCTGAGCGAGGCGGGCTGCTGCTGCAGGCCGGTGCCGAAGCCGGAGATGGCGTTCTGCTGGCTGTTGGACAGCGGGTCGTCCAGGCTCATCCCCAGCGGATCGTCCTCGACCGCCTTCCTGGCCAGCTCGCCCACGCACAGCGCGAGCTCGGTGGCCAGGTCCAGGGCGCGCGAGGAGTGCGCGTTCTCCCGCATCCACCAGCAGGCGATCTGCACGATCGAGCCGGCGGCGTGCGGGCACAGGATGATCGCGGAGCGGATCAGCACCGGACGCGGCGCGCCGGCGTTCACGCGGAACCAGACACCCTCGCGGAAGCCCAGGGCGGGCTGGCCCACCGAGTCCGGGAGTACCACCTGGTACTGCCGCTCGAGTTCGCGCATCGACTGGTCGTACGGCGGCAGGCTCATGCGGATGCCGTCGTCCGGAGGATTCGTGGGTAATACATGACGCCGCCTCAGACTAGCCGCTTGTCGGGGTGGATACCGGCGTGTGGGGGATGTGCGAGGTATCTGGTCCGAAGGTACTCAACAAGTACGGTTTCCAACAGTCCCCCCACTCGTGCTGTTGTCCCATCGCTACGTTCGCGACCCGGCCAACCGGGGCGATTGGGACAGTTTTCTCTGTGCTCGACGATCCTTAAGAAACCTTTATACGGGGGCGATCTTCGCAAGCAGGTCGCCGATCCGGTTCGCCGGTTCGACGTCGGTCGCGCGTTCGGTCAGGTAGAGGGTGTCGAAGCCGCCCGCGTCCGAGCCCTCCGCGGTGTAGACCACCAGCGGCGTCCGGGACAGCAGGCCCCGGTCGCGCAGCCAGTCCACGACGCCGACCCGGCGCCGCCGGATCTGCATCAGGTCGAGCAGCACCAGGTCGGGCGGGGAGGCCACGGCGGACTCCCGGCTCTCCGCGTCCGTGGTCGCGTGCGCCACCTGCATGCCCTGG
Source organism: Actinospica sp. (assembly GCA_035493475.1). Lineage (GTDB taxonomy): Bacteria > Actinomycetota > Actinomycetes > Streptomycetales > Catenulisporaceae > Actinospica. The sequence continues at coordinate 14,926 of DATJIF010000043.1, forward strand.
CGCTCCAGGATGTCGGCGATCGCGTCGGCCAGGTCGGAGCGGGCCTCGACCAGCAGCACCCGCGGCAGCCGCACCTCGGCCGGGCACAGCGCCGTGAGCAGCAGCGAGGGGTCCGGGCCGAGCTCGCGGCCGTCCGGGGAGCGCCCGATGCCCGCGGTGACCAGCAGCGGCAGGCCCGCCCTGGTCGACGCGGCGCGCACCTCGCGCAGCCCGCGCCGGGTGATCGGCGCCGAGATCGGGTCGACGAACACGGCGAAGGGGTGCGGGGCGCCGTGGCCGTTCGCGGTCAGCGTCGGCAGCCGGTCCGGCTGGCCCAGCGCCACCGGGTCGTAGCCGCGCTCGCGCAGCAGCGTGCTGGTCTCCGGGTCCGGGTCCGGCCAGAGCAGCAGCTTCGGCGCGGCCGACTCGGGTTCCGGCTCGGGCTCGGGCTCGGGTTCCGGCGCGGTCTCGCGCGCGGGCAGCGCGTACGTGCGGCGTCCGGCGGCGGCCTGCGGCTGCGGCGCCGGTTCGGGCTCCGCGGCGACGGGGGGCGCCGCCGGCTCCGCGACCAGCGGCAGCGACTGCGCGGACGAGCCGAGGTCGGTCTCGGACTGCGCGCCGCGGCGGCGGCCGCGCGGCTGGCCCGGATGGCTCGGCGCCACGTAGGACGGCGGCTGCATCAGGTCGGGCATCCGCTGCGTGGCGTCCGGCTCCGGAAGCTCCTCAGGCTCCTGCGACTCCGCGGCGGGCTGCCAGGGCTGCGGCTCGGCGGGCGCGGGCTCGGGCTGCGCGGGCTGCACCGGGTTCGAGGCCGAGGAGCCGAGCGAATCCGAGCTCTGCTCCAGCGGGTCCTCGCGCGGCGGCACGATCCACTGCGTGTCGGTCTGCGACAGCTGCGGCGGCGCGGGCTCCGAGGTCAGGCTGCGGTCCGGCTTCGACCAGACGTCCCCGGTCGGCATCGGCCTGGTCGGGCGCAGGTCCGCGATCGAGCCGACCGAGCCGACCGAGCGGGCCAGCGTGGAGCGGGACTGCGCCGGGATCCTGGCCTGCAGCTCCGCGTTCTGCGACGCGGCCCGGCGGCGGCGCGGCGGCTGCGCGCCGTTCGTCTCCGGGGACTCGGCGACGGCGGACTCCGGCTGCTCCGGCTCGGCCTCGGCGACGTCCGCCGCCGGTTCCGCGGGCTCGGCGACGGCTGCCGGGGCGGCCGTGGCCAGCGCCCGGGCCGCGGTGGTCCGCGCGCTCGCGATCCCGATCGCGTTCCCGGAGGCGCCGCGCACCCGGGTCGGCAGCGCGGAGCGCACCGGACCCTCGGCGGCCTTCGGCTTGTCCGGCTTCGGCGGGCGCTCCGGCCGGTTCGGCTGGTCCACCGGCACCTCGATGACGTGCGTGTTGCCCTTGCCGGCGATCCGGTGCGTGGTCACGGTGCCGCCGTGCCGGGCCGCGATGGCCTGCGCGATCGGCAGGTGCAGCGGGCCGCCGCCGGTGTGCGGGCCGCGGATCTCGATCCGGGCCAGCGCGCCGCGCCGGGCCGCGGTGACCACGATCTTGCCGCCGACCGGGGAGACCGAGACCATGTCGGCCAGCAGGTGGATCAGGAGTTTGACGAACAGCTCGGGGTCGACGTCCACCTCGACCTCGGCGCAGTGCGCGGCGATCTCCACCCCGGAGGCGGAGGCGACCGGCGCGGCGGCGTCCACCGCGGCGTCGACCACGTCGCCGAGCTGCACGACCTCCGGCTCGTACTCCAGGCTGCCGAGCACCGACTGCTGGAAGTCCACGACGTCCGCGGCCAGCGTGGTCAGCTGCTCCAGGTCGGCGCCGACGTCCTCGAGCATCGGCAGCGCGGCCGAGCCGTAGCCGCTGGCCGCGTACTCGGCCTCGGCGAACTCGACGATCTCGCGCAGCCGGGCCGCGACGTCCACCAGCGAGCCGCGCAGGTCCTTGTCGAGCACGTTCGTCAGCTCGGCCGCCTGCCGGGCCGTGGTGCGGGTGGCGCTGTTGTCCACGAACGTCATCACGGCGCCGATGATGTTCTCGCCCTCGTAGACGGGAGCGGTGGTCAAATCCACGTAAACAGGCCCGCCGTCGCTGCGCCAGAGCACGCTGTCCACGGCGCGGTGCTTGGCGCCGGAGCGGACGCTGTCCAGCAGCGGGCACTCCGACTCGGGCAGCGGGGTGCCGTCGGCGCGGGAGTGGGTGAGCAGTTCGTGCACGTTCTGTCCGCCGAGGTCGGCCGCCCGGTAGCGCAGGATCTTCGCGCCCGCCGGGTTGACCAGCACGATCCGGCCCTCGTGGTCGACCCCGATGATGCCCTCGGAGGCGGCGCGCAGGATCAGCTCGATCTGCCGCTGCTGCCGGCGCAGCTCCGCCTCGACGTCCAGCACCCCGGTCAGGTCGCGCACCACGAGGAGGCTGAGCTCGGACTCGTCCTCCTCGGTCAGCTCCGCCGTGGTGACCTCGGCCGGGAACACGCTGCCGTCGGTGCGCCGGGCGGCCATCCGCTCCGGGGGACGGCGCACCGGGGCGCCGACCAGGTCGCGTGGATCGATCGGGGCGGAGCCGGAGGGCAGCGCCGCGGGACCGGCGCCGGGTGTGGCCACGGCGCGTCCGATGCCGGGGAGCAGTTCCGCGATCGCCTTGCCCAGCAGGCGTTCCGCGCTCTCGCCCTCGAAGAGCGTCAGGGCGGCGGAGTTCGCGTTGACGACGGCGCCGGAGGCGTCGACCAGGAGCAGCGCGTCGGGCAGCGCGTCGAGTATCGCGGCGAGCCGAGCGGCGCCCCGGACCGGGGTTCGGTTTGTCGGGCCCACCGGGACGTCCCTCCATCGCGCTCGTGCGTTCCGCCGTGGGTCCGACTATCCCATATGTCGGCCGCCGGTGGGAGAATCTCTCCTCGGCGCGACGGCTCGCCTCGACCAGGGAGTAGCGTTCGCGCGGCAGGCTACCCCGGTTCAGGGGCGGTGTGAACCCCTCGCCACGATCTTTGAGCAGGACCGCGGGTCACTAGATACTCTGCCATGGATATAACCCACTTGATAAGAGCTCTGGGATTCCGTTGCCGGGTAAAGGAAAACGCCCGCGCGCGGCGGGCGTTTCCGTGAAGCGGAGGCTGAGGGATTTGAACCCTCGATGGGCTTGAGACCCAAACCGCATTAGCAGTGCGGCGCCATAGACCGGACTAGGCGAAGCCTCCATCTGTCCGGCACAGCATACCCGGACCGGTCGCCGGGCACCAAAATCTTTCTCCGCCGCCGGTCCGCCGCGGGCCCCGGGCTCAGTCCCGGGGCAGCGCGTGGTCGGCCAGGTCCACCGGGGCGAGCTCGGCGAACGGGGTCCAGCGCAGGTCGGAGGCCTCGTGGTTCAGCCGGACGGCGGCGCCCGGCAGCATCCGGAAGGCGAAGCGGAAGTCGAAGTGGTGGTGCATCGGCTCGGCGCGGGCGTCGTTCGCCGGGATGCCGTGCACCGAGATGTGCACCGGCAGCGCCTCGTCCCCGCCGATCCGCTCCACGTCCTCGGCGCCGACCCCGCACTCCTCGGACAGCTCCCGCAGCGCCGCGCCGACCAGCGACTTGTCCTCCGGCTCGCAGTGCCCGCCCGGGGTCAGCCAGCCGCCCAGCACGCCGTGCTTGATCTGCAGCACCCGGTCCTGCTCGTCCAGCAGCACTATCCCGGCCGTGACGTGCGCCGGATAGCGCCGCCGCGAGGTGAAGTCGAAGCCCTTGGCCAGTGTCTCCAGGATCGGCGCCAGCGCGGCGCCTTCCGAGGGGTACCGGTCGATGTAGCCGCGCACCGTCGTCTCGATGTGCTCCAACGCGATCGTCATCGTCGCCTCGTCCCTGCTCGAAGAAGCGGGTCCACCCATGCCGACACAGCTTACGGTCTGACGCGGCGTCAAGGCCGATTTCGCGAACAATTCGGCCATGCCGCCGCGTCCCGACCGGCGCGGCGCTCAGATCAGCCGCGCCTCGTAGCGCAGGTTGTCCAGCAGCTCCGCGCCGCGCCGCTCGGCGTCCGGCAGCCCGCGCCCGGCGAACCAGTTGGTCACGTTCGCGACGTCCCGGTCCAGGTACTCGCCGCTGTGCGGGTTCGCCGCCAGGTCCACGATCTGCGGCAGGTCGATCAGCACCAGCCGGCCGTGGTGCACCAGGATGTTGTACGCGGACAGGTCGCCGTGCGTGAACCCGGCGCGCGCCACGAAGCCGAGCCCCGCGCACAGCTGCCCCCACAGGTCGGCCAGGTCGTCCGGCTCCGGACGCAGCGCGGCCAGCCGGGGCGCGGCCGTGCCGTCCGGATCCCCGATGAACTCGATCAGCAGTTCGGTGCCGACCCGCTGCACCGGATAGGGCACCGGCGCGCCCGCCGACCACAGCGTGCCCAGCGCCGCGAACTCGGCGACCGCCCACTGCTCGGCGATCACCTTCAGGCCGAACCTGGTCCGGTTCGCCACGGCCCGGTCCAGACGCGACTCCCGGGTGCGCCGTCCGTCCAGGTAGCCGGCGTCCCGGTGGAAGTTGCGGTGGTCGTTGCCCCGGTAGATCTTCTCGGCGAGCAGGCAGCTGCCGAGGACGGCCGGGCTGCCGTCGTCCGCGTACCGGTAGCCGTCGAAGGCGTCCCCGCCCGGCACCCAGCGTTCGACCAGGTGGACGTCCGCCTCCTTGCCGGTCTTCACCACGCCGAGCCGGCTGTCCACGGCCCCGTCCGAGACGATGAGCCACTCCGGCCGCGGATCCGGCCCGAGCTCGCCCTCGCCCCAGGTGGACCAGCGGTCCGCCCCCGGCGGCAGCGTCGGCTCGTGGATCTTGTCCTCGCGCCCGGCGGCCAGCCGCTCCCGCTCCCGGTCGGTCAGCCGACCGCGCCGCAGCAGCTTGCGCTCGTCCTTCTGCTCCTGCTCGCTCAGCAGGCTGCGCCCGCGGACCCGCTCGGTGTCGAGGTATTCGTCCGCGAGGTATTCGTCGTACTTGTCGTAGATGTCGTCGGCGTCGGTGTCGTTATCCGCGCCGGTGTCGAGGTGCTCGGAACTGTCGTGCGATGGCACTGGAGTGAGTCCTTACGGGAGATCCAACGGAGGTGGAGTGCGGCCAGGTGACCGCGGCCGTCTCGGCCATGGGGCACCTCCTCGGATCCAGGACTGTTCCTGCGACAGTCGACAGCCCGTAGTCTCCAGAACCCGCCCCGCCCCCGGCAACCGGTTTTTCGCCCGCCGGACTATTCGGTTTGCGGACCTCCCCCCGGAACCATGTACACTCGACCAGTCGGCAACCGCGGGCCAAGGCCCGAGGCGAGTCACACTGCGCCCGTAGCTCAACGGATAGAGCATCTGACTACGGATCAGAAGGTTAGGGGTTCGAATCCCTTCGGGCGCACAGAAACCAAGGGCCGGTAAGTCGTTACGACTTACCGGCCCTTGTCGTGTCCCGTTCAGTGATAGAGGCCGGGCGTCGCGAAGAAGGTGTCTAGGGCGGCGACGTCCATGGTGAACTCGGATTGCTGGGTCGAGTTCAGGTTGGCGTCCGGCAGCGAGGAGAGTTGACCGAGCTCTGCGGATGCGGTCAGGAAGCCGCTCGTGCCCGGCACGCCTGCCTCCTCGGCGTTCATGAGCAGGTCGCCGGCCTCGAGTTCGTACGCGCCTTGGGTCGCGGAGATGGCTGTGGCGCCCTGCTTCCACAACTCCAGGGCCACGTCGTACTCGGCGGGCGCTGAGATGGTGGGGCTGGTCCCGGCGACGAGAGCGGTCAGTTCCGGGGCGACGCACATTGGCGAGCCGAAGGTGATCTTGCGGGAGTGTGTCTCGTTCGGCGGGGTGACCAGCAGGTTCGGGACCTGCGCGCAGGAGGGTGCGCCGCTGTGGCCGGGGCCGCCGAATGAGGTGACCGCGTAGAGCACGGCGGTCGCGCTCTGGCCCGGACGCAGCGTGACCGCCGATCCTTGCGAACCGGCGCGGGCGGCCTGGAAGATCTGGCTGCCTGAACCGTCGAGTGCGGCCACGCCCGGCCAGCCGAGCACGTCGCAGGCCGCGGAGCCGGTGTTCGTCAGGGTGATCGGCTCGGCCGTGAATCCGATGCCCGCAGGTGAGAGAGCCGCGCCGGTCTTGATGGACAGCCCGCCGAGTAGGCAGGCCGTGCCGGAGCCATCGCTCGAACTATGGGCGGCCGCCGAACCGGAGGAGGTACTCGCGGCGGTAGCGGACGCGGCGTCGCTCGACGTGGCAGGCGAGGTGGAGGTCACGGGGATCGTGGCCGTACGCGTCGCCGTGCTGGCTGAGGTGGTACCGCTGGGAGCGCAGGCGGACAGGCTCACTGCGGCGCCCGCGCAGATCAGCATGGCCGCGGGCCTGATCGTGATTCGGCTCGGCTTGCTGCGGAACAGCATGGTGATTGATTCCTCCCCTTGGTCGGCGGGTGTGCTGCCCGCCACTACCAGGGTTCCGCCCGTGCACTCGCGTCGTCTTGAGTACCCCGTACTCATGGCAGGGGCTCTGCGCGCCGGGATCATCGGCTGCGGACGCTCGCGCGTCCGGAGTCTTCCGGGAGGGAACCAACGTGCTCCGCAAGAGGGCCGTCGCCGCAGGGACGGTTTCAGTCATCGCGCTGCTCGGTGCCGGTGTGGTGTCCGCCACACCCGCCTTCGCGAACGTCGCGCGCTACCTGTACGTCGACAACACATCGTCGGCGTGCACGGATTCGGGTTCGGGCAGTTCGACGGCGCCGTTCTGCACGATCCAGGCCGCAGCGAACAAGGTCGCCGCAGGGGACGCCATCGACGTCGTGGCGGGGACCTATACGAGCCCGACCACGATCACTGTGTCGGGGACCGCTGCTGCGCCGATTCAGGTGATCTTCCAGGATCCGCCGTCCGCCGAGTGCACTTCGACGAGCAGTCCGGTACTCAGACTGCCCGTCGGCTCGACGCGGTCGGCGATCACCGTCTCCAACGCCTCGTACGTCGAGATCGAGGATCCGTGTATCTGGGGCGCGAGTACCGGAGCCGCGATATCCCTGCAGAACTCCACGCAGATCCTCGTCGAGGACGGCAGCATCACCACGCAGGGTGACGCCATCGACGTCTCCGGGTCCGGCGTCGGCGACGTGATCGAGCGCATGTTCCTGAACTCGGCGACGGGCACCGACGTCGCCGTGAGCTCCGCGGCGGATGTGACGATCACCACGAACAGGACCGACTCCATCTCCGACGAGCCCGGCAGCCAGAACGCCGCCGGCATCACGGTCAGCGGCTCCTCGGACACCGACATCGTCAGCAACACGATCGAGGCGGACTGCCAGCCCGGAGTCTCGGTGAGCGGGGCGTCGGACGCCACGGTGATGGAGAACAACGTCATCACCGACGGTGAGACGTGCGGCTCCGGACCGATCGGACTGTCCGTCGCGGCGGACTCCGCGCAGACCTTCCAGGAAAACTACGACTCGATCGCCGTATCCCCCGGCGATCCGGTCGACTGGGCGGGCACGCTCTACCAGTCCGCGAGCACGTTCCACACGGCGACCGGCCAGGGCGCGAACGACTATCTCGGCGACGCGACCACGATGTACGCCAACTACCCCCAGTACTACGTGGACGACGCCGATGCCAACGCGCAAGGCGAGCTCGCGACCGACTTCTCCGGCGAACCGCGTGCCGACGATCCGAACATCGCCAACACCGGCACCGGAGTCGGCTACTACGATCGCGGCGCCGAAGAACTCCAGTCCGCGGTGCTGGCTCGCTTCGCGTCCGTGGACACCGTCGGCGGTCGCGGGATCACCATCACGTCCAGTCCGGTAGCCCCCTGCGGCACCTGGGGAAGCACGTACACTGCGACACTCCACTGGGGCGACGGCCAGTCCACGGTCCAGACGGGCAAGTCCTGCAACAACGAGTCCGTCACGGCCACGCACACGTACGCCGGCCCGGGTTCGTACACGATGACGCTGACCGTCACCGACGGATACGGCGCATCGACCGCGACCCAGATCGCGATGCCGGCGGGCCTGGACTTCACCAGCTACGGCCCGACCCGGATCCTGGACACCCGCAACGGAACCGGGGTCACGAAGGCGAAGGTCGCGCCCGGCGGCTACGTGAAGGTCAAGGTCGCGGGCACCGGATCCATCCCGGCCGACGCGCAGGCCGTGGCGCTCAACCTCACGGCCACGAACACCGGTGCATCGGGCTACGCGGCGGCGGTCGCCGACGGCTCCGGCACGCCGTCCACCTCGAACCTCAACTTCGGCTCCGGTCAGACGGTGGCGAACTCGACCGTCGTACAGCTGTCGTCTACCGGCTACATCGACATCTACAACGGCAGCAAGGCATCGAGCATCGACCTGATCGCCGACGTCACCGGCTACTTCACGCCGACCGCCGCGGCGGGCTACGACACCGTGACCCCGGACCGGATCCTCGACACCCGCAACGGCACCGGCGCGGCGCAGGCGCAGATCGGCTCCGGCTCCGCGGTTCCGGTCGGGATCGTGGGCGTGGACGGCATCCCGGCCTCGGCCACCGCCGTCGCCGTGCACGTGACCGTCACCAACACCAGGGGCGGCGGGTTCGCGGCCGCGGTGCCGGACGGTTCGGGCAAGCCGACGACCTCGAGCATGAACTTCGGCGCGGGCCAGACGGTCTCGAACACGGTCATCGTGCCGATCGCGGCCGACGGCAAGATCGAGCTCTACAACGGCGCCACCGGCCCGGTCGATCTGATCGCCGACGTCGCCGGGTACTTCACGGCGTCCTCGTCGAACGTCTTCGTCCCGGTCGCGCCGACCCGCGTCGTCGATACACGCGCCTCGTCGAGCCCGCTGAAGTCGGACAGCACGAACTACTTCGTCACCGGCACGAACAAGGACCCGGGCACCGTCGCCGTGGTCGCCAACCTGACCGCGACGCAGCCGACCGCCGGCGGCAACCTCCAGGCATTCCCGACGAACACCACCCGCCCCGGCGTCTCGAACGTCAACTTCGGCCCCGGGCAGACCGTGGCCAACCTCGCCCTGCTGACCAACAACGCGTCCACCGGCGCCGACACCGACGTCTACAACGACTCGCCCGGCACCACGCAGCTGATCATCGACGTCTTCGGCTACTTCACGTCGAAGTGAATTGAGGAGGGGAATCAACGTGATCCGTAGAAGGACGGCCACCCTGGCCGCGGCGTTCCTGACGGCGGCGTCGTTCGGCCTCGCCACCGCGAGCAGTGCGAGTGCGGGGACCGGACCGTCGGTGGACAGCACCGTCTTCGCGCTCGGGCCCAGCGACAACTACGTGGCCGAGTGGATGGGCCTGTCTCAGGGCTGGATCGTGATCGGCGGCCCGGCGAGCAACCTCTACGTCGGCTCGGCCGGCGTGTTCGCCATCGACCCGACCAGCGGCGATATCGAGCAGTACAACGGGACGCCCGGGAGCTGGACGGTGATCGGCGGCCCCGGCGAGTCGTTCGCCGAGGGCAACGGTCACCTCTACGGCCTCGGCCCGAACGGCGCCTACGTGGCCGAATGGATGGGCCTGTCCCAGGGCTGGACGGTGATCGGCGGCCCCACGGACGCCATTTACGCGGGCACCGCCGGGCTGGTCGAGACGAAGACGTACACCGTCACCACCGGCACCCTCACCACGTACGACCAGACCATCTCCCGCTACAACGGCACGCCGGGCAGTTGGAGCTACATCGGCTGGTCCGGCAACGGCTCCCAGCAACTCGCCGTCGGCTACACCATCTACAAGATCGACGGCGGCGGAAGGTCCGTCTCCGAATGGGCCGGCGGCACCACCTGGGGCACCATCCTCGACAACGCCGGCTACCTGAACTCCCTGGTCGGCGGCGACGCGGGCCTGACCGTCAACGAGGACGCCGGCGGCATCTTCCTCTACCAGGGCTCCCTCGACCACTGGCTCAAGGTCAGCGATTTCCCCTACCCGCAGGTCGGCACGCAGAACCCGGTCGCGGTCAGCCGCACCGGTATCTACGGCGTCGGCTACACCTACGGCGTGGGCGTCACCAGCGTCGACCTCTACTCGGGCAGCGGCTCCACCTGGACCACCATCGGCGGCCCCGCCGACATCGTGGCCGCAGGGGATTGAGGCCGGCCGGTAGGCGTTGGGCCCGAGGAGTAGGTTGGAGGAAACGGAACAAAAGCGTCCGAGAGGTGGCGAGATGACCGACACCGAGATGCCGGGCCCTGCCGAGGAGCCGCGGGTGGGGCCGCCGGAGCGGTCGGCTGTGGGGATTCCGGGGATCGCGCAGAGTCTGCGGTACGCGTATGAGGAGATGGGTCCGGCGCGGGGGTTGCGGGCGCTGGGGCGGCTGAACCAGGCGGACGGGTTCGACTGCCCCAGTTGCGCGTGGCCGGATCCGGCGCCGGACCATCGGAAGACGGCCGAGTTCTGCGAGAACGGGGCCAAGGCGGTCTCGTGGGAGGCGACGCGCAAGCGGGTGGACGCGGGGTTCTTCGCGGAGCACTCGATCGAGCAGTTGCGGGCCATGGACGACCACCAGTTGGAGTGGCACGGGCGGCTGAGCGAGCCGATGTACCTGGCGGCGGGTGCGACGCACTACACGCCGATCGGCTGGGACGACGCGCTGCGGCTGCTCGCTGATCGGCTGACGGCGCTTCCCGACCCGAATCGCGCGGTGTTCTACACGAGCGGGCGGGCCAGCAACGAGGCGGCGTTCGTGTTCCAACTGCTGGCCCGCCGCCTCGGCACGAACAACCTGCCGGACTGCTCGAACATGTGCCACGAGTCGTCGGGCGCCGCTCTCGGCCAGACGATCGGGATCGGCAAGGGCACCGTGACGCTGGAGGACATCGAGCGGGCCGCCGACCTGATCCTGATCGCCGGGCAGAACCCGGGCACGAACCACCCGCGGATGCTCTCCGCGCTGGAGCGGGCCAAGAAGCGCGGCGCGCGGATCATCGCGATCAACCCGATGCCGGAGGCCGGGTTCGGCCGCTTCCGCAATCCGCAGACCCCGCGCGGGCTGCTCGGCCCGGGCACGCAGATCGCCGACCGGCTGCTGCCGGTCCGGGTCAACGGCGACCTGGCGCTGTTCGCCGGGCTGAACAAGGTGCTGCTGGAGCGCGAGGAGGCGCTGCCCGGGAGCGTGTTCGACCACGAATTCCTGGAGCGCTACTGCGAAGGCCTCGACGCGGCGACGGCGAACTGGCGATCGCTGGACTGGCCGCGGATCGAGCAGCTCAGCGGCCTGTCCCGGGAGCAGATCGAGCAGACCGCGGACGACGTGATCTCGGCCCGCAGCGTGATCGTCTGCTGGGCGATGGGACTGACGCAGCACCCGAACTCGGTCCCGACCATCCGCGAGATCGTCAACTTCCTGCTGCTACGCGGCAACATCGGCCGCCCGGGCTCCGGACCGGCACCGATCCGCGGGCACAGCAACGTGCAGGGCGACCGCACGATGGGCATCTGGGAGCGGATGCCGGACACGTTCCTGGACGCCCTGCGCGACGAGTTCGGGTTCGAACCGCCGCGTGAGCACGGCGTGGACACGGTCTCCGCCATCCGCGCCATGCGGGACGGCGATGTCGATGTGTTCCTCGCGCTCGGCGGCAACTTCGTGGTCGCGACGCCCGACACCGCCGTGACCGAGGCGGCGATGGAGAACTGCGCACTGACCGCGCACATCGCCACGAAGCTGAACCGCTCGCATCTGCGCCACGGCCGCGAGGCGTTGCTGCTGCCCTGCCTCGGCCGTAGCGAGCGCGATGTGCAGGCGAGCGGCGCGCAGTTCGTCAGCGTCGAGGACTCGATGAGCATGGTGCACGCCTCGCGCGGCCGACTGCTCCCGCCCTCGTCGAGCGTGCGCAGCGAGGTCGCGATCGTGACCGGGCTCGGCGAGGCGATGTTCGGCGACGAGTTGGGCTGGCACGCGATGCGCGACAACTACGCCGTGATCCGCGGGCACATCGAGCGCGTCGTGCCCGGCTTCCACGCGTACGACGACCGGGTCCAGCAGCCCGGCGGCTTCGTGCTGCCACGCCCGCCGCACGACTCGCGCGAGTTCAGGACCGCGAGCGGCAAGGCCCGGCTGACGGTCAACAAGGTCACCGCGACCGAGGTGCCCGACGACTGCCTGCTGCTCCAGACCGTGCGCTCGCACGACCAATTCAACACGACCGTGTACGGGTACGACGATCGCTACCGCGGCATCCACGGCAGCCGCCGGGTCGTGTTCGTCAACCCCTCCGACCTGCGCTCACGCGGCCTCCAGGACGGCGACACGGTCGATCTGATCAGCGTGTGGAAGGACGGCGAACGTCGCGCCAACGGATTCCGGGCCGTCGCCTACCCGACCTCGAAGGGCTGCGTGGCCACGTACTTCCCGGAGGCTAACGTGCTGGTTCCGCTCGACCACGTCGCCGAGATCAGCAACACGCCCGCGTCGAAGTCCGTGCCGGTGCGGCTGGAGCGCAGCAGCTAGCGGTACTGCCAGCACATCGTGTAGGCGAGGGCCGGGAAGTCGGGGTTCTCCCACCAGGTAGAGCCGTCGTTTCCGCAGAAGCTCTGGTCGTCGTACGTGCTGGTGCGTCCGGTGACGTACACGTTCGCGTTGCTGCACGAGCCGGTGTTCGTGAAGTGCGGACTGGAGTCGCTGCCGGTCTTGGACAGGCACTCGTTCTGCGTGGCGTATCCCGCGTCGTCCGGGTAGTTCATCGACAGGCAGAGCAGCACGTCGAGGCCTGAATCGCTCGGCACGGTGTAGTTGCGCCACTGGTTGTAGTGCGGCCACGAACTGCACTTGCTCGAATCGGTGGTGCCCCGATAGACGGCCAGCACCTTGAAGTTCCCGGTCTCGCAGGACTCTGTGTCCCAGTCCGATCCCGACGCGGACTGCCCGTACACGCAGTCGCCCTGCGAGGCGTGGAAGGCGGTGCCGCCGGCGTTCTGATAGCTCATGCACAGCACGATGTCGTCGGCGGAGGACGAGACGGCCTCATCGTCATCGGCCACGTTGTCGCAGCTGTTCAGGTCGGTGGTGTCGTTGAGGATCTTCACCACTTCGAACGCGCCGGTGGTGCACGACGTGGAGATCAGGTCGGGCGTCGTGCTCGTGCCGTCGTCGTAGTAGCAGGAGCCGACAGTGGCCTGCGACACGGTGTCCCCGGTGTCCGTCGGCGCGGCAGTGGTCGCCGTGCTGTCGTCATACGGCTGGTCGGTGGAGGTGTCAGTCGTATCGGTCGTATCCGTCGTGGTCGTGCCGTCGTCGGTCGTGTCGGTGGCCGTCGCCGTCGCGGTGGACGCCGTGGACGACGAGCCCGAGTTCGGGTGCTGGTTCACCGCGAGCACGATGACCAGGAGCAGCACAACGACGCCGATGACCGTGCCGACCACGCCCCCGCGATTGACGGCGATCGGCACCGGCGGCGGGGTCGGAGTCGGGTTGCCGATCGTCGGGAGCTTGGGGTGCGGTGGCAGCTTGACGGTCTTCGGGCCCGAGCCCACCAGCCTCCCCCGCTTCGTGACCGTCGCCACCTGCGTCGTGACCGTGGAAGCGCTGGAAACGGCCGCGCCGAGTTGCTCGGCCCACTGGACCAGCGTGGCACGGCGCGTCGGGTCCGAGTCGAGGCCGGTGCGGGCCAGGTCGCCGAGATCGGCATCGAAGGCGGCGAGTGCGGACGGATCGGTGGTCGTCTGATTGCGGGCGAACAACCGGATCGCGAGCAGTGCGAACTTGTACGCGTCCCCGGCCGCAGTCGCCCGCTCCTCCGCGGCGGGCAACTGCCAGTCGGGCGTCTCGGCCTGCGGGAGCACCGTGGCCCCGCGCAGCCGCATCGCGTCGCAGTCGATCAGGAAGCACTCGGGTTCCGGCGCGGTCGTGAAGAGCAGGTTCTTCGGCGAGAGGTCGCCGACCGCGATCCCCATGCGGTGCAGGCGAATCAGCGTTCCGGCCAGGTCGCGCAGCAGTTCGATCCGGTCCCGCTCGCTGACCTGGAGCCCGACGCCGCCGACGTACGCATCGTCGTTCAGCAGGTATTCGAAGTTCGCCAGGCGCCGGGCGTCGGCCGAAGTCAGCGCGCGGAAGTCGAAGTGGAAGCGGTCCGGGACCGCGCGCATCAGGAAGCCGCGCGGCGCGCCGCCCTCCTCGACGACGGCCGAGGGCCACGCCGCCTGCTCCTGAAGCCAGCGCGCGTCGCCGGCGTCCGGACCGGTCGCGGCCAGCAGATCCACCATCGCCGTCAGGGCCGCGGGATCGAGGTCGCGCAGCACCTCGGGCCGGTACTCCTTGTACACCGAGTCCGAACCGGCGATCCGGTAGACGGTGCCCTGGCCGCCGCGCCCCAGCTGCTCGCCCAGGATCAGATCCGCGCGTCTCATGGTTCGGATACTCGCAGCGCCGCGCCGGGACCGGTCCCCGCGCCCGCACCGTCGTTCACATCACATTCCCCGCGCCGCACCCGCACCGTAGTTGCTGAGCTAGCCTAAATAGTCTAAGACTGGGCCCATGAGCGATGCCTTCCTTTCCCAGACCATCACCATCGGCACCGAGGACGGCGAGATCGAGGCCTACGCGGCGCTCGCGCAGGACGTCGCGCCGCGCGGCGGCGTGGTGGTCATCCACCACATGCCGGGCTACGACGAGCCGTCCAAGGAGATCACCCGCCGCTTTGCCGCCCTGGGCTACAACGCCGTCATGCCGAACCTCTACTGGCGCGACGCCCCCGGCGCGGCGCCGGACGACGCGGCGGCGGCCGGGCGGGCGAAGGGCGGCGTGCCGGACGAGCGGCTGACCGTCGACGTCCAGGGCGCGGCGGACTTCCTGCGCTCGCTGCCGAACTCGAACGGCAAGGTCGGCACGATCGGATACTGCTCGGGCGGGCGGCAGAGCGTGGTGGCCGCGATCACCGTGGACGTGGACGCGGCGGTGGACTGCTACGGCGCCTACGTCACCGGAACCGTGCCGGACGGCTGGCCGCTGAAGATCACCGCGCTGAACGAGCGGGTCGCCGAGGCCCGCTGCCCGATCCTCGGCCTGTTCGGCAAGGACGACAAGTACCCGACGCAGGAGCAGGTCGCGGACTTCGAGAAGTTCCTCACCGACGCGGGCAAGGACTTCGAGTTCCACTCCTACGAGGACGCCGGGCACGCCTTCTTCGCCGTGGACCGCCCGAGCTTCCGGCCGGAGGCGGCCAAGGACGGCTGGGCGCGCATCGCCACGTTCTACGGCAAGCACCTCGGGGCCTGAGCGCCATGTGCACGTACATCACGGAGAAGGTGGAGACCAGCGGCAGCGGCAAGGGCGCGGACGGCTGGTTCACGCTGACCGAGACCTCGGTCTACTTCGACCACCCGGTGCACGCCCCGGACGAGCACACGCTGAACATCGACTTCCTCAACCCGGCCCAGGGCGCGGGCGCGCGGGTCGCGGTGGAGTTGAACGCCGAGACCGCCCGGGAGTTGGCCGCGGCGATCCTGCGCACGCTGGACCAGGTGCCGCCGGGACTGATCTGAGCCCCGGCACGACGAAGGCGGGCGGCGGCGCGTACGCCACTGCCCGCCTTTTCGTCTTCGCTGCCGGAGAGCCGGAACTCAGCCGTCCATCTCGCCGGTGAGGCTTATCCCGCGCGGCTTCGGACCCTCCGGACCCGGCTCGACGACCTGCCCGTCCAGCCGGATCTTCTTCGGGTCCGGCGGAGCGCTGGCCGCCCAGAGCAGGTGCGAGACCTGCAGGTACGTGTTGTCCGGCTTGCTCACGTACTTCAGCCGGCCGAGGTTCACCGACGCGCCCGGCGCCTGCAGGTCGAAGGTGCCGTAGCCCAGCGCGTGGCCCATCGCGGTGCGCTGGTAGATCATGTCGGACAGCTTGCCCAGCGGCAGCGACTTCACCTCGCGGTTGATGATCCCCTCGACCACGATCAGCCGCTTGTTGGTGAGCACCATGTAGTGGCTGAGGTAGAGCAGCACCTGCATGAAGGCCCAGAGCGCGTAGAGCAGCAGCGCGAACCACAGCGCCGCGCCCACCCCGCGCGTCTTGCCGACGTAGCCGAGCAGCGCGAGGATCCCGGCGGTGAGCAGGAAGGCGAACAGCCGGGTGACCGCAGAGCCCTTATAGAAGCCGGCCAGCGTCTTGTAGTCCCATATCGTGGACAGCGCCCAGGCCACCCACACCACCCAGACCAGCACCAGCACCTCGCGGCTCCGCCCCGTGGTGGAGCGGACCGCGAGGTCGGCGTAGCTGGTCGCGACGAGTCCGAGCACGAACACGGTCACCGGCTCGAGCAGCGTCGCGGGGTGGAACCGGGCGTGGAAGACCAGCTTCTCGCTCGGATCCAGGTACTTCTTGATCCACCCGGGCGCCTCGGTGGCCGGCGTCTGGGAGAAGTCCGTCATGGACATCGGGCCTCAGGCGTTCGAGTGGAACGAGAACACCGAGAACAGCGTGTGGATCGTGTTCGAGATGAAGTCGAAGGCGTTCCCCACCAGCCGCGTCGAGGAGCCCGGGTCATGGACTATGTAGAAGACTAGGAAGATCACGATGCCCCACTGGATGGCGGGCTTTGCCTTCGGCATGGGCCTCTCCTCGTCCCCTCCGACTCTGCTGGTGTTCGGGCACCAGCGTAGCCTGAATATCGTTCTGGCACAGGAAGATCGACCCACCCCGTGCTCGGCGGTTCGGGGCGTTCCTCCCCTAACGCCCTACCCGACGTAGCCGCCTGCGGAAACCGGAATCCGGGTCACAATACTGACGTGGCGGGGGCGCCGGCGATCACCGCCGGCGCCCCCGCCGTCATAAGACCTCTGCGACGTGCGCTAACCCGCGACGCCGTACAGCCGGTCGCCCGCGTCGCCGAGGCCCGGGATGGTGTGACAGTCCGTGCTCGTTCGGCCGCCTGCTGTGATGCGGATCACTAGCCTGCGACGCCGTACAGCCGGTCGCCCGCGTCGCCGAGGCCGGGCACGATGTAACCGTGCTCGTTCAGCCGCTCGTCGATGGCGGCTGTGACGACCGTCACGGGGACGCTGGCGTCGCCCAGCGCCTTCTCCATCGCCGCGATCCCCTCGGGCGCGGCGAGCAGGCAGATCGCGGTCACGTCGTCGGCCCCGCGCGAGGCGAGCAGGTTCACCGCGGCGATCAGCGTGCCGCCGGTGGCCAGCATCGGGTCGAGCACGTAGCACTGGCGGCCGGAGAGGTCGTCCGGCATCCGCGTGGCGTAGGTGGACGGGGTGAGGGTGCCCTCGTCCCTGACCATGCCGAGGAAGCCCACCTCGGCGGTCGGCAGCAGCCGCACCATGCCGTCCAGCATGCCGAGTCCGGCGCGCAGGATCGGCACGACGAGCGGCTTGGGGGAGGCGAGCCGGACGCCTGTGGTCGGCGCCACAGGTGTAACGATCTCGATCGGGGACACTCGGACGTCCCGGGTGGCCTCATAGGCGAGCAGCGTCACCAGCTCGTCGGCCAGCCGCCGGAAGGTCGGTGAGTCGGTCTGCTGGTCGCGCAGTGCGGTGAGCTTGTGGGCGATCAGCGGATGGTCGGCGACGTGGATGCGCATGCCGAAGAGTGTATGCGGACGCGGCGCCGGAGTCTTTTTCGGGTTGCCGTCCCGGTCAGCAGGGGTAGGGTCTTGAGGAAGGAAGCGGGGTGACCATGAGCGAGCAACGTGCCAAGAAGACCGCCAAGTCCCCGGCCGGGTCCGACGTGGAGCGCGCGCCGCAGGACCGCAATCTGCGCCGGGCCGTGTTCCTCGCCGAACTCGCCGAGGCCAAGGAGCTGCGCAAGCGTGTCGCGCCGCGCAAGGCCCGCAACGCCGAGCTGCACGCGCGGCTGCTCCGTACGTTCCGGTACTGACCCGGCCGACTGATCTGCGCACGCGTGAACAGCCCGTGTGCCGCAACCAGTGCCGAAACGCGCCTCTTTCTGCGACGATGCCAGTGAGCAGACGACGCGGCGGTTGGCGGCGGGAGGCAGGGCATTGGCCGGGCAGCAGGCCCCGTTCGACGAGGACTTCGTCGACTTCGCGGTGGCCGTGTACCAGGAGGACGGACGCTGGGCGGCCGCGCCGCTGCCCCCGCACGTCGCCGCCGACCTCGACCTGTTCGTCGCCGCCGTCCGCCAGCAGGAGTCCGAGGGCCCGAGCCTGGGCCTGCTCGGCCTCGGCGACGAGTACTTCATCGCGCTCCGGCTGCTCGGCCGCGAGGAGCGGCTGTTCATCTCGGAGCGGGCCGCGGCCGAGGAGGACGCCGTGGCCGCGCAGGTGCTCGACCGGCTCGGGCTGACGGCGGGTCAGGACCAGGGCCCGGCCGGCGACGACGCGATCTTCGCCGACCTCGGTCTGGACCCGCTGGAACTCCAGTTGGCCTGCGAGCAGCTGTTGGATGAACGGGCACTGCGACTGACCGACCTGGTGGCACACTTGGCTGGGCGCATCGGTTTCGCACGCCAGTTCACCGACTGCGCGAGCCCGGGATTCGGCCCGGTGGACGGATACTGAAGTACCAAGAGCAGCACGAACAGTACGTGAGTACGTGTCGGAGAGAGGGGAGAGTGGGCAGACCGTGGCCTATTTCGCAGCTCTGCTTGCGCGCTACGCGGACGAGTGGCAGGCGCGCGACGTCGACTTGGACGAGGTCGACGACGGTGTGGGCCTCGTCGAGTTCATCCGCGATGCCTGTGAGGACGAGGAGCCGGACACGGCCGTCGTCCTGCTGGAGCGGGAGGACACCTGGTTCGCGGTGGTCCGGCTCGATCTCGACGAGGACCCGCGGGTGTTCGCCTCCGACCTGGCGGGCGTGCGCCGCTCCGGTTACGCGGACCTGCTGACCGCGGCCGGCCTGGTGCCGGTCGGTCCGGACGGCGCGCCGCTGGAGGCCGTCGTGCCCGCGCAGGCCGAGGAGCCCGAGGCGGACCTCGACGAGGACGCCGAGGTGGAGCTCGAGGATGAGGAGGAGTACGCGGGTCCCGGCACCCCGAGCGGCCCCGCGGGCGACGCGGCGCTGCTCGCGGACTTCGGCCGGACCGCGAAGGCGCTGATCGCCCTGTGCGACGGACGGCTCACCCCGGCCGACGCGCTCTCCGAGATCGCGGGCTGGCTCGGCGCGGCCGAGGAGCTCGAGGCGGTCCGCTGAGCGCGCTGCCGTCCTGGCTGGCCGAACGGTACGCCGAATGGATGAGGGCGGCCCTGGACGAGGCCGCCCTCGCCCCCGCCGGCGGCGACGTGCCCATCGGCGCCGTGGTGGTGGACGCGCACGGCGAGGTGCTCGGCCGCGGCCACAACGTGCGCGAGGCCGAGGGCGACCCCGTGGGCCACGCGGAGGTGATCGCCCTGCGCGCGGCCGCCCGGGTGCTCGGCGGCTGGCGGCTGACCGGCTGCAGTCTCGTCGTCACCCTCGAACCCTGTGCCATGTGCGCCGGCGCCAGCGTGCTCTCCCGCGTAGACCGCATCGTCTACGCCGCGGCCGATCCCAAGGCCGGGGCCGTCGGCTCGCTCTGGGACCTCCCGCGCGATCCACGCCTGAACCACCGCCCCGAAGTGGTCCCCGGAATCCTCGCCGCGGAGGCAACCGCCCTGCTGGAGAACTTTTTCGCCTCACGGCGCCCCATCGGGTAATGTTCTCCCCGGTGACGTGTCCGAGCGGCCTAAGGAGAACGCCTCGAAAGCGTTTGTGGTGCAAGCCACCGAGGGTTCAAATCCCTCCGTCACCGCTGGTGAGAGCCGGTAGTCAGTTCCTGACTACCGGCTCTTCGCTGTTGGGCTCATGCTGGATGTATGCGGGATGTCAAGCAGGCGGGCTACCGGGCGCTGGTGGAGCGTGTGCTGGACGGTGCGGGCGCCGCGTCCGCGGAGCAGCGGGTGCGGGCGTTCGGGGATGTGGGGCTCGCCGCGCCGTTGGACTCGCTGATCGACGGGGTGCTGGCGCGGCCGGGGCGGGTGAGTGAGGCGGACTTCGCGGCGGCCAAGGCGGCGGGGTTCAGTGAGGATCAGCTGTTCGAGCTGGTCGTGTGCGCGGCGGTCGGGCAGTCCACGCGGATGTACGAGGCGGGGCTCGCGGCGCTGGACGAGGCGGCTTCGGGCGGGGAGGACGTCTGATGCGGCTCGGGATCCTCAACAACGGTTACAAGCCGCAGACGAAGCTGCTGTTCACGGCTGTGCGCCTGTTCTCCGGGCAGCCGATGCCGGACGCGGCGAAGCTGGTCTTCTACCGGCCCGACTTCTACGGCGCGCGGGCGAAGGAGTTCACGCACGAGGCGATGCGTGGTCAGTCCGCGTGGTCCGTGGCCGATCGCGAACTGATGGCGGCTTACGTGTCGAAGGTGAACTCGAGTGCGTTCTGCGTCGGCGCGCACACCGCGACCGCGAGCCGGGCGTACCAGGACGAGAAGCGGGTCGCGGCGGTCCTCGACGACCTGGACTCGGCGGACGTCGAGGAACCGCTGCGGGCCACGTTGCGGATGCTCGGCAAGCTGGTCGCCGAGGGGACCGTGAGCGCGGCGGACATGCGTGCGGTGCTGGCCGCGGGCGCGACCGCCGAGCAGGTCGGGGACGCGTTGGCGGTCTGCGCCGCGTTCAACACGACCAACCGGCTCGCGGACGCGTTCGGCTTCGAGGTGCTCAGCCCCGCGGAATTCGACGCGGGGGCCAAGTACCTGCTCAAGCGCGGCTACAAGTAGGAGCCGCCGCCGCTAGTGCGTGCAATGCGAGGCGTCGGCGGTCGCGGACGCGCTGGCCTCGGCGGCCGCTGCTGCCTGGAGAGCCGCCGTGACCTGCTGCGTGCTGGCCAGCGACGTGAAGCCGCTGCCGAGCACGAGGTCGACGCTGGGGTCGTTGCGGCTGTCCGTCTGGATCTGCGCGCCCGGAACCTCGGCCGCCACCTGCCGCTCCTCGGCCGCCTGCGCCTTGCCGCCGCGTACCTGCGCCGCGACGGTGAGGTTCGACTTCAGCGGGTCGTTGGTGACTTGGCCGATCACGAAGCCGCGCAGCTTGAGTTGGGCCGCCGTGTTGGCGGCGAGGCCGTGGCGCTGGGTGGAGTTGTAGACGTTCAACGTGAACTTCGCCGAACTGCTCGGCACCGAACCCGCCGCCGCCATCGGAGCGGGGGCCGCCGTGGCCGCGGCCGCGAGTGCGTGCGCGCCGGTCGCGTTGCACGCGGAGGCGGCCGTGTTCTGCTCGGGCGCCGTCACCAGGTTCACCAGCCCGTACGCGCCGACCCCGAGGATCAGCAGGCCGCCGAGGACGAGCGCCAGGGTCTTGCGACGCCGCTTGGTCCGGTTGCGGAAGGGCACGTAGGCGTCGTCGAGCCCGACCCGGAACTTCTTGCCGCCGATCTCGCCGGGGGAGCGCTTGGCGTGGTCGGGCAGCGGGCCCTCGGCGTGCTCCGGGTCCGGGTTCAGGCTGTCTTCGGGCTGGGGGTTCGAGTCCATGCACCGAAAGTACCCGGACGGTCGCTCGGAGTATTCACAGATCGAGGTCAAGTACGCGCGCATGGAGTACTGTGCGCTGCTGCAAGGCGGCGCGCACCGCTCGATGCAGCCCGTCCTCCAGGAAGAACTCGCCGTGCCACTTCACCACGTGCGCGAACAGGTCGCCGTAGAACGTGGAGTCGTCCGCCAGCAGCGCGTCGAGGTCGAGCTGCCGCTTCGTGGTGACCAGCTGGTCGAGCCGGATCTGACGCGGCGACACCTCGGCCCAGGCGCGATGCGTGCGCCCGTGGTCCGGGTACGGCCGTCCCTCGCCGACTCTCTTGAAGATCACTGTCTAATCCTGCCGACCTGCTCGTCCTGCGGTGTCCGGATGTGCTGCGGCAGCCAGAATCCCGCGCACCGGCGCTCGTGCGCAACCGGAATGGCCGACAATCCCACCAACGGGTATCGCGACCGGGGGCGAAGGCGCTACCGTGCGGCCGACACGGGAGGATCTTTTCAGGGGAGGAAGCATGTCCACGGGCAGTCCATGGGATTCGCAGCCGTACGGAGGGCAGGGACAGGGGCAGGGCCAACAGCAGCCGTTCGGCCCGCCACCGCCGCAGCAGTTCCCACAGCAGCAAGTCCCGCAACAGCCGTATCCACAGCAGCAGTTCCCGCAACAGCAGCAGTTCCCGCCGCAGTACCAGCAGCAATATCAGCCCTACCAGCAGCAGCCGAACCCCGGCTGGCCCGCTCCGCCGCAGCCGCGGCAGGCCGACCCGGGCCGCGGCATGCGGGTGGCCGCGCTGATCCTGCTCGTGCTGGCCGTCATCATGACCGTCGGCAACGACGCCGCCGGTGTGGGCCTGACGTTCCTGTCCGGCGACGTGGCCACGCTGATCATGGTCGCCGCCCTCGGCATCGCCGGCGGTGCCATGCTCGACCGCCGCGCCCGCGACTGGAGCGCCGGACTCGCGGTCGGCGCGGCCCTGCCGCAGGCGGCGATTTACATCCAGGACTTCCGCGGCGGCCAGCAGTTCTGGTACACGTTCTGGGCCGCCGGCGCCCTGGCCACCACCGCCCTCGGCTGCCTGTTCGCCTTCATCGCCCTGCAGCGCGAGCGCGTCGCGACCACCCCCGCGCCCGGAATCGCGACCAGGACACCCGCGCCCGTGCTGGCCCTCGGTATCCCCGCCGTGCTGACGTGCGGACTCAGCTTCCTGCTGGTCGATTTCACCTACACGTACACGGACTCGTCCGACCGCTTCCCGTGCTGCTCCTGGTCACAGCAGTTGGGCCAGGAGAAGGCCTCGTCCGTCTTCATGATCCTCGCGCTCGGAGCAGTCGTGCTCTACGCCGCGCTCGCCACCAGCCTGGCCCTGACCAAGGGCCTGCTCGCCGGCGCCTTCGCCTTCGCCGCCTCCCAGGCCGTCGGCATGGTCATCACCGCCATCGCGCCCGGCGGCACCATCACCCACCCGCAGGGCCAGAGCGACACGCACATCGTCCTCGGCATCGGTTTCTGGATGGGTCTCGTCAGCGCGGCCCTGTTCGCCGTCGCCTTCCTCGCCGCCCGCCGTCCCGCCACCGCCGTCGCCCCGCCGCCGCAATACTGGCCGCAGCAGTAGCCCGAAACGCGAAACAGCCCCTGACCACGAGCTTCACGGTCAGGGGCTGTCCCTTGGGCGGAGGATACGAGATTTGAACTCGTGAGGGGTTGCCCCCAACACGCTTTCCAACCGATCTTCCGGCCGTTCTGGATCTTGCATTGGTCGCTCTACCTGCATAAACGCAATCCGTGCGATCAGTGAGAGGGTGCGCACGGGGGCGAACTGAGACCCGAAGTGAGACCCGCGCTCGTCACTCAGCGGGGCCCTCAGCGACCACGTGGACAGCGCCAGTCGGCGGATGGATCCGGCCGTAGCGTCCGGGACTCACCTGGCCCCAGCGCGAGTCGTACGGCCCTGCTAGCGCCTCGCGGGCAAGCGGCACTGCCGACTGGCTGACTGTCTCGAAGACATCCAGGCAGACGATTTCATCACTTGTCTCGTCGAGGTCGGCGAGGCTCTGAAGCGCAAACCGCACAGCGGCGATCGGGTTCGTGTAGCCCTTGGACTGCGCTTCGAGTATGGCAGCGGTGTGAGCGTCCTCCGTGTAGGTCGTTCGGAGGACCGCGATGGCGCTGACGTGCGGGTGGTGGCCTCGGGAGGAGCCGTCTGGCTCATCGACGTGCATACGTCCGTTTCGGCCTGTTTGCATTCGAAGTCCGCCGCCCTCCTCGAACGTCACCTCCAAATCGCCGTACATCGCGCCGAAGAACATGGCCCCATCAAGCGGCAGGTATGCGTTCGCCGGATTCGCGAGGACGACAACGAGCGGGTACCCACCGATACCTTTGAGCTGGTCCGCTCCATTTTTGATCTTGTCGCGCACCCGTGTTAGATACGGCTTCATGTTGATGGCGCCGTTGTACGTGGGCCAAGCCGTCGCCTGAACAAATGACTCTACCTCGACGACTAGATCTCGGTCTCCAGCACGAATGAGGTAGTCGGGGCGCTTGTCGGTACCAAGATCAGGTTCGTAGGCAAGCATCTCGTAACCGTTGGCCTCTGCGTAGCGCTTGAACAGCCGTTCGCCGTCGTCCTTGGCCTCGAAGGCCTTCCCCTGATTCTCAGCCATAGAGGCATGGTGAGGTACGGGATCGGTCGAGGCAACGCGTTTCCTGGACCTCCGTCACCAGCACTTCGCGCGCTGGATGGAACATGAGCATCTAGTGTCGTGTGGCGTCTCACCCATGCAATTGCTCCACTTGGGCGATCCTTGGCGGCTTGCGATTCCCCGTAGCGGGGGATATATACCTTCGACTACAAGAGCTCGCCGGTACTATCAACGCCATCAGGCCTGTGAGGAGCATGCCGTGCCGAATTACCCCTACGTCTCAGGGCCTGGTCCGGTCGTACAGACGTTCACGCAATTGCGCAAGGGCTTCCCCGGCAAGGTGGACGCGGGCTACCTGCAGCGGTTCAAGATCGCGCCCGCCAACGAGTCGTACGTAATTTCGATCCTCCGGTTCCTTGGCTTGATTGACGAGGATGGGAACCGTGTCGAGGACAAGACAGATTTTTTCTACGGCAACGACGACGCCTTCAAGTCCGGTCTGGAGAGCACGCTGCGCAGGACCTATTCGCAGCTTTTCGACGAGATGGGTGATGAAGCGCTGGATGCGCTGAAGGGAGACTTAACCCACTGGTTTCGCGCCGCCGACAAGACCTCGGACCTGGTCGGTGGGCGTCAGGCGTCAACGTTTCAGACCCTTGCAGCACTCGCAGGGCACGGCGCTCCTCCGGCTACGCGGTCAGGTACGGCCAAGAAGACTGCTGCCACAGCCCCGAGCTCTGCGGCTAAGAAGGCCGCCACGAAGAGGACTGCTGCCAGGAGGACCTCTATCGAGGAGACGGTGCCCGAGGAGCGCGTAGAGAAGCCGAGTAGGGAAGACGGCGCCAACGACGGCAGGAACACGCACGATGTGGGTCTGACTGTCCGTATCGAGGTTAATCTGCCGCCTGGCGGTGACGCCGAGACCTACGACGCCATTTTCGCAAGCATCAAGAAGCACCTGATGTCGTGAGCGGATCGCTGGATCGTTTTGAGCGCGTCGCGCGGTCAATTGGAGTGGAGGTTTTTGAGTCTCCATTCACATCAGTTGTGGCTTCTGCGCAGCAAGAATTGCACCCATTCGAGGCGCGGAACGTCCATCCGGAGCTGCCGATCAAGGTGCGCGAACTCTTCGACGATGGTCACTGCGAACAGTCGGTATTTGAGGCTTTTAAGTTCGTGGAGAAGGAGGTCAAGCGCATCAGCAGCCTAAGTGGAAAGACTGGCTACGCGCTCATGATGGATGCTTTCAATGAGGCTGGCCCGAAGGTGCAGCTCAACGGGCTGTTGACTGAGTCGGATATCGATGAGCAGAAGGGCTTCAAGTTCATCTTCGCTGGCGCCGCTACCGGCATCCGAAACCCGCGCGGCCACGAGGTTGACATCGGAGACACTCCGGATGAGGCGCTGGACTACTTGGCCCTTGCTTCGCTCCTGCTGCGTCGGCTCGATGCTGCTGGTCTGCGTTAGCGAGGTCACGTCACACTGCCTGGCCGAAGTCATAGCACGCTGAGACGTCTGCAGACAGTTGGGCCTTGCTCTACTCCCCGGCTCGGGCAGCGTGGGCCCAACTTTGCTTTACCTCATCAAGGGGGCCGGGGCGCTTCGCGCCCCGGCCCCGCCGGGCGCGCACCCGCGCGCCCTTGCGCTTGCGCTGCGGCGCTGGGGCGCCGTTCGCGCGCAAGCGCGCGGGCGCCCGCCCGGCGGGCCAGCACGAGGCTTGTCCGTCCTTGGAGCCCCGCAGGCGCTCCCAGCCTGCCAGCGCGCTCGCCAGGGCACTGGCAGGCCGAGCAGCGGCGCACCGTGCTCACCCGCCGCTAGCCTCAGGGCGCCGCGGCTCGGCCGGCCGCCGCCCACTGGAAGGGCTGCGGGACGAAGCGCTGACGATGGACCGCCCATCGTCAGCGCCTGCCGTGGCAGCGAGCTTGCTGGACTGCGCGGGGATCGGCCCGCCACGTTGCGTGGCTGACTGGACCAACTCGCGGTACGCGGCGGGAAACACCGGGACGAGTGACGCGAGCCGTTCGAGGACTTCCGCGTCCGTCGCGGGAGGCGGCGTAGTCGGCTTGCAGAGTTCCTCGAAGCTGTTCACGCCAGTTACCTCGACCAGGAGGATTCGGTAGCCGAGCGTGGGTTGTGCGTGGTCTTCGTGCTCCCACTTCTGGACCAGGCGCTTCGAGCAGTGGTTCGGCAGCCCCAGCTCGTATCCGACCCGCTGAATCCGTCGGGCCAGCGCTTCCTGACTAAGTTGTAGGCGGTTCTCCCGGATCGAGCGCAGGCGTGCCCCATTGAGCACCAGCCCGAAGAGTCTGGCCCCGCCCAGGCCCGTGATCTCGGTCGGTCGCTCGTAAACCGGCGGCGGATTGGTGATGAACGAGTACGTCACGCCTCGGATCGCGTCCGTCACCTCTGCCTCGTTGAAGCCGAAGTCACGGGCGATCCGTTTCGGCTCCACGCCGCTGGCAGCGAGAATCCGGGCGCGTTTGACTGCGAGCACGCTTAAGCGGGCAGGCATAAAGATCCATTTCGTCGGTAGACAGGACGCCGCCGCGCGGCCGTGGCTCGCCCCGAGCAGAGCACGGGGTGCACTTCGACCGCATCTCAGCGAGCCACTAGAGGTATGAGTTGTGAGTGTCCGCACGTCGCTGGTCAGGGATGCGCGGCTGACGTTGAAAGGCGAAGCGAACCGGCGCTGCCACGGGTCGGGTAGGACACGGCACGCTGTCCCACGTTCCGTCCGGTCTGCGGACGTCCACGGCGCTCAGCTTGTGCAAGTCCAAATCGCGGTACCGGTCGAGGATGAAGGAAGCGAGGTTATGGGCCGTCCGCTCGTCCGTACCGTCGTGGAACGTGTACACCTTCTCGCCGTCCTCCGTGCGGTCCCACGTACATCGAATCGTCCAGTTCGGATAGGTCTCGGCGCCATCGGGCAGCCGTGGGGTCATAAGGTCGATGATCGTTGTCTTAGTCACGGGAGCACATCCGGTCCGCCTGTTCGGCATCGGGGGTATCTTGCAGCAGAAGGAACTACTCTGATCGTTCGCTGCAACACGTCGCGTGACTAGCGGGTTCGGCCCTACACGGACCGCTGTAGAGGAGCCCTGATATGGCATTACCGCGCCAATCCGATCCGGCCTCATCGCCTGCTGCACTGTTCGGCGCCGAGGTCAGGCGGCTCCGTGAGGCTCAGGGCTGGTCTCAGGATGTGCTCGGCGAGAAGGTCAGTTATAGCGGTCAGCTCGTCGGCTTGATCGAAAATGCCAGACGAACGCCCTCACGAGAGTTCGCAGAAAGCTGCGACAGGCTGTTCAACGTGGACGGTCTGCTCATGCGCATGTGGCCCCTGGTCCACATGCAGAACGTTCCGGCCTGGTTCCGTGGCTATGTCGAACTGGAGGCCACCGCCTCGAAGATCGAGACGTTCGAGTGCCAGAACGTACCGGGGCTGCTTCAGACCGAGGGCTGCGCTCGTGCTCTGTTCTCGTCTCACTGGCCGCGACCGGACGTGGACGCCCTTGTGAGCACACGGCTCGATCGGCAGCAAAGGATTCTCGCCTCTACAGGACCGACTGTATGGGCCATCCTCGACGAGGCTGTGCTTCGCCGACCGATCGGCAGCCCCGACACCTGGTGCGAGCAGCTAAAACACCTTGCCGAGGTATCCACCTCGGGGCGTATCGTGTTGCAAGTCCTGCCGTTCAGCGTCGGTGCTCATGCATGCATGGATGGTGCGATGACGCTCTTGGGCTTCGCTGAGGGCTCCGATGTGATCTATATCGAGAGCCCTGGCAGCGGTAAGCTCATCGAGCAACCCGAAGAGGTGGAAAAGTGCCAATACAGGTACAACCTGATTCGGGCTAGAGCGCTCTCGCCGGAGGCGTCAGTCAGCCTGATCACCGCAGTGATGGAGCAAGCATGACTAAGATCCCTGACAATCTGAATTGGCGAAAGTCTTCTTTCAGCAGCGGACAGGGCGGCAACTGCGTCGAAGTGGCCGCGCTACCTGATGGCGGCCGAGCGGTACGCCACTCGAAGAACCCCACCGGCCCGGCCATCGCGTACACGGCTGCGGAGTGGGAAGCGTTTCTGTATGGCGTGAAGGCTGGGGAGTTCGACCTCTAATAGCCCACTGAGAACTACGTTGGGAGCGTCCGATCGGACGCTCCCGCTCGCATCGAGGGTAGTTTCTCCGTGTCAGCGCAGCTACTGCCGCCGCCGATTGCGACGCGCCGATAATGACCATCCAACTCGCATTCGACGACGCAGCCCCATCAGGTACACCGTCCGTTGAACTGGTGTCATGTGCCACGTTCTGTGGCGCCGAAGCTCGCCAGATGTTGATCTATACCAGCGCCGTCCCGCCGCGTCCGTGAACCAGCACGCCGCAGCGACCCACCGAGCGCCTTCTAGTTCGCTTCCTGGCCATTCTTCATGGTGGTCTTCGCCGCAGTCGATCAGTCCGACGTGAAAGTTCGCGTGCCCGCCGTTGACGGTGACGTCGATGACGACCTCGGACACGGGCCACTCGCTGCGATTGCGTACGACGTAGCGGCCGCCATCGAGAGCAGGCTCGAACCATGCGAATACGTGTTGAGCCTGGTTGCGTCTCTTGTCCCGAACTTGACTTCCGTAGCGGAACAAGCCACCGAAAAGCCCAAGCACGCCAAGGTATGCGGCGCCCAACGTCGCCCAGTCAAATGCGTCGTGATGGCTCACAGCGCAACGATAAGGCGGAAGGGCTGACGCTTGCTTGTGCTATGCCGAACTTGCACCAGCCATCGGCTGCGGCTTCGTACCAGTTCGGTTTTTCCGAACTGCCGCGCCGCTTCCGGTGCTCGGGCCTTGGCGGCCCTGCGCTCCGGGTCGGCTTGCCACGAATGGACCGTGGTCACCCGCCGTCGTGGTGGGGTTGCACCCTCAGCCAATCTTGAAGGCTTCAGGTCCAGGGCGCTGACGTAGATGAGTCCGGCAGAGTTGGACTAGCAACCGAGTGGGGATCCTGGTCGATCAAGATTCAGTCGGCTTCTCAGACCCAGCTTCCAGGGCGAGAAGCGCTGCCAGTCGCACGCTTCGAGAGTGCATCTCGTCGGCGGCCCTAGCCATCTCGGCGAGTTCAGCGAGCCCGACCGCCTCCCATTCGCCCACACCCTTCAGCTTCGCTGCCAAAGCCTTGATCCGGTCAAGCTCGGCCTTGGTCCTAGGGTTGTCGCTCGGCGGCCATACGCCAGAGACATCGGAACGTACATACGTGCCCTTGGCCTGCTGGGAGACGATCAATCCCTCCGCCTTCAACTCGCGCAACGCGCTCTGAATGGTTCCGGCAGCGACTTGGAAGCGCTCAGCGAGCTGGCGAATTGAAGGCAGCCGATCGCCCGGTTTGAGCTTCTTCTCCGCGATCTCAAGCCGCAGAGCGTCGGCGACCTGCTCATACGGCGCACGGGGGTCTAGCGGACTCACTGTCACGTGCCCAGCATAGCCAACTCTACGATCTGTGCTAACTGAGTTGAACAGTTAGCACAGTTGGTGCAGACTGCTCGATGACAGCAACGGCACCGGCGGCTGCGACCGCTGGGGCTATGGCATCGAGCAGAACTAGGAGTTCGCAGATGGTTCGTGCCAAACAGCCTTCTGATCACTCCGGAGATGGGAGGCCTTACCGCGTGGCTGACGTGGCCGCGCTTCTGGACGTTCACCCCTCGACGATCTACCGAGACATCGCGGCGGGCCGACTGCGCGCCCTCCGCGTCGGGTCACGGAAGGGTGCCGTCCGGATCTTGCCTGACGACCTGAAGACATACCTCGCGCTCGTGGAAGTCCGCCCCGAGGAGGGGTCGAGTTGACCGACCGCAAGCCCGCACCCGCTGTGCTCCTTTCGCCGGAGCAAGCCGCCGCACGTCTCGGCGTTGGCCGTACGACGCTCTACGGCTTGCTCAAGTCCGGCGAACTTCGGTCGGTGCGAATCGGCCGTCTGCGCCGCGTGCCACTCGGCGAGCTGCGCAGCTACATGGCGCACCTGCTGGTCGAGCGCTTGGACCAACCCTCGCCGACCAAGACCCACCCGACTGACTAGGGGGATTTAGCTATGCCTCGCAAGAAGCGACCCGAAGGTACCCGCGCCCCGAACGGCGCCGGGACCATCTACTTCAGCGAGACGGACGGCTACTGGCACGGCCGCGTCATCGTCGGAGTGAAGGACGACGGCTCGCCGGACCGGCGCCACCGGAAGGCCAAGACCGAGAAGGAGGTGATGGAGAAGATCCAGAAGCTCATGACGGAGAAGCAGTCCGGGCAGGTGGCCAAGGCTGGACCCGTGTGGACGATGGAGAAGTGGCTGACTCACTGGGTTGAGAACATCTCGGCGCCCACTATCCGGGACAGCACGGCGGACGGCTACCGGAACGACGTCTACAACCACCTGGTCCCCGGACTGGGCAAGCACCGTATCGACAAGATCGAGCCTGAGCACTTCGAGCGGCTGTATCAGAAGATGGTCAAGGCGGGCGCGAGCCCGGGGAACGCTCACCACGTCCACCGGACCGCCAAGACCGCGCTCAACGAGGCCGTTCGCCGACGTCACATCACGAGCAACCCGGTTTGTCTCGCGAAGCCGCCGCGTGCGGAAGAGACGGAGATCGAGCCGTACAGCGTGGACGAGGTTCAGCGGATCTTGAAGGCCGCAGCGGACACGCGGAACTCGGCTCGCTGGGCCGTCGCACTCGCGCTCGGCTTGCGTCAGGGCGAAGTGCTCGGGCTCAAGTGGACGGACCTCGACTTGGAGGTCGGGACGCTGCGAGTGCGGGAGAGTCGACTGCGGCCGAAGTACGTCCACGGGTGTGGCGACACGCCGTGTGGACGGAAGGCGGGGTACTGCCCGGAGAAGGTCAACAAGCGCAAGACGACCGGACCCGTGAAGTCTCGCGCAGGGAAGCGGCCGATGGGCATACCTGGGCCGCTCGTGACCCTGCTGCTCGCGCAGAAGGCGGCTCAGGAGATCGAGCGGCAGCAGGCCGGAGACCTGTGGAAGGACGAGGGATGGGTGTTCGCTTCGCCGACTGGCGACGCGCTCAACCCGAACACGGACTACCACGCGTGGAAGGAGCTGCTGGAGAAGGCCGGAGTCCGTGAGGCACGGCTGCACGATGCTCGGCACACGGCGGCGACGTTGCTGCTGATCCTGAAGGTTCCGGACCGTGCCGCCCAGGGCGTCATGGGCTGGTCGGACGCGAGTATGCCCGCTCGGTATCAGCACGTCGTGAAGGAGGTTCAGCAGGACATCGCGGACCAGGTCGGCGGCCTGCTGTGGACGTTCCCGAAGCAGCCCTAGCAACTGAAACTGCAACTACTGAGACCGAAACTGAGACCCGCGATCTTCCGACAAGCCCATAGTCCGAAAACAAGACAACCCCTGAGCGGCATTTCTGCTGCTCAGGGGTTGCCCCTTGCGCGGAGGATACGAGATTTGAACTCGTGAGGGGTTGCCCCCAACACGCTTTCCAAGCGTGCGCCCTAGGCCACTAGGCGAATCCTCCGTGGGCAAGCTTACCCGACGCCGGGGGGTGCTCCGCCACCCGCTTTCTCGGCTATGCTGTCTGGCGGACCCCTCGTGTGGCGTCACCCCACCGAACTCCCCCAGGGCAGGAATGCAGCAAGGGTAGGCAGGCTCTGGCGGGTGCGCGAGGGGTCTTTTGCGTGCCGGGGTCACGAAACTGTCGCCGGAAGCGGCTAGGCTCGGGTCGTGTCGCTAGCGCTGTATCGCCGGTATCGTCCCGAGACCTTCGAGGAGGTCATCGGGCAGGAGCACGTGACCGGACCGCTGCAGCAGGCGCTGCGCAACCAGCGGGTCAATCACGCCTATCTGTTCAGCGGGCCGCGCGGCTGCGGGAAGACGACCAGCGCGCGCATCCTGGCCCGGTGCCTGAACTGCGAGCAGGGGCCGACGCCGACGCCGTGCGGGGTGTGCAAGTCCTGCGTGGGTCTGGCGCGCGGGGCGGCCGGGTCCATCGACGTGATCGAGATCGACGCCGCGTCGCACGGCGGCGTGGACGATGCGCGCGATCTGCGGGAGCGGGCGTTCTTCGCGCCGGTCGAGTCGCGCTACAAGATCTACATCCTGGACGAGGCGCACATGGTCTCCTCGGCCGGATTCAACGCGCTGCTGAAGGTGGTCGAGGAACCGCCGCCGCACCTGAAGTTCATCTTCGCGACCACGGAGCCGGAGAAGGTCATCGGGACCATCCGCTCGCGGACGCACCACTATCCCTTCCGCCTCGTGCCGCCGGGGACGCTGCGCGACTACCTGGCCATGCTGTGCGACCAGGAGGGCATCAAGGTCGATCCCGAGGTGCTGCCGCTGGTGGTGCGCGCGGGCGCCGGTTCGGTGCGCGACTCGCTGTCGGTGATGGACCAACTGCTCGCGGGCGCGGACGAGAACGGGGTCGCGTACCAGAACGCGGCCGCGCTGCTCGGCTACACGGACGCCGCGCTGCTCGACGAGGCGGTGTCGGCGCTGGCCGCGCACTCCGGCGGGGCGGCCTTCGAGATCGTGGACCGGGTCGTCGAGGGCGGACACGATCCGCGGCGCTTCCTCGGGGACCTGCTGGAGCGGCTGCGCGACCTGGTGATCCTGAACGCGGTGCCGGACGCGGCGGCGAAGGGGCTCATCTCCGCGCCGCCGGACCGGATGACGCGGATGACCGAGCAGGCGTCGTCCTTCGGGCAGGCGGAGCTTTCGCGGGCCGCCGATCTGGCCAACACCGGGCTCACGGAGATGCGCGGGGCCACGGCGCCGCGGCTGTTGCTGGAGCTGGTCTTCGCGCGCATCCTGCTGCCGGGCGGCGAGGATTCGGCGCGTTCGCTGGCGGCACGGCTGGAGCGGTTGGAGAGGTTCGGGCCGCCTGCTTCGGTGGCTGCGACTGCGGCCCCGAGCGCCGGAGCGCCGGCCGAGCAACCGACTCAGGCTCCTGCGACTGCGACGTACGCCGCCGAGGTCCCGGCCGCCGCGCCGCCCCCGCAGTCCGCGCAGCCGACGTCCGCACTGGCCACGCCGCCGTGGCGGGCCGCGCCGACTCCGCCGCCGTCCGCCCAGCCCGCGGCCGCGCAGCCGTCGTCGAACAGTGCTGCCCCGCAGGGCGCGAGCGTCGACGTGGGCACGATCCGGAGCCGTTGGGAAGAGGTCCTGGAGCGGGTCCGCGGCGTCAGCAAGGTCAGCTGGACCATGGTCTCGGCGGACAACGCGAGCGTGGTCGGAGTGGACGGGCGCACGGTCCAGCTGGGCTTCCGGATCCCGACGCTGCGGCAGAACTTCCCCGGGTCCAAGCACGAGGACACGCTCAAGCAGGTGCTCGGGCAGGTCTTCGGCGGCGACTGGCGGGTCGAGGTGCTCGTCGATCCCTCGGCCGGGCACGGCGGCGGGGGCGGCGGTTCCGCGCCGTATCAGCCCCCGCAGACTCCCCAGGGCGGCGGCCAGGGCCAGTGGGCGAACGTGCCCCCCTCGCCCCCGCAGCAGGCCGCGCCCGCCGCGCCGCCCGCCCCGGCCCCGGTGCCGCCGCCGGCCGCCGGGCCGTCCTACGAGGCGTACTCCGCCGGGGGCGCGGCCGTCGCCACGCTGACGGCTCCCCCGCCGGCCGCCGAGCCCGAACCGGCCGCCCCGCCGCCCTTCGCCGCGCCGGTGCCCGCGCCGTCCCCGCCGCCGGTCGAGTACGACTACGACCCGGGACCGCCGCCGCCGTTCGCCGAGGAACCGCCGTCGGACGAGAACTTCGACCCGCACCTGGCCGCGCTGGACGACGAGGCCGTCCCGAACGATCCCGGGCCCACCGCCCGCGATCTGCTGATCAAGGAGCTGGGCGCGAGTCTGATCGACGAGATACAGAACACGGACTGACCCTTAGCCGTTGAACGGCGGGGCATCGTAGGCTCGAGCCAGGGGCGGCGGGACCGCCGCGGCGAGGAACGAGGGAGCAGCAGGTGTTTCCAGAGGGATTCGACATGGGTTCGCTGATCCAGCAGGCCCAGCAGATGCAACAGCAGATGGAGAGCGCCCAGCACGAGCTCGGCGAGGTGACCGTGACCGGCACCGCGGGCGGCGGCCTGGTTGAGGCAACCGTGACCGGGCTCGGCGAGCTCACCGGCCTGAAGATCTCCCCGGAGGCGGCCGACCCGCAGGACACCGAGACGCTGGCCGACCTGGTGATCGCGGCGATCCGGGACGCCAACGGGCAGGCCGAGGCGCTGCAGCAGGAGAAGCTCGGCCCGCTCGCCGCGCTCGGCCAGGGCGGCGGCCTCGGCGGGCTGGCCGGCGGCGGCTCCGGCGCGACCTTCCCGCTGGGCTTCTAGGGACCGGGAAGAGAACCGACCGTGTACGAGGGCGTGGTCCAGGACCTCATCGACGAGCTCGGGCGGCTGCCGAACATCGGCCCCAAGTCCGCCCAGCGCATCGCCTTCCACCTGCTGCAGGCCGATCCGGTGGACGTCAAGCGGCTCGCCGAGACGCTGCTGAAGGTCAAGGAGACGGTCCGCTTCTGCGAGGTGTGCGGGAACGTGGCCGCCGCCGAGCGCTGCCGGATCTGCCTCGACCCGCGGCGCGAGGAGGCGGTGCTCTGCGTGGTCGAGGAGTCGAAGGACGTCGTCGCGATCGAGAAGACCCGCGAGTTCCGCGGCCGCTACCACGTGCTCGGCGGGGCGCTGTCCCCGATCGAGGGGATCGGCCCGGACGAATTGCGGGTACGCGAACTGATGGCCCGGCTCGCCGACGGCGTGGTGACCGAGCTGATCCTGGCCACCGACCCCAATATGGAGGGCGAGGCCACCGCCAGTTTCCTGGCCCGCCTGGTCAAACCGCTGACCGCGGACGGCTCGCTGCGGGTCACCCGGCTCGCCTCCGGACTGCCGGTCGGCGGCGACCTCGAGTACGCCGATGAAGTCACCCTGGGCCGCGCGTTCGCCGGAAGAAGGAAGATCGATGGCTGATATCGCTGTGCTGGACGACGACCTGGAGTTCACCTCCGCGATCGCCGACCAGGTGGAGTCCTTCCTGGTCGCGGTGCGGGCGGTGGCCCGCGGCGAGGCGGCCGCCTCGGCGGTCTCCATGCTGCTGCTGGAGGTCTCCCAGCTGCTGCTGGCCGGCGGCCGGCTCGGCGCGATCGCGGACGTGATCCCCGAGGAGCGCTTCGAGGAGGACCCGGGCCCGGACCCGGACCTGGACGAGCTGCGCGACCAGCTGGCCCTGCTGCTCGACCCGTGCGACGTCTACCGCGAGGTGTTCGACCCGCTGGCGGTGCCCACCGAGGTGGAGACCCGGCGGATCTCGGACGACATCGCCTCGATCGTCGCGGAGCTGGCGCACGGCCTGACCCACTTCCGGGCCGGCCGGGAGACCGAGGCGCTGTGGTGGTGGCAGTTCTCCTACCTCTCCGGCTGGGGCCCGGCCGCGTCCTGCGCGCTGCGCGCCCTGCACTCGATCGTGGCCGGATCCCGGCTGCAGGAGGACTGACCGGCCGGCAGCGCCGCTCACCAGATGGAACGAACGGGACACGCCGAGACGGTCCCGATACGATGGGCTCCGCTCACGGTTCGTCGTCGCACGCCAGTAGACGTGCGCGGCCGCGGGCAGCGTCGCCGGGTCAGTAGGCCCTGGGCGCACGAAGAGAAGACGGAGCTCACTGTGAGCCTTGTCGTACAGAAGTACGGCGGTTCCTCGGTGGCGGATGCGGAGAGCATCAAGCGCGTGGCCAAGCGCATCGTCGCGGCCAAGCGTGCCGGGAACGACGTCGTGGTCGTGGTCTCCGCCATGGGGGACACCACCGACGAGCTGATCGACCTCGCCCAGCAGGTCTCCCCGCTGCCCGAGGGCCGCGAGCTGGACATGCTGCTGACCTCCGGCGAGCGCATCTCGATGGCGCTGCTCGCGATGGCGATCGGCTCCCTCGGGGTCGAGGCGCGGTCCTTCACCGGATCCCAGGCAGGCGTCATCACCGACCGGGTGCACAACCGGGCGCGGATCATCCGGGTCACCCCGGGCCGTATCCACAAGGCGCTCGAAGAGGGCGCGATCGCGATCGTGGCCGGATTCCAGGGCGTCTCCGACGACACCAAGGACATCACCACGCTCGGCCGCGGCGGCTCGGACACCACCGCCGTCGCGCTGGCCGCGGCGATGGGCGCCGAGGTCTGCGAGATCTACACCGACGTGGACGGCGTCTACACCGCCGACCCGCGGCTGGTGCCGGCGGCCCGCAAGCTCTCCCACCTGCAGTACGAGGAGATGCTGGAACTCGCCGCCTCCGGAGCCAAGATCCTGCACCTGCGCTGCGTCGAGTACGCGCGCCGCTTCGACGTCCCCATTCACGTACGGTCCTCCTTCTCCACGCTGGAGGGCACCTGGATCCGCCACATTCCCGAAGGAGCCGAGATGGAGCAGGCGATCATCGCCGGTGTCGCGCACGACACCAGCGAGGCGAAGGTCACCGTGATCGGCGTCCCGGACAAGCCGGGCGAGGCCGCGAAGATCTTCCGGGCCGTGGCGGACGCCGAGATCAACATCGACATGGTGGTGCAGAACGTCTCCGCCGCCGCGACCGGCCTGACCGACATCTCCTTCACGCTGCCGAAGACCGACGGCACCAAGGCGATGAGCCTGCTGACGAAGCTCAAGGCGCACATCGCCTTCGACTCGCTGGCCTACGACGACCAGATCGCCAAGGTCTCGCTGATCGGCGCGGGCATGAAGTCGCACCCGGGCGTCACCGCCGTGTTCTTCGAGGCGCTGGCCAAGGCCGGGGTGAACGCCGAGATGATCTCCACCAGCGAGATCCGCATCTCCGTGGTCTGCCGCGCGGACAGCGTCCGGCCCGCGGTCGCCGCCATCCACACCGCCTTCGAGCTC
>DATJIF010000044.1:0-67867 GCA_035493475.1 Actinospica sp.
CCGACCAGAACACCGCGGGCTCGATCGCCTGGGCCTTCGGCGAGGCGCCCACGATCATCGTGCTGCTGGTCCTGTTCGTGCAGTGGGCGCGCTCCGACCAGCGCGAGGCGAAGCGTAAGGACCGCAAGGCGGACCGTGACGGGGACGCGGAACTCAACGACTACAACGAATATCTCGCCGGGCTGGCTAGACGGAACTCGGGGTCGGCCGCGTAAGCTGAAGCCTGTCGGATGTTCATGCGGGTTCTGAGTTCGCGAGTTAGCGGGGGGTGGCGACCATGTCCATCGAGTTGCCGGGTCCGGTTGTCGATTTCCTGAGCGTGATCGGCATCAACTGGCCGAACGTCGACGAGGACAAGGTGCGCGAGTTCGCCGGCCACGTGCGCGACTTCGCCAGCAACCTGGATTCCACCCACCAGGCCGCGACCTCCACGATCCAGCAGATGCAGGAGCACTATCAGGGCGGGTCGTACGAGCAGCTGGTCGCCGCGTGGAGCCAGATGTCCAGCAGCCACATGCAGGACCTGCAGGAGGGCTCGAAGATCGTCGCCGAGGCGCTGGACATCGCCGCGGACGCGATCGTGGGGCTGAAGACCGCCGCGATAGCCGAGCTGGTCGTCATGGCGGCCACGTTCGTCGCGGACCAGGCGGCCGCCGTCCTCACCTTCGGCATCGCCGAGGCCGCGGAGGCCGCGATCATCGCGGCGGGCCGCAAGGTCGTCGACTTCCTGGAGCAGGAGATCATCGGCCAGATCATGGGCCAGGTCATCGGCGCCGCCGTGGTGCCGCTGGAGGGCCTGGTCGAGAAGGCGGTGAACGGCCTGACCTTCGCGGCGGCCGGCGCGCTGACCGGGGGCGACGGCGTCTCCGAGAAGTTCATGATCGACCCGGCCGGGCTCCAGCAGCACATCTCCGCGCTGCAGCAGCACTCCGACACGATCGCCCAGCACGCCGACACGTTCTCCGCGAACGTCTCGAACCTCAACTTCGCCGGCTGAAAGTTTCAGGCCACGAGCATCAGTCCGGTCAGCACGGTCATCGCGAGTTCGCACGCGTAGACGGTCGCCGGTGACGAGAGCACGGTCTGCGACTGCCCCGAGGCGGCCGTGGTCGCGAGCACGCGCGTCATCCCGACACCGAGGACCAGCGCCGCGATCCACACGTACGCCAGCAGCAGGAGCGTCACGGCGCCCGGCGAGCCCATCGCCATCCCCGGCATCGCCGCGCTGCTCGCCGTCGTCATCCCGGGCCGCAGCAGCATGACCACCATCGCCAGGCCGACGAGCGCGTGATGCGAGTCGAGCAGCGGCGATCCGGTGCACGAGTCGACCTCGCGGCCGCGCAGCCGAGCGTGCGCCCGACGTGCCCAGTCGTACGCGGCCCACGCGGCGAGCGCGGCGAAGAAGCCGACGCTGACCGAGAGCGGCGGCCGCGGCAGGCCCGGAACCAGCAGCGCCGCCATGCCGAACGCCATCGCCGCGTGCCCGATCTCGCGATTGCGCTCTATCCCCGACAGCCGGGCCACCGCGAGCCGCGCCGTCGCCCGCACGGCCAGCAGTAACAGTGCAAGCGTGAATAACCAGTCGACAGGCGGCGAAATCGACATCACGTGGCATCCCTCCGGATAAGGGGTGCCCGCCCGGATCCCCTGCTACTCACGGTAGCGGCGGTGATCCGATGCGCAGCGGCTCGCGCGGCCCGCCTCCGCGCGCTCCCGAAAGATCGCGCGCCACCCCCGCCATTCCCGGCGCGGGCGTCGTGCGCCAAGATGGGGGCCATGCATTCGGGTAGTTCAGCCAGGGCGTTGCGGGCGGCGTTGTTCGCGCTCGTCTGCGTCGGCACGGGCACCGAACTGCACCGGCTCGCGGACGGCGCCGATCCCGGCTGGGTCGGTCCCGCGCTGGCCCTGCCGCTTGTCTGGCTGGCCGCGTACGGTCTGGCCGGCCGGCAGCGCTCGTCGCTCATCATCACCCTCGCGCTCGGGCTCGCGCAGCTCGGCCTGCACGTGGAACTCGGCTGGTTCTGCCCGAAGTCCATGACGATGCCGGGCGCGCCGTCCTCGATGGAACCCGGCCACGGCATGACCGCGATGCTTCTCGCGCACGCCGTCGCCGTCCTGGTGAGCGGCTGGTGGCTCGGCCGCGGCGAGAAGAGCTTCTTCGAGCTCTGCCGCACCGTCGCCCTGCTCGTCGCGCCCGCCGCGGATCTGTTCGCGGGCCTGCTGACGGTGGGCCCGCTGCCGGTGCCGCTGCGCCGCGGGATCCACGTCACCGCCGAGCGC
Source organism: Actinospica sp. (assembly GCA_035493475.1). Classification (GTDB taxonomy): domain Bacteria; phylum Actinomycetota; class Actinomycetes; order Streptomycetales; family Catenulisporaceae; genus Actinospica. The sequence continues at coordinate 2,281 of DATJIF010000044.1, forward strand.
ACCACGTCGTCCCCGCAGGGCCCGGCGCCGAGCCCGCGGGTGCTGCGCGGCCCGCCCGGTTCGCCCTGCTCGACGAACAGGAGGTCCCACTCACCCGTCTTCATGTAAGGGTTCTTACTTCATGCTGCCTTCCCCCGGCGTGCCCGCGGGCCGCCGCGCCGCCACCATCGGCGCCCTCACCCTGACCGGACTGGCGCTCGCCGCCACCGCGTCCGCCCACGTCACCGTCAGCCCGACCTCGTTGCCGCAGGGATCCACCGCGGAACTCTCCTTCAAGGTGCCCAACGAGGAGTCGAAGGCCGATACCGTCGAACTCCAGCTGCAGATCCCGACCGACCACCCGATCGCGCAGGTGCTCGCGAAGCCGGTGCCCGGCTGGACGGTCACCGTGCACACGGTCAAGCTCGCCAAGCCGCTGACCACCGACGACGGCACCTTCACCACGGCCGTCGACGAGATCGACTGGACCGGTGGCACGATCCTGCCGGACCAGTACCAGGACTTCCAGATCTCCGTCGACCCGCTGCCGAGCGACACGACGCAACTGGTCTTCAAGGCCGTGCAGACGTACTCGAACGGCGACGTCGTGCGCTGGATCGACCTGAGCACGGCGGCCGACTCCGACCCGGAACACCCGGCGCCGGTCCTCACGCTCACCCCCGCCTCCGCGTCGTCCGGCACGGCATCGGCGGCTCCCACGGCCCAGGCGGCCGCCGCGTCCACGAGTTCTTCGTCGAGCAACGCGCTCGGCGTCGCAGGCCTCGTGCTCGGCGTCATCGGTGCCGCGTGCAGCGTCGCGGCGCTGCTGTTCGTCCGCAAGACGCGGCGGAGCGAGAACTCGTGAGCATGGCCACGCCCATGCGCTCTGGCCCGGCGGGATTCCGCCGGGCCAGGGCCCTGCTCGCCGCGTCCGTCGTCGCCATCGGCATCGTCCTCGCCGTGGCGGCCCCGGCCTCGGCGCACGCCACGCTCGAGAGTTCGACGCCCGAGCAGAACTCCGTCGTCGCGGGCGCGCCGAACCAGGTCACGCTCACCTTCGACGAGGCCGTCGGGGTCAGCGCGGACAGCATCCGCGTCTTCGATCCGAACGGCGGCCGCGTGGACGACGCGAACACCGTCACGACTTCCAACCCCGACGAGATTGAAATCGCGCTGCGCTCCGGTCTCGGCGACGGCACGTACACCGTCGCCTGGCATGTGATCTCCGCCGACTCGCATCCCGTCGAGGGCGCGTTCGTGTTCTCCATCGGCGCAGCCGGATCGACGAAGGTGGACGAGGCCACGATCAACGTGAAGTCGAGCACCGCCGTCGGCCTCTTCTACGGCGCGCTGCGGTGGCTGGGCTATCTGGGTTACGCGCTGCTGTTCGGCGGCTTCGCGTTCCTGGCCCTGTGCTGGCCGCAGGGCGCGGCCGACCGACGGTCCTTCCGGATCCTGGCGATCGGCTGGACGGCGTCGCTCGCCGCCGCGCTCGGCGTATTGGTCGTACAGGGCGCGTACGCGGGGGAGTTGCCGCTCGGCAGCGCCCTCGACACGAGCGTGCTCAGCGGCACCCTGAACACGCGCTTCGGCCAGGCGGTCCTGGCGCGCCTCGTGCTGCTCGCCCTCGTCGCACCGCTGCTCGCCGCCACGCTGCACCGCCTGCCGCGCGTCGAGAGTGCCCGCAGCCGCACGTTGTTCCTGGCCGCTACCGGCGTCCTCGGTGCGCTCGGTGCCGCTACCTGGGCCGCAGGCGACCACGCCTCGACCGGTATCCAGGTCCCGATCGCCGTCTTCTCCGACATCGTCCACCTGACCTCGATGGGTCTGTGGCTCGGCGGCCTCGCGATGCTGCTGCTCGTCGTCTGCCGACCGAGCCCTGACTCCGGCGGCGAACTGGCCGAGGCCGTCACCGCCGTGCAGCGCTTCTCCCGGCTCGCGCTGTGCTGCATCGGCGCGCTCGTGGCCAGCGGCGTCTACCAGGCCTGGCGCAACGTCGGCTCCTGGGCGGCGCTCAGCAGTACCTCGTACGGCCGAATGGTCGTCCTGAAGATCGGCGGCCTCTGCATCCTGGTCGGGCTCGGCTGGATGGCCCGCGACTGGATCCGCCGCACGGTCGAGCACACCGGCCGGGTCGCCGTCGCCCAGGCGCAGCGGATGGAGCCCGCCGGACTGCTGGCCCGGCTGCGCCGCTCGGTCGCGCTCGAGGCGGGCGTGGCGCTCATCGTGCTCGCCATCAGCTCGATCCTGGTGGAGAGTCAGCCGGGCCGCACCGCCGAGGCCGCGCAGACCGGCCCGACGAACGCCACGCTCGCGTTCAACACCGGCAGCGCCTCCGGCACCGTCACCGTGTACGTCGGCCCCGGCACCGAGGGCCCGAACCAGGCGCACCTCTACCTCAACAACGCGAAGGGGCTGCCGTATGACGCGGCGCAGATCACATTGCAGTTCACTCTTCCGGCCCAGAAGCTCGGCCCGCTCACCGCGACCGTCGTGCGAGACGGACCGGGTCACTACGTGGACCAGCCGCTGAGCCTGAGCTTCCCCGGCACCTGGACTTTGAGCCTGACCATCCGTAGCGACAACTTCAACGAGACGACGCTCACCGTGCCGGTGAAGATCAGCCCCTGAGGAATCGCAGCGTGCTCCATCCGACTGACGAATCTGCATATTAATGGGCAAACCGGAGCAGACTAGTCTCGTGAGCGGAGTAGGCAGCAGGACCAGCAGTGGACGGTGGAAGGCCCCCACGGCGCTCGGCGTCGCGGCGGTCGTGGTGGCCGGGGCCGGCTGGTTCGGCCTGCGGCAGTCCGGGGTGCTCGACGACGGCTCCGGGGACGGGTATGTCGCGGCGCCGGTGACCAACGCGGCGCCCGCCAAGGTCAGCGTCGCGAACGGGGCCTCCGGCGTCACGCCGGACACCTCGGTCGTGCTGACCGCGCCCGTCGGCGAAACGATCGGCTCCGTCACGCTCGCCGACGCGGGCGCGCACGCCGTCGCCGGGACGTACAGCGCGGACCGCAAGACCTGGACGTCCGCCGCGAACCTGCGCGTCGCCGACACCTACCAGTTGATCGCCGAGACCAACGATCCGAGCGTCAACGGCGTCGGACTGCAGCACGAGTCGTTCTCCACTGCCAACGAGGAGAACAACATCAAGTTCGACGACATGTACCCGATCGACGGCTCGACCGTCGGCGTCGGGCAGCCGGTCGTCCTCGAGTTCGAGAACCCGGTCCCCAAGGCCGACCGCGCCAACGTGGAGCGCGCGCTGACCGTCTACTCGAGCCCCGAGCAGCCGGGCTCCTGGGGCTGGCTGTCCGACCAGCGCGTCGACTACCGGCCGGAGAACTACTGGAAGCCGGGCACGAAGGTGCACGTGGCGATGAACCTCAGCGGCGTGCGGGTCGGCGACGGCCTCTACGGCGCGAAGGACCACAGCCTCGACTTCACCGTCGGCCGCGACCAGGAGACCCTCGTCAACCTCGCGAGCGACCACGCCACGGTCTACCGCGACGGCCAGGAGGTGCACAGCTTCGCCGTCACCGGCGGCATGCCCGGCCTCGACACGTGGGCCGGCACCTACGCCGTGATCGACAAGGCCTCCGACATCCGCATGGACTCGCGCACCGCGGGCCTCGGCGACGCGTACGACATCCCCGACGTGAAGTGGGACGTGCACTTCACCTATTCGGGCTCGTACATCCACTCCGCCCCGTGGTCGGAGTCCGCGCAGGGCAACACCAACGTCTCGCACGGCTGCGTCGGCACCAACCCGGACGATGCCGAGTGGTTCTACGACAGCACCCTGCCCGGCGACATCATCAGGGTCGTCAACTCGGCCCGCACCGGCGCGCTCGGCAACGGCTTCAACGACTGGCAGGAGTCCTGGACGCAGTGGCAGGCGGAGTCCGCGCTCTGACATGAGGCCGCCCGCTATGGTCTGAGGCATGGCGCTTGAGCCCGAGGACGCGATACCCCCGGAGTTTCTGCCCGCCGAGCCGGAGACCCCGGCCGCCGGGGAGTTGAGCGACGGTGCCGCCTTCGCCCTCTTCGGCCTGCCGTGGCTGGCCGGGGCCGGCTGGCTGGAGTGGAACAACCACGGCACCTGGTGGGTCTCGGCGCTCCTGCTGAGCGGATTCGGCTTCGTGGGCAGCGGATTCCTGCGCGGGAAGGCCGCCGACTTCCCGATCGTCCTGTGCGCGCTGGCCGCGCTCGGCCTCTACGTCTACGGCCTCGTCGCGGCCGACACGCTCTCGATCCGGTGCTGGCTCGCGATCTGGCTGTTCGACGCGATCGTGCTCTTCGGCGGCGCGATCCAGGAGCCGGAGCCGGAGCAGATGCCGCCGGCCCCTGCGACCGGTGAGATTCACGATCGCAGGGGCCGAGAGGATTAGAACAGCGAGCTAGCCAGCGCGCTGGTGAGCGCGCCGCTGGTCGTGTCCTCGTCGAGCGACCACACCGAGGCGCCGCGCAGACCGGCGAGGTCCACGTAGAGGCCCTTCTCGGCGACGGTCTGCGGGGTGTCGTAGGAGTAGAACGTGCCCGAGGTCGCGTCGTACTTCCAGATCGAGGCCGTCACCGGGTCGTAGTGCACCGTGCCCGGCTGGTTGACGACGACGTTGTACGCGGCCTGGTCCTCGGAGGAGGCGCCGGTCGCGCTCTGGTAGAGGCCGTTGTCCGTGGCCGAGACGCCGGTCCAGGCGTGCGCGTAGTACGGGATCTCCAGCGCGATCTTGTCGGCCGGGACGCCGTGCTGCTCGTAGTACTGCACGGTCTGCACGACGGAGAACTTGTCGTTCGCGGCCTGCGGGTCCCTCGGGTCGGGCAGCAGGTTCGAGGTGAAGTCGGTCTGGTTCTCCCAGGCGCCGTGGAAGTCCAGCGTCATCACGTTGAACCAGTCCAGCGACTTCGAGAGCTGCGACAGCTGCAGCTGCTGGGCCGCGGCGTACTGGTTCGGCGAGACGTCGGCGGTCAGCACGTAGTGCTCGCCGTTCGCCGCGCCCGCCTGGTTCACGGCGCCGCGGAAGGTCTGCATCAGGGCGGTGAAGTTCGGGGTGTCCTGGGGCCCGTACGGGTTGCCGTTGCCGGGCTCGTTCGGGTACTCCCAGTCGATGTCCAGGCCGTCGAAGATTCCCTTCGCGGCGCCGGGGGCCAGGCCCGGGATGTTGCCGTTCAGGTACTGGTCGACGCAGGAGTTCACGAAGGCCTGGCGGCCCGCGGCGGTGGACGCGATCTGCGAGAACTGGCCGGACCAGGACCAGCCGCCGATCGACATCACGATCTTGAGCTTGGGGTACTTGGCCTTCAGCTCGCGCAGCTGGTTGAAGTTGCCCGCCAGCGCCTGGGTCGCGGTGTCGGCCGTGCCGTCCACCGACTCGGTCGCTGCGAACGGGCGCTGGTAGTCGGCCCACGAGTCGCCGGAGGTGCACAGGCCGGCCGCGGACACGCTGGAGAACGCGTAGTTGATCTCGGTCAGCTTGCTCGCGGCGCCGTCGCTGATCAGGTCCTTCTCCAGGAAGCCGTTGTAGATGCTCCACTGGGTGAAGTAGCCGATCGCGACCTTGCCGCCGTTGTGCGCCTGGGCGGGCGCCGCGGCCTGCGCGGCGCCGGGCAGCGCGACGTCGGCCGTGAGCACGGTGGCCGCGATCAGCAGGGGCGCGAACGATCGTCTCAATATGCTCATGTGTGCGCTTGCTCTCCTCGGTACGGGGCGAGCCTGAGGTGCGGGCAGCCGTAAAGGACTAGACCTGTTCGCGCACAGGTATAGTCCAATTTCGGCCGCCGGACAAGAGCGGTGCCGTTTGCCTAGGTCAGTGCTTGCGGCGGTATCCGTTCAGCGAGAACGGACGGCGCAGCAGCAGCCCCGCGCCGATCAGGAACACGCCCGTCACGCCGAGCACCATGCCCTCGCTGTGCATGCCCTCCGAGCTCACCACGTCGTCCGCCGCGAGCTGCGCGGAGATCTGGGTGGACGTCGCGCTCGCGGTGCCGTCGGCCGGGTCGGAGCCGCCGAGGCCGAGTGGGGCCAGCGGGCTGACGCCGGGCGGGTTGATCTCGGAGGCGATCTGGGCCAGCGTCGCGTACAGCTCGCCGTTGGTCGGATCCGCCGGCAGCGCGCCCGAGCCGACCACGCCGTCGTACCGGAAGGGCGCGAAACCGTTGTCCAGGAAGGCGGACAGCGGCGCGTCCTCGACGTAGCGCGCGACCGTGCCCGGGTGCGCCTCCTCGAAGTAGTTGAACTGGGTGTGCGCCGCGTCGGCCCAGCCGGCGAACAGGATCGTGTGCTTCGAGGAGAGCAGGATGTCGCCGGGCAGCAGCGTCGTCGGGTCGATCGTGCGCGAGACCAGGTTCAGGTTCCCGGTCCAGAAGTCCGTGTTCTGATCCAGGTCCCAGGCCATCGACACGTAGCCGGAGCAGTCCTGCCGGTAGGTGCCGTTCTGGTTCGTGAACCACTCGGTCTGGCTGTACGGCACCCGCGCCTGCACCCACAGTTCCGCGCGGGCGATGATCTGCGCGCGGGTGATCGTGCCGTGCGGCAGCTGGTACGAGGCGTCGCCGGGGGGCACGTTCGTGTACGGGAAGTACGTGTCGCCGCCGCCGAGGCCGTACGTCGATATCGACGTGATGCCCGCGGCCGAGGGCAGCGATCCGGTGTCGGTCGCGGCGGGCGTCGTGGCGGTCGTGGTCTTCGTCTTGCTCGGCGTCGCGCCGGCCGTGGCGGACCGCGAGGCACTGGCCGTGGCCGACGCGGTCTTCGTGGCGGTCGCGGTGGCCGTCGCGCAGTCCGTCGGGGTGGGCGTCGCGGTCGTGGTGCCGGTGCCCGTCCCGGTGGCCGTCGGCGTGCCGGTTCCCGTCGTCGTGGCCGTGGCCGTGGCGGTCGCGGTCGGGATCGGCGACGCGGATATCGAGTCAGTGCCCGTAGGCGTCGGCGATTCGGTGCCCGTCGCAGACTTCGAAGGCGAGGCCGAGGCCGTGGCCGTGCTCGTGCAGGACGGGCTCGGCGACGCGGCGGACGCGGCCGCCGCCGGAAAGGCGAGGACCGTTCCGTACACCAGCGAACCGGCGCCCACGGAGAGCGCGAACGCGACGGTGAGACGGCGTGACCGTGTGAAGGACGCCGTACCCTGATTCCCCTGTTTCGTCACGACCTCTCCCGGTGCGTGTGCGCGGCTGCAGATCTTGCCGTGGACCAACCTAGCAACGGCACCTGAATTCGTGGAGGGGGGAGATCCGTAACAGTAGGGAAATACCGCCCGCGAAGCTGCCCCTAGCCAACCGGCTCGCGTCGCATTACGTTGCGAGCGGGGCGCGCGCTGTGAGCGCCCCGTCCTGATACCCGCCCGGTCCGGGCCTTCGCGCCAGGCGGCCACGGGGGGATCAGAGACTCATACTTCATAGAGCATGGGAGCTGCCGGTGAGCATCGGCGCCATGGACGGCCCGTCCCCGAACCGCACCGCGAGCGCCGCGGGGACCGCCGAGACCTGGTCGGACACCGTCGTGGGACTCGACCTGCCGAGACTGACCCGCTACCTCGCCGTCCGGCTGCCCGGCTCGATCCGACCACCGCTGCGCGCGATGCCGCTGCCCGGCGGCCGGTCGAACCTCAGCTACGAACTCTGCGACGGGGACGGCAGGGTGCTGGTGCTGCGCCGCCCGCCGCTGCCGCTCGGCCCCGGCGGGCACGTCCCGGTGCCGGCCGCGCTCGCCGCCCCGGCCCCGGAGACCAGCCGCTCGGACATCCGCCGCGAGTACCAGGTGATCCGGGCGATCCACCAGGCGCACGGCCGGGCCGGGCGGGTCCCGGTCGCCGAGCCGTACCTGCTGTGCCAGGACACCTCGGTGATCGGCGCGCCGTTCTTCGTCACCGCCAAGGCGATCGGCACCGTGTACCGCTCCGAGAAGCAGTGCGCGGCCCTGAGCCCCAGCCAGGCGCGGGCCGTCTCGCACGGGCTGCTCGACGTGCTCGTCGCGCTGCACCTGCTGGACGTGCGCGCCGCCGGGCTCGCCGACTACGCGCGCACCGACCAGTTCCTGATCCGCCAGGTCGACCGCTGGGACCGGCTGCACGCGGCCAGCGCCAGCCGCGAGGTGCCCCGGCTGGCCCGGCTCGCCGCCGCGCTGCGCGCCGGGGTGCCGAACAACAGCCGGACCGCCGTGCTGCACGGGGACTACCGGCTGGAGAACGTCGTGTTCGACCTCGCCTCCATCGGCCGGGTCAACGCCGTGCTGGACTGGGAGGCCGCCACCATCGGCGACCCGCTGGTCGACCTCGGCCTGCTGCTGACCTTCTGGGAGGGGCCGGACCAGCCGCTCAACCCGATCGCCTCGGCGCACACCCGCACCCGCGGCTTCCCGTCCAAGCGCCAGCTCGCCGACCGCTACGCCACCCGCACCGGCTTCGACCTGAGCCGGATCGGCTGGTACATCGCGCTCAACCACTACCGGGTGGCCGGGCTGCTCGAGGTGCTGCACTACCGGGTCAAGCACGGCCTGCCGGTGCCGCCCGGCCTGGAGCGCGCGGGCAGCTGGGTCGCCCCGCTGGTGGAGAGCGGGCTCGCGGCGCTGCGGGACAACCTCTGACCCCTGACACGCACGCCGCAATTGCCCGGCGGCCAGGCCCGGGATGTCCTAGGGTGAGGATCGCCCCGCGTGTCGGCCCGGCGGGGGCGGGTACTCGGGGACGGTGGCCAGCGGGACGGAGCGGATGGCAGGCAGCGGGACGCGGTGGGTGCCGGCGCGCGCGGCCCGCGTCCTGGCGGGGGAGTTCGACCGGGTGTTCCGCCCGGTGCTGGCCGAGGTGCGCACCCGCGGCTGGCGCGCGATCCCGCTCTCCCTCGCGTCCGCGGCGCTGATCGCGGTCTTCGCGGTGCTGCAGCACACGGACCCGGGCTGGTGGCTGGTCGAGCACGTGGCCGCGGTCTACCAGGCGCTGCCGATCTGGCTGATCGTGCTGCGGCTGCCGCTGTCGATGTTCGCGCCCGCGCCGGATCTGCCCGCGTGGGGCGCCGTGGCCCAGGTGCTCGTCGTGTTCGCGGTCGCCGAGGTCCAATTGGGGCGTTGGCGCACTTTGCTGGTGGCCGTGTGCACCAATGCGCTCACCACGCTCTCCGCGCGCCTCATGTGGATCGTGAGCGCGGTGCTCGGCGTCGGCACTCCGCAGATCGACGCGTACGAACTGGACACCGGCCCGTCCACCGTCGTCGTGGCGCTCTCGGTATACGTGCTGCTCAGATGCCGCGCGTACATCCTGCTCGCGGCCATCGCCGGGGCCATGGTTCTCGAGACGGTGCTGCTGCCCAACCTGGCCGGGCGCGAACACCTGGTCTCGCTCGGCCTCGGGGCGGCCGCCTTCCTGATCGGAGACCGGCTTCCGGTCGCGCTGCGTGACCGAAGGGCCCGGCGTGCTCTGTGATACCGCTCACACCTGACGGCATTTCAGGTAACGGCGGGACGGATCCGAGTCGACAATCGGAGCGATCTTGGAATATATACGAATCCTGATCGCAAGGTCGGCCCACCCGGTCGGCCCGAGGCCGAGAATCGGAGCCGTACCCACCGTGACGCCAGAGCGCGCTATACCCCGTCCCCGCCGGGGCGCACCGCAAACCGCCGCGGCCGGCCCCGCACCGCAGCTCGCGCCGCACCGGGATAGGGGGACCGTGGCGGTGATCCTCTTCCAGCACGGACCGCTGTTCGAGAACTCCATCCCGCTGACCGTCTTCGGCGTGGACCGGCGCGGCCACGGACTGCCCTACTACCGGCTGCTCGCCTGCATGGGCGAGGCCGGGCCGCTGCCCACCACCGGCGGGATCCTGCTGGCCACGCCGTACGGGCTGGCCGCCGCCGAGGCCGCCGGCACCGTCATCGTGCCCGCCTGGCGCTCGCCCACCGACCGGCCGCCGGAGCCCGCGCTGTCCACGCTGCGCCGCGCCGCCAAGGAGGGTGCGCGGGTGCTCGGCCTGGACAGCGGCGTGTTCGTGCTCGGCGCGGCCGGGCTGCTGGACGGCCGCCGCTGCACCACGCACTGGCTGCACGCCCCGACCCTCGCCCGCCGCTACCCGCGCGCCCAGGTGCTGCCGCGCGAGCTGTGCGTGGACGACGGCGAGATCATCACCGGCGGGGGAGCGGCCGCCGGTCTGGACGCCTGCCTGCACGTGGTGCGCAGCGACCACGGCGCCCAGGCGGCGGCCCGGCTCGCGCGGCGGCTGGTCTTCCCGGCCGGGCGGCGCGGGGGTCAGACCCCGTACTTCGACAACGACGTGCCGGACGAACTGCGCGGCGACCCGCTCGCCGACGCGATGGCCTGGGCGCTGGACCACCTGACCGAACCCCTCGACGTGGACGCGATGGCCGCCCGCGCCGCGATGTCCCGCCGCTCCTTCGACCGAAAGTTTCGCGGCACCGTCGGGGTCGCGCCGTTGCAGTGGCTCAATGCGCAGCGGGTCATGTACGCGCAGCGGATGCTGGAATCCACCGACCTGCCGATGGATCAGATCGCGATCCGCAGCGGCTTCGGCTCGCTGGTCGCGATGCGCGGCCACTTCCGCCGGATGCTGTCCACCTCGCCCACCGCGTACCGCAGCAGCTTCCGCACCGACGAACCCGAGGAGTCGAAGGAGGATGTGAGCGAGAACATAGCCGACGTGGAGACTTCGGTGGATGGTTGAGCGTGCGGAAGGTTACCCTCGACTCCATGAATGACCGGCTGGTGTGGATCGACTGCGAAATGACGGGCCTCGACCTGGAGCACGACGCTCTGATCGAGGTGGCCGCGCTGGTGACCGACTCGGATCTGAACATCCTCGGCGACGGCGTGGACGTGGTGATCAAGCCCCCGGCCGAGGCGCTGGCGCAGATGAAGGACCTGGTCAGGGACATGCACACGCACTCCGGCCTGCTGGCCGAGCTGGCGGGCGGGACGGACCTGGCCGAGGCGCAGCGGCAGGTGCTGGAGTACATCCGCGAGCACGCGCCCGAGGCCAACAAGGCGCCGCTCGCGGGCAACACCGTGGGCACCGACCGCGGCTTCCTGGCCCGGGACATGCCGGAGCTCGAGGGGCACCTGCACTACCGCGTCGTGGACGTCTCCTCGATCAAGGAGCTGGTGCGCCGCTGGTACCCGCGCGTCTACTTCCAGGCCCCGGCCAAGACCGGCAACCACCGCGCGCTCGGCGACATCCGGGACTCCATCGAGGAGCTGAAGTACTACCGCGCCACGGTCTTCGTGCCGCTGCCCGGTCCGACCTCGGAGGACGCCCGCGACGCCGCGGCGAAGCTGGCGGGCTGAAACCCGTTACCGAGCACCCCCGCGGACCCGCTACACTAGTGCGCGTGCCGAGCTCAGCAATGGGCTCCGAACGATGGTGGGCGTAGCTCAGTTGGTAGAGCACCTGGTTGTGGTCCAGGTGGCCGCGGGTTCAAGTCCCGTCGCTCACCCTCTTCGATCCGGCTCCTGTTCTCAGGAGCCGGATTTTCTTTTGCGCTTGCTTCCGGATACCCTACAGGGGTATGGTTCCCAGTCTGAAGGAGGGAGGCCCGGGATGCACGGTTACACGGACGCCAAGGACGACTACCTCAAGCGTCTGCGCCGGATAGAGGGCCAGGTCCGCGGCCTGCAACGGATGATCGAGGAGGACAAGTACTGCATCGACATCCTGACCCAGGTCTCCGCGGCCAAGAGCGCCCTGGAGTCCGTGGCCATCGGCCTGCTCCAGGAACACCTGGCGCACTGCGTGTCCGAGGCGATGGCCGAGGGCGGCGAGGTCGCCGACGCCAAGGTGCGCGAGGCCTCCGCGGCCATCGCCCGCCTGGTCCGCTCCTGAGAACCCGAACAACCCGCATCACGTGAGGAAGCCCCCATGACCGAGATCACCGCCGCCCCCGTCGTCGCCGTCTACTCCGTGCAGGGCATGAGCTGCGGCCACTGCGCCGGCGCCGTGACCCGCGAACTGACCGCGCTCGAGGGCGTGACCGGCGTCGAGGTGGACCTCGAGGCCAAGAAGGTCACCGTCGGCTCGACCCGTCAGCTGTCCGAGGACGAGGTCCGCGCCGCCGTGGACGAGGCCGGATACGAGCTGGTCTGAGCCATGTCAGCCATACGGACGGACGACCGGGTGGAGCTCGAGATCACCGGCATGACCTGCGCGTCCTGCGCGGCCCGGATCGAGAAGAAGCTCAACCGGATCGAGGGCGTGACGGCGACGGTGAACTACGCCACCGAGAAGGCGGCCGTCGCATACCCCCCGGAGGTTTCCCCGGCGGACCTGATCGCCGTCGTCGAGGCCACCGGCTACGGCGCCGCCCTGCCCGCGCCGCCGGAGCCCCCGGCCGACGCCCCCGATGCGTCCGCCCCGTCCCCCGCGCCCTCCCCGCTGCGCGACCGGCTCGTCGTCTCCGCCGCGCTCGCCGTCCCCGTCCTGGTCCTCTCCATGATCCCGGCGCTGCAGTTCCGGAACTGGCAGTGGCTGGCCCTGGTGCTCGCGGCCCCGGTCGTCGTCTGGGGCGGCCTGCCGTTCCACCGCGCCGCCTGGACCAACCTGCGGCACGGCGCGGCGACCATGGACACCCTGATCTCGCTCGGCACGATCGCCGCCTTCGGCTGGTCGCTGTACGCCCTGTTCCTCGGCGGCGCCGGCGATCCCGGGATGCGGATGGACTTCTCGCTCACCGCGAGCGGCGGCGCGAAGGAGATCTACCTCGAGGTCGCCTCGGCCGTCACCGTCTTCATCCTGCTCGGCCGCTACCTCGAGGAGCGGGCCAAGCGCAGCTCCGGCGCGGCCATGCGCGCCCTGCTCGAACTCGGCGCCAAGGAGGCCACCCGCCGCCGCCCCGACGGCACCGAGGAGCACATCCCGATCGAGCAGCTCGCCGTCGGCGACCTCTTCGTCGTCCGCCCCGGCGAGAAGATCGCCACCGACGGCGTCGTCGTCGAGGGCATGTCCGCCGTGGACGCCTCGATGCTCACCGGCGAATCAGTGCCCGTAGAGGTCTGTCCCGGCGCCGAGGTCAGCGGCGGCACCGTCAACAGCGGCGGCGTGCTCGTCGTGCGCGCCACGAAGGTCGGCCGGGACACGAAGCTCGCGCAGATCGCCGAACTCGTCGTCCGCGCCCAGAACGGCAAGGCCGCCGTCCAGCGCCTCGCCGACCGCGTCGCCGCCGTCTTCGTCCCCGTCGTCATCGTCCTGGCCCTCGGCACCCTCGCGGCCTGGCTGCTCGTCGGCAACGGCGCCGCACACGCCTTCACCGCCGCCGTGGCCGTCCTGATCATCGCCTGCCCCTGCGCCCTCGGCCTCGCCACCCCCACCGCCCTGCTCGTCGGCACCGGCCGCGGCGCCCAACTCGGCCTGCTCATCAAGGGCCCCGAGGTCCTCGAATCCACCAAGCGCGTAGACACCATCGTCCTGGACAAGACCGGCACCGTCACCACCGGCCAGATGACCCTGCTGTCCACCCACTCGGTCGAGGTCTCCGACACCGAGCAGTTGCTACGCCTCGCCGCCGCGGTCGAACACCTCGCCGAGCACCCGATCGCCCGCGCCATCGCCGCCGCCGCGCCGTCCCCGCTCCCGCCCGTCACCGATTTCCGGGCCACCCCCGGCCTCGGCGTGACCGGCGTCGTCGAGGAGCACGCGGTGGTCGTCGGCCGTCCCGCATACCTCGCCGAGGAGTGGTCGCTGCCGCTCCCGGCCGCGCTCGAGACCGTCGTAGCCGAGGCCGCCGCGCTCGGCCGCACCCCGGTCGCCGTCGGCTGGGACGGCGCCGTCCGCGGCGTGCTCGTGGTCGCCGACGCGGTCAAGCCGCGGGCCCGCGAGGCGGTGGACGGCCTGCGCGCCCTCGGCCTCGAACCCATCCTGCTCACCGGCGACCACGAGGCCGCCGCCCGCGCCGTGGCCGCCCAGGTCGGCATCCCCGACTCCGCCGTCATCGCGGGCGTGCTCCCCGAGGGCAAGGCCGAGGCCGTCGCCGCCCTGCAGGCCCGCGGCCGCGTCGTGGCCATGGCCGGCGACGGGGTCAACGACGCCGCCGCGCTGGCCACCGCCGACCTGGGCCTGTCCATGGGCACCGGCACCGACGCCGCGATCGAGGCGGCCGACCTCACCTTCGTGCGCGTCTCGCCCGACGGAACCGGCGTGGACCTGTCCGCCGCCGTCGACGCCATCCGCCTGGCCCGCCGCACCCTCGCCACCATCAAGGGCAATCTCTTCTGGGCCTTCGCCTACAACCTGGCCGCCCTCCCGCTCGCCGCCCTCGGTCTTCTCAACCCCCTCATCGCCGGCGCCGCCATGGCCGCCTCCTCACTCTTCGTCGTCTCCAACTCCCTCCGCCTACGCCGTTTCCGCAGGTGACAGGCCCCCGCCTTAAGGATTTCCGCCCCGGCCCGAGTTACGGTAATCTCTAACGCGCACCACACGCGCCGTTAGCTCAATAGGCAGAGCAGCTGACTCTTAATCAGCGGGTTCGGGGTTCAAGTCCCTGACGGCGCACCGAAGCGGAGCCCCGGTCATCCCCTGTGATGACCGGGGCTTTCGCGTGTCCGGCCCCGGGCTCGCCTCGCCGCACGTGCGCCCGGCAATCCCACATGCGGGACGGCGGCGTTCGTTGTAGTGCTTGGTCCAGGTTTCGACGGCGGCGAAGAACGCCTCGGCTGCGGCACTGTCGAGACATGATCCGGTGCGGCTGGTGCTCTGGCGGATCTCCAGGCAAAGACAAAGCCGCCAGCTACAAGGCGCCGCACCGCGGCCGGCGAACTCCAGAAGTTCAAGCTCCGTGCCCCCTACTGCAGGGGCACGAACGCGAGGGCAGCTACGGCGAATCCGATCACGCTCGTTGAGCGCGAGATACCAGCTCCTCCTGGCCGGTGGTCAGGCCCGCTTCGAGCGGACTCGCTGTTTCCGATTCGAGCTGGCCGCTCAGTGGATTGGAGGGATGTCAGTATTGTTCAGGTGTAGCCTTTGGTCCACACATTGAGCTTTAGTGATCATCTTCATAGGGGAGGCGCGGTGCGTAAGCATCGTGTTGCAGTGTTGACCGCGTTGCTCGTGGGCGCGGGGGCGATGTGGGCGCCGATCACCGCGCAGGCGGCCGGTCCGAGTACGTACTACGTCGGCTTCGGTGCCGACGGCTGCTCGGACACGACGACGAACAGCGCGGTCAAGCCGTACTGCACGATCCAGCCCGCGGTCAACGCGGCGACCGTGCCGGGCGACACGGTAGTCGTGGCCGCAGGGTCCTACGCGCCGTTCAAGGTGACCGCGTCCGGGACGGCGGCCGCGCCGATCACGATCAAGGGTGTGGCGCAGAACGGTACGGCGGCCAAGACGTCGATCACCACGAGCAATGCCGTGGCGGTCACGATCACGGGGGCGTCGTATGTGAACGTCGACGGGTTCTCGGCATTCGAGAACGCCAACTTCAGCGGCATCGTCGTCTCGAAGTCTTCGCATGTCGCTCTCGACCGCGACTACGTCGGGCAGAACTACACGCCTTCGACGGGCGCGGGCATCTCCATCACCGGTGGCTCGTCGGATGACACCGTAAGCCGGGCTTGGGCGGTCGCCTACTCGACTTCCGGCGGTGTGTACGTCGACGGCGGATCCGGCAACGTCGTCACGACCAGTATCGTCGACGACTGGGACGGCCCGGCGATCGCGATGGTGGATTCGCCATCCTCGGATGTGTCCAGCAACGAGATCGGTGTCGCGTGCCAGGCGGGGATCAGGCTGACCGCCGGCTCATCCTCGGCGTCAGTGGAGAACAATGTCGGCGTGTACGGAGGTTTCTCCGGGTCGTCCACCTCGCCGGACTGCCCGACGGCCGCCGCCTCGCAAGTCGACCTGCTGGTCGACAGTTCCTCGACGTCCGGGACCAGCGAGGGGTACAACGACTTCGCCACCGGCTCCACCTCGATCCCCGACATCTATTCATGGGCTGGAACCGGCTATGCCAGCCCGGCCGCGTTCACTGCGGCGACCGGGCAGGGCAACCACGATCTGAACTCGACCGATACCGCTGACGCCGTCGATTCGGCGAACTCCGACGCGCCCGGCGAGCTCTCGAGCGATATGTACGACAACGCTCGTGTCGACGACCCGAACGTGCCCAACGCCGGTTCCGGCACGTATGCGTACTACGACCGGGGCCCCGGCGAGACGGACGATCCTCTCGCCGTCACGTTCAACCAGAGCAACCCGACGCTCATGCCAGTCGAGCAGACAGGCAAGTTCAGCGCGACGATAACCGACCCATGGGGCAACGCGATCACTGACTGCACGTTCGACTTCGGCGACGGTTCCACGCCGGAGACGGTCACGGCGGCTTCGGGCGGAGTGTGCACCGCTCCGCACGCATACGGTGAAACGGGCGACTACACGATCACGCTCTCGGCCAAGGCGAGCGACGGCTACAGCGAGGACTTCACGACGACCGTCGCGGTAGACGCCGTCTCGGCGTTCACGCCCACACTCATGGTCGACACAATCGGATCGCTCGAAATCCGGGTGGTCATCGTCGGCACGGACGACTGGAGCTTCGCCTCGTGCACCGTCAACTACGGCGACGGGACGGTCAAGACCAGCCAGGCTGAAAAAGACGCCGCCGGCTGCACGCAGACCTATACGTACTCGACCGCGGGCACGTACACCGTGACCGCGACACTGACCGACGCCGGCGGGAACCAGAAGACACTGTCACAGTCCTTCATCACCGGAGGCAGTGGCTTCACCGCGCTCACGCCGCAGCGGGTCCTCGATACCCGCAGGGCCATCGGCGTCACCACGACGACTCCTGTCGCGCCGCACAACTCAGTGAAGCTGAAGATCGCGGGCATCGACGGCTTGCCGAGCACCGGGGTCACGGCCGTGGCGCTGAACGTCACGGCGACCAGTCCGACCATGACCGGCTACATCGCCGCATACCCGGACGGGGCTTCGCTGCCGAACACCTCGAACATCAACTTCTCCAAAGGCCAGACCGTCCCGAACACCGTGATCGTGCAGGTCGGTGCTGACGGCTACGTCGATCTGGCCAACGCGAGCGGAGGCACGACACACCTCGTTGCCGACCTCGAGGGCTACTACTCGGCCGCTGGCGCTTCGGGCTTCCACCCACTCGTCCAAAAGCGGCTGCTGGACACCCGCACCACGAAGACACCCATCGCGGCGGGCGGTCACGTACGGCTGAACCTCGGGTCCTCGTACACCGGAATCACGGCGGCGGTGCTCAATGCCACAGTCACCGACGCCACCGGAAGCGGATTCATCACCGCGTACCCGGAGGGCGGCACCGTCCCCGGAACCTCGAACGTGAACTTCTCGGCCGGCCAGACCGTGCCGAACGAGGTCATCGTGCAGGTCGGATCGGACGGCTACGTCGACTTCGCCAACAACAGCACCGGAACCGTGCAGCTGGTCGTCGACATCTCCGGATACTTCACCAACGGCTCCGGAGCGAAGTTCGTCCCGATCACCCCGGAGCGATACCTCGACACCCGCAACGGTACCGGCGCCGTGGACAACTACTTCCAGTCGGTCGAGGAGGCCGGACCCGACTCGCTGACCGACCTCGATGTCGGCGACGTGGGAGCCGGACCGCGCGGAACCGCCCCCGTACCGAACACATCGATCGCCCTCGCCGCCAACGTGACGGTGACCCAGCCGACGGCCCAAGGCTTCATCGGCGTGTTCCCGCCGACCAGCGGAATCCAGAACACATCTGCGGTCAACTACATGCCCGGACAGACGAGACAGAACGCTGTCACCGTCGGCACAAGCACGACGAGCAGCTTCAGCGACTTCTACCTGTACAACGCCAGCAAGGGCTCGACCCAGCTGATCGTCGACGTGTACGGCTACTACAACGAGTGATACCCGAGCCGACTCGGCTCACAGGCGGCTCCGCACGCGCACAGCGTACGGAGCCGTCGATATCACCGATTGTCAAAGGGCGTGGGAGCGTGCCCGCCGTTCACGGGTGCGTGCGATAGGGTGCGGGTGCGGCGATTCGCTCCGCGAGAGCGGGACGGATGCGACTATGGTCCCTGACGGCGCACAGTCTCTCACCAGGGGCGACACCGGAATACGGTGTCGCCCCTGTGTCTATCCGGTCGACGAGCGGGCAGTGGTGGCGATGAATGAGGACGTGTTCGAACTTCCCGTGCTGAGGCGGCTTTCCGAGCATGTCAGCGAGCGGCTGGCGGGGGAGCTGCCGGTGATCGTGGCCGAGCATCCGCGGGTGCGGGCGGCGGTGGCGTTGCAGGGGGCTCATCTGGTCGCCTGGCAGCCCGCGGGGCATGAGCCGGTGTTGTGGCTCAGCGATGCGACGGCGTTCGCGGCGGGGACTGCGATCCGGGGCGGGGTGCCGGTCTGTTGGCCGTGGTTCGGGCCGGCGGGGAGTCCTTCGCACGGGTTCGCGCGGACCAGTGCGTTCGAGCTTGTGGGGCACAGTGAGGACGGTCGGGGCGTCGAGCTGAGTCTGCGGCTGACGAGTTCCGAGGGCACCAAGGCGATCTGGCCGCACGAGTTCGAACTGCTGCTCACGTTCACGCTCGGCGGCGAGGAGTGCGCGGTCACGCTCGAGGCGCGTGGCGACTTCGAGAGCACCGGCGCGCTGCACAGTTACTTCAACGTCGGCGAGATCGACGGGGTCTCGGTGTCCGGCATCGGCGTTCCCTACCTCGACAAGGTGGAGGAGACGGACGGACGGCAGGAGGGCGCGCTCACCTTCCCCGGCCGGATCGACCGCGTCTACACCGCGCCGGAGCCTGTCAGCCGCATCTGGGATCCGGTCCTCAAGCGCGTGATCGAGGTCCGGCACCACGACCACAGCGACGTTGTCACCTGGAATCCCGGTCCCGAGCTGTCGAAGAGCATGGCCGACCTGACCGACGAGGGTTACCGGGAGTTCTGCTGCGTCGAGACGGCGCGCATCAGCACCCCGATGGTGAGCACAGCGGGCCGGGCGGCTCGGCTGGGCACGACCATCAGGGTCGATGCCGCGTAGCGCAGGTCAGTTGCCGCTCGTCGAGGAGGGCAGCGTGGTGACGAATCCGGGGACGGGAGTCAGTTCGCCGTTGCCGAGCACCAGGTAGGACGGCTTGTAGTTCTCGCAGGTGACGCCGGGGTCGGTCCACTTGATGTCCAGCCGGAGCACGTTGGTGACGTTCAGGCTGATGTTGACCGGTTTGCCGAGCGTCGGGGTCCAGGTGCCGAGCTTGAGGCCGTCGCCGTCGATCTCGACCTGCGGGGCGGCGTTCTGCGAGGCCGAGTTGTCGTCGACGCCGAGCACGGCGGTGAGCTTCGTGTAGTCGCGACCGAGGTTGTACTGGGTGTCGCCCGTCGTCCCGTTGCCGTAGCAGCTGTCGATGGTCGAGCTCACGGCGGCGTTCTGCGGCTGGCCGTTGACGACGGGGGTCTTGTCGCCGTTGTCGAAGGCGCCGGAGACCGCGGTCAGGTTGGCGAGCGTGACGGTGTTGAGGCCGGTCGCGTTCGGGCCGACGGTGGCCTCGCTGGTCGTCGCGGAGGGGTCGCCGGAGGTGGCGGCCGTGGCGCTGGGGGTCGTCGGGGTGAACTGGCCGCCGGTCCCGGTGCTCGGGCTGGGGCTCGACGAGTTCGTGACGGCCACCGGTGTTGCGTTGACGGTCGACTTCGGCGCGGTGAACCGGCCGACCAGGAAGGCCGCGAGCAGCGCGACGAGTGCCGCGATCAGCCTTACGAGCCAGCGTTTTCCGCTTTTCTTCGACGTCGCCCGCGACCCGTCGGTCCTCGGCGCGTCCTCCGGCTCCCTCCAGTCCGCTCCGGATCCGTTGGGCGTGTTCGATGCCACTGATCTCTCCTGTCTCCTGGCGCGGGTACGAAGGAAGGTGTGCGCGACACCTCCTGACGGACCGCCCGCGCCGTCCGTCAGATCAGGGGGAGGAGGTGGACGCGGTGAGCGGACGCGAGTGGGATGAGGCGCTGGCCCGGGCCCGGCGGCTCGTCGACCAGGCCACGGCGGACGGGCTCGACGAGGCCATCGCGGAACTCGGCGGCATCGAGAAGCAGCCTGCTGTCATGCAGGACGAGCCGTTGGTGTGGCGGGTGCGGGTCGCGCTCGGTTCGCTGTACGCGCGGCGTTGGCTGCACGGGGGTTGGGCGGCCGGTGACAAGACGGCGGGGGTGCGGCTGCTGCGGGCCGCGCGTCTGGCGGGGTTTTTGAACGCCGAGGACGACTTCGCCGCGGTGCTGCTGCTGGCGCTGATGCTGCTGCCGGGGAACGCCGCGAGCATCCAGTTGGGCACGCTCGCCAGCCTCAATGCGGCGATGATGGTCGGGCAGATGGTGATGGGCGGCGGGCAGGCGATCGTCGATCTGCGCGAGGCGCGTGAGTTGCTCGTAGAGGCCCGGAATGCGCGGCCGGACGATCCGCGGACTGCGAAACTCGCCGCCTTCGCCAGCGCGCTGGACGCGATCCTGGGCTTGTTCCAGCTGATGACGAGCGGCCGGGGCGCGTCCATCCCCGAGATCCAGCAGCTGTTCAAGCCGCTGACCGATGATCCGGACAACCCGGCCGGTTCGATGCTCAGCGCGGTCCTGCCGATGATGCAGCCGCTGCCGCCCGGGGAGACGGTCGCGACTCCTGGCGACGAGTCGATGCCGGACGAGGTGGCGCTCCTGTTCGAGGCGAACGTGCCCGGGATGATGACCGCCGACGAGCTCGCCGCGACGAACGATCGGCTGGCCGAGTCCAATCCCGGGGCCGCGGCGCTCGGCCGGCTAGCGCACGCGGTGCGCACGAACGATCCCGCCGAGCTGGACGCCGCGTTGGGGACGCTGCGCACGGCACTTCAGGACCCTGAGACAGCCGTCGTGCACGGCTGGCTCGGCAACACCGCGTTCCCGGCGATGCTCGTGGCGTCCTCGATGATGCACGGGAACCGGCAGGACGCGGCGAAGGCGGCGCGACGGTTGCAGGAGGACTGGACGACGCCGCTGCTGACCGAGGCGCTGCTGCAGGGGGATCCGGGCGCCGAGGGGCTGCGCGTCGGGCGGCTGGTGCTCGATCAGAACCTCCGCACGTCCGAGGCGTGGGAGAAGGGCGACGTGCAAGCCCTCGAAAGCCTGGTGCGCGAACTGGAGCAGCACGAACTCCCCGACGGCGCCGAGGTCGGCGTGATGTACTGCGTGATCCCGTTCCAGCTGGCGCTGACAGAGCTCTGTCTCACGGTGCGCAGCCAGAAGGTCGAGTGGCTGCGCCGGGCGGTTCGGCATCTGAAGGCGGCACTCGACGCCTCCAGGTTCGCGCCGGCGGCCGTGCGTCCGTTGATGGAGTCGATCTGGCCCGCGGTGCTCACGCTCTCGGCTGAACTGGAGATGCAGCCCGTCGAGCTCTCCGAGGCCATCGCGCGTGCCCGGTCATCGCTGACGTCGACCCCCGCGACGTACGACCAGCACGTGCACACGCGGCGCGGGATCGCGCTCGCACTCAAGGCGCAGTACGTCGCGCTCGAAGGCCCGGAGCGGGCGGCGGTGCTCGACCAGGCTATCGACGAACTCGAACAGGCTCGCAGTGCCCTGACGGAGCGCAGTTCCCCGGCAGTGGCCTTCATGGTGCGCTGGGAGCAGGCTGACGCGTATCGCGCGCGTGGGCTGGGCGACGACACCGGCCACGCCGTGACCAGCGCGCTCGAGTCGCTGCGGCTGCTGTCCGAGGATGTGCTGCTGCAGGTCGGCACGGAGGACGGCCTGAGCACGGCAAAGGCGGGTGCGGGCCGCGGGTTGCGCGCGGCGGGTTGGGCGCTGTCCGGCGGGCGGTTCGACGCGGCGCTCGAATGCCTGGAGCTGGGACGCGCCATGGTGCTCAGCGCGGCCGCGGCGGCGGGCACCGTTCCCGAGCGTCTGCGCGATATCGACGAGTACGAACTCGCCGACGACTGGGAGCGTGCGCCGCAGACCGGCCTGAGCGAGGATTCCCTGACCGTGCCGAGCGATCTGCGGCAGCGCGCGTTGCGTGCCCTGCACCGCGTCGAGGTCTCCAGCACGCCGCCGACCTGCTCGACGATCAGCGCGCGGCTCAAGGAATGCGACGTGGACGCGCTGGTCTATCTGCTGCCCGAGACCGCCGAATCCGCGGGCCGCGCCATCGTGATCCGCGCCGACGGTGTGACGTGCGACGTGCAGGCGCCCGGGCTTTCCGGCGCCGCGCGCGAGCCGTTCGATCACTACCTGGACAACTCGGCGCGCCGATTCGCCGCGCTGCGCGGACCGGCCGAACTTCGCGAGTTCGACACGACCACCAGGTGGGAGAGCGCGCTGGACGGGCTCTGCGCATGGGCCGGACCCACGGTGCTCGATCCGATCATCGACGCGCTGCCGACCGAGCCCGCGCCGGACCGTCCCGCGCGGGTCGTGTTCGTGCCCTGCGGTCTGCTCGGCCTGGTTCCCTGGCAGGCGGCGCTGTTGGGCCGCCCGGCCACGACCGACCTGGCCAGGCCGCTGCGTGCCTGCGACCTGCTCGTCATCTCGTACGCCGCTTCGGCCACGGAGCTGCTGCGTTCGCTGGACCGGGAACGGGAGCCGTATGGAAGGGATCCGGTGATCGTCGCGGACCCGAGCAGCACGCTGACGTACCCAGCCGTCGAGGCCGTGGCGATCCGGGACACGTACCTGCACAATGCCCGCTTCCTGGGCGTCGTGGGAGACGACGAGCCGGTCGAGGCGCCGGGCACGCCCGAGGAAGTCCTCGCGCTGATCCTGGGCAGCGGCGGCGCGGCGCCCGCCTCGATGGTGCAGATCTCCGCGCACGGTACGGCGGGCACCGGGCCGACCACGTCCCGCCTGCGACTCGCCGGATCGAACGACAGCCTCACCGTCGCGCGCATCCTCGAATCCGCGACGTCCGGCACGCGCGTCGCCGGGCTCATCGTGCTCGACTGCTGCGAAACCGACCTGAGCAGCCGGGACCACGACGAATCCCTCACGCTCACCACGGCCTTCGTCGCACGCGGCGCCACCGACGTCATCGGCTCACGCTGGTCCATCGACGACTGGGCGACCGCCGTCTGCGTCATCGCCTTCCACCACTACCTCGCGATCCGGAAACTCGCCCCGGCCGACGCCCTGCGCGCCGCCCAACGCTGGATGCTCGGCCCCGAGGACGCCCGAGAGCCGATGCCCGTGCTGCGGGAAATCCTCCAGCACGAGCATCGGCTCCTGGACGCCGTTTCATCCTGGGCGCCGTTCATTCACCAGGGAAACGCCGGTACCGGTATCAGCTGAAGGACACGATGTCGCTCGGGCCGCCGAAGCTGGAGCTGACCGCGGTACCCGTTCCGTCGATCACGGACTGGATGCCGCCGGACCCGTTCAGGAACACCGTCATGATGTCGTTGAACGAGATCCCCGAGGTCTGCGGCGCCTGGAACGCCATCGCGTTCTCGATCGCCACGCCCTGGCTGAAGTACGAGTAGCTGCCCATGCCGTAGCCGGTGAACGTGGTCACGCTGTTCGGCACGTAGAACGCGGGGTAGCCGTTCTGGGTGGCGCTGGACATCCACGCCGCCTGGCTCGGCACCTCGTACGGGTTCTCGTTCTGGAAGAACACGACCTTGCCGCCCTGGCCGTTCCAGATCGTCTCGTACTGCTCGTAGTGCTCCACGGCCAGGCCGTTCGCGGTGACCCGGTCGCCGTTGACGACGAGGCCGGTGGCCGACTGGTCGCCGGTCCAGGTGCCCGCCCCGGCGCCGTGGTCGGCGCGCCAGGACCAGACGTCGTCGATCAGCGAGTCGTCGGAGTTGTCCACGAACGCGGTGGCCGTGCTGCCCGCCTCCTCGCCGCCGACCCGGAAGAACACGTCGTCCACGCTGTCCGGGTCGCTCGCGTTGTTCGCGGCCGAGCCCTCGGTGCCGAGCTGCAGCAGCGCGGCGGACTGGGTGGGTCCGGCGTCGAAGATCAGGCCGGAGACGTTGACGCCGGGCACGTCGGCTGTGGACAGCGTGACGTTGCCCGCGGTCGGGATCAGCGTCGCGAAGCCGAGGCCGAGGATCTTCGTGTTCGCGTGCGTCACCTGGATCGTCTGCGCGTACTGGTAGACGCCGGGGGTGAACAGCAGGTTGTCGCCGGCGGCCAGTGCCGCGTTGATCTGGCCGACCGTGCTCGACGCGTTGACCACGTAGAACGTGTTCAGCGACAGCGAGGTGCCCGGCGTGTTGCCGTTGGCCCAGGTCGGACCGTTGGAGTTGGACTGCGCCGAGGGGACGAAGACGTTGTAGTTCCCCGACGAGTCCGTGTACAGGTACGGCTCCTCCTGCGTGGTCGGGCAGGTTCCGAGCGTCGTGTACGGCGCGCTGCCGCCGCTCAGGCCCGAGGTGGACGAGAAGCTCTGCGCCGGGGCTCCCGGGTCGCCGCAGAACACCTGGTTCCACACGCCGTTACTCCAGCTGCCGAGGTCCGTGTTGCGCACGAAGAACTGCTGCTGCGAGCCGTTGGTGACGGTGTTGTTCAGCTTCGAGTCCGCGATGAAGCCGCCGCTGGCCCAGTCCGGCGAACCGTCGCAGTAGTCCATCAGCGTCAGGTTGCCGTTGACGTTCACCCGGCGCATCGGCGCGGCCTGCGAGACGGCCCACACGTCGGTGCCGTTGAAGCAGCCGGTCATCCCGGTCACGTTGATCGTCAGGTTGGAGACCGAGCGCCAGAAGTTGTCGGTGGCGTAGCAGGCGCTCTGGTTGCCGCCGTCGCACTGGTTGTACGAGTTGATCGCGCCGTTGATGACGACCTGGCCCGGGTTCTGGCCGAGGCCCGCGACGCTCTCGTAGTAGCCGACCGTGAACACCAGCGGGTTCGACGCCGAGCCGTAGGTGCCGGGCTCGAACAGCAGCTCGTAGCGCTGGCTGCCGAACTGGTTGCCGACCTGCGCGTTCGAGATCGAGTTGACGGTGCTCAGGATCGAGGCGACCGACTGGCTCGGGGTGAACACGTAGACGTTCGAGCCGAGGCTGCCGCCGGTGGCCGGGGCGCTCGGCAGCGTCGTGGAGGCGGAGGAGTTGTAGACGGTCACGTTCGTCAGCGACCACCAGCTCGCCGCGTTCGACGCCGTCAGCAGCACCCTGATGTAGCGCGCCTGCTGGGGGGAGAACGTCGCGGTCTCCGGGGACGAGGTTCCGGTGCCGAAGTAGACCGGCGTGAACTTCGTGCCGTCGTTGGAGACCTCGATGTCGTATCCGCGCGCGTAGTCGCCGGTGTTGGCGCCGGAGTCGAGTTCGACCTGGTTGAAGGTCTGCACCGAGCTCATGTCCACCTGCCACCACATGCCCGGCGCCTGGTACGCGTCGGAGCTGAACCGGGCGCCGGTGTTGCCGCTCACCGCGTGCTGCGGGGCGTCCCCGGCCGGCGAGTTCGTGTTCGACGTCGCGGCCCAGCCGGTCTCGGCGAGCTGGCCGCTGGTCGTACCGCCGCCGCCCGAACCGCTGGATCCGTTGGTGTAGGCGGTGAAATTGACCATGGACCACCAGTTCGTGCTCACGGCGGTGGTCAGCTGGACTCTGATGTACTTCGCGGTCTGCGCGGCGAACGTCGCGGTGATCGGGTTCGCGGTGCCGGTGCCGGTGTAGACCGCGGTGAAGTTCGTGCCGTCGCTGGAGACCTCGACCTGGTAGCCGTGCGCGTAGTCGCCCGCGTAGCCGCCGGAGTCCATCTCGATCTGGTCGAAGCTCTGCGCGGAGCCCAGGTTGACCTGCCACCACATGCCCGCGGCCTGGTCGGCGTCCGAGCTGAACCGGGCGCCGGTGTCGCCGCTGATCGCGTTCTGCGGCGCGTCCCCGGCCGACGAGTTCGTGTTCGACGACGCGGTCCAGCCGGTCTCGGACAGCTGCGTCTGGGTCGCGGCGGAGGCGAGCGCGGGGGCGAGGGAGACGAGGCCGCACGCCGTGGCGGCGGCCAGGAAGAAGTGGGCGATCCGGCGCGTCGTCGCGCCCGTCGATCGCCTGTGTCCGCTCATGGAGAAGGTCTGCCTTTCCTAGGGCTCCGAAGGGTGGGAGAGCGCTCTCCGAGCGGTAGTGAACTCCTCGGCCCACGGGTCGTCAAGGGAAAGTCGGCGGGATTCGGTTCCGAAACCTCGGCGCCGGATCCCGGAACTGATCGCAGGTCAGGCGGAGGCGCGCACGACCAGGGTCGGTTCGAAGACCGTCGATGCCGCGGGCAGTCCCGGGCGGTCGAGCCGGTCCAGCAGCAGCCGCGCCATCTCGGCCGCCATCTCCTCGACCGGCAGGTGCACGGTGGTCAGCGCGGGACGGCAGAGCATCGCCGCGTGGTGGTCGTCGAAGCCCACGACGGCCACGTCCTCGGGGATGCGCCGGCCGCGCTCGTGCAGCACGGTGACGGCGCCGAGGGCCATCAGGTCGTTCGCCGCGAACACGCCGTCGAGGTCGGGGTGCTCGTCGAGCAGCCGGGTCATCGCCGCGCTGCCGCTCTCCTGCGTGAAGTAGCCCTCTATGGCCGGGATCTCGGGATGTCCGTGCTCTGCCATCGCCGCGCGGAAGCCGTCGAGCCGGTCCCGGCCCGCGGACATGTCCATCGGCCCCGCGATCGTGACGACCTTGCGGCAGCCGCGTGCCGCCAAGCGCTCGGCGGCCAGGCGTGCCCCGACGCGCTGCGGGGCGTCCACGTAGCTGATCCGCAGCGGCGAGTTCGGCCGTTCGGAGAGCACCGCCGGCAGGTCCACCTCGGTGAGCATCCGCGGCAGCGGGTCCTGCGGGTGCGAGGAGATCAGCAGCACGCCGTCCACGTGGCCCTGCCGCAGGTAGCCGACCAGCTGCTGGCGCATCTCGTCCGTCTCCACGAACATCAGCACCAGGTTGAGCCCGCGCGGCCGCAGCACGGAGAAGAGCCCTGACACGACCCGGCCGAAGTACGGGTCGGTGAACACCCGGCCGACGAACGCGTCGTCCGCCGGGACGCCGCGCCCCTCGCCCTCGGACACGACCAGCGCGACGGAGTTGGTGCGCCGGGTCACCAGCGAGCGCGCGGCCTGGTTCGGCACGTAGCCGGTGGCCTCCACGGCGGCGCGCACGACCTCGGCGATCCGCGGGTCGACGTTGCGGACGTTGTTGATCACCCGCGAGACGGTCGCGCGGGACACCCCGGCCACTCGCGCCACGTGTTCGAGCGTCGGTGCGGCGTGAGGTGTCTGGTTGGCATCCACGACTGGGATTGTAACCACGGATGGTTTTCTGTAATGCGCGCGGATGTGAAACGTCGCGAGGACCAGAGAGCGCTCTCCAATCCCCGCGACGGATCCGCGGTCGACGCGACGGCTACCAGCCGACCGCCACGACCATGTACTGCGGGTTGGCGACGGACAGGTCCGAGGACTGGCCGTCCACGTCGTCGTACGGGAAGCCGTACTGCATGCCGTTGATCGAGTTCTGGTGCCAGAACTGCGCGTAGTAGTTCGCCGGGGCGGTCTGGTAGAAGTTCGCCGGGTTGGACTGCGAGGACGTCGGCAGCTGCGCGACGCCGCGGTTGAGCGCGGCGCACAGCGTCGGGTTGCCGGAGAGCGTGCCCGCGCAGCCGAAGACGTCGAGGCTGTTGTCCGTCGTGTCGCCGGCGGCCGTCAGCGCGCTGTTGAAGTAGTTCGCGTACGCGCCGCCGGACTGGAACGCCGGGTCGCCGCCGGGCGACGGGATCCCGTACGGCGCGTTGTCGGTGGCCAGTTCCTTGAACGCGGTCGGCACCGAGTTCTCGAAGCGCTGGAAGGTCGCGGTGCGGCTCTCCTGGAACGTGGCGTAGTTCTCGCCGACCTCCTGCTCGGTGCCGTCGTGGCTGTGCACGAGCAGCGCGAGCTTGAGCCCGAAGCGGTCGACGCGCGTGGTGTCCACGTTGATCGACGACGCGCCGACGGTGAATTCGATGAAGTCGTAGTACTGGCTGTTCGGCGAGCCGAGGTAGAAGTACATCCGTCCGGCCGAGTTCGCGGGCATGTCGATGTACGGCTGCTGCGCGATCGATTCTTCCTGCCCGTTGAAGCTCCAGTAGACCTGGCTGTCCGGGTATTGGCCGTTGGTCTGGTTGGTGATCGCGACCTCGAGCACCTTGGTGGCGGCCGGGATCGCGCTCGTGTTGCCCCAGAAGGATGCGGGCGGCGCGCCGGATCCAGTCGACGTGCCGGTGCCGGTTCCGGTCGGGGTCGGCGAGGAGGTCGATCCGCCGACGGTGTAGATGTCGAATTCCCAGAGCGAGTAGCCGTATTGCGTGGCCCGCGCGGTGCCGTACATGCGCACGTATCGGCCGCTTCCGGAGACGGTCAGCGATTGATTGCCGCCGGTCCCGGTCGTGGTCGAGTAGATGCTTGTCCAGTTGGTGCCGTCGGTGGAGACCTGGATCTGGAACGCCGTCGCGTACGCGGCTTCCCAGTTGAGGGCCACGCCGCAGACGGACTGCGTGGAGCCGAGATCGACCTCAAGCCACTGCGGGTCGCTCCACACGCTCGACCAGCGAGTGCCGGTGTTGCCGTCGGTCGCTGCGGACGCTGTGAATGAGGAATTCTCCAGCGACGACGCGGTGGTCGGCCGGTTCAGCGCGGCGTCGGTCGTGCTGCAGCTCGTGCCTGCGGATGCCGTGCCGTAGACCTGGAACTCCCAGAGCGAGTAACCGTATTGCGTGGCGCGGGCGGTGCCGTACATGCGCACGTATCGGCCGCTGCCGGAGACGGTCAGCGACTGGTTGCCGCCGCTCCCGGTGGTGGTCGAGTAGATGCTCGTCCAGTTCGTGTTATCGGTGGAGACCTGGATCTGGAACGCCGTCGCGTACGCCGCCTCCCAGTCGAGGGTGACGGAGTTGATCTGCGCCGTCGAGCCGAGATCCACCTCCAGCCACTGCGGGTCGCTGAACCCGCTCGACCAGCGGGTGCCGGTGTTGCCGTCGGTGGCGGCCGAGGCCGGGAAGGTGGCGTTCTCCAGCGAGGACGCCGTGGTCGGCTGCCCCTGCGAGAGCAGTACCGGGGCCGCGTGCGCGGGCGTGGCCGTGACCACGAGCGCGGCGGCGGCGAGTACGACCGCTGAGAGCGTGGCGATGGCGGCCTGGATGCGCGGTCGCAGTCCTGGTGGTTTGTGCCCGGGAAGTCGCGTCATTGCTACTCCAGAGAGAAGGCGTGGGTGTGGCCGTAGCTTGGAGAGCGCTCTCCAAGCTACGGCCTGTGTAGTGCTCCGTCCCCACGCCCGTCAACGAGTTCCGCGGGTTTCGGAACCCGCGGAACCCGGACACGGCCGCCGGATCAGAACGGTGCGATGGTCCACGCCTGGTTCGCGCCGCCGTTCGAGGTGTACTGGTCGACGATGGATCCGACGGTCGTGTCGTTGCCGAGGTCGTCGAGCACGAGGCCGTCGCCGACGTTCTCGATCTGGTACGTCACGTTGCCGTTGGAGCCGTAGCCGCCGACCGCGTCGAACGCCCACTGCTGGTTCGCGCCGCCGTCGCACGCCGCCTGGTCCAGTTGCACGGCGGCCGCCGTCGAACTGCCCGGGATGTCGAGGCACAGTCCGCTGTTCAGGTTCGTCAGGGTGAAGACGCCGCCGTCGTAGCCGCTGACCGGCCGCAGCAGCCACTTCTCGCTCGAGTTGCCCGACGGCGCGTCCTGCACGACACCCGCTCCCGCGCTCGTGGACGCGCTCGTGACATCGAGGTCGAGTTCGCTCTTGTTGTTCGTCAGCACGGCAGGACCGGTGTGCGGCAGCGACGGTCCGGGCCGCCACGTGCCGGACTTCACGTTCAGCTGCCACGACGTCTGCCAACTGACGTTCACGACGCCCGCAGAGAACGTCATCGGCAGCCAGACCATCGGGGAGTCGCCGAGGTCGCCGGGCGTCCAGCGGTCACCGGCGTAGACGTACGTGGTCCCGTGCGTTCCGGACACCGTGATGATGTTCGCGACCTGTGTGTTGTACGTGTCGGTGCCCGCCGGGGCGAAGTTGTGGAATCCGGTCCACGGTCCGGCCGGTGAGGGCGCGGTCGCGTACACGTCGTCGTTCGTCGCCCAACCGGTCAGATGCGAGGCGATGAGGTAGTACGTGGAACCGATGTGCACCATCGCCGGGGCTTCGAGGTCCTGCATCAGCGCGACACTGCCGCCGTTCGCCGTGCCCTCGCTCACGACGCTGAGATAGTCCGCGGAGAGCTCGTCGATGCGCAGTCCGTTGGCGCGGTCCTCGCTGAGCAGGTACGCCGTGCCGTCAGTGTCCTGAAAGACGCCGATGTCGCGGCTCTGGAAGCCGAGCGGCTGCGACGCGCCGAGATAGGTGTACGGCCCGCACGGCGTCGGACTCTCGGCGACGCCAGCCTCGGCCGCGGAGTAGTTGGAGCTGTCGATGTGCATCCACATCACGTATTCGTGCGTGGTCGCGTTGTAGATGACCTTCGGCCGCTCCACGACGCGGTTCGGGCCGAGGTCGCCGCTGGCCTGCACGGTCAGCGCGTTGCCCTGGAAGGTCCAGTGCCGCAGGTCGGTCGAGCTGTAGCAGGGTATTGCCTGGAAGGCCGCGTCCGCCGAGGACTCGCCGGCCTTGTCCTCGCCGTAGCCGTACCAGGTGTTGCCGACCTTGATGATGCCGAGGCCGTGCATCTGCAGCGCGGCGCCGGAGGTGTCCTGCCAGGTCGTGCCCGACTGGATACTGACAACGTTGCCATCGGTGGGGCCGCTCACGGTGGCGGCTCGGGCCGGGGCCGAGGAGCCGCCGCCGAGCGCGAGGACGGCGACGGCGGCCGAAGCCGCCGTCGCCGCGAACAGCCGGGGGAAGCGGTAGCGCACAATCAACTCCATCGTCGAGGGCGATGTTCGCACGCGATGTTCGGCAGCGTTCGATTACGTGCGAAACAGTGCGTTGATCGTGCCTCCGTCGACAAAAACGGTCAAGAGTTGTGCGCGATTAACATTGGTTGAACCAAACCGCGTTACACCCGGTCGGCCGAGATCAGCAGGTACTGGAAGCTGCGCTCCCGGTAGCCGGCCAGGAACGCCTCCTCGATCCCGGTCGCGATCGAGGACTTCTGGCGCAGCTCCCAGTACGGGATCGTCGCGTCGGTGAGGTCGAAGACGTTCACCGGCACCAGGTTGTTCGCGGACAGCGCGGCGAAGTACCGGCTGCGCGGGTGCACCACGCAGCTGTAGTGCTCGTCGATCGTCCGCACCGCCTCGGACTTCTCGCCGAGCGTGTCGTTGTAGCAGCCGGTGATGCACACGTAGCGCCCGCCGCGCGGCAGCAGCCGGGAGAACTCGGCGAACAGGTCGAACAGGTCCACGTACATCGTGGTCTCGTCGGTCCAGATCGCCTGCCGCGACGCGCCCGGGAAGCCGGTGTTCAGCATGTTCCTGAAGTGGAAGCGGACCTGGTCGGTCACGCCGCGCTGCACGGCCTGCTCGGTCGCGAAGTCCACCTGGTACTGCGAGATCGACACGCCGTCCACCTGGCTGCCGAAGCGCAGGTTCGTCAGGAAGCTGTTGCCGCCGCGCCCGCTGCCCGCGTCCAGCACCCGGTCCCCGGCGCCGAGCGGGCCGAGGTGGTCCAGCAGCAGATCGGACTGCGCGTGTTCCAGCCGGTGCAGCTCCTTGAGCGTCCGCTCGTCGCGGGTCTCCTCCGGGCCCTCGAGCACCGACAAGTCCACCGCGCCGACACCGTAGTGGTGGTGGTAGAAGCCGTCGATCTCGCCCAGCGCCAGGTTGACGCGGTCGGTGCCCGCTCGGGTGTCCCACCAGGCGGCGACCTGGCGCTGGTAGTCGGTGGTCAGAACCTCGTTGCGGGTCTCGGTGATCGACATCTGGCTCCTCCGGTCGGTGGGGTCTGCCAGTCATTCAGCGCGCTCCGAAGGCGATCGCCAAGGCGCATGCCGGGCCGGATGTGTCGCGCTTCGCGGCCCTTCCCGATCATCGCCGCGGCGGCGTTCCCGCACCTCGCGTCATGCACATGCAGACGCAACGTCGGCGTAGGGGAGCGGCGAAGCGCGACAGATCCGGGCGCCGCTCCGCCTTGTCCGGGCCCGCGCCCCGCGAGTTGATGAACCGGGGAGCCCGCGAACCCACCGATTCGAGCAGGGAGACCAGCATGCCGACGACCGACCAGGAAGCCGCCGTCCTGTCCAGCCTCAGCACCAAGGCCGCGCGCAATCTGGCCACCACCACCAAGACCGTCCCGCAGATGCAGGGGATCAGCTCGCGCTGGCTGCTGCGCAAGCTGCCCTGGGTGAACGTCGCCGGCGGCAGCTACCGGGTGAACCGGCGGCTCGTGCTGGAGGCGGGCCGCGGCCGGGTCGCCTTCGAGCAGAACGGCGCCGACGACGTGCGGGTGATCCCGGAGACGCTGCGCGAACTGCCGATCCTGCGCGGCTTCCCGGACGACGAGGTGCTCACGGCGCTCGCGGAGGGCTTCCGGCCGCGCGACTTCCGGGCCGGGGACGTGCTGGCCGACCAGGGCTCGCCGATCTCAGAGGTCTTCATCATCGCGCACGGCCGGGTCGAGCTGATCGGGAACCTGCGCTACGGCACCGCCGGCGTGCTGCGCGTCGTCGCGGACGGCCACGCACTCGGCGACGAACTCACCGCGCAGGACGGCGAGCCGGTGTGGGCGCACACGCTCAAGGCCACCACCGCGGGCACGCTGATGGTGCTGCCGCGCACCACCTTCCAGCGGATCTACGACGAGTCCGAGGCGCTGCGGCGGCAGATCGCCGACTTCGAGGCGCGGGCGTCGCTGCCCACCGACAAGCGGGGCCAGGCCGAGATCGGGATGAGCGCCGGCCACGCGGGCGAACCGGTGCTGCCCGGCACGTACGTCGACTACGAACTCTCCCCGCGCGAATACGAGCTCAGCCTCACCCAGACCGTGCTGCGGGTGCACACCCGCGTCGCAGACCTCTACAACGACCCGATGAACCAGACCCAGGAGCAGCTGCGGCTCACGGTCGAGGCGATCCGGGAGCGCGAGGAGTGGGAGCTGCTCAACAACCGCGAGTTCGGCCTGCTGCACAACGCGGACTACGACCAGCGGATCAACACCCGCTCCGGCCCGCCCACCCCGGACGACCTGGACAACCTGCTGAGCATGCGCCGCTCCACGAAGCTGTTCCTGGCGCACCCGAAGACGATCGCCGCGTTCTTCCGCGAGTGCAACAAGCGCGGCCTGTACGTGGACGCGGTCAACGTCGACGACCACCGGATCCCGGCCTGGCGCGGCGTGCCGATCTACCCCTGCGGCAAGATCCCGGTCTCCGACCAGCTGACCAGCTCGATCGTGGCGCTGCGCACCGGCGAGGACAACCAGGGCGTCGTCGGCCTGCACCAGGTCGGCATCCCGGAGGAGTACTCGCCCGGCCTGAACGTGCGCTTCATGGGCATCGACGAGAAGGCGATCATGTCCTACCTGGTCACCGCGTACTACTCGACGGCGATCCTGGTGCCGGACGCGATCGGCGTGCTGGAGAACGTGGAAATCGCCTCGTGAGCCGGTTCGCGCTCGCCGGACCCACCGGACTCGGCACCAGCTCGCTGCGGCTGAGCCCGCCGGAGCTGGAACCGGATCCCGAGCCGGAGCCGGAGGCCGCGCCGCTGCACGTGCCGCCGCTCTACTGCCCCGACGCCGTGCGCGACGACAAGGCGCTGGGGGAGGAGGTCAACGAGCGGCTGGTGGCCTGGGCCGGGGAGATCGGCATCTTCGCGGGACGGCTGGAACGCCTGCGCACGCACAACTTCGGCCGCCTGTTCATGCTCGCGCACCCCGGCTGCGACGACGCGGACCGGCTGCTGATCGCGGCCCGCTGCGGCCTGGCCGAGTGGGCGGTGGACGACCACTGGGTCGACGAGGGGGAGGACACCGATCCGCATCTGCTGGGACCGCGGCTCGCGATGGCGCAGGCCGTCGTGGACCCGGTCCGCCTGCCGCCCGCGTACATGGCGCACTTCGAGAAGGTCGTGCAGGACGAACCGGTGCTGCGCGCGTTCCGTTCCGCCTTCGGCCACCTGGACACGATCGCGACGCCGACGCAGGTCGCCCGTCTGCGGCGGGAGCTGGCGATGATGTTCGTCGGCTACGGCCAGGAGGCGGAGTGGCGCGCGAGCGACCGCAAGCCCGCCGTGTGGGAGTACCTGCTGCACCGCTACGAGAACGCGTTCTACCCGTGCATGGCGCTGATCGACGCCGTGGACGGCTACGAGGTGCCCGCGCACGAGGCCGCCGACGCCCGGGTGCGCCGCGTGTACCTGTACGCGGGCGTGGCGAACGTGCTGCTCAACGACCTCTACTCGATGCACAAGGAGGATCCGACCGACACCAACCTGCCGACCGCCATCGCCGCCGAGGAGAAGTGCTCGCTGCAGGAGGCGATCTACCGCGCCGCCGCCATCCACGACGAGATGATGCACACCGTCGAGGCGGAGTGCGCCGCGCTGGCCGAACTCGGCTCGCCGGAACTCGCGCGCTACGTCAAGGGCGTGTGGAACTGGATGGGCGGCAGCAAGGAGTGGCACGCGACCAGTCCGCGATACAACGGAGGGTCCTGATAAGGGATCGCACACCGGAGCGTATGGCGGCGCACGAGTGCTTTCCGGACGGTGGCGCACAGTGTTGACGTGAGTAAAGCTCAACGGTGAATACTGAATCACGTGCGAAGGACGAACGAGACGCTGCGGGAACTGCTCGCCGAGGCGCGGTGGACCTCGGACGCGCTGGCCCGGCAGGTCAACCTGCTCGCCCAGGAGATCGGCCTGGCCACCCGCCTGGACCGCCGGTCGGTCAGCCACTGGCTGGCCGGCCGCCGGCCCCGTCCGCCGCTGCCCGACCTGGTCGCGGAGGCCCTCGCGCGCCGCCTCGGCCGACCGGTCTCGGCCGCCGCCGTCGGCATGGCCTCGGCGAACGCGCCCGCCCTCGGGGAGAATCCGAAGGCCGACCCGCTCGACACCTTCGAGGCCTTATGCAGGCTCGCCGAGTCCGGCCGGGAGACCGGGCAGGGCGGCGTGTACAGCCTG
This sequence comes from Actinospica sp., assembly GCA_035493475.1. Lineage (GTDB taxonomy): Bacteria > Actinomycetota > Actinomycetes > Streptomycetales > Catenulisporaceae > Actinospica. The sequence continues at coordinate 37,238 of DATJIF010000044.1, forward strand.
ACCGACCTCGCCGGGCTGCACGCGTGGCCCGCCGACGACCTGTTCCAGCCGCCCTTCCGGGAACCGCGCGGCTCCCGGCTCGAGCCCGAGCACGTGGTCGCCGCGCAACAGATGGCCCAGGTCTTCAAGGGCGCCGACAACGTATACGGGGGCGGATACGCTCGGGCCGCGCTCGCGCGTTATCTGGCTTACGACATAGCCCCGCGCCTTCGCGCCCCCGCCCGCCGGGAAACGCGCCGAAGGATGCTCTCCGTCGCGACAGAACTCGCATATCTGTGCGGTTTCATGTGTTTCGACGACGAGCAGAACGCGATAGCCCAGCGCTATTACCTCGCGGCCCTCAAACTGAGCATCGAGAACGAGGACCCGCTCCGCTACGCCTTCACCCTGCGCGCGATGTCCGTCCAGGCGCGCACGCTCGGGCACGTCCGGGAAGCGCTCGCCCTCGCCGAGGCCGCCGTCGCCAGCGTGCAGGACTGCGGCCGTGAGATCCCGGACCTGCAACGCGCGTCGCTCTACGGCCCGCTCGCCGTCGCTGCAGCCGCACAGGGCGACCGGGATGCCGCGCTCAGCGCACTGACCTCGGCACAGCGGCTGGTCGGCGAGGCGGGTCCGGTGCACGGCCCGCACGTGCTCGGCCGCTACCACGCCGCCTCGCACGCGTACCAGGAAGCCGCCGTGTGGGCCCTGCTCGGCGACCGCTCCGGTGCCATCAGGGTCCTGTCGGAATCGGTCCGCCGCCGCGCCGCCGACGAGCGCCGCTCCCGCGCGATCACCCTGGCCAGCCTGGCCGAACTACACCTCGACCAGGGCCACCTCGACGAGTCGATCGCCGCCTGCCACGCCTTCATCGACGACTACGCGCCGATCAGTTCAAGCCGTGCCCAAAGCGCCCTCAACCGCCTCACCGCCCGGCTGCGCCCGCACTCCGCGAGCCCCAGTGCCCGCCAGCTGCTGGTTCGCGCGGCGGCCCTCTCCCGACCAGGCTAGAAAGCGCTCCGCGACGACACGCCCACAACATGCTGGGTGTGACTTTTCTTGGATCACTAGATATGGTGTCCCGCGTTGTTGGCGGCGCGGGAGGAGAGGGTTGTGACTGTCACTCAGATCGGCTTCGGGGTCGAGGCGGAGCACGCGATCGAGCAGGTGGAGCAGGCAGTGCGGCGGTGTGCCGCGGACCTCCCGGACGTCAGCCCGGAGCGGGTGGCCCGAAAGACCGTCAGCGGCCTGCACGACGGCGCCACGGCCGAGGAGGCCGCCCGGCTCGCCGTGCAGAGCGCCGCGGAGCTGATCGGTGAGGAGCCGCAGTACTCGAAGCTCGCCGCCCGCCTGCTCTCGTCCGTCATCGCCGACGAAGTCGCAGCCCACGGCGCCGTCAGCTTCAGCGCCTCGATCGCACTCGGCCACGCCGAAGGCCTGATCGGCGACGAGACCTTCGCCTTCGTCAAGGAGCACGCAGACGCCTTCGACGCCGCGATCGACGGCGCCGGCGACCTGCGCTTCGAGTACTTCGGCCTGCGCACCGTCTACGACCGCTACCTGCTGCGCCACCCCGTGGCCCGCGACGTGATCGAGACCCCGCAGTACTTCATGCTGCGCGTGGCCTGCGGCCTGTCCCACACCCCCGACGAGGCGATCGGCTTCTACCGCCTGATCTCCTCCCTCGCGTACCTCCCCAGCTCCCCGACGCTGTTCAACTCGGGCACGCGGCACACCCAGATGTCGTCCTGCTACCTGGTCGACTCCCCGAAGGACGAGCTCGACTCGATCTACGACCGCTACCACCAGGTCGCCCGCCTGTCGAAGTTCGCCGGCGGCATCGGCATCGGCTTCTCGCGGGTCCGCTCGCGCGGCGCCCTGATCCGGTCCACGAACGGCAAGTCGAACGGCATCGTCCCCTTCCTGCGCACCCTCGACTCCTCGGTCGCGGCGGTGAACCAGGGCGGCCGCCGCAAGGGTGCCGCGTGTGTCTACCTCGAGCCCTGGCACCCGGACATCGAGGAGTTCCTGCAGTTGCGCGACAACACCGGCGAGGACGCGCGCCGCACGCACAACCTCAACCTGGCCAACTGGATCCCCGACGAGTTCATGCGCCGCGTCGAGGCGGACGAGATGTGGTCGCTGATCGACCCCGACCAGGTCCCCGAACTCCCCGACCTGTGGGGCGAGGCCTTCGACACCGCGTACCGCGCCGCTGAAGCCGAGGGCCGCTACGTGCGCCAGGTCTCAGCCCGCGAACTCTACGGCCGCATGATGAGGACGCTGGCCCAGACCGGCAACGGCTGGATGACCTTCAAGGACGCCTCCAACCGCCTCGCCAACCAGACCGCGAAGCCCGAGAACGTGGTCCACCTCTCCAACCTGTGCACGGAGATCATCGAGGTCTCCTCCGACACCGAGACCGCCGTCTGCAACCTGGGCTCCGTCAACCTGGCCGCGCACCTGACCGAGGCCCGCGACGGCATCGACTGGGAGAAACTCCACGAGACCGTCCGCACCGCAGTCGTCTTCCTCGACCGCGTCATCGACATCAACTACTACCCGAGCGAGCAGACCGCCGCCTCGAACCCGCGCTGGCGCCCCGTCGGCCTCGGCATCATGGGCCTGCAGGACGTGTTCTTCGCGCTGCGCCTCCCGTTCGACGACTCCGCCGCCCGCGCTCTGTCCTCGCGCATCTCCGAGGAGATCTACCTCACCGCGCTGGAGACCTCCGCCACCCTCGCCGAAGCCCACGGCCCGCACCCCGCGTACGCCGACACCCGCGTAGCCGGCGGCATGCTCCAGCCCGACCTCTGGAACGTGGCCACATCCGCGGACCTCGCCGACCGCTGGACCGCCCTGCGCACCCGGATCGCGTCCACCGGCGTCCGCAACTCGCTCCTGATCGCCATCGCCCCCACCGCTACGATCGCCTCCATCGCGGGCTGCTACGAGTGCATCGAGCCCCAGGTCTCCAACCTCTTCAAGCGCGAGACCCTCTCCGGCGAGTTCCTCCAGATCAACACGGCCCTGGTCAACGAACTCAAGGAACTCGGCCTCTGGATCCCCGAGATCCGCGACGCGATCAAGCGCGCCGAGGGCTCGGTCCAGGACATCCCCGTCCTCCCCGACGAGGTCAAGTCCCTGTACCGCACCGCCTGGGAACTCCCGCAACGAGCCCTGATCGACATGGCGGTCGCCCGCGGCCCGTTCATCGACCAGTCCCAGTCGCTGAACCTGTTCCTGGGCGCCCCCACCATCGGCAAGCTCTCCTCGATGTACATGTACGCGTGGAAGTCGGGCCTGAAGTCCACCTACTACCTGCGCTCGCGCCCCGCCACCCGCATCCAGCAGGCCACGGTCGGCGCCCAGGCGACGGCCCCCGCGATCGAGCAGATCGACGCCGTGGCCTGCTCCCTCGAAAACCCCGAGTCCTGCGAAGCCTGCCAGTAAGGAAATTGCGATCATGCTGCTAGACCCGGGTATGGACCTGACCCTGCGCCCCATGCGCTACCCGCACTTCTTCGACCGCTTCAAGGACGCGATCAAGAACACGTGGACGGTGGAGGAGGTCGACCTGCACTCCGACCTTACCGACCTGAACAAGCTCAGCCCCGCCGAACGCCACCTCGTCTCCCGGCTCGTGGCCTTCTTCGCGACCGGCGACACGATCGTCGCCAACAACCTCGTGCTGAACCTCTACCAGCACGTCAACAGCCCCGAAGGACGGCTCTACCTCTCGCGCCAGCTGTTCGAGGAAGCGGTCCACGTCCAGTTCTACCTGAACCTGCTGGACACCTACGTCCCCGACGACGAGGAGCGCGCAGCCGCGTTCGCCGCCGTCGAGAACATCCCGTCCATCCGCCGCAAGGCAGAATTCTGCTTCCGCTGGATCGACTCCCTGCACGACCTGCGCACCCTGGACACCAAAGACGCCCGCCGAGCTTTCCTCCTCAACCTCATCTGCTTCGCGACGTGCATCGAAGGCCTCTTCTTCTACGGCGCCTTCGCCTACGTCTACTTCCTGCGCTCCCGCGGCCTGCTGCACGGACTGGCCTCCGGCACCAACTGGGTCTTCCGCGACGAGTCCATGCACATGGCCTTCGCCTTCGACGTGGTGGAGACCGTCCGCGCCGAAGAACCGGACCTCTTCGACGACAAGATGGCCGCGCAGGTCCGCGAAATGCTCGCCGAAGCCGTTGAGTGCGAAACCCAGTTCGCCGAAGACCTCCTGGCCCAAGGCGTCCCCGGCCTCCCCCTGGCCGACATGCGCACGTACCTGCAGCACGTGGCCGACCGCCGCCTCACCCAACTGGGCCTAGACCCCGTCTACAACGTCACCAACCCCCTCGCCTTCATGGAACTCCAAGACGTCCAAGAACTCTCCAACTTCTTCGAACGCCGCGTCTCCGCCTACCAGGTGGCCGTAGCCGGAACCGTCGCGTTCGACGACGAGTTCTGACGCGACGAGTTCTGATCGTGTCCTAGTTCTGTCTCACCACCCCCATCGGCACGCTACGATTCCCTAGACTCGACCCCGTCCAACAGGGAAGGGGATCGTGGCGATGCACAACGACGCGTGCCGAACGCCGTCGGACGGCCAGGGCGAACCGCGGGTCGAGGCCGAGGGCGAACTCGCCGTCGCGCGGCTGAACCTCGACGGCGGCGACCCGGAACACGCGGCCGTGCACGTGGCCCAGGCGCTGCACCACGACCCGACGTACGACGCCTGCTACGCGATGATCGACGAACTCGCCGGTCACGCCGCCGGCCTCGAGGAACTCGCCAGCTGGTTCACCATCGGCGAACCGATGTACCTGGGCGGCGCCGTCGCACTCGCCGTGCTGCGAGCGAAGGCCGGGCAGTACGCGATGGCCCTGGAGACGCTCGGCCAAATCACCGCGATGCGCCCTGACCTCTCGTGGTGCGCAGCCCCCTGGTTCGGCCCGCACCTGGCCGAGCACGTCACCGGCCGGGAGGCGGCCATCGCCGTAAGCCACTTCGCCAGCGGCCTGCCCGACCCCGCCCCCGCGGAACTCGCCGAACTCCAAGCCCCCTGGCTGGAACTCGCCCGCGCCGTAGCCGCCCAACCCGAGACCACCGGCCAAGACCTGGCGATCCTCTCCACCCTCGCCCGCCGAATAGGCGGCGTAGGCGAAGCCATAGCCTGGTGCACCCGCGCCGAACTAATGGACCGCCGCACCACAACAGACGCCGCAGCCACTGCCAACGTCGCCGCCAATACCGAATCCCGCGTCGGCGCCCTCATGCTCGGCTTCGCCTACCGCAGCGCCGGCCGCCCAACCGAGGCCATCGAAGCCTGGCAGCGCGCCCTAGAGCTGGACCCGTACAACATCGACCTCTACATCGACATGGCCGAAACCTGCATGCAGCAGGACGACCACGCCCAAGCGGTCACCTGGGCCGAACGCGCGATGCAATACGACCCCACCCACGTGAAGCCTCGAGCCGTACGCCTGGCCGCACTGTATACACAGTCCGACTACACCGACGGCTCCGCACTGGCCGCCCTCCAGCAGCTAGCGCAAGAAAACCCCGAGCACCCCTACCCAAGACATCTCCTGAACCTGGCCCGCCAGAACCGCCCCTGGATCGGCTCCGTCCCCTGGCCAACCGAGGCCACCTCCGGCCTACTGGCCCAGATGCTGGACGGCAGGCTCCCCAGCGCCGCCCCCTTCGACTCCGCCCCGCACCTGAGCATCACCAGCCTGGAAGCCCCCAGCCCCAACGCCGTAGTCCGCGCCTACTTCCCGGCCCTCACCATCAACACAGGCGGCATCCCCGCCCCCGACATCCGCGTCCCCGTCTCCACCGCCTTCGGCCCCCCACTCTGGACCTACCCAAGCGCCGACGCCGCCGCCGACACCACCGCCCCGACCGGCCCCACCGCCTCCACCGAGCCCGCCACCGCAGCCACCTCCATCACCGAGGTCGCCACCGTAGCCCCACCCACCCCCGGAGCCGTCACCATCCTCCGCGCGGTAGCCGGCCCCGGCAGCTGGAGCGACCCCATCTCAGCCTTCGACGGCGCCGCCGAACTCGGCAAGCTCACCGAGCAGGACCTCCTGGGCCTGGTAGCCCACATCCCGCCCCCCGACGACGAAGCCTGGATCCAACGCTGGCACGCCGGCCCCGCCTACTGGGCCCGCATGGCCCAGGCCTGGACCTGCCTCGGCATCCTGCATTTCCGCGCCGAGGAGCCCTGGCGCACCTCACGTCGCAGAACCCTGCTGCTCAGACTCCTCTTCGGCAACGAGGACTGGAGCGTCGACGCCGCCGCCTTCGCCCTCTACGTCAGCGCCCTGCTCCACGAGGACCAGCGCCCCGACATCGCCGCCGCCATCAGCGCCCGCTACCTCCACGCCACCCTCGCCTTCGGCGCCCGCCCCACCGAACTCCAAGAGCCGATGGCCCACATCGTCCTGGCCTGCCCCGCCATCGACCCCCGCCTCACCCACTACGCCCACGAAATGCTCGCCCTCAAACGCGCCGCCGACCGCGACCAGCCCCCCACCCCCAAATCCCTCACCGACGACACCGTCCGCACCTGGGCCGCCCAACTCCTGTCCCACTGCCTCTAACCGCAAAGGCCCGCATCCCCCGCGTGCGGTGAGTGGGTGGTGGGCGTCCGGTGGTCTCTCGACTGGAGGCGCGTTTGGCTTGGTGCGTCTTGCCGTCGTGTCCGGTGTGCGTGGGGCGGCGAACTGTTCGCGCCCCACCCGCCCGCCCTACGCGTGGCTTCGCGTGCGCTCGCTCCACGTCGGCGGCTTGCGGTCTCGGTGTTTGGGCAGCGTGCGGTGAGTCGGTGGTGCGCGTCCGGTGGTCTCTCAGCTGGGGGCGCGTTTGGCTTGGGGCGTCTTGCCGCTGTGTCCGGCGTGCGTGGGGCGGCGGGCTGTGCGCGCCCCACCCACCTGCCCTGGGCGCGGTTTCGCGCGCTTATCCGTTGTCGGCGGCGGTGAAGTAGAAGCCTGCGTCGAGGTCTTCGAGGAGGGTGGGGTGGGTCGGTTCCCAGCCGAGGAGGGTGCGGGTGTCGTTGGCGGGGATGGTGGTGGACATGCTGATGAAGGGGAAGGCCTTGAAGTGCTCGGCGGCCTGGTCGGGGGTGAGGCTGACGGGCTCGATGCCTAGGTGGCGGGCGATGGACTCGGCGATGGTGCGGACGGGGACGGGGGGTTCGCCGGCGGCGATGAGGTGGGAGCCGGCGGGGGCCTTTTCTACGGCTAGGGCGAAGAGGCGGGCGACGTCGCGGGTGTGGCCGGCGGACCAGGTGTTGGTGCCTTCGCCTACGTAGGCTGATATGCCGCTGCTCCGGGCGATGCGGATTAGGGTGGGGGCGAAGCCGTGCTGGTCCAGGTCGCTGTGGGTCACGTTGGGGACGGCGACCAGGACGGTGCGCACGCCTCGGTCGGTGTATTCGCTGATGGTCTGCCAGACGATGGCTCGGGGGTTGGCGTAGGTGGGTGCGCTGCCTTCGGGGGTGCCACCTTCGGGGTCGGCGGCTGCAACTGTGGGGCGGGGCATGCCTATGCCGATGAAGGCCTTGCCGGTGCCTTCGAGGGCGTCGCACATGGTGCGGACGGCATCCAGGTCGGCGGCGGCTGCCTCGGCGAACTTTCCTGCGGGGATGGCGGCGTGGTCGAAGGCTAGGTGGATTACGGCGTCGGATTCGGTGGCGGCCTTGCGCAGGACGTTGAGATCGGCCGTGTCGCCGCGCTGGGCCTGGGCGCCCATCGCCTCGATCGCGGCGGCGGACGTGTCGGAGCGGGCCAGGCCTAGGACCTCGTGGCCGGCCTTGCGGAGTTCGGGGACCACGGCCGAGCCGATGTGGCCGCTGGCACCGGTGACGAAGACGCGCATGGGGACCTCCTGCGTGATGTGACTTGGTAACATCACCCTAGCACGGTGATGTTACCAAGTCACATCACCTAGAATGGTCGGCATGGCTCGATGGGAACCGAACGCCCGGGAACGGCTGGTGCGCGCCGCCGTGGACCTGTTCGCGGAGCAGGGGTACGACGCGACGACGGTGAACGAGATCGCGGAGCGCGCGGGCGGGCTGACGAAGACCACCTTCTTCCGGCACTTCGCCGACAAGCGGGAGGTGCTTTTCGCAGGTCAGGAGCTGCACAGTCGGGTGCTGGCCGAGGCGATCGCGGCGGCACCGGAGTCGGCGTCGCCGCTGGAGGCGGTCGGTGCGGCGGTCTTCGCGCTCACCGACACGTTCACGGAGGACCGTCGGGAGATGGGGCGGCAGCTGCTGGTCGTGATCGGCAAGAGCGCCGAACTGCAGGAGCGGGCGGCGTACAAGCGGTCCGTGCTCGCCGACGCCATGGACGGGGCGCTGCGTGAGCGCGGGGTCGCGGAGCCGGCGGCGAGTGTGGCGGCCGACCTGGGGGTTCGGGCGTTCGGCGGGGCGTTCGCGCGGTGGACGGGTTCGGCGGACGGACGTGCGTTGGCGGAGTTCGCGGGGGAGGAGTTGGCGCGGTTGCGGGGGGCGATAACGGAGTTGGGGTGGCATCGGGAGAGTGCGGGCGCCCTGGATGGAGCAGGGGACGCGGGGACCGCTGATTGAGACGATCGGCGGCGTGGACGAGCGGGACGGTAGGGTCCGTGCGCAGGTGGCGGGCCCACCGGGTGGGAACGGGACTCAGCGAGGAGTGATCGACGTGACCGAGGCGGAAGTCAGCACGCCCGGGCGGAACGGGGACGCGGCGCTGGCCGAACTCAGGCTGCTGCGTGCGAGCATCGACAACCTGGATGCCGCATTGGTGCATCTGCTCGCGGAGCGCTTCAAGTGCACCCAGAAGGTCGGCGAGCTCAAGGCGGCGCACGACCTGCCGCCCGCCGATCCGGCCCGCGAGGCCGAGCAGATCCAGCGTCTGCGCAGGCTGGCCGAGGATTCGCAGCTCGAGCCGCAGTTCGCGGAGAAGTTCCTGAACTTCATCGTCGAAGAGGTCGTGCGGCACCACAAGCTCATCGCCGCCGCGACAAAAGGTGCGAAGGCGGACATCGCGGGCTAGCGTGGCCAGTGGCGGGGGGAGCCGTGCGACGCACGGCTGACTTCAACCCCTCACCGAAGGATGTGAAACGCCATGTCCGACATCGAAGAGATGAAGAACAAGGCCCAGGAGGCCGCCCAGCAGGAACAGGGCGAGGCCGAGCAGCAGGGTCAGTCCGCGATGGACAAGGCCAAGCAGAAGATGGACCGCACCGGCGACGGCAAGTTCGACGCCGACGACGTCAAGAAGATGGGCGAGGACGCCGTCAACAAGGTGAAGGGGCTGTTCAAGAAGGACTAGCCCACCCGCGTGGCGGCGGGCCAGCCGAGTGATCCGGCGGTCGAGCCAAGGTGAACCGAGCCACGCCGCGTAGCACGAAGGGTGCCCCGGTCGACACGTCAGCGTCGGCCGGGGCACCGGTGTGTCGGGCGCGAATCAGTGCCCGCGCACCCGCCGGATGGTCTCCGCGTACCACTGCGCGCTGTGCTTCGGGGTCCGCTGCAGCGTGTCGAAGTCGACGCGCACGATGCCGAAGCGCTTGTCGTAGCCGTAGGCCCATTCGAAGTTGTCGAACATCGACCAGACGAAGTAGCCGCGCAGGTCGGCGCCCTCCTGCCGGGCCACCGCGACCGCCGCGATGTGGTCGGCGATGTAGGCCGCGCGGTCCACGTCGTGCACGAAGCCGTTCTCGTCCGGCTTGTCGGCGAACGCGGCGCCGTTCTCGGTCACGTACAGCGGCACGCCGGGGTACTCGCGGCCGACCCGGGTGAGCAGCTTCGCGAAGTCGGCGGGCATGATCTCCCAGTCCATCGCGGTCTGCGGGAGGCCCTGCAGCACGTGCCGGGAGACCGGGGCGCCGTTCGCGTCCAGGATGGAGCCGTCCTCGGCGCGCCCGCTCAGCTGCATGCCGAAGTAGAAGTTGATGCCCAGCGCGTCGATCGGCGCGCCGATCACCGCCAGATCGCCGTCCAGCACCGGGATCCGCACGCCCTGCGCGGCCAGGTCGGCGACCACGTCGTCCGGGTAGCGCTGGTGCCACAGCGGATCCATGTACAGCCGGTTGTTGAAGCCGTCCGCGCGGCGCACCGCCTCGTGGTCCTCCGGCGCGTCCGTCTCCGGCGTCGCAGGGCCCAGATTCAGCGTGATGGCGAGCTGGAAGGGGTTGCCCGCCTGCGCCGCCAGTTCGCGCAGCCGCGCGCCCGCGAGTCCGTGCCCGAGCAGCTGGTGGTGCGCGGCGGCCGCGGCGTCGGCCAGCGAGGTGCGGCCCGGCGCGTGCACCCCGCTGAGGTAGCCGTGCGTGGTCACCACAGAGGGCTCGTTCAGCGTGGTCCACGTGGTGACCCGGTCGCCGAGCCGCCGGTACGCCAGTTCCGCGTAGTCCGCGAAACGGTAGGCGGTGTCCCGGTTCGGCCAGCCGCCCGCGTCCTCGAGCTCCTGCGGCAGGTCCCAGTGGAACAGGGTGGGCCACGGCTCGATCCCGGAGCCGAGCAGTTCGTCGACGAGCCGGTCGTAGAAGTCGAGTCCGCGGTCGTTCGCCGGGCCGCGGCCGCCCGGCTGGATCCGCGGCCAGGCCAGCGAGAAGCGGTAGACGTCCAGGCCGATCTCCCGCATCAGCGCGACGTCGGCGGGCATCCGGTGGTAGTGGTCGCAGGCGGTGTCGCCCACGTCCCCGTTGTCGATCGCGCCCGGCTTGCGGCAGAACGTGTCCCAGACCGAGTCCGTGCGACCGTCCTCGGCGACGGCTCCCTCGATCTGGTACGCCGAGGTGGCCGAGCCCCACAGGAAGTCCGTGGGCAGGGTGCCGATGAGCTGCTCCGAGGGCTCGGCGAAGGGCGCCGGGGTCCCCGCGGCGCCGCCGGGAACGGTTGCGGAACCGGTTCCGGAGCCGGGCGCGGCGTGGTCAGGGGCTACGGTGGTGTCCAATGTCAGTCCTCTGTGTCAGGGGTGGCGTGCAGCCAGCAGGCGACGTCGCGTCCGGGTGCGGGGGCCGCCGCGAGGGGCGGGCGCCGGACGGAGCAGGGGTCGAAGGCGTGCGGGCAACGCGGGTGGAAGGTGCAGCCGGCCGGCATCGCGCGCAGGTCGGGCGGCGAACCGGGGATGCCGGTCAGCTCGCGCCGCTCGCCGCGCAGCGCGGGGAAGGAGCCGAGCAGGCCCGTGCTGTACGGGTGCAGCGGCTCGCGGTACAGGTCGGCGCTGGGGGAGCTCTCCACGATCCGGCCGCCGTACATGATGGCGATCCGGTCGGCGAACTCGGCGAGCAGCGAGAGGTCATGCGTGATGAACAGGACCGCGAAGTCGAACTGTTCGCGCAGCTTGATCATCCGGGACAGGATCTGCCGCTGCATCACCACGTCCAGCGCGGTGGTCGGCTCGTCCATGACGACGATCTGCGGACGCAGCGCCATCGCCATCCCGATCATCACGCGCTGCCGCATGCCGCCGGACAGCTCGTGCGGGTACGACTCCAGCCGGTCCTGCGGGATCCCGACCAGCGCCATCAGTTCCCTGGCCCGGTCGAGCCGTTCGGCCGGGCGGGTGTCCGGCTCGTGCGCCCTGATCACGTCGGTCAGCTGGGTGCGGATCCGGTGCACCGGGTTGAGCGAGTTCATCGCGCCCTGGAACACGATCGCGGTCTGCGCCCAGCGGAACTGGCGCAGGCCCGCGTCGCTCAGGCGCAGCACGTCCACCGGGTCGCCGTTCGCGGCGTGGTAGATCACCTCGCCGCCGGAGACCACGCCGGGCGGGGCCAGCAGCCGGGTCATCCCGTACGCCAGCGTCGACTTGCCGCTGCCGCTCTCCCCGGCCAGGCCGAGCACCTCGCCGCGGTGCAGGGTCAGGTCCACGTTGCGCACGGCGTGCACGGCCGCGTCGCCGACCCCGTAGTCGACGCTCAGGTTCCTGAGTTCGAGCACGGGCTCGCCGGCCGACCGGCGGCGCGCGACGCCGTCCTCGGACGAGGTCTCGACGATCTCCATGGCGCTCACCGCACTTCCCCTTCGTCCGTCGCCAGCACCGGCGTGAACCCGACCCGCATCCGCAGCCGGCGTCCGGCCCGGGTACGCAGCCGGGCCCGGCCGCCGGAGCGCAGCCGCGGGTTGACGAACTCGTCGATGCCGAAGTTCAGCAGCGCCAGGCCGGTGCCCAGCAGCGCGATCGCCAGGCCCGCCGGGACGAACCACCACCAGGCGTTCTGCGCGAGCGCGTCCTGGCTCTCGGCCCAGTACAGCACCGTGCCCCAGTTCCACTCCGAGACGTTGATGCCCACGAACGCGAGCGTGATCTCGGACAGCACCGTGAACACGACCGTGCCGACGAAGCCGGAGGCGATGATCGCGGTCAGGTTCGGCAGGATCTCGAAGCCGATGATCCGCCAGGTCGACTCGCCGGTCGCCCGGGCCGCCTCGACGTAGTCGCGCCGCCGCAGCGAGAGCGTCTGCGCCCGCAGCAGCCGCGCGTTCCAGGCCCAGGAGGTCAGGCCGATCGTGAGGATCACGACCCAGCCGCCGTTCTTCGGGGTGGCCGAGGTGATGATGATCAGCAGCGGCAGCGCGGGCAGCACCAGGAACACGTTCGACAGCACGCTGAGCACCTCGCCGCCGCGGCCGGGCAGGTATCCCGACGCGATGCCGATCAGCATGGAGAGCACCGTCGCGATCGCCCCGGCCGCGAAGCCGACCACGATCACGCCGCGGGTGCCGACGAGCAGCTGGCTGAAGATGTCCCGGCCGAGCTGGTCGGTGCCGAACCAGTGCGCCCCGGACGGCCCGGCGACCGCGGAGAGCCCGGTCGCGTCCGGGCTGTACGGCGCCAGCCAGGGCCCGATCACCGCGAACAGGAAGAAGAACAGCAGGATCAGCGCGCCCGCGGTGGCCTTGCCGTTGCGCAGGAATCTCGGTCTGCGCAGCTTCGCCATGGGTCAGCCCTCCTTACGGGTACGCGGATCGAGGAGCAGGTACGCCAGGTCGGCCAGGAAGTTCGCCGCCAGCACCGCCAGCGTGATGACGAGGAAGATCCCCTCCATCAGCGGGTAGTCGTCGGCGCCGATCGCCTGGATCAGCAGCGTGCCGACGCCCTGGTAGCTGAACACGATCTCGACCAGGAACGTGCCGCTCACGATGAAGCCGAGCGAGAGCGCGAAGCCCGAGACGCTCGGCAGCAGCGCGTTGCGGGCCGCGTAGTTGAACATCACGCGGCGGTCGGACAGGCCCTTGGCGTGCGCGACGGTGATGTAGTCCTCCGAGGAGACCGTCACCATCATGTTGCGCATGCCGAGCAGCCAGCCGGCCATCGACGAGACCACGATCGTCGCCGCGGGCAGCAGCGCGTGCTGGATCGCGTTGCCCACGAAGGACGGCGTCCAGACCGGCGTCAGGCCCTGGTCGTAGCTGCCCGAGCCGGGGAAGAAGCTGCCCGGTCCGGCCAGCACGGAGATCCCGATCAGGCCCAGCCAGAAGTACGGGATCGAGGACAGGAACGCGGTCGCCGGCAGCAGCGCGTCCATCCAGGAGCCGCGCCGCCAGCCGGTCAGCACGCCCAGGCCGGTGCCGATCACGAAGCTCAGCACGGTCGCCGTGCCCACCAGGAACAGCGTCCACGGCAGGTAGGAGCCGATCAGGGTACTGACGGGCACCGGGAACTGCGAGAACGAGATCCCGAGGTTGCCGTGCAGCAGCTGCCCCCAGTAGGAGGCGTACTGGCTCCACAGGCTCTGGTGCTTGTCCAGCCCGAACAGCGCGGTCAGCGAGGCGATCGCGCTGGAGTTGATCTGGCCCTGGAACTTCGTCAGCAGGGCGCTGACCGGGTTGCCCGGCAGCGTCCGCGCGATGAAGAAGTTGATGGTGATCGCGGCCCACGCGGTGAAAAGGTAGAACGCGAGCCGGGTGAACAGCCGCTTCACGATTCGCCACCGCCGTCCCCGTCGTAGAGCCAGCACGCGGCCCACTGCTTCTCGTTCACCTCGAAGCGGGGCGGCACGTCCGACGTGCAGCGCTCCATCGCGTGCGGACAGCGCGGATGGAAGCGGCAGCCGGTCGGCGGCGTCACCAGGCTCGGCGGCTCGCCGAGGTCGTCCTCGGCCAGTTCCGCGGTGCCCTCCGCGCCCGCGATCCGCTCCGGGTCGGGCGCCGAGTCGATCAGCAGCCTGGTGTACGGATGCGCCGGGGCCTGCGTGACCGTCTCGCTGTCCCCGCCCTCGACCATCCGGCCCGCGTACATCACCAGCGTCTCGTCCGCGAAGTAGCGGGCCGAGGCGATGTCGTGGGTGATGTAGAGCACTGCCAGGCTGAACTGCTCCTTGAGGTCCCGCAGCAGGTTCAGCACGCCGAGCCGGATCGACACGTCCAGCATCGAGACCGGCTCGTCCGCCAGCAGCACCTCCGGCTCGGCGGCCAGCGCCCGCGCGATGGCGACCCGCTGCCGCTGCCCGCCGGACAGCTCGTGCGGGTACTTCGAGAGGTACTGCTCGGCCGGGGTCAACCGCACCCGGCCGAGCAGGTCGGCGAGCGCCTCCTCCAGTTCGCGGGAGCCGCGTCCGGCCCGGCCGTGCACGCGCAGCGCCCGGGTGAGGTGGTAGCGCACGGTGTGCACCGGGTTGAGCGAGGCGAACGGGTCCTGGAAGATCAGCTGCACCTGGCGGCAGTACGCGCGGAACCTCCGTCCGCCGCGCACCGACACCTCCTGCCCGTGCAGCCGAACCGCGCCGCCCGTGCGCGGTTGCAGCTGTGCGAGCAGCCGGGCGACGGTCGACTTGCCGGAGCCCGACTCGCCGACCAGCGCCGTGACCCGGCCCCGGTGCAGGGCCAGGGCCACGTCGTCCACCGCGTGCACGGCCGCGCCGCGGCGCAGGACCTCTCGGCCCTGGCCGCGAACGGGGAAGTGCTTGGTCAGGCCCTCGGCTTCGAGTACCGCCGTGGTCTGTTCGGCCGTCATCACGAACCCGAGGCCGGCTTGAGCTTGAGGATGATCTGCAGCGCGTTGATCAGCGTGGGCTGCGCGGGCGCGTACGGGTTGGTGTCGTCCGGCCAGCCGGTCCAGTTCTTCGTGCTGTACTCGCCGCCGCCGTTCGCCGCCATGATCGGGATGAACGGCATCTGCGTCACCTCGATGTTCTCGAGGGTCTGCAGCGCCGAGGCGCGCTCCGCGTCGGTGCTCGCGTTCGCGTACTGCTTGAGCGCGTTCGTCGCGTCCGTGCTCTGGAAGCGGCCGAAGTCGGTGTTCGCGGTCTGGCCGACCGGCGTGTAGCCGTCGAAGATCGTCGCGTACAGGTCGTACGGGGTGGCGCCGTTGTTGGTCCAGTGCAGCACGCCCTGGAAGTCGCCCTGCGCCACGTTCGTGGTCCAGGTGTTCGCGTTCGGCTGCGAGACCGTGGCGCTGATGCCGATCGTGGCCAGGTCGTTCTGGATCAGCGTCAGGTCGGTGTCGTAGTCGGACCAGCCGGCCGGGTCGGCGAGCTGGATGCTGACCTGCTTGCCGCCGTACATCAGGTTGTTGCCGCTGTAGCTGAAGCCCGGCGTCGAGCTGAGCAGCGCCTTGGCCGCGCTGACGTCGACGCTGGTGTTGCTGCCGGTGAACTGGCTGGCGATGTACGAGGTGCCGGCCGGCGTCGGGATGCCGGTGTTGCTGGTGACCTCGGGGTAGAAGTACCCGTCCTCACCGGTCGCCACGATCGTCTTGCGGTTGATCACGTCGCTCATCGCCACGCGCAGGTTCGCGTTGTCGAACGGCTTGACCGTCGTGTTCAGCCACAGGCCGTGGTCGCCGAGCACGGCCGGGAACCACAGCTTCAGGTGCGACGGGTCCTTCGCCGTGTACGTCACCGAGGGGTTCGGGATGAAGACGAAGCTCCAGTCCGCCTGGCCGTCGGTCAGCGCCGTGGTCTGCGTCGTGTTCGACGAGTACGAGGTGTAGTGCAGCGTCTTGACCGCCGGCAGCGCCTGCCAGTACGAGCTGCGCCGGGTCAGCGTCGCGGTGTTGCCGGAGAACGAGGTCAGCGTGTACGGGCCCGAGCCGACCGGGTTGGTCACCGCGTTCGTCGCCGGGTTCGAGATCTTCGACCAGATGTGCTGGGGCACGATGAACTGGTTCAGGATGTGCGTCTGGTACACGTACTGCGAGGTCGGGAAGGTCAGCGTGACCGTGTTCCCGCTGCTGGAGATCGAGCCGAAGGTGATCGCGTAGGAGTTCAGCGTCGCGTTCGCCTTGACCAGGTTGAAGGTGTACGCGACGTCCGCGGCGGTCAGCGGCTGGCCGTCGGACCAGGTGACGCCGTTGCGGATGGTCAGCGTCAGCTTCGTGTAGTTGTCCGTCCAGTTCCACGCGCTGGCGAGCCACGGCGTGCCCGGCTGCGAGGGCTGCACGGCGTTCGTCATCACGAGGGGTTCGTAGATGACGTTCTTGTAGCCGAGGCTGTTGGCCGCCGAGGAGCTCAGGAACGGGTTGTTGTTGTCGGACTGGGCACCGTTCGGCATGCCGATGTTCAGCACCCCTGAACCGCCGCCGCTGCCGCCGGTGCTCGACGCGGCGCCCGATCCGCCGCACGCGGTCAGCCCGCCCGCGGCGAGCAGGGCGGCAGCCAGCGCAGCTATAGTCTTGGTTGTACGCATGTATCCCTCACTTGAGTCCCTAACTCATGGATGACGTGCGAAGGACCGGGGTACGCGGTGGCGTACGACGGTTCCCGTTCCACCCGGCCCGCCGTCTGCAAACGGTGGGCCGGACGGGCTTTCAGCCGACGGAGACCTCAGCGCCCCTCGCCTGTTGCAGCGAGGATCCGCGCACCACCAGTTCGGTGGGCACGATGTGCGGCTCGTCGAGGAGCTGCTCGCCGCCGTCGAGGTGGGCCATCAGCAGCCTGGCGGCCGCCTCGCCCATTGCGCGCATCGGCTGGCGGACCGTGCTGAGCGGCGGGTTCGTGTAGGCGGCCAGCGGCACGTCGTCGAACCCGACCACGGCGACGTCCTGCGGCACCCTGATCTTGGCCTCGGCCAGCGCCTGCAGCACGCCCGCCGCCGAGAGATCGTTGTGCGCGAAGACGGAGTCGAAGGGGACGCCGGACTGCATGATCCGGGTCATGGCGCGCAGTCCGCCCTCGAAGGTGAAGTCGGCCCCCTCGACCAGCTTCGGGCTGATCGGGTGGCCGGATTCGGCCATCCGGGACCGGAATCCGGCGAGCCGCTCGCGCGAGCAGCCGAAGCGCAGCTCGCCGGTGATCACCGCCGGACGCGTACGTCCCTGGGAGAGCAGGTGCTCGGCGGCCGACTCCCCGCCGTTCCGATTCGTTGTCGCGACCGACGGAAACCGCGGCCGGTGCTCGCGGTCGTCGATCAGCACGACCGGCAGCCCCTGCTCGTGCAGCGAGGTGATGTAGTCGAGGGTGCCCTCGGGCTCTATCACCACGAGGCCGTCGAACGACTTCGCCGACACCTGCCCGGCGAACCGGCGCATCGACTGATCGCCCTGCGTGCAGGTGAAGACCATCAGCCCGTAGCCCGCGGACTCGACCACGTCGATCGTGCCCTGCAGCACTTCCCCTATCCACGGCCAGGTCAGCGACGGGACCAGCATCCCGATCACCCGGGTGCGGCCGCGCGCCAGACCCACGGCGCCCGCCTTCGGCACGTAGCCCAGCTCCGCGATGACCTGCCGAACCCGCGCCGCGGTGGCCGCGTCGAGTTCGCCCTTTCCGTTGAGCACGCGCGAGACGGTGGTCTTGCTGACGCCCGCCCGCGTGGCCACGTCGGTGATCGTGATCGGCAACGTTGCCTCCCTGGAACATCCCGGTACCGGTTCCGTAACCGGTACCGTTGGAGGAAGTAAAGCCCCGAGCCATGCGCACGTCAATGCGCTGTTCGTAACGAAACGAACACCGCAGGTCGCAGCCTTTTGATCATCGAACTCTGTTCCGGGAAACCGGCGAATCGGGCACCGCGGGGCACCATGTGGGTTGTTCGCGTGAACAATCCCCCACCCCCGGAGCCCCTTGCGGTCTATCGTGGTCCGTACCGCAAGACGTCGACAGACTTGCATGCTTTCTTGCACTGCCATGCCGTACACTTGCAGCATGCCAGGCAAACTCTCCGATGTGGCGAAGAAGGCCGGGGTCAGCGAGGCCACGGTCAGCCGGGTGCTCAACGACAAGCCCGGAATCTCCGCGTCCACCAGGGCCGCGGTGCTCACCGCGCTGGACGTGATGGGCTACGAGCGCCCCACCCAACTACGCGGGGAGCGGGCAAGGCTGATCGGCCTGGTGCTGCCCGAGCTGCAGAACCCGATCTTCCCCGCACTGGCCGAGGTCGTCGGCGGCGCCCTGGCCCAGCGCGGCTTCACGGCCGTCCTGTGCACCCGGACCACCGGCGGCATGTCAGAGGCCGACTACGTGGACATGCTGCTGGAGCGCCAGGTCTCCGGCATGGTCTTCGGCGGCGGCCAGTACGCCGAAGCCGACGCCCCGCACGGCCACTACCTCAGGCTCCTCGACCTGCGTCTCCCAGTCGTCCTGGTCAACGCCGCCAGCGAGAACCTCGACTTCCCCCGCGTCTCCACCGACGACGCCGTAGCAGTGGAACAGGCCTTCGGCCACCTGGTCTCCCTGGGCCACGAGAAGGTGGGCCTCATCCTCGGCCCGCCCGACCACATGCCCAGCCGCCGCAAGCACGAGGCCTTCGAAGCCGCCGCCAAGAAGGCGAACGTGGCCGTCCCGAAGCCGCACGTCGAGCACACCATGTTCTCCATCGAGGGCGGCCAGGTGGCGGCCTCGAGGCTGCTCAAGCAGGGCGTCACCGGCATCGTCTGCGCCAGCGACCCGATAGCGCTGGGCGCCGTCCGCGCAGTGCGCAGGGCGGGCCTCAAGGTCCCCCAGGACGTCTCCGTGGTCGGGTACGACGACTCCGCCTTCATGAACTGCACCGACCCGCCCCTCACCACCGTCCGCCAGCCCCTGGAAGCCATCGGCCGCGCCGCAGTAGCGATGCTCGTCGGCCAGATAGACGGCATCCCCGTCACCGCCGAGGAACTCCTCTTCGAGCCGGAACTGGTAGTCCGCGGTTCGACAGGCCCCGCCCCCGCCCCCACGACGTGAGCCCGATGTAACACAGGAACCGCCCTCCACCGCCCGACCCGACTCAGAGCCGAGCAGCGGGTGATTTCCACTCCGTACCAGGAACTTCGCCGCTCCGCGACTGTGACCAAAAAGAGCCGCCCAGCTTGGATGTGGGTCGAGCAGCATCGGCGGCCTGGGATTTTCCGCGTCCCGCCAAGTATTTCGCCGCTCCGCGACTGTGACCATAAATCGCCGCACGGCTGCCAGCGTGCCTCCGTTGCGCTGGCGGCCTGCGGAAAGCCCGACTTCGGCGGGGGCCGGGACTGTCATGTGGCTCCAGGATGCAGGGGCCTCCGACGGTCCTGACTCGTGCTGGCCCCACCTTCAGGTGTGGGGGCTGCCTGCTGTCGGGGCGCGGCGGCGGAGCGGATCATCGAAGTATGCGAACTTTGGTGAAGAGCGCGGCTGTCGCGGCTCTGTCGGTCGTCTGCGTTGCCACCGCGGCATTTCCCGCGATGGCGGCCGCCGGCACGGTGAGTGCGCCGACGTTGCCGGAGCCGACGGGGGCTTATCGGGTGGGCGTGCAGGATGTTTATCTCGCGGACCACTCTCGGCCGGATCCTTGGAATCCGCCGCAGTCTTATCGGGAGTTGATGATCAGCGTCGTTTATCCGGCGCGGGGTGATGTTTCGGCGTATCGGCGGGAGCCTTTGATGACGGCGGGGGTGAGTGACGGATTCAATCAGCTTGCGGCGCCGGGGAATTACGGGATTCCGGGCGGGGTGGACGTCGCGTGGTCGTCGATCATGACGTATGAGCACGAGGGGGCGCCGGTCGCTTCGGGGCGGCATCCGGTGGTGTTGTATTCGCCGGGGGCGGGGGATGTGCGGTCGTGGGATTCGGTGCTGGTCGATCAGTTGGCCAGTGAGGGGTACGTCGTGGTGACTATTGATCCGACTTATGAGGCTTCAGCGGTTCAGTTCCCGGGCGGCGTCGTCGAAAGTAATCTGCTCGCCTGGTATGCGAAGGCTCAGCAGGCGGGGACGGTGCCGGAGTTCCTCAAGCAGGTCGTGGACACGCGCGTGGCGGATACGGAGTACGTGCTCGACTCGCTGGATCGGCTGCCGGACGGGCTTGCGGACGCGGTGGACGTGCATCGCGTGGGGATGTTCGGGCAGTCGGCCGGGGGATTCACGGCGCTGTCGACGATGTACCAGGACCATCGGGTGCGGTCCGGTATAGACATGGACGGGACGCTCGAGTACAACGACGGGGATCCGAGCGACAGCAACTTCTCGCCGGTCGCGCAGCATGGGCTGTCCGCGCCGTTCCTGCTGCTCGGCAGTGATTCGAAGGGGGCGTGCACGGCGGCGGAGGATCCGTCGTGTGCCGCGGTCCTGAAGCACAGCACCGGTTGGCACGCCGCCATCACGCTGCCGGGGACCTCGCACGGATCGTTCACCGACGCCGAGGTGCTGATGCCGCAGTTGGCCGCGCGCTATCCGGCGATCGACAAGACGACGGTGGCGGGGGACGTCGGGTCGACGCCGCCCGCCACCGTCCTGGCCGAGGAGGAATCCATCATCTCCGGCTTCTTCGGTGCGACGCTCAGCCCTTGAGGCTGCCCGCCGTCAGGCCGGACATGATGCTGCGCTGGAAGACCAGGAAGAACAGGATCGTCGGGATCGCGGCGATCGCCAGCGAGGCCATCAGGATGTTCTCCGGGATGCCGTCGCCGGTCAGGTTCAGCAGGCCGGTGTTGACGGTCATCTTGGTCGGGTCGGTGAGCACCAGCAGCGGCCAGAGCACGTCCTTCCACACCGCGACCGTGCCGAAGATGGACACCACGCCGAGGATCGGCCGGGACATCGGCAGCACGATCGACCAGAGTGCTCGCAGCGGCCCGGCGCCGTCGATCGCGGCCGCCGCGAGCAGCTCCTCCGGGATCGAGTCGAAGAACCGCTTGAGCAGGAAGATGTTGAAGCCGTTGGCGACGGCCGGCAGCCAGATGGCCATCGGCGAGTTGATCAGGTTCAGGTGCAGCACCGGGATGTTGATCGCGGTCAGGTAGTTCGGGATCACCAGGACCGTGGCCGGGATCATCAGCGTGGCCAGCATCAGCGCCAGCACGAGGTTGCCGAGCACCGGCCGCAGCTTGGAGAGCGCGTACGCCGCCGCGACGTCGAACACCAGCTGCAGCGCCAGCGCGCCGGCCGCGTAGTACGTGGTGTTCAGGATGTACCGGCCGAGGTTGAAGTCCGACCACGCGGTCGAGTAGTTGTGGAAGTCCAGGGAGTGCGGAATCAACGTCGGCGGGCTTTGCAGCACCTCCGAGGCCGATTTCAGGCCGCTGGTGAAGACCCAGTAGAGCGGGAACAGGAACACCACCGCGAACACCACGATGGTCGCGACCAGCAGCACCCAGTAGATCCGCCGGGCGAGCGGCCGGTTGAGCTGGGCCCTGGATATCAGGGTCCGGGACTGTGCGTCGAAGGCCGACATCCGCTACTCCTCACCACGCCGGTTGAGCCACAGGTACGCCCCGGAGAACAGGCCGAGGACGAGCAGCAGCACCGTGCCGATCGCCGCGGAGCCGCCGAAGTTGTTGAAGTTCGTCGCGTCCTGGTACACGAGGTAGACCAGCGTTCCGGTGCCGTTCGCCCCGCCGGTGAGCACCAGCGATTCGGTGAACGTCTGCATCGTGGCCACGATCTGGAGCAGCAGCATCAGCGAGAGGATCAGCCGGGTCTGCGGGATGGTCACGTGCCAGACCCGCTTGAGGATGCCCGCCCCGTCCAGCTCGGCCGCCTCGTACAGCTCGCCGGGGATCCCCTGGAGCGCGGCCATGTAGATCAGCACGCCGCTGCCCATGTTGCTCCACGTGGAGAAGATCACCATGCACAGGATGACGAAGGTGTTGTTCGAGGACTGCAGCCAGGTGGACGTCGGCAGGTGCAGATCGTGCAGCACCGCGTTGAACAGGCCGCTGTTGTCCGGGGTGTAGAACCACTTCCACAGGAACGCGGCGGCCACCGGCGGCAGCATCACGGGAAGGTAGACCAGCAGCCGGAAGTACCACGCGGCGTGCCGGAACTCGTTGAGGCCGACCGCGAGCACGAAGGGCACCGCGTACCCGAAGATCAGCGCGAGGCCGGTGAACACGAGCGTGACCCGCACCGAGGTCCAGAAGTTCGGGTCGTTGAGCATGTGCTCGTAGTTGCGCCAGCCGCCCCAGCCCTCGCTCTGGCCGACGAGGTTCAGGTGCTGGAAGCTGAGCAGGATCTCGTGGATCATCGGATACCAGGACCACAGCGCGAAGCAGATGATCGCGCCGGCCAGGAACAGGTACCCGGTCAGGCTGCGTCGCACCCGGCGGCCGAGACCGGGCCCGCGCCGGACGTCGCGCGCCGGATCCGGCCTGCCCGCTCCCGGCAGGCCGCGCGCCCGGGCGCGGGAAACGTTGATGGTCGCCATCGAAGCTGCACTTCCGCTCTTGTGAGACGCCGGGCGCCGTTCCCGCCGGAGTGCGCCTCCGGCGGGAACGGCCGCGTGGACCGCCTGGGCTACTGGTTCTGCAGGATCTCGTTCGTCGCCGAGTTGAACGTGTCGAGCAGTTGCTGCAGGTTCGCGTTCGGGTTCGTCAGCGCGGCGTACATCGCCTTGTCGCCCTGCGCGTAGATGGCCTGCGCCTGCGGCGGCTCGATGACCAGCTGCATGTTCGAC
The DNA here is from genome assembly GCA_035493475.1 of Actinospica sp. Lineage (GTDB taxonomy): Bacteria > Actinomycetota > Actinomycetes > Streptomycetales > Catenulisporaceae > Actinospica. The sequence continues at coordinate 59,996 of DATJIF010000044.1, forward strand.
AGTGCCTGCGTGTACGCGGAGAAGTTCGCCGAGGGCACGTTGGCCGACGCCTTCTCGTCCGCGGCGGCCTGCGTGTCGGCGGCGGAGCCCGCGGTGAACAGGTCCGGCTCAGGCAGACCGACCGGCTGTCCGGCCTTGGCGGTGCGGGCGTAGTTGAACTGGCCCTCGTTCGGCGTCAGGAACTCGAAGTTCAGGAACTTGATGCCGGCCTTGATCTGCGCCGGGGTGTCCTTCTTGTTGAACATGTAGCCGTCACCGCCGAGCAGCGTCGCGGTCGGGCCGCTCACCCCGGGCAGCGGCGCCATCGCGATGTTGGTGTAGGGCGTGTTGTACGTGGCGTGCATGTTGGTGACGGTGTCCGGCGCACCCATGTACATGCCGAGCTTGCCGGTGCTCATGATCTGCTGCGGGTCCTGCCAGGCGAGGCCCTGCTTGGTGCCCATGTCGTTGTCCACGAAGCGCATCTGGTGCAGCGCCTGGAGCACGGACAGGCCGGTGCTGTCGTTGAACGCGGCCTTCACGTCGCTGCCGCTGCCGCTGACCATCTGGCCGCCGCGGGAGAACAGTTCGGCCGCGAAGTGCCAGCCGCCGGTGTTCTGCGAGCTGAGGTCCACGTAGCCGATGTAGCCGGGGCCGAGCGCGCTGATCTTCTTGGCGTCCGCCTCGACGTCGGCCCAGGTGGCCGGCGGGCTGGCGATCCCGGCCTTCTGGAACAGGGTCGTGTTGTAGACCAGGCCCTCGGAGTAGTTGTTCACCGGGATGCCGTACAGGTCGCCGGAGCTCGCGTTGCCCTGCCGGTACACGTTCAGCAGCTGCGGCAGGATGCTGCTCTCGTTCGCGATCTGGCTGACGTAGGACTGGATGTCAGCGGCCTGACCCGCGGCGATGACGTTCGCCGGGTCGGTGAACGCGGTGTAGAAGACGTTGTCCTCGGTGCCGGCGGCGAGCTGCGCGGTGAACTTGGCGGGCACCTCGCAGGGGTTCGCGTCGTCGCCCTTGACCGTGATGCCGGGGTTCGCCTTCTCGAACGCGGCGATGTCGTCGAGGAAGAACTGCCGCTGGGCCTTCTGCGTGGTCGGCGGTTCGCATCCGACGGTGATCGTCACCGGGCCGGAGGCGTTGTCCGAACTGCCGGAGCCGCTGCTGCTCGAGCAGGCCGCGACGGGTAGAGCCAATGCCGCTGCCGCGGCGATCGCCACCGTGCGGCGTATGCCGGCACCTCGGCGGACCGTTCTTTTCATGGATCTGCCTTCCCTCACTGGACAACGAACGACTGTGGTCTTGCCCCGGGTGCGTTCACCGTACTGACCCGGACATGGCTTCGCAAGATAGCGATGAAAACTCGCAACGACACGACTTGATTACGACGATCAAGGACGCAGTGCCGGTAAGCGGTGCTTCCTGCGGCGTTCTCGTGACGGCGGGTCAGGACTCAATATCTGTGAGCCGATCAACGGTTCGGGAAAGCTGGCAAGCTGAGATCTAGTTTTTGCAGCAGTCATGCAGATCTCTTGCGGGCTTGAGTGGTCCCATGTACGTTGTGCGCAATCGGCACGCGAGCAGAGAAGGAGCCCTCCGTGACTCTCCAGTGGTGGCGCGACGCGGTCACCTACCAGGTGTACGTGCGCAGCTTCGCGGACGGGAACGGCGACGGCGTGGGGGACCTGCGCGGGATCCGGTCCCGCCTGCGTTACCTGGCCGACCTCGGGATCGACGCGATCTGGCTCAATCCCTGGTATCCCTCGCCCATGGCGGACGGCGGCTACGACGTCTCGGACTACCGGGACATCGATCCCGACTTCGGCACGCTCGACGAGGCCGACGCGCTGATCGACGAGGCGCACGAACTCGGCATCCGCGTCATCATCGACATCGTGCCCAACCACGTGTCGGACCAGCACGTGTGGTTCCAGGCGGCGCTCAAGGCCGGGCCGCGGTCCCCGGAACGGGCGCGCTTCTGGTTCCGGCCCGGGCGCGGACCCGGCGGCGACCAGCCGCCGAACAACTGGGTCTCGCACTTCGGCGGCCCGGCCTGGAGCCGGATCACCGAGCCGGACGGCACGCCGGGGCAGTGGTACCTGCACCTGTTCGCGGACGCGCAGCCGGACCTGAACTGGGAGCAGCCGGACGTACGCGAGGAGCACCTCAGCATCCTGCGCTTCTGGTTCGACCGCGGCGCCGACGGGATCCGGATCGACTCGGCCGCGATCCTGGTCAAGGACCCGTTCCTGGCCGACCTCGACCCGGACGCGCCGGAGGGGGCCCCGCACCCGTACACCGACCGGGACGGCATCCACGAGATCTACCAGGAGTGGCGCCGGATCGCCGACTCCTACCCGGAGCCCAAGGCGCTGATCGGCGAGGTGTGGATGCCCGACCCGCAGCGCTTCGCGATGTACCTGCGGCCCAACGAGATCCACACCGCCTTCAACTTCTCGTTCCTGTCCTGCCCCTGGGCCCCGGCCGACCTGCGCAAGGTGATCGACGAGACGATCGCCGCGCACGAGCCGGTGGGCGCCCCGGCCACCTGGGTGCTGTCCAACCACGACGTGACCCGGCACGTGACCCGCTACGGCCGCGCCGACACCAGCTTCGCCTTCGCCACCCGCAGCTTCGACACGCCGGTGGACCTGGAACTCGGCACCCGCCGGGCCCGCGCGGCCGCGCTGCTCAGCCTGTCGCTGCCCGGATCCGCGTACGTCTACCAGGGCGAGGAGCTCGGCCTGTGGGAGGTCGAGGACATCCCGGACGAGCACAAGCACGACCAGATGTTCTTCCGCACCAACGGGGTCGACCCCGGACGCGACGGCTGCCGGGTGCCGCTGCCGTGGTCCGGTGCACAGCCGCCCTTCGGTTTCAGCCCGCCCGACGCGACCGCCGAGCCCTGGCTCGCGGAGCAGCCCGCGGGCTGGGACCGGATGACGGTCGAGGCGCAGCAGGGCGATCCGGGCTCGATGCTCGAGCTCTACCGCGACGCCCTGCGGCTGCGGCGCACGACCGGGGGCCTCGGCACGGACCGGGAGCCGCTGCGCTGGCTGCCCTCGGAGCCCGAGGTCCTGGCGTACCGGCGCGGCGAGGACTTCGCCTGCGTGCTCAACTTCGGGCCCGACGCCGCCCCGCTGCCGCCGCACGAAGAGATCCTGCTCGCCAGCGGCCCGCTCGCGGACGGCCGGCTTCCGTCCGACACCGCCGTCTGGCTCCGACTGCACTGACTCGATGGAGAGTAGATGCGATCACGACTCAGATTCATAGGCGCACTGGCGATCGCGACGACGGGAGTGGCCGCGATCGGTGCGGGCAACGCGTCGGCGACCACGCCCACGTCCGCGCCGCGCTCCGCCTTCGACGCGTCCTACGACGGCGGCGCAAGCGTGCCGGGGCTGGTCGGCGAATACCTCGCGACCGGCCCGAACGCCGGCACGAACGGTTCGGTGATCGGCCCCGACTACACACAGGGGACGCTCGCCTCCGAGGCCGTCGGACGCCAGGCGGTCCAGCTCACCGCATCCGGCCAGTACGTGCAGTTCACGTTGTCCCGCAACGCGAACGCGGTCGACGTCGACTACGCGCTGCCGCAGGGGAGCAGCGGGACACTGTCGGTCTACGTCAACGGCCACAAGGTCAACGAACTGCAGCTGACCGCGGCCTACAGCTATACAGACACCCCGCAGATCTACGGCAGCAAGACGCACCATTTCTTCAACGACGCGCGGCTGTTGTTCGGCACGGAGCTGCACCGCGGCGACACAGTCCGCCTTCAGGCCGACGCGAGCGACACCGCGCTGCCGTACACGATCAACCTGGCCGACTTCTACCAGGTCGCACCGCCGACGCGGCAGCCCGCGCGCTCCATATCAGTGGTCAGCGAGGGTGCGGACCCGACCGGCGCGACCGACTCGTCCGCCGCGTTCGCGAAGGCGATCAGCGACGCGAACGCCCGGCACGAGGCTGTGTGGATTCCCGCCGGTGACTTTGCGATCGGCACCGCGTTGCAGATCGACAGCGCCACGATCGTCGGCGCGGGCAACTGGTACTCGCACGTCCGCTCCAACGAGTTCATCGACAATCCGAGCGTCGTTCCGGGACCGGTGAACCTCAGTGGATTCGCCATCCTCGGTGACACGGTCGGCCGCCACGACGACAGCACGGCGAACGCGATCAACGGTTCGCTCGGAACCGGCTCCGTTGTCAACAACCTGTGGATCCAGAACACGAACGTCGGCCTCTGGCTCCAGTACGGCAACACCCGTGATGTCGTGCAGAACTCGGTGATCCTGGACACCGACGCGGACGGCCTCAACCTCAACGGCAACGCGACCGGCGTCGTCGTGCGGAACAACTTCGTCCGGAACACCGGCGACGACGAGCTCGCGATCTGGTCGTACCCGGCCGTCGACTCGCACGACGTGTTCGCCTGGAACACCGTCGAGCAGTCGAACCTCGCCAACGGCATAGCCGAGTACGGCGGCACGGACAACACGATCACGCACAACGTGATCGCCGACTCCAACGCTCTCGGCAGCGGCCTGACGATCTCCAACGAGCAGTTCGCCAGCCCGGGCTTCACCACCCTCGCCGGAACCATCGACGTCAGCCACGACACGGTGATCCGCGCCGGAGCGATGAACCCGAACTGGGGCCACCCGATGAGCGCCGTCCAGATCGACGCGTACGACTACGCGATCAGCAACGTCGCCCTGAACCTCAGCGACCTCAACGTCTTCGACACGCCCTACAGCGTCTTCGAACTCGTATCCGGAGACGGCACCGGCCTGCCGATCACCGGCCTGCGCATCACGAACGTGAACATCGTGAACGTGGGCACGGTCGTCTTCCAGGGCGAGACGCAGGGTTCCGCCTACGTGGCCGGCGTGCACGCGACGGGCGTCGGTGTGGCCGGGACCGTGCAGGACCAGTATCCGCCCGCGACCCCGCAGTTCCAGTTCCAGACCGGTCCGGGCAACAGCGGTTGGAGTCTGACTCCGACGCTCAACTACTTCCCCAGCCCGAACTAGGCAGGGCTCGGAGAAGGGTCGACGGTCGGGAGTCTGTTGAGGGTGCGGACTCCCGACCTGTCGGCCGCCAAGCACCAAGCACCAAGCACCAAGCACTAGTCCCGCTGGAGCACGGTCCCGTAGGGCGCGTCCACCCGCAGCCAGCGGCCGATCCGGGCGAGCTGCGCCAGCTCCTCGGTCTGCTCCGAGTCCGGGCCGAGGAAGCCGAGCGCCTGCGCGGCGTGCGCGGTCCGCAGCGTCAGCGGCGCCGCATCCGAATCAGCCTCCTGCGCCGCCTCGACCGGACGGCTCCAGATCTCCTCGCCGAGCGCGTCCAGGCCCGCGCGGTCCAGTCCCAGCGCGCGGAAGCGGAAGTCCGCGTTCCCCTGCGCCGCCGCCCGGCCCAGCTCGCGGACGCTGATCAGGCCGACGCGCGTCCAGCCGGTGCGCGGCGGCAGCAGACCGGCCCAGGACGGACCGCCGACCATCGTGTCCGGGACGAGCAGTTCGCCCTCGTCCCTCGAGAGGTTGTCCAGCAGCTTCCCGGCGAGCACCGTCACATCGAACGGCTCAGTACCCTGCTGCAACGCGGACAGCCGCAGCGCCAGCACCGTCTGACCGCCGAACGGGGGACCGCTGTACGCGGCCGCCGCCGGTCCGACGCCGACGAAGCGCACCACCGAGCCCTTGTCGAAGTGCAGCAGCCGTTCCAGATAGGCGCCGAGCGCGGCGCCGTCCCGCCTGCTCGCGAACCTGATCAGCACGAGGAATTCCCCCTACTCGGCCTGAAGGTACTGCTCCAGATAGAACTTCTCCTCCGGAGCGATCCGGCGCGGACGCTGCTCGGCCAGGTCGTACGGCACCAGCGTGGTCTTCGCCGTCGCGTACACCGCGTCGTCGTCGCGCACCTCGTAGGCGCAGATGAAGGACGCGACGCTGATCTTCGTCACCCAGATCTCGACCCGCACCGGGGCGGCCCGGTAGACCAGCGGCCGCCGGTAGTCGATCTCGTGCCGGGCGACGACGGTGCCGAGGCTGAACTTCTCCACCCCGGCCTCCCGCGCGGTCTCGAACATCCAGTCCACGCGGGCCTGCTCCAGGTACCGCAGATACACCACGTTGTTCACGTGGCCGAAGGAGTCCATGTCCGCCCAGCGCAACGGGCAGAGATAGACGTGCCGCCGGGCGGTCACGGACGAGCCTTCGACGATCTCAGTCACGGGTGAGCTTCCGGTAGGTGACCCGGTGCGGGCGCGCCGCCTCCGGGCCGAGCCGCTCGACCTTGTTCTTCTCGTAGGACTCGAAGTTGCCCTCGAACCAGAACCACTTCGACTCGCCCTCGTACGCCAGGATGTGCGTGGCGACGCGGTCCAGGAACCAGCGGTCGTGGGAGACGACCACCGCGCAGCCCGGGAAGTCGAGCAGCGCGTTCTCCAGCGAGGACAGCGTCTCCACGTCCAGGTCGTTGGTCGGCTCGTCGAGCAGCAGCAGGTTGCCGCCCTGCTTGAGGGTCAGCGCCAGGTTCAGCCGGTTGCGCTCGCCGCCCGAGAGGATGCCCGCGGGCTTCTGCTGGTCCGGGCCCTTGAAGCCGAACGCCGAGACGTACGCCCGGGACGGCATCTCGACCTGGCCGACCTGGATGTAGTCGAGCCCGTCCGAGACCACCTCCCACAGCGTCTTCTTCGGATCGATGCCGCCGCGGTTCTGGTCCACGTACGAGATCTTCACGGTCTCGCCGATCTTGACCTTGCCCGCGTCCGCCTCCTCCATGCCGACGATCGTCTTGAACAGCGTCGTCTTGCCGGCGCCGTTCGGGCCGACCACGCCGACGATGCCGTTGCGCGGCAGGGTGAAGGACAGGTTGTCGATCAGCACCCGCTCGCCGAAGCCCTTGTTCAGGTGCTCCACCTCGACGACCACGGAGCCCAGGCGCGGGCCCGGCGGGATCTGGATCTCCTCGAAGTCCAGCTTCCTGGTCTTCTCCGCCTCGGCCGCCATCTCCTCGTAGCGGGACAGGCGCGCCTTGGACTTCGCCTGCCGGCCCTTGGCGTTCGAGCGCACCCACTCGAGTTCTTCCTTGAGGCGCTTGGCGCGCTTGGCGTCCTTCTGCCCCTCGACCTTCAGCCGCGCGGCCTTGCTCTCCAGGTAGGTCGAGTAGTTGCCCTCGTAGGGGTACGCGCGGCCGCGGTCGAGCTCGAGGATCCACTCGGCCACGTTGTCCAGGAAGTACCGGTCGTGGGTGATCGCGACGACGGTGCCCGCGTACTGGGCCAGGTGCTGCTCCAGCCAGAGCACCGACTCGGCGTCCAGGTGGTTGGTGGGCTCGTCGAGCAGCAGCAGGTCGGGCGCCTGCAGCAGCAGCTTGCACAGGGCCACGCGGCGCTTCTCACCACCGGAGAGCACCTTCACGTCGGCGTCCGGCGGCGGGCAGCGCAGCGCGTCCATCGCCAGTTCCAGCTGGGCGTCGAGGTCCCACGCGTTGCGGTGGTCCATCTCCTCGCCGAGCTTGCCCATCTCGTCCATGAGCTCGTCGGAGTACTCGGTCTCCATCTGCTTGGCGACCGCGTTGTACCGCTCGACGATGGCCATGGTCTCGGCGGCACCCTCCTGGATGTTGCCGAGCACGTCCTTGTCCTCGTTGAGCACCGGCTCCTGCATGAGGATGCCGACCGAGTATCCCGCGCTGAGCGTCGCGTCGCCGTTCGACGGCTGCTCCAGGCCGGCCATGATCTTCAGGACGGTGGACTTACCGGCGCCGTTCGGGCCGACCACGCCGATCTTCGCACCCGGCAGGAAGCTCAGCGTCACGTCGTCGAGGATGACCTTGTCGCCGTGGGCCTTACGGGCCTTGCGCAGGGTGTAGATGAACTCAGCCATG
>DATJIF010000045.1:0-34638 GCA_035493475.1 Actinospica sp.
ACCGGGGTTGTGCGCAGGACGCCGACAACGCCGCCAGGCGAGAGCCATCGGCACGCGAGCCCGGCCACCATCCCTCGGTCGCCCGAGGGTCCAATGTGGGAGGATCACCTTCGTGACGACGATCCGCTTCACCCCGGAAGAGACCGCCGCCTGGTACGCCTCGGTGCCGAAGGTCGCATTGTCGGCGAGCGCGCTGCTGCGCGACGAGCAAGGTCGGATCGCTCTGGTGCGCAACACCTACCGTGACGGCTGGTCGCTGCCCGGCGGCGTCGTGGACGACAACGAGCCGCCCGCCGAGGCCGCGGTGCGCGAGGTGCTCGAGGAGCTCGGGCACGTGGTCACCGCTCCGGCCGAACTGCTGGTCGTGCAGTGGGCCGGGCGCGGCAGGGGGCCGGTGCAGTTCCTCAACTTCACCTTCGACGTGGGCGTCTGCGCGGACCCGGCGAAGCTGGTGGCGCAGGAGGAGGAGATCGCGGAGATCGCGTTCTTCGCCCCGGACGGGCTGCCCGAAGGCCTGCGCCCCTTCATGCGGCACCGGATGGGCGCCATCATCGACGGGGGCTTCAACGGCGTCTCCTACATCGAGGAGACCGACACCTTCTAGCCGGTCTTGACGGCGGCGAGCTCGGCCACGATCCGCGGCAGGGCTTCCGAGATCGGCTTGCGGACCACTTCGGTGGCCAGGTCGTCGTACGGGGTGGGCTCGTTGTTGACGATCACCAGGTCGGCGCCGTGCATCACGGCCAGTTCGCACAGTCCGGCGGCCGGCTGGACCCGCAGCGAGCTGCCGACGGCCAGGAAGACGGCCGTGCCGCGGGCGATCGCGCCGGCCAGGCCGAGCACCTCCTCGTCCAGGTTCTGGCCGAACATGACCGTGGCCGCCTTGAGGATTCCGCCGCAGCGCTCGCACGGCGGGTCCGGCTCCCCGGCGGCGACCCGGTCCAGCACCTCGCGCATCGTGCCGGTCCAGCCGCAGCGCCACGCGGGCTGGGTGCATACGGCCTCGAACATGTTGCCGTGCAGTTCGAGCACCTTGCGCGGGGTCGAGCCCGCCTTGTGGTGCAGCCGGTCGATGTTCTGCGTCAGGACCCTGACGGATCGGTGCCGCTCCAGTTCGACGAGCGCGGCGTGCCCCTCGTTCGGCTCGGCCTGCCAGGCCGGATTGTCCCGGCGCGCGATCCACGAGCGCACGCGCAGTTCGGGATCGCGCAGGTAGTCGACGTAGTTCGCGGTCAGCTCGGCGATCGGGTTCTTCGTCCAGACGCCCTGCGGACCGCGGAAGTCCGGGATTCCCGAGGACGTGGAGATGCCCGCGCCGGTGAGCACGGCGACCGGACCCGCCCGCTTGCGCCACTCGGGGATCTCGCCGGTGTCCGTCGTACTCGCCCGGTCGGTGCCGTCGCTCATGCGGTCACGCTATCGAAGGAGTCACTGATCCTTCACGTGGATTCCGAGCGCCACGGCCAGATCCATCGCCAGCTCGACCGCCTGACTGCTGTCGATGACCGCACCGCGCAGGTTCTGGTAGCCGTCGACGACCTCGACGACGGTCGCGTCCCGGAAGTCCACCCGCGTCAACTTCGACTTCGCGAACTTGGCGCCGCGCAGCGCGCTGCCGGGGAACTTCACGTCCATCAGCTTGGCGCCGGAGAAGTCCACGTCCCGCAGGATGCAGTCCTCGAACACGACCTCGTGCAGCTCGGCGCCGCGGAAGTTGACCGCGTCGAGCTTGCAGCGCTGGAAGACGACGCGGCGCATCTTCGCGTTGAAGGCCTCGATCCCGGCGAGCGCGCTGGACAGCACGGTCACGTCCAGCCATTCGCTCTCCGCGACGTCCGTGCTCAGTAGCCGCGAACCGCGCCACCACACGTCGGTGTGCCGGGTGCGCCGCAGCCGCATCTCGTCGAACTGCGCGTTCTCGAAGGCGCACTCGGCGAACCGGCTGCTGCCCACGTCGGTGTCCCGCTCGTCCGCCGACTCCCAGTGGCACAGGTCGTAGTTCCAGTCGCGCCGCAGCGGGCTCGGACCCGGCTCCAGCGCGTCCGCGTACGGCAGGTCGGCGACATCCTGCGGGATCTTCGTCATGCCCTCACGGTAGTCGGCGCCGCCGACAGCCGCTCAGCCCGCCATCCCGGTCAGCGCGACGATCTCCGGTCCGGCCTTCGCGGGGGATCCGGCGTCGAACGGCGGCTGCGGGTCGTACTCGATGCGCAGCTGCAGCGCCTTGGCCAGGTCGTCCCCGGCGATCTGCGCGGCGAGCGAGAGCGCCATGTCGATGCCGGAGGAGACCCCGGCCGCGGTGACGATCTTGCCCTGCTGCACGACGCGCTGCTCGGTGTACTTCGCGCCGAGCCGTTCCAGCAGTTCGACCCGGGCCCAGTGCGTGGTCGCGTCGAGTCCGTCGAGGAGACCGGCGGCGGCGAGCACGAGCGAGCCGGTGCAGACGGACGTGGTGAAGCGCGTCGTCGCGTGGATGCGGCGCACCCACGCGAGCATCGCCTCGTCCTTCATGGCCGCGCGCGTGCCGGGGCCGCCGGGGACGACCAGCACGTCGGCCGACTCGATCTCGCCGAGCGCGGCGGTCGCGCGGAAGGCGAGTGCCGGATCGTCGGCGGGCACGATGCCGGGCTCGGCGGCCGCGAAGGTGATCCGCGCGCCGGGCAGGCCGCGCAGCACCTCGTATGGCCCGATCGCGTCGAGCGCGGTGAAGTCCGGGAAGATCGGAATCACGATGTCCATGCTCTGAGTCTCGCCGCCGGACCGGATTGGCGGCAATGACACGTGGGCGACAGATTACGCCATGCCGGTGCGGGTGAACCGCTCCCGGTACTCGTGCGGCGCGACCGAGAGCACCCGCTGGAACGAGCGCTGCAGCGTGCGCAGCGTGCCGAAGCCGCACAGCCGCGCGATCCGGTCGAGCCCGTCCTCGGTCGTCTCTAGCAGCCGGCACGCCGCCTCGACCCGCACGGCCTCCACGTACGCGGCCGGACTGCGGCCGGTCTCGGTCGGGAACACTCGCAGGAACTGACGCTCGCTCAACCCGACCCGCGCGGCGAGCGCGGGCACGGACAGGTCGTCTCCCGGATGGTCCGCGATGTGGCCGAGCAGTTCACGGATCGGCTCGCGCGCCGGACGCTGCGCCGTGAGCTGCGCGGAGAACTGCCGCTGGTTGCCCGGCCGCTGCACGAAGACCACGAGCTGCCGCGCGATGCACCGGGCCTGCGCGCCGCCGAGATCCTCCTCGACCAGCGCGAGCGCGAGATCGATCCCTGATGTGACCCCGGCCGACGTGGAGACCTCGCTCTCGCGGATGAAGATCGGGTCGGCGTCCACGGCGATGTCCGGATAGCGCTCGGCCAGTTCGGCGGCGCGGCTCCAGTGCGTCGTGGCCCGGCGGCCGTCCAGCAGACCGGCTTCGGCCAGGAAGAACGCGCCGTTGCACACGGACGCGATCCGGCGCACGCGCGTGGCGGCAGCCCGGAGCCACGCCGCGTATCGGGGGTCGGTGAGTGCCGCGTCCATCCCGCGCCCGCCGACCACGATCGCGGTGTCGGCGCCCGCGAACGGCGCCGCTGCCTCGGCCTGCACCGACAACCCGTTGCTCGCCGTTACGAGTCCGGGTTCGAACGCGATCGTGTGCAGCGCATACGTCCCCGGTGCAAGCCGCTCCGCCTGCGAGAAGACTTCGAGTGGTCCGGTCAGGTCGAGGATCTGGAAGTCGGGAAAGACCAGGAAGACGACCGTGCGCGTCATGCGAGCCCGGTCGCGACGGCTTCGAGCCGGTCCGCGTACTCGATCCGCTCGTACCAGCCGTCCGGGAACGCGTCGATCCCGTACATCGCCCCGGCGAACGCACCGGCCAGCGCGGCGATCGAGTCCGAGTCGCCGGACGTGGTCGCGGCACGCTGCAGGGCCGCGTGCGGGTCGTCCGGGAACAGCAGGAAGCACAGCAGCGCCGTCGCGAGCGCCTCCTCGGCGATCCAGCCCGCGCCGGTCGCCTCACAGGGGTCTGACTCGCGGTCGCCGGCCCGCACGGCCGCGCCGAGCCGGTCGAGCACGCCGATGCACTCGTCCCAGCCGCGCACCATGAACGACTCCGCGGAGCCGTCCTGCGCGCGCTTCCACAGGTCGCCGAGCCACGCGTGGTGGTAGACCTCGCGCTGCTGCTCGGCCCGCGCCCGCAACGCGATGATCAAGTCCTCCGGCCGCATCCCGCCCAGCAGCCACCACGTCGCGAAAGCCGTGAGCTCGCTCGCCGCGAGACCGGTCGGATGACCGTGCGTCAGCGCCGCCTGGAGTTGCGCCGCGCCCGCCCTCGTCGAGGAGGAGAGGTTGTCGACCAACCCGACCGGCGTCACGCGCATGTTCGCGCCGCAGCCCTTCGAACCGGCCTGCGTCGCCTTGAGCCACGGCTTGCCGTCCGAGAGTGCCGCGCACGCACGCAGGCACGTCATGCCCGGCGCACGGTTGTTGTCGGGGGAGTGCGCCCACTCGACGAAGCGCCGCGACCAGACCGGGGCCAGCGCATCGGCCGTCAGGGGCCCGCCGGAAAGCTCGACGAGCCCTTCGCCGACCGCCAGAGCCATCTGCGTGTCGTCGGTGACGAGCGCGGGCTCCGGCAGGTCCGCCGGTCCCTTCGGTCCGTATCGGCGCTGGATCTCGGCCACCGAGGCGAACTCGGTGTCCTTTCCCAGCGCATCCCCGTAGGCGAGACCGAACAGCGAACCGGCGACCGTCATGCAGACGACTGTACGGCCTGCGTCACCACTGTGGCCGTGACCGTGTCAGCACCCGTGCGCTTGCCCCGCACGCCCACCAGTTCGCCGACCTGGAGACCGGTCTTGCTGAACGGCCGCGCCTTCGTGCCGAACCGGGTCTTGTCGGTCAGCGTCACGGTCACCGACTGGCCGGTCGCCAGGACCGTGCCGGTGAACGAGTCGGAGCCCACCGACACGATCGTCACCCGGAACTCCAGGGCCGAGCGCTTGCCGGTGGACGTGGCCGAGGGCGACGCGCTCGTCCCGGCGGCCGCGCTCGCGACCGGCGTCCCGGACGAGCCGAACGCCAGCCACGCGCCGAGCCCCAGCACCCCGGCCACCAGCACGGCGCCGACGAAGATCAGCACCGAGCGGGTCCGGTTCGCCGGGGGCGCGGGCGGCTGGGTCGGGTAGAACACCGGCTCGGGCGCCGCCGCGTACTCCGGCGGGAAGCTGTACGCGGTCTGCGTCTCCTGCTGCGCCTGCTGCGCGCGCTCGTCGGCCTGCCGCGCCCGGAAGGCGTCGAACATCCCGGTCGGTTCGCCGTCCGGACTCTCGTTCTCATCGCTGGACATGCGACAAGTTCAGCCCACCGCGGATAAGGACAGCGTCAGTGCCGCGCCGCTGGTGGAAAACCGGTTGCCGAGCATGCCACGGCTCTGCCAGCCTCGGCAGTTCCCCCTTTTTCCCATCCGACGCCTCGCCCTGTGGAGTTCCGCATGCGCGTGTACCTGACCGCTGTCCGATTATCGCTGCGCCGCTATCTGGCCTACCGTTCCTCGGCCCTCGCCGGCGCCTTCACCAACACCGTCTTCGGCTGTCTCAGAGCCTTGGTCCTGATCGCGCTCTGGAAACAGAAACCCGAGCTCAGCGGCTGGGACCAGACCGACGCCGTCACCTACGCCTTCGTCACCCAGGGGCTCGTCACGCCGATGGGCATCTTCATGAACAGCACCGAGCTCGGGCCGCGCATCCGCAGCGGCGACGTGGCCGTGGACCTCTACCGGCCGGTCGACTTCCAGGCCTGGTGGCTCTCCCTCGACCTCGGCCGCGCGCTCGGCGCCGGAATGCTGCGCACCGTGCCGCCGGTCGTCGTCGGCAGCCTGCTGTTCCCGGTCCGGCTGCCGACCAGCCCGCTGCCGTGGGCCGAGTTCGTGGTCTGCTGCGGCATCGGATACCTGATCAGCTTCGGCCTGCGCTACCTCGCCAGTCTGGTCGCCTTCTGGACGATGGACGAGCGCGGCACGGCCTCGATCCTGGTCGCGGTCGGCATGTTCTGCTCCGGCCTGATCATCCCGCTGAGCATCGTGCCCGGCACGCTCGGCGCCGTCCTACTGCACACGCCGTGGGCCGCGGTGGCGCAGATGCCGATCAACGTGCTGCTCGGCACGCAGAGCGGCGGCTTCGGGTACGCGGTCGCGTTCGCCTCCGTCTGGGCCGTGCTGCTGCTCGTCGCCGGACGCCTGGTCACGGACGCCGCGCGGCACAAGGTGGTGGTCCAGGGTGGCTGACACCGAGACCGACGATCGGCCGTACTGGGGCCCGGCCGCCTACCTGCTGCTCGTGCGGATGTGGATGCGCTCCGCGTCGCAGTACCGCGTCTCGCTCGTGCTGACCACGCTCGCGCAGCTGTTCACCACCTGCCTCGACCTCATCGCGATCCTGGTCATCTACACGCACGTCCAGACGATCGCCGGATTCACCCTGCCCGAGACGCTCTACCTCTACGGCACCACGCGGCTCGCCTTCGGCCTGTCCGACATCGTGGCCAGCGGCGTCGAGGATCTGCCCACCATGATCCGGATGGGCGACTTCGACCTCGTACTCATCCGCCCGGTCAGCTCGCTCGCGCAGGTGCTGGCCGACCAGTTCACCCCCAAGCGCTTCGGCAAGCTCGTCACGCCGGTCCTCACCCTCGGCTGGGCCCTGCACGCGCTGCCGGTGCACTGGACCGCCGCGCGGATCGCCGTCTGCGTCGGCACGGTGGTCTGCGGCTTCGTCCTGTACTGCGCGCTGTGGGTGCTGACCGGCTGCATCAGCTTCGTCGCGGTGGACGCCCAGGAGGTCGCGAACAGCTTCACCTACGGCTCGGAGAACGCCACCGAGTACCCGCTGACCATCTTCGGGCGGCCGCTCGGCCTCGCCCTGACCTTCGTGCTGCCGGTCGCGTTCGTCACCTGGCAGCCGTCCCTCTACGTGCTCGGACACGCCGACCCCTTCGGCCTGCCCGGGTTCCTCCGCTTCGCCTCGCCGCTGGCCGCCGCCCTGCTGTCCGGGCTGGCCGCGCTCGCCTGGCGCGGCTGCGTCCGCCACTACCGCTCGACCGGGAGCTGAGACACGTGACCGACCCCATCATCCTCGCCGAGGGGCTGACCAAGACCTTCAACGGCGACTTCACTGCCGTGGACGGCATCGACCTGCGGGTGGCCGCGGGCGAGCTGGTCGGCTACATCGGCCCGAACGGCGCGGGCAAGTCCACCACCATCAAGATGCTGACGGGCATCCTCACCCCGACCTCGGGCCTGCTGCGGGTCGCCGGCTTCGAGCCGCAGCGCGATCGGGTCAAGCTGGCCCGGCGGATCGGCGTCGTGTTCGGCCAGCGCACGACGCTGTGGTGGGACCTGCCGCTCAAGGACTCGTTCACGCTGCTCCAGCGGCTCTACAAGATCCCGCGGCAGCGCTACGAGGAGAACCTCGCCTACTACGTCGACGCGCTGGACCTCGGCCCGTTCCTGGACCGGCCGGTCCGCCAGCTCAGCCTCGGCCAGCGGATGCGCGGCGACATCACCGCCGCGCTGCTGCACGACCCGGCCGTGGTCTACCTGGACGAGCCGACGATCGGGCTCGACGTGGTCTCCAAGCACTCGGTCCGCGAGTTCCTCAGCGAACTGAACCAGCGCACGGGTACCACGATCCTGCTCACCACGCACGACATCGCCGACATCGAGCGGCTGTGCACCCGCGTCGTGGCGATCGACCACGGCCGGGTGACATACGACGGTTCGATCGAGGAGCTGCGCGCGGACCGGGACCTGGAGACGGTGGTCCGCGAGCTGTACCTGGGGAGATCGCTGGTTGATACAACCGAGTGAGTGAACGGCGTGCCTCCGCGAACAGTTCGCCCGCCTGGGTGACGATCAAACGAAGATCTTCAGGCGACGCGGCGGAGGTGCCCGATGAGCGGCTCGGCGAAGGCGAGGAACAAGGGCCGGCCCCGGCGCGGGCCGGTCCGACCCGCCGTCCCCGGACAGCGCTACGAGACCCGGCTCGCCGCGCCTGAGTCGAACCCCGCAGTCCCCGGCCCGCCCGCGTCGGAAGGACGCCCCATGCACGGTCTGCCCCCCTCGTCCGTCAGCACCCTGCCCGCCCGCACCGCGCCCGCCCCGGCCCGGCTCTCGCTCGCGGTCCCGGCGCCCGCGACCGACCACCCGCCGCTGCCCGCCACGCTGGCCGGGCGCGGCGAGTCCTTCGCCCGCGGCTACGCGGCCCCGGCCGACGCGGTGCGCTGCGCCATGCTCGGCAGCCCGCCCACCTTCTGGTTCGACGGCGACGCCGGGCGGCTGACCGTGGCGGTCGAGGGCGGCCGCCTGGTGGCCAGCGCCGTCGTGCACATCGGCGAGGACCTGGCCCGGCTGGTCGCCGCCGTGCTGCTGAACCACGAGGGCGAGCCCGCCGACGCGATCGGCCCGGTGCGCGCCGCGCTCGAGGAGCTCGCGGCGGTCTCCGGGCACGGCGAGGTCGAGGTGACCGCCGACCTGTCCGGCGCCAGCCCGCGGCTCGGCTGGCTCTCCCGCTTCGATCCGGCGCCGTGGGTCACCTGGCACGACTGGTGGGCCGCCTTCGCCGCCAGCCCGGCCGGCCTGACCGCCGCCGCGGTCTCCGGGGTGGACGCGGCCGACGAGGTCGACGCCTGCTTCAGCCGCCAGGGCCTGCGGGTCAGGCGCTGCGCCGAGCCCGGCTGCCGGGTCCCGCTGACCGACCGGCACCCGGTCTGGCCCGGGGTGTGGAGCGCGGCCGGGGGCACGCTCGGACCGGTGTGCGCCGCCGCCGCCGCGGACGCGCCGTGGCCCGCCGGACTGCTCGCCGCCGCCCCGCACCGGGTTGCGGAAGGGTAACGATTCGCCCGGGAGCGCGGAAAACGGGATGAGCGGCCGCCGGAATCTGATTAGTTTACATTAGCTAACTAGTTCCGGGTAAGGATGGCTCATGTCCAGCGACGGTTCGATAACCGCGGTCGACGCCCCCGCGCCGGCCCCCCGTTCGAAATTCGGCCACTTCCGGCACGCGATGAGCGCCGGCCCGGAGCACTCCCACTACAAGTGGGTCGCCCTGACGAACACCACCGTCGGCATGCTCCTGGCCACGATCAACAGCTCGATCGTGCTGATCTCGCTGCCCGCGATCTTCAACGGCATCAAGCTCAACCCGCTGCAGTCCTCGAACACCAGCTACCTGCTGTGGATGCTGATGGGCTACATGCTCGTCACCGCGGTGCTGGTCGTCACGCTGGGCCGGCTCGGCGACATGTACGGCCGGGTGAAGCTCTACAACCTCGGCTTCGCGATCTTCGCGGTCTGCTCGATCATCCTGTCGCTGGACCCGTTCAGCGGCGGCAAGGGCGCGCTCTGGCTGATCGGCTGGCGCGTGGTGCAGGCGGTCGGCGGCTCGATGCTGATGGCGAACTCCGCCGCCATCATCACCGACGCGTTCCCGGCGAACGAGCGCGGCATGGCGCTCGGCATCAACATCGTGGCCGCGCTCGCCGGCTCCTTCATCGGCCTGGTGCTCGGCGGCGTGCTCGCCTCCTGGGACTGGCGCTCGATCTTCTGGGTCAACGTGCCGATCGGCGTGCTGGGCACGGTCTGGGCCTACAAGTCGCTGCACGAGACCAGCGTGAAGCGCAAGGGCCGGATCGACTGGTGGGGCAACATCACCTTCGCGGCCGGCCTCGCCTCGCTGCTCGCCGCGATCACCTACGGCATCCAGCCCTACGGCGGGCACACCATGGGCTGGACGAACCCGTGGATCGTCGCCGGCCTGATCGGCGGCGTCGTGCTGCTGATCGTCTTCCTGATCGTGGAGTCGCGGGTCGACGAGCCGATGTTCCAGCTGCGGCTGTTCCGCAACGTCACGTTCTCCAGCGGCAACGCGGCCTCGTTCCTGATCGCCGTGGCCCGCGGCGGTCTGCAGTTCATGCTGATCATCTGGCTGCAGGGCATCTGGCTGCCGCTGCACGGCTACAACTACGAGGACACCCCGCTGTGGGCGGGCATCTACCTGGTGCCGCTGACCATCGGCTTCCTGGTCTCCGGCCCGGTCTCCGGCAAGCTCTCCGACCGGCTCGGCCAGCGCTCGTTCGCCTGCGCGGGCCTGCTGCTGATGGCGGCGAGCTTCGGCGGGATGCTGGCGCTGCCGACGAACTTCAGCTACCCGGTCTTCGCACTGCTGATCTTCCTCAACGGCGTCGGCGGCGGCATGTTCTCCGCGCCGAATACCTCGATGATCATGTCCAGCGTCGGCCCGGCCCAGCGCGGCGCGGCCTCCGGCATGCGGGCCACGTTCATGAACGCGGGCAGCCTGTTCTCCATCGGCGTGTTCTTCTCGCTGATGGTGGTCGGCCTGGCCAGCGCGCTGCCGAACACGATCATGACCCAGCTGACCGCGCAGCACGTGCCGGCCGCGGTGGCCCAGCAGGTGGCCGCGATCCCGCCGGTCGGCGTGCTGTTCGCCGCGTTCCTCGGCTACAACCCGATGCAGCAGCTGCTCGGCAACCAGGTGCTCTCCAGCCTGCCGAAGCAGAACGCGGCGACGCTCACCGGGCACCAGTTCTTCCCGAACCTGATCTCCGGCCCGTTCCACCACGGCCTGATGATCGTGTTCTGGCTCGCCATCGGCATGAGCCTGGTCGGCGCCGCCGCCAGCCTGGCCAAGCCGAAGGTCGCGGACGCCGCCTGACCCGCGTCCCGATCCCGCAGGTCCCCGCCCCGTCGCGTGCACAGCGCGGCGGGGCGGGTGTCATTTCAGCACGAGCAGCGTCTCGCAGCCGCGCAGCATCAGCTCGACCAGGTCCCCGAACCGGCGGTCGTCGTCCTCGAAGATCTCCCGGCCCGCCTCGGCGGTCAGCGGGAACGCCTCGCTGTCCACGCGCCGGTCCCGCGCCTCCAGGCTGTAGCGCCCGTCCCCGGCCGCCTTCGCCTGGATCACCGCCTGCTCCTCGATGCAGAACCCGATGACGAAGTGGTGCACGAGCACGCTGGCCCGCGCCGCCGAGCGCACCGTGAAGCCCTGCCGCACCATCGCCGCCAGCCTCGGCTCCCCGCGCCGCACGATCTCCACGTCGGTCAGCGTCGTGCCGGTGGCCATCTTCGCGCCGTCCCGATGCCGCAGCAGCTCCTCGCGCATGATCCGCGCGTACGCCGCCAGCTCCTCGCGCCACGCCCCGTCGAGCGCCAGCTGATCGACCACGCGCAGGCTGATGCGCCGCCAGACCTCCGTGCCCATCTCGTCCAGCAGTTCCTGCTTGTTGCGCACATGCCAGTAGAGCGCGGGCGCCTGCACGTCGAGCCGCGCTGCCACCTTGCGCAGCGTGAGCCCGTCGAGCCCCTCCTCGTCGAGGACCTCCAGGGCCGCCCGCACGATCTCCGCCTTCGCCAGTCCCTTGCTCACGCTTGACAGTTTAACGCTGTTAAGTGCACGCTGGGAACCGGAACTTAACAGCGTTAAGGAGAGGGTGAGCGGGATGAAGGCAGCGGTACTGCGCGAGGCCGAGGGCGTGCCCGAGTACGCCGACTTCGCCGAGCCGGAGGCGGGCGAGGGACTTCAGGTCGTGGAACTGGTGGCCGCCGGACTGCACCAGCTGGTGCGCTCCCGGGCACACGGCAGGCACTACAGCAGCGAGGGCGGATACCCGCTGGTCCCCGGCGTGGACGCGGTCGCGCGCACGGCCGACGGCGAGCTGATCTACACCGGCAACGTCGCCCCGCCCTACGGCACGATGGCCGAGCGGATGGCCGTCGCCGGCGGCTTTCACATCGAACTGTCGGAGGGCACCGAGGACCGCGCGGCGCAGGTCGCGGGCGGGATGAACCCGGGGATGTCCTCCTGGCTGCCGCTCAAGGCGCGCCTGGCCGAGGCCGGCGAGCTCGGCACGGTCGCCATCGTCGGCGCCACCGGAGCCTCCGGCCTGCTCGCCGTGCAGAACGCGCGCGACCTCGGCGCCCGCCGCGTCATCGCCATCGGCCGCAACGAATCAGCCCTCGACAAGGCTCGCGGCTTCGGCGCCGCGACCGCCCGTCTGAACCAGGACGCGATCCGCACCGCGCTCGGCGACGACGTGCCGAACCTCGTCCTCGACTACGTCTGGGGCGCCCCCGCCGAGCTGATGTTCGGGCTGCTCACCCGACTGCCCACCGCCGACGCCGACACCAGCTACGTGCAGATCGGCGCCCTCGCCGGACCGAACGCCGCGCTGCCCGCCGCACTGCTGCGCAGCCGCCGCATCCGGATCAGCGGCAGCGGCCTCGGCTCGGTGAGCATGGACACCATCCAGCGCACCATGCCCGAGTACGTCACCCGGATCGCCGAAGGCCACGTCGAGGTGCCGGTAGAGACCTACCCGCTCAGCGACGTGGCCCGGGCGTGGACCGTTAGCCCGAAGGACAACGCCCGCATCGTCCTCACGGCATGAATACGTGTCAGCGCGGCTGCCGGACGCCCGTGCGCAGCAACGTCGTGGCCTCGGCTTCGGTGCGCGGGGCGGGGATCGGGTGGCCGGGCGGCACTTCGCGCGCCAGCAGGTCGGCGTAGACCTCCTGCAGGTGCGAGGGCCTGCCCGCCGCGGGGGTGGTCCCGCCCGAGGTCGGCACGACGACGCCGCTCAGCGGATCGTCGGTGCGCGGCGTGGTCAGGGTGAGCACGCCGCCGACGTCCACCGCGGCCGCGTCCCGGGCCGTGAGCGGCTGCAGGTTCCAGCGCTGCTCGATCGTCTTGAGCACGCTGGTGTGGTCGAAGGGGGTGGCGCCCGCCGGGACCCGGTACACCGTCCCGGCCGGGATCAGCGGCGAGACCAGCACGGTCGGCACCCGCGGGCCGAAGCGGGTGAAGTCGAAGCCGTACTCGCCCGCCGAGTTGTCCGGCGGAGTCGCGTCGGTGGGCGGCGGCACGTGGTCGTAGCAGCCGCCGTGCTCGTCGTACGTGAGGATGAACAGCGTCTTGTCCCAGCCCGGGCCGTTGCGCAGCGCGGTGTACGTGTCGTGGATCAGCTGCTCGCCCAGCGCCACGTCGTAGTTCGGGTGCTGGCTGTTGCCGGTCGCGCTCCACGAGGGCTCCAGGAACGTGAAGCCCGCCAGGTTGCCCGCGGCCGCGTCGGACTTGAAGTCGGCGAACAGGCCGTAGTGCGCGGCCGGGGCCGAGGTCAGGTCCGGGAAGTTGTGCTTCGTCAGCGGCGACGCGTCGTAGCCGTAGATCTTCCAGGACACCCCGGCCTTGGTCAGCGAGGCGCAGATCGACGGGGACGTGAAGGTCTTCGTCTTGTCGTCCATGTGCCCCTGGCTGGTGCCGGAGAGCACGAACGCGCGATTCGGCAGCGTCTCCGTCGGCACCGAGCCGAACCAGTGGTCGCACACCGCGAAGCCCTTGGCCAGCGCCGAGAGCACCGGCAGCGCCTCGGGGGTGAAGCAGCCCATGATGTCGTTCGGCTGCGTGCCGCCGACGATCGACCAGCCCTCCTTGGCCTCCCAGCCGAGGGTGTACGCGTAGTCGGTGACGAAGCCCTGCATCGTCGCGGTGGCCGGGCTCGGCGCGGTGTTGGTGCCGAAGAGCTGGCTGTTCGTCGCCATGTAGCCCTCACCCGGGTCGGCGCCCGGCATGAAGTACGCGTTCGGCGTCGACGGGTTGATCGGGAAGACCGGCACCGGCTTGCCGTCCGTCCCCGGGTTCGACTCGCTGCCGCTGAGGCCCTCGAAGGGCTGGCCGGTCGGCGAGACGTTGCCCGAGTCCTGGTACAGGTAGCCGAGCATGTGGTCGAACGAGCGGTTCTCCAGCATCAGGACGACGATGTGTTCGATCGCGCCGAGCTGCGAGGCGGCGCCCGCCCCCGTCTCCGCTGTCATGTTGTTGACCCTCCGTCAGATTCACCGTGCCTGGGTCGAGTGTGGCACGGTGAGGTGACAGGGAGAACACGTACCGTGAAACGCGGGGTGCGCGGAGCCGCTGACCTGCGGGATCCGCTGCACGTTCGGGACCACGACCGGATTCGGCGGACTCGGCTCCTCCGCCCACGCGATCGGCGCGGCCGCCAGCAGCACCGCCCCGGCCCCGATCCACTTCAGCATCCGCGATGGGCGTGACATCATCTCGGCCTCCCAATGCGAAGTCCATTCCGTTATGCACACGAGTCTGCTGTCCCGGAACGGCCGTCGCGCGGGGCGTTACGCCTTGCGGGTCAGCGGGCCACCGGACGCCAGAGCAGGGGAGAGGAGAGCACCATCGTGGACGAGGGCGTGCCGTGCTCCGCGAGCCGGTCGATCAGCTCCTCGAACTCGGTCATCGTGCGCACCGCGACGCGCAGCTGGCAGCAGGAATCGCCGGTCAGCCGGTGCACCTCCAGAATCGCCGGGTCGCGTTCCAGCACCTCCGGATGGCGCAGCAGGCAGTTCGGCCCGTAGCAGGACATGCGCACCAGCGCCGCGACCGTCCGCCCGACCTTCGCCGGATCCACGTGCGCGTGATAGCCGGTGATCACGCCCTGCTCCTCCAGCCGCCGCACCCGCTCGGCGACCGCGGGCGGGGACAGGCTCACCCGGCGGCCGAGCTCGTTGAAGGACAGCCGCCCGTCCTGCTGCAGCTCGTCGATCAGCCGCCAGTCGATTACGTCCGGAAACTCATTGCGCGTAGACACCTTTCGATCGTAAAGCCATCCTCCCCGATCGGTCTCCGGCGGCCATTCAACTTTCGCCGTGGCTGCGGTTCCATAAGGCTCATGATGACCGACCAGGTGGGGCGCTCGCGCACGGCCACGAGCGAATATGCCCAGTACGCGTGCCTCGACGAGCTGCTGCGACTCCAGTGGCCGCGCACGGAGGCACCGGCCGAGCTGTCCTTCATCATCACGACGCAGGTGATGGAGCTGTACTTCAAGCTGCTGCACCACGAGTGGTCCGCGGCCTGCGCGAAGCTGGACGCCGACGACGTGCGCGGCGCGCTCGTGGACCTGCGTCGCGGGCACGGCGTACAGGACGCGCTGACCGCTTCGTGGGAGGCCCTGCGCACCCTGACCCCCGCCGAGTTCGACGAGTTCCGCGACGCGTTCGGCGCCGCCTCGGGCATCCAGTCGGAGCTCTACCGCGACCTGGAGCAGGCGCTCGGCGTGCCGTACCCGAGCCGTCCGCCGATGCCGAGCCTGGCCGACGCCGCGACGAAGCTGCTGGAGCGACGCGGCCTGGCCGACGGCTGGCGCGAGGTCTACGCGCACTCCGCCGAGCACCCCGAGCTGATCGACCTCGGTGAGGCCCTGTTCGACGCCGCCGACCGGTTCACCCGCTGGAAGCAGCGCCACCTGCTCTCGGTCTGGCGGTCGATGGGCGCGAAGCCGGGTTCGGCCGGAACCTCGGGCGCCGAGTGGCTCGCGCGCGGCGTGCACCAGAAGTACCTTCCTGAGCTGTGGGACGTTCGAGCGGAGGTCTGGGCATGACGTTGGCGGATCGCGCGGCGGAGTTGGACGCGGCCAACCCGCTGCGGCACTGCCGCGAGCGCTTCCTGCTGCCGGAGGGCGTGACGTACCTCGACGGCAACTCGCTCGGCGCGCTGCCCGCCGCGGTCCCGGCCGCGCTGGAGGACGCCGTGCAGCGGCAGTGGCGCACCGGCCTGATCGGGTCCTGGTTCGGCAAGGACGCCGAGTGGTGGGGGCTGCCGGAGCGGCTCGGCGACCGGGTCGGCGCGCTGATCGGGGCGGCCGCCGGGCAGACCGTCGTCGGCGACTCCACGTCCGTGCAGATCTTCAACACCCTGACGGCCGCCGCGCGGCTGCGTCCCGAGCGCCGCCTGCTGCTCACCGACGCCGGGCACTTCCCGACGGACGCCTACATCGCGGACTCGGTCGGCGAGACGCTCGGTCTCGAGGTGCGGCACGTGCCGACGGACCAGCTGCTCAAGGCCCTGGCCGAGGACGGCGAGCGTACGGCCGTCGTCGCGTTCCCGGCCACGGACTTCGCCTCGGGCGAGCGCTGGGACATCCCCGGTCTCACGGCCGCCGCGCACGAGGCGGGCGCGCTGGTCGTCTGGGACCTGTGCCACGCGGCCGGTGCGTACGAGCTGGAACTCGACGCGTGGGACGTCGACTTCGCGGTCGGTTGCACCTACAAGTACCTGTCCGGTGGGCCCGGCGCCCCGGCGTTCGTCTACGCGGCCCGGCGCCACCACGCCACGATGCGCCAGCCCCTCACCGGCTGGACCGGCCACGCCGACCCCTTCGCCATGCGCGCTACCTACGAGGGCGCCGAGGGCATCGGCCGCGCCCGAATCGGCACCCCGACGATGCTCTCCATGCTGGCGCTGGAGGCCGCGATCGGCGCGTTCGACGGCGTGGACCTCGGGACACTGCGCGCGCAGAGCCTCAGCCTGACCGGATTCTTCATCGAATGCTGCGACGAGCTGCTCGGCGACCGCGGTTTCGGCATCGTCACCCCGCGCGAGCCGGAGCGCCGCGGCAGCCAGGTGACGCTGCGTCACCCGGACGCGGCCAAGCTCGTCCCGGCCGCCGCCGAACGCGGCGTCGTGGGGGACAAGCGCGAGCCCGACCTGCTGCGCTACGGCTTCAACGCGCTCTACAACACGCATTCCGACGCCTTGCGCGCCGCATCAGTGCTCGCCGACCTAACGAAATGAGAAATCGGGCCCACGCCTGTCGGTCGGCGTGGGCCCGGTCTCGTACGTGCTGCTTGTGTGCTTACGCGAGCGCGGCCTCGGCGTCGAGCGTCGCGGCCACCGCGTGCACGACCGCCGCGATGCGCACGGCCTCCTGGATCGGCTCACGGCTCAGACCCGCCGCGCGCAGCACCTTCTCGTGCGACTCGAGGCAGCGGCCGCAGCCGTTGACCGCCGAGACCGCCAGGCACCACAGCTCGAAGTCGGTCTTGTCCACGCCCGGGTTGCCGATGACCTGCATCCGCAGCCGCGCGGGGAGGTTCGCGTACTCCTCGTCGCCGATCAGGTGCATCGTCCGGTAGTAGACGTTGTTCATCGCCATCACGGACGCGGCGGCCTTCGCGGCGGTCATCGCCTCGTCGGTCAGGTGGCCCTTCGCCTCCTCGACCAGCTCCCGGATCACCGTCGTGCTGCGCGAGGCCAGCGCCGTGGCCACGACCGTGCCCCACAGCTGCTGCTCCGGCAGCTTCGAGGTGGTGATCACGGAGCTGAGGTTCAGCCGCGTGTCCTTCGCGTACGCGGGCAGCGCCTCCTTGAGGGCGTCCACGCTCACCGGACTACGCCTCGGCCATCAGCTTGGCGGTGTCCAGCGTGGACTCGCCGTTCTGCCAGTTGCACGGGCACAGCTCGTCGGTCTGCAGCGCGTCGAGCACCCGCAGCACCTCGTCCACGTTGCGGCCGACCGAGCCCGCGGTGACCATCGCGAACTGGATGGTGTTGTCCTGGTCCACGATGAAGGTGGCCCGGTCCGCGACGCCGTCCGCGTTCAGCACGCCGCACTCGGCGGTCAGCTCGCGCTTGATGTCGGCGAGCATCGGGAACGGCAGGTCGTTCAGGTCCTTGTGGTCCCGGCGCCAGGCCAGGTGCACGAACTCCGAGTCGACCGAGACGCCGAGCACCTGCGCGTCGCGGTCGGCGAACTCGCCGTTCAGCTTGCCGAAGGCGGCGATCTCCGTCGGGCAGACGAAGGTGAAGTCCTTCGGCCAGAAGAAGACGACCTTCCAGGCCTGCGCCAGCTTCTGGCTGTTGACGGTCTGGAAGGCGGTGGCAGCGTCGTTCGAGACCACGCCGGTGAGCTCGAAGTCGGGGAACTTGTCGCCGATGCCCAGCATGCTGATCCTCCGTGATAGGTCGCGGCTCGTGGCCGCTGATCTTCGTCGGGGGACAGCGTGGCATGA
Organism: Actinospica sp.; assembly: GCA_035493475.1. Classification (GTDB taxonomy): domain Bacteria; phylum Actinomycetota; class Actinomycetes; order Streptomycetales; family Catenulisporaceae; genus Actinospica. Next base: position 17,858 of record DATJIF010000045.1, read on the forward strand.
TCTTCATTGATCGAAGAAATAGGTCCCGGCAAGGGGCGGCGATAGGAGACGGCTATCAATCCGCGGATGCCCACGGTGGCTCAGCTGCGCGCGTTCGCGGCCCTGGCCGAGCGGCTGCACTTCCGGGAGGCGGCGGCCGAGCTCGGCATGAGCCAGCCCGCGCTGTCCAACGCGGTCGCCGCGCTGGAGGAGACGCTCGGCACCCGGCTCGTCGAGCGCACCACGCGGCGGGTACTGCTCACGCGATCGGGTGAAGAGGTGGCGCGAAGGGCGCGCGCGGTGCTCGGCGGGATCGAGGAGCTGGCCGAGGCCGCGCAGGCCACCGGACGTCCGTTCACCGGAGAGGTGCACATCGGCGTCATTCCGACGGTCGCGCCGTACCTGCTGCCCGCGCTGCTGCGGCCGCTCAAGACCCGCTATCCGGACCTCGGCATCGTGCTGCACGAACAGCAGACCTCGAGGATCCACCTCTCGCTGGCCGCCGGGCAGCTGGACCTGGCCGTGCTGGCGACGCCGGTGGACGGCCTGGGACTGACCGCGATGCACCTGTATGACGAGGATTTCATGCTGGTGTATCCCGGCGACGACCCGCGCCCGCCGCGCGGCCCGGTACCGCTGACCACGCTGCGCGAACTGCCGGTGCTGGTCATGGAGGAGGGGCACTGCCTGCGCGAGCAGACCCTCGAGGTGTGCCACGAGGCGGGGGTGGACGGATTCGCCTCGACCCGCGCGGCCAGCCTGGCGACGCTCGTGCAGCTCGTCGCCGGGGGACTCGGCGTGACGCTGCTGCCGAGCACCGCCGCCGTGATCGAGGCGCGGCCCGGATCGGGGCTCGCCGCCACGTCGTTCCACGCGCCGGCGCCCGGCCGCAGCATCGTGCTGGTGCATCGCACGTCGAGCCCGCGTGCGCAGGAGTTCGCGGCGCTCGCGGAGACGATGCGCTCGGCCGTCCGCGCGCACGGGATGGCCGTGCGGCTGCCCGAGCAGAGCGTTACGGCAGCCGCCAGTCGATCGGTTCCGCGCCAAGCTGCTGCAGCGCGGCGTTCGCGCGGCTGAAGGGGCGCGAACCGAAGAAGCCGTAGTCGGCCGAGCGCGGGCTCGGGTGCGAGGACTCGATGCAGGGGACGCCCTGGCCGAGCAGCGGACGCAGGTTGCGGGCGTTGCGGCCCCAGAGGATCGCGACGAGCGGGGTCCCGCGGCCGGCGAGGGCGGTGATCGCCTGCGCGGTCACGGCCTCCCAGCCCTTGTCCTGGTGCGAGTTCGGGCGGCGCGGGGTCACGGTCAGGGACCTGTTGAGCAGCAGCACGCCGCGCTCCGCCCACGGGCTCAGGTCGCCGTTCGCGGGGGCGGGCAGACCGAGGTCGGTGGTGTACTCGCGGAAGATGTTGACCAGGCTCTCCGGCAGCGGCCGCACCTCGGGCGCGACCGAGAAGCTGAGGCCCACCGCGTGGCCCGGGGTGGGGTAGGGGTCCTGGCCGACGATCAGCACCCTGACGCCGTCGAAGGGCTGCTGGAACGCGCGCAGCACCTGCGGGCCCGGCGGCAGGTAGCCGCGGCCCGCGGCCAGTTCGGCGCGCAGGAACTCGCCCATCGCGGTGACGCGTCCGGCCACCGGATCGAGGGCCTTCGCCCAGCCCGCGTCGACGAGTTCGTTAAGGGGTCGCGCTGCCATGGACCGGAACTCTACCGCGCCGGACCGACGGGAATCCGTCGGTCCGGCAAGGTGTACGAGAGCTCAGGACTCTGCGATGGCAGGCCGCCCCGGCCGGGCATCAGACCGAGTCGGTCGGCTCGGCGGTCTCCTCGTCGGCCGCGTCGGTCGCGAGGATCTTGTACAGCGCCTGGCGGGCCTTGGTGAGCACCTGCTTGGCCTCCTCGCGCTGCGCGGCGGTGCCGACCTCGTTGACCTGGCGGGTCGCGGCGACCAGCTGGCCGATCAGCTCGCGGTAGCGCAGGAACTCGGTGAAGCGCGAGTCCTCGGCGCCGGCCTCCCAGAGCCGGGCCAGCTGCTCGGCGTTCTGCTCGGCGTGCTCGCGGCCGGCCGCGGTCAGCGCGAACAGCTTGCGTCCGTCGCCGTCGGTGGGCTCGATCAGCCCCTCGTCCTCCAGTTGCGAGATCGCCGGGTACACGGAGCCGGAGCTGACCCGCCACAGGCCGCCGGTGCGCTCGTTGATCTCCTGGATGATCTGGTAGCCGTTGCGCGGCTGCTCGCTGAGCAGCGAGACGATCGCCGCGCGCACGTCGCCGCGTCCGGCCCGGCCGCGTCCGCGACCACGGCCGCGCGGTCCGCCGAACGGGCCGGGGCCGAAACCGAAGTCGGGGCCGAAGCCGCCGGGGCCGGGACCGAACGGGCCCGGGCCGCCGTGGCCGCCGTGCATGTGGTGTCCGTGGCGACCGCGCGGGCCGAAGCCCTCCTCGTGCTCACCGCGTCGACGCTCTCCGCCGCGGCGACCGCCGCGACGCTCGGGGTTGGGGCCTTCCAGGCCCGCTTCGAACTTCCTCATGATGGATACTCCTCAGACTAGATTGGTTCTGTCGAAGCATCTCTTCGACGTGTTAACGATATATCGCTAACTCTCGGAACGCAAGCCCCCCTTGCGCGAGCGGCTACCCTGGAGCAAATGACCACGTCAGCCAACCCCCCGTCGTCCGTGGCGCTCGCCGAGGACACCGCAGCCGCCCCGCCGTTGCGGCACATCCGCACCTTCAAGCCGCGCCGCGGCCGGATCACCACCGCGCAGAACAGCGCGCTGGACCGGCTCTGGCCGCGCTGGGGCCTGGAGATACCGGCCGAGGGCGAGGAGCTGGACCTGGCGAAGCTGTTCGGCCGGGTCGCACCGCTGCAGCTGGAGATCGGCTGCGGCATGGGGGACGCGGTCGTCGCCATGGCCGCCGCGCAGCCGGACTGCGACTTCCTCGCGGTCGACGTGCACACCCAGGGCCTGGGCAACGTGCTGCGGCTGGCCGAGCGCGCCGGGCTGACGAACGTGCGCGCGGCCGCCGGGGACGCGCTCGACCTGCTGCGCTGGCAGATCCCCTCCGACGCGCTCGACGCCGTGCACATCTACTTCCCCGACCCGTGGCCCAAGGCCCGGCACCACAAGCGCCGCATCGTGCGCTCCGAGGTCATAGCCCTGATCGCGGACCGGCTGCGCCCCGGCGGACTGCTGCACCTGGCGACCGACTGGGCCGAGTACGCCGAGGAGATGCTCACCGTGCTCAGCGCGGAGCCTTGGCTGCGCAACCGTTACCCCGGCTCCGGATTCGCGCCGCGGCCCACGCACCGGCCGGTCACCAAGTTCGAGGCCCGAGCGGTGCGCGACGGCCGTGAGGTCTTCGATCTGGCTTTCGCTAAGGTCTGATGCGTGACTGAACTAGTGCTGGTCCGGCACGGCCAGGCCGTGGACAACGTCGAGTTCCTGATGAACCTCACGCCGCTGTGCCGCGGGCTGACGGAACGCGGCCACGAGCAGGCCGAACTCCTCGCCGCCCGGCTGGCCAAGCAGATGACCGGCCCCCGGCCCTTCGACGCGGTCTACCACTCCCCGACGCGCCGCGCCGCCGAGACGACCGAGCACGTCGTCGCCGCGATCGGCCCGAACGTGCCGGTGGAGGCGCTGGACGGGCTGCGCGTGGCCGACCACGGCGTCGAGGGCCAGCACCCGTGGGACCCGAAGACGAACCTCATCGGCACGCTGCCGCCGCTCGACCCGGAGAACCCGCCCGCGCCCGGCGCCGAGAGCTGGCAGGGCTACCTGGAGCGGTCCGGGCGCACGCTGCTCGGCATAGCCGGGCGGCACGAGGGCGGCCGGATCCTCGTCGTGGCGCACGCGGAGACCTCGGCCTCGGCGATGCACACCTTCATGCGGCTGCCGGTCGGCGCCTCACGCTGGACGTTCCCGCTGATCAACCACACCTCGCTCAGCGGCTGGCGGCACAGCCACTCGCCGTATCCGGGCGCCGACCCGGCCGGCTCGTGGGCGATCATGTACGTCAACGACGACTCGCACCTGCCCGAGTCCGAGCGGGTGTACGCGCTCTGATCCGAGCCGCGGCTCAGACCTCGCGGTAGTGCTCCACGGTCGGGGCCGCGGCGAAGTACGGTCCGATCAGCGCGCGCCACTGCGGGAAGCGCTCGGACTCGCGGAAATCGACCGTGTGCGCCTCCAGGGACTCCCAGCCGACCAGCAGCAGGTAGCTGTCCGGCCGCTCGATCCCGCGGTGCATGTGCGCCCACAGGAAACCGTCGGTCTGCGCGAGCAGTTCCCTGGCCTGCGCGTACGCGGCCTCGAACTTCTCCGCGTCGGCTTCGGCGATGCTGAATTCGGCGTGCTCCACGATCATGCGGACAGCGTACATTCCCCGGCCCGCAGCGGGTAGGAGACCGCACATGCCGAACCCGGTCGACATTGACGCCCAAGACCTGTTCAGCGGCCTGCCGCAGCGCTACGACCTACTCGCGGAACTCTTATCCTTCGGCCAGAACCGCCGATGGCGGCACGCGATGGTGAACGCGGCGCTGCGCACGAAGCCCGACGCGCGCCGCGTGCTGGACGTGGCCACCGGAACCGCCGGGGTCGCGCTCTACTGGACCGACCGCGCGCAGGTCGAGGTGACCGGCGTGGACCTGACCGAGCAGATGCTGCGCCGCGGCCGGGAGAACGTGGCCAGGCGCGGCAGGAGCGACCGGATCAGGCTGCTGCTGGGCAACGCCGTCGCGCTGCCCTTCCCGGACGCCGCCTTCGACGCGGTCTCCTTCACCTACCTGCTGCGCTACGTGGACGATCCGGCCGCCACGATGCGCGAACTGTCCCGCGTCCTCAAGCCCGGCGGCGCGCTGGCCAGCCTCGAGTTCGCCGTCCCCGGGAACCCCGCGTGGCGCGCCGCCTGGCACGGCTACACCCGCGGCGTGCTCCCCGTCGCCGGAATGCTCACCGGCGGGCGCGAATGGGCCCGCGTCGGCAACTTCCTCGGCCCCTCGATCAGCGGCCACTACCAGGCGCATCCCGTGGACAGCATCGTCGACTACTGGCGGGCCGCCGGGATCGAGCAGGTGCGCGCCCGGCGGATGAGCCTCGGCGGCGGCCTGGTCATGTGGGGACGGAAGGCGGATGGCTGACGACCCCGGAGCCGCGTTCTACGCCCGCAGCGGATCGCGCGCCGCCGACTGGCTCACCGTCCTGCATCCGCCCTACACGGCCTGGCATCTGGCGTACGTCGCGATCGGCGCCGCGCTCGCCCCGCACATCGACTGGGCCGTCTGCTGGCTCAGCCTCGCCGCGTTCCTGCTCGCCGTCGGGGTCGCGGCGCACGCGTTCGACGAGTGGAAAGGCCGCCCGCTCGGCACGCGCATCAGCGACGGAGCCCTCTGGAGCGCGGCCGTCCTCAGTCTCGCCGGAGCCGTTGCGCTCGGCATCGCCGTGCTCAAACACTCAGGCCTCGTACTCATTCCGTTCATCGTGGTCGGCGTCGTCCTCGTCCTCGGCTACAACCTCGAACTCTTCAACGGCGCACTGCACACGAACCTCGGATTCGCGCTGGCGTGGGGCGGATTCCCCGCAGCAGTCGGCTACGTGGCCCAAGCCCCGCACTGGACGGTCGCCGGAACGATCGCCCTCGTCTTCGTCGTCCTCGCCGCCACGGCGCTCTCCGCGGCCCAGCGCCGCCTCAGCACGCCCGCGCGAACCCTGCGCCGCGACGTCCACGAGGTCGTGGGCAGCATCGAATTCTTCGACGGTTCAAAGCGCATCGACCGCGACGTGCTCCTCGAACCCCTCGACGGAGCCCTCAAGCTGCTGTCCTTGGCGGTTCCTGTACTCGCGGCGGCGCTGCTGCTGGCACGCTGGGCAGGCTGACCTCGGTCACGGCCCTCACCAGCCCGACCAGCTCGGCCCGCACCGACTCGTCGCCCAACGGCAGTTCACGCGCGTACCCGGCGGCCTCGCGTCCCAGCCCTCGAATACGCTCCTCGACGACCTCGCGCGCCCCCGTCCGCACCAGAACCTCGCGGAGTTCGTCCACGGATTCGTCCGTCCCCAGCGCCACGAGCGCCTCGATCGCACGCTTGTCCTTCGATCGGGCGACGGCCTCCGCGAGCAGCACGGTCCGCTTCCCGTCGCGCAGATCATCTCCCGACGGCTTCCCGGTCGCGGCCGGATCCCCGAATGCGCCGAGCAGGTCGTCCTGCAGCTGGAACGCGATCCCGAGCGCGTCACCATACGCCGCGTAGCCTGCGAGGAGTTCGTCCGACGCACCCGCCAGCGCGCCGCCGAAGCGCAGCGGCCCGGTCGTCGTGCAGGCCGCGGTCTTCGCGCGCGCCACCTCGATCGCGGCGGCCACCGACGGCTCGCCGGACGCCTGAGTCAGCAGGTCGAGGTACTGGCCACGCATCGTCAACGCGCGCATCTCGTCGTACACCGGCCGAGCCCGCGCGACGGCCGCAGGTGCCAGCCCACACGTGCGCAACAGCTGATCGGCCCAGACCAGGCACAGGTCACCGGCCGTGATCGCCGCCGACATCCCGAACTGCGCGCTCGCCCCGTGCCACGCGCCGCGCCGATGCTGCTGCGCGAACACCCGATGCACGGCCGGGGCGCCGCGCCGGGTGGCCGAACCGTCCATCACGTCGTCGTGGATCAGCGCGCAGGCGTGCAGCAACTCCACGACCGCCGCCGCGCCCACGGCTCCCGGCGTCGTGCGAGCCCCCGTGCCGAGCCAGCCGAGCAGCACGAACCGCGCCCGCAGCCGTTTGCCGCCGCGCAGCACCAGGTCCGCGATCGGCGCGTACAGCCCGCTCATCCCGGACGAGTCGTCGCCGACCTCCGCCCGCCGCTCCGCGAAGAAGCCGCGCAGTACGTCGTCGATCTCGCCCAAGGGAGTCTCCACGCCTCCCCCTTACCCCGCTGCCGTCGAAATTGTCGGTGGCCGGTGACAGGCTGGCCCCATGACGTCACCCACCCGACGCGACATGAACGGCGCCGACGAGCGCGAGGCGCTGCTCGGCTTCCTCGACGCGCAGCGCACCAGCCTGCGGATCGCGCTGCACGGCCTGACCGACGAGGAGGCGCGGCGGGCCCCGTCCGTGAGCGCCCTCAGCCTCGCGGGCCTGATCAAGCACGTCGCCGCCGTCGAGCGCAACTGGGCCGGCCTGATCCGCCGGGAGCACCAGGGCGCCGACTTCAAGACGCACATGGAGTCCTTCCAGGCGGCCGAGATCCCGCTCGCCGACCTGTTCGACGACTACGCGGCGGCGGCCCGGGAGACCGACGAGACGATCCTCGCCGTCCCGGACCTCAACCACCGCGTCCCGGTCCCGCAGGACGTCCCCTGGTTCCCGAAGAACCTCGACGCCTGGTCCGTCCGCTGGGTGCTCGTGCACCTGATCGAGGAGACCTCGCGGCACAGCGGCCACGCCGACATCGTGCGCGAGTCCATCGACGGGGCGCAGGCCGTCGAGCTGCGCGCGGCCGTCGAGGGCTGGCCGGAGGACGGATTCGTCAAGCCCTGGCGACGGTGACGATCGTCCGGCTCTCGGGGGTGAGCGGGCCCCGGCCGAAGTCGCCGTACTGCTCGTCGACCGCGAAGCCGGCGTCGGCGAGTCGCGCGTTCAGCTCGGCGGGGGAGAGGAAGCGCAGCCGGCCGCGGCCGGAATGCAGCACCGTGCCGTCAGAGTCGCTCGTCGTCTCGGTCATGGTGACGACGCCGTCGGCCACCGCCTCGATGTTCCAGGACATCACCAGCGGCCGCCCGGCGTAGTCGAAGTGGTCCGGCTCGGCGGCGGCCCACTCCTCCCAGGCCCTGGCCTGCGGATGCCGCGTCTCGAAGACGAACCGGCCGCCGGGCGCCAGCGCAGCGTGGATCGCCGCGAGCGAGGCACGCAGATCGTTATCCTCAACGAGGCACTGGAAGGCATTGCTGGCCATCGTCGCGAGCTCGAACTCCTGCTTCCACGCGACGTCCGCCGCCGTCCCCTCCACCCACTCGATGCCGAGATCCTCGCGGCGCCGCGCCCGATTCAGCGACGCGACATCCGGATCGATCCCCACGAGGCGCCCGGTGTGCCCGTGGTCGCGCAGATAGTGCAGCATCTGCCCGGTGCCGCAGCCGACGTCGAGGATCGAGCGTGCCGCCATCGCGAACTCCGTATGGACGGCATCACTCGATCCGGGCCAGGGGCGCCAGGGGTTCTGCAGGTCGTAGACGGCTGCCACGTCGTCCTCGGTGAAATCCATCGGATCAGACTGAGGCCCCGGGCCGTTCGGCGACAACCGGGTTTTGCTGCTCGCGCAGTTCGCAGAAGCCGTCCGAGCCGATGTTCAGCCCGTGGTTCGAGATGTTGTACACGTGCTCGGTCGCGACGATCCAGGCCAGCTCGCAGATCTCGCGCTCGCTGTAGAACTCCGTGAGCCGCTGGAAGGTCTCCGGGCTCACGTGCTTCTCGTCGGTCAGCTCGCTCGCGTAGTCCAGCGCGGCCCGCTCGGCGTCGGTGAACAGCGGGCTGGTCCGGTAGCCGGGCAGCGCGTCCAGCCGCTCGGCGCCGATCAGCTTCTTGTCCAGCGCGTACCAGCGGGCGAAGTCCTGGCAGAACAGGCACGCGTTCGTCCCCGCGACCTGCTCGCGCACCAGGATCACGGTCTGCTGCGGCAGCTTCAGCTTCTTGTCCAGCCGGGAGATCTTCCCCATGAAACTGAGGAAGCTCAGCGGCATCCGCCCGCCGAAGACGGCGAACGGCGTGGGCACCTTGCCCATCTGGCGGCGCATGAGCGCGAAGACCAGCTTGCGCGGCGCGCCCTTCGGGTTCTCGATCGGCGGCAGGTACGGCTCCGACATGGCGGGGTCTCCACTTCCGGTGAGGTCGTGCTCGTAAAACTCTCTTCACCGGTATGACTGCCGCCGCCCGCCGAATGTGACATCCGGCCGCTATCCCGAGGCCAGCGCCTTGGTCAGCCGCTTCACCGGGCTCGCGATGCCGTAGCGCTCGGCGAGCTCCTCCAGCCGCTCGGGGTGCGCCGGGACGGACGGCAGCGCGGAGTCCGCCTTCGCGACCCCCGCGTCGGCCCGCACCCGCACGACGTCCGGCGCCACCTTCAGATACGCCTCCGCCGCCTCCAGCCGCTTGCGCACCGCGGGCTTGACCGCCGACGCCGGGTCCGCGGCCGCCGCGAGCAGCCCGTCGAGCGAGCCGTACTCGGCCAGCAGCGCCGCCGCGGTCTTCTCGCCGACCCCCGCCACGCCGGGCAGCCCGTCGCTCGGGTCGCCGCGCAGCGTCGCGAAGTCAGCGTACTGAGAGCCGGTCACGCCGTACTTGGCGCCCAGTTCCGCGTCCCCGAGGATCTCCAGCTTCGCCACGCCGCGTGCGATGTTGAACACGCGCACCCGGTCGGCGTCCGAGATCAGCTGGAACATGTCGCGGTCGCCGGTGACGACGTCCACCGGGCCGCCGTCCTCGGCGCGGTGCAGGGCCGCGTAGGCCGCGATCGCGTCGTCGGCCTCGAAGCCTGGCGCCCAGCCGTCCGCGATCCCGAAGGCCGCCAACACCTCCAGCAGCATCTGAACCTGCGGAGTGAGGATGTCCGGCACCTCCTCGACCGACGCGCTCGCCGAACCCTTCTCGGCCGGGGCCGGGGCGGGCACCTCCTCGACGACCCGGTGCGCCTTGTACGACGGCAGCAGCGCGACCCGGAACGCCGGGCGCCAGTCGGCGTCGAAGCACGCGATCAGCCGGTCCGGCCGATGGTGCGTGACCAGGTGCGTGATGAAGTCGAGCGTGCCGCGCACGGCGTTGACCGGACGGCCGTCGGGGGCCGTCATCGAGTCCGGCAATGCGAAGAACGCCCGGAAATAGAGGGTGGGCGTATCCAGGAGCATCAGCTGAGCCACATTGCAAGGATGTCACGATCGTGTCTAGGCGGCGTGGCACCCTGCGTCGTATTGCGTGTCCCTTCAGGTGCGGTCCATATACTGACGTGCCCGAATACATAACAGGAAGTGGGGGGAGACGCATGCTTACACAGCCGCGAGCTGCTGTCCCCCTGGCCGCACCCGCAGAGCCCGTCACCACGCGTAAGCCCACGTGGCCGGGTCTGATCTGGATGATCCCGGTGTTGGTCACGGCGGTTCTCGGGTTGTGGCGCACGTCCTCCATCGACCTGTGGTGGGACGAGCTGAGCACCATCGACATCGCGCGCCGGCCGTTCGGCGGGATCCTCGCCACGGCCGGGCACGTCGACGCGGTGCACACGGTCTACTACCTCTTCATGCACGTCTGGATGGCGCTGTTCGGCACCTCCCCGCTGTCGGTGCGGATGCCCAGCGTCCTGGCGATGTGCGGGGCCACGGCGTGCACGGCGGCGATCGCGGAGCGGCTCTTCGACCGCCGGATCGCGTTCACCGCCTCGCTGGTCTTCGCGCTCATCCCGGGCGTCGCGCGCTACGCCGAGGAGGCCCGCTCGTACGGCTTCGTCGTGCTCGGCGCCTCGGCCGCGTTCCTGCTCCTGCTGCGCGCGCTGGAGGAGCCGAGCGCGCGGCGCTGGCGCATATACGGCGCGGTGCTCGCCCTCACCGGCGCGCTCAACCTGATCGCGCTCATGGCCGTGGCCGGGCACGCCGTGGCCGTCCTCAGCAAGGCGCGGGCCGAGAGCGAGGACCGGGGCGTGCGCCGCCGCGAGTACCTCAGGCCCTTCGCCATCGCCGTCGGGGTCGCGCTGCTCGTCGACGCGCCGATCATCATCGGCGGCGCGCTCGAGGCGGACAGCCAGCTCGGCGACCTCAGCCGCGCGACGGTGTCCGACCTGCCGTCGATGTGGAAGGACATCGGCAGCTCGGCGCCCTTCTCGCTGCTGGTGCTGCTCGCCCTGCCGATGCTGCTCGCGCACCGCAAGCGCGGCCCGGAGCTGACGATCCTGGCCTCGGCGACGTTCCCGATCATCGCGCTCTGGTTCGTGTCGCTGTTCGGGGTCGGGTTCGACTCCTTCGCGCGCTACCTGCTGTTCATCCTGCCGGTGTGGGCCATCGCGATCGCCGTGGCCGTGGACCGGCTCTGGCCGAACCGGAACGCCGCGCTGGTCGCCGTCGTGCTGGCCACCACCGTCGCCGTGGCGTACGACCAGGTGCAGATGCACGGCCACCTGAGCCACTTCAAGTACGACTACCCCGGCGCCTCCGTGCTGCCCGAGGACTACTCGGCCGCGGCGGCGATCGTGCACGCCAACTACAGGCCGGGCGACGCCGGGACCTTCGGCGCGTCCATGCACATCGACCTCGGCGTGAACGAGTACCTGCCCGCCGACGAGCAGCTGCGCGACATCTTCGTGCAGGACACCGACGCGCAGGAGAACAGCCTCACGCCGGAGTACTGCGTGAACACGGCCGCCTGCCTGGCGAAGGCCCCGGACCGGGTGTGGATGCTGGAGACCGGCTTCGTCGCCCCGTACGCGGTCGAGCGCTCGGACTGGTCGCTGGCGCTGATGCTCGAGTACAACACCGTCAAGGTGTGGCACGTCTGGGGGATCACGGTCACGCTGCTCGAGCGGCGCTGAGACCGCCGGGGCCTAGAGGAAGGTGCGACCCTCGCCGCGGTAGGTCGGCACGGTCGCCGTGACCTTGTCCCCCTCGATCGTGTGCAGCTCGGCGAAGCGCTCGCACAGCTCGCCCGCCTTCGCGTGCCGGAACCAGACCCGGTCGCCCACGGCCAGGTCGTCCGCCTTCGGGCCGAGCAGCGGGGTCTGCACCTCGCCCGCGCCCTCCTGCGGGTCGTAGCGCAGCTTCGGCGGCAGGTACGGCTGCGGCAGCCGGTCCTTGCCGGGCACGCCGGAGGCCAGGTAGCCGCCGCCGAGCACCGTGACCACGCCGAGGCCCGGGCGGCGCACCACCGGCAGCGCGAACAGCGCCGCCGGGCGTCCGCCCACGTTCCGGTAGCCGTCGAACAGGCGCGGCTTGAACAGCCCGGAACCAGCGGCGATCTCGGTGATCGCCTCCTCGGCCGCGGTCCGCTCGACCGAGCCGGTGCCGCCGCCGTTGACGAACTCGAGCTGCGCGATCTCCTTGACCGCGGCGACGATCTCGGCCCGGCGCTCGGCCAGCTCGGCGGCGCTCAGCCCCTGCATCGCGCGCACCGCGAGGCCGCGCGCGGGACGGCCCGGCGGACGGTCGCCCACCCCGGCGATCTGCGCCTCGTACGCCATCAGGCCGACCAGCCGAAGCCCGGTCCGGTCCGCCGCCTCGCGGGCCACCGTCGAGACCGCCTCGACGCTGTGCAGCGGGGAGCGCCGGGCGCCGATCCGCAGCTTGCCGCGCAGCGGGCGCCAGGAGGCGTCGATGTCCACGCTGATCCGCACCGGGGCCGCGTCCGGCACCTCGGCCATGACCTTCTCGATCAGGTCCAGCTGCTCGACGGAGTCCGCGGTCAGCGTGATCACGTCGGCGGCCACCGGGTCGGCGGTCAGCCGGCGCAGCGCCGCGCGGTCGGCCGTCGGATAGGCCACCAGGATGTCGGAGAAGCCGGACTCGGCCAGCCACAGCGCCTCGGGCAGGGTGAAGGCCATCACGCCCTCGAACCCGTCCATCTCCAGCACCGCGCGCAGGATCTCCCGGCAGCGGATCGACTTGGAGGCCACCCGGATGGGCTTGCCGTTCGCCCGGCGCACCAGATCGGCCGCGTTCTCGCGCAGCGCCACCAGATCGACCACCGCCAGCGGCGGGTCGAGGTGCGCGGTGGCGTGGTTCAGCCGATCCAGGTCCTTCACGCTAACGACCCTGCCATGCGGGTGAGGGGCCCCGCGAGAGCGAACGTGTCCCGGAACGGTTTCGAGTTGATGACCGAGAAGAGCGCCGGAACTCCGTTATAAGGTTCCTCGTTGAAACGTCTTTTCGGCGGGTGCGCGGCCCGCCGGTCGGAGGGAGCGGCGTGGACTCGCAGGCATTCGGCGCGGACGGGGGCTACCCGGAGGCCGCGGGGCTGCCGCCGGGACCACGACGGTCACCCGGACGGGTGATCGCGGCCGTGCTGGTCCCGCTGCTCGCGCTCGCCGTGTTCGGCATCGCCTTCGCGCTCTCCGGCGGCGCCCCCGCCTACGACGCGGGGGCCAAGCCCGGCTCGGGGGCCGCGTCGAGCGATGTCGCGGCCCGTGCGGTCTGGCGCAGCGCCTCCGCCGACCAGATCCTGCCGCCGCAGATCGACCGCGAGGGCACCGAGGCGTACTACCGGCTCGGCGTGGACGCGAACGAGTCCTGCGCGCAGTTGCCCAGCACGTTCGTCAAGGTGCTCGGCGCGGCCGGATGCGCGCATGTGATTCAGGCCACGTACCTCGACTCGACGGAGACCGTGGTCGCGACCGTGGGCCTGGTCGCCGTCGGCGGCACGACCGCGCAACGCTCGGCACTGTTCCAGAGCTGGACCGCCGACGCGTACGCCCGGCAGTACTCGATGATGCCCTCGACGTACCCCGTCCCCGTCACACTCGCGTCCTCTTTCGGCAATGCGCAGCGCGTCGCGTGGAAGTCCTCGATCTCCAACGACGGCAGCTACATCGCGTTCGCCGTATCAGGCTTCGCAGACGGACGGCTCGGCCCCTCCGCGTCGGTCTTCGACCTGGGCAACGCGTCGGAGCTGCAGTCGAGCTCGCCGCCGGTCCAGGTCGCCGACGACCTCTCCGACTCGATCATGACCGGCTTCGACACACTCTCCTCGGGGAACGGAGCCCAGTCATGAAGGCGCGTTCTCGCAGGGCACGAACTCTCGGCGGCATCGCGGGCGCGCTCGCGTGCATCGCGGCCTCGGTGGCCTTCGGCGCGTCCCCGGCCGCCGCCGACGCGATACGCACCGCCGAGTGGCCCGTCGGCTTCCTCGACCTCCCGGCGGCGCAGCGGCTCAGCACCGGCTCCGGCGTGACCGTGGCGGTGCTGGACACCGGCGTAGTCCAGGGCCGCGCCGACCTGACCGGCCAGGTCACCACCGGACCCGACTACGCGGGCGGCATCGAGAAGTCCGGTCAGTCCGGCTGGGGCGAGCACGGCACCTGCATGGCCTCGATCATCGCCGGGCACGGCCGCAACGGCGGCGCGGACGGCATGCTCGGCGCCGCACCCGGCGCGCACATCCTGTCCGTGCGGGTCATCCGGGACGACGACGCCCCCGACTTCGGCCAGGCCACCACCGACGGGACCCCGATCTCCGACGGCATCAGGTACGCCGTGGACCACGGCGCCCAGGTCATATCGATGTCCCTCGGCGGCGAGGAGGCCGACGCGGGCGACGACTCGTCCTCCGAATCCGACGCGATCCGCTACGCCCTCGAGCACAACGTCGTCGTGGTCGCGGCGGCCGGGAACGGGGCCACGCAGGGCAACCCGGTCTCGTACCCCGGCGGCGAGCGCGGCGTGATCACGGTCGCGGCGGTCGACGACAACGGGGTCCACGCGAACTTCTCCACCACCGGCTGGGACGTGTCGGTCGCGGCGCCCGGCGTCAACCTGCCCTGCGACGCCTTCAACGCCGACGACGCCTACATGGAGGGCAGCGGCACCAGCCAGGCCACCGCGTACGTCTCCGGCGTCGTCGCGCTGCTCAAGGCGGAGAACCCGGTGCTCACCCCCGCGCAGATCAGGACCCTGCTGGAGACCACGGCCACCGACAGGCCGAGCGGCGGCCGCGACGACGAGGTCGGCTTCGGGGTGATCGACCCGGTCGCCGCGCTGCGGGCCGCGAAGACGATGAACGGCCTGCCGACGGTGCCGAAGCCGGGCGCGGGCGTCGCCTCGGGGCACTTCGGCTACGGCCCGACCGAGAAGGTCACACTCGGACCCTCCGGCCTGAGCAGCCGGGCCCGCGCCGAGATCGGCGGCGCGGTGCTGCTCCTCATCGCGCTCGTCGTGGCGATCCTGCTGCTGCGCCGTCCGAAACCGCCGGTGTACGAGCTGGAGATCATCGAATTCGTCCAGCCCCAGGCGCCGCCGATGGCCGACCCTCGGCTAGGGTCGGACGAATGAGCGAGGACCACAAGCGAAGTCTTCTTTCGACCGGCTTCGACGGCGACGACGGGACGGCCGATCCCGCGCTGATCGAGGTGCTGGCCGCCGCCCGCCGCGACGAGGCCGCCGCGTATCCGGCGTACGCCGCGCTGGTCGGCCGCCGCGTGCTGGTGCCGGTGGTCGCGGTGCTCGGCGAGAGCGAGGCGGCCGAGACGGTCGGCCCGGACGGCGAGCCGCTGCGCCGGGACAAGGACAGCGACATGGCCGTGGTCACGCTCGTCGCCGGCGACGGCACCAAGGCGCTGCCCGCGTTCACATCCGTGCAGGCGCTGTCCGAGTGGGCGGCGACCGCGGGCTACCCGCAGGCGCGGCCGATCCCGGTCTCGATCGAGACCGCCGCCGCGGCGACCCTCCAGGAGAACGCCGCCGTGCTGCTGCTCGACCTCGGCGGCCCCGGCCAGTTCGAGATCTCCGGCAGCCCGCTGCGGGCCTTCGCGCAGCAGCGCAAGCCGCTGCCCCCGGCCGTGGACCCGGAGGTCATGGACGCGATCAAGCGGGTGCTGAACGCGGTGCCCGCGGTCGCGAACGTGCTGGAGTCGGCGCGGCTCGGCCAGGCCGCGGAGGACGTCACCGTGCTGGCGCTCGGCTTCGTGCCCGGCACCGACCCGGCCAAGCTCGGCGAGCCGCTGCAGCAGGTCGCGGCCCGGATCTCCGAGGATCCGCTGCTGCACGACCGGCTGTCCGGCGGCCTGCAGATCGTGCTCGCGCCGGACTCCGCCTCCAACAACTGAGCCCGGGTCAGCGCACCGGGCCGGTGAGCTTCTCGCCCGGGCCCTGACCCGGCGCGTCCGGCACGGTCGAGGCCTCGCGGAAGGCCAGCTGCAGCGTGCGCAGCCCGTCCCGCAGCGGCAGCGCGTGCTGCGAACCGATCTCCGGCGCCGCCGCCGTGACCAGCCCCGCCAGCGCCGTGATCAGCTTGCGCGCCTCGTCCAGGTCCGCGGCGGGAGCCTGCCCCTGCTCGTCCGGCTCGCCGAGCCCCAACTGCACCGCGGCCGCCGTCATCAGGTGCACGGCCAGCGTCGCGATCACCTCGACGGCCGGAACCTCGGCCAGGTCGCGCTCATCCGTCGTCGTGGTGCTCACGGCTCTGCTCCTTACACTGGTACTCCCGACACGCCAGTGTCGCACGCCCGTGCGCCGGTCCCCGAGGTGCCGGGGCACCGCTGAGCTTCTGCTAAACTACAACGCGGAGTGCAGAACTGATGCGCTCGCAAGTGGAGGGCCCACCTCCCACCTGATCGACCGGCGGTCGATGGGTACGGTACCGGCGCGCGAAGCAATCTCGCGTGCGACGGCATGGTGGAGCTCTGCATTGCTCCTGCGAAAGCAGGCATTGCGGAGCTTTTTCGCGTGCCGGGGAATCGTTCCCACCTCCCTGGCGTTTCACGGCGGTGCGGGCTCTGCCCGCATATCCGCATTGACCTAGGAGGCCCCATCAGCGCCGAACCTCGCATCAACGACCGGATCCGCGTACCCGAGGTGCGCCTGGTCGGCCCGGACGGACAGCAGGTCGGGATCGTCTCGATCCAGGACGCGCTGCGTCTGGCCCAGGAGTCCGACCTCGACCTGGTCGAAATCGCGCCCACCTCGCGCCCGCCGGTGGCCAAGCTCATGGACTACGGCAAGTTCAAGTACGAGTCCGCGATGAAGGCCCGTGAGGCGCGCAAGAACCAGGCGCACACGATCATCAAGGAGATGAAGCTCCGGCCGAAGATCGACCCGCACGACTACGAGACCAAGAAGGGTCACGTGGT
>DATJIF010000046.1:0-23500 GCA_035493475.1 Actinospica sp.
CCCCCCCCCCCCCCCCCCCCGCCACCAAGAACGCACGCCGCCGACGGTGGCCGAATGCGCTGGAAGCCGGGCGCGGTTTATTGCGACTGTCGCGGAGCGGCGATTTTGGGGACGCAGGCCGGCACCCGACCGCAGGCCGCCGACGGAATCCGACCGAGCTGAGGGCCGCGCGCGATTGATTTTTACCGTCGCGGAGCGGGCGTTCTTTGCCAGTCCGGGCCCAGGTGTGTCAGAGCTTGTAGACCCTGGTCGCGGTGGTGGCGAAGAGGGCGGCGCGGTCGTCGGGGGTGAGGTCGTCGGTGAGGGTCTTGGCGGCCTCGAGGACTTCGGGGTAGGTGCCGGCGAGGAGGCAGACGGGCCAGTCGGAGCCGAACATGAGGCGGTCGGGGCCGAAGGCTTCGATGGCGGTGTCGGTGTAGGGCTTGAGGTCGGCGACGGTCCAGGTGTTCCAGTCGGCTTCGGTGACGAGGCCGGAGAGCTTGCAGACGACGTTGGGCTCGGCGGCGAGGTTGCGGAGCCAGGTGGCCCAGGTGGGGTCGGGGTGGGAGCGGGTGGTGTCGGAGATGGGGGGCTTGCCGAGGTGGTCCAGGACGAAGGTGAGTTCGGGGATGGCGCGCACTACCTCTAGGGCGGCGGCGGCCTGGGGCGGGCGGACGAGGAGGTCGTAGGGGAGGCCGGCGTCGGCGATGGCGCGGAGGCCGCGTTGGACGTCGATGCGGGTGAGCCAGTCGGGGTCGGGTTCGTCCTGCACGAGGTGGCGGATGCCCCTGAGCATGTGGCCGCCGGGGGCCGCGCGCAGGGCTTCGAGCTGTCCGGCGGGGTCCTCGGCGAGCAGATCCGTCCAGCCGACGACGCCGCCGATCAGCGGGGTGCAGGCGGCGAAGGCGAGGAATTCGCGGGTCTCGTCGGTGGACGGCGCGACCTGGACGAGGATCGTCTTCTCGACGTCCATCGCGCGGGCCTCGGGCTCGAGCTCGTCGAAGGGGAAGTCGCGCCAGATCGGCTTGAGCTCGGGGGCGCGCAGCCACTCCTGGGCGCGGATCTTCAGGTCCCACATGTGGTGGTGGGCGTCCACGATGGGCGTAGCCGTCATATCTCGAACCGCCTCTGACGTCAGACTTCGTTGTCCTGTCATCAGACGCCAGCGGCGAGCAGACCGCGCTCGCGCAGGTCCCGCCACAGCGTCTCCGGTATCGGTACCCCAGCCATCGCCGCGCAATCGCGCACTTGTTCGGCGTCGCGGGTGCCGACGAGGGCGCTGGCCACGGCGGGGTACGTGCTTCGGCCGAACTGCAGGGCGGCGGCGCGCAGCGGGACGTCGTACGCGGCGCAGACGGCCTCGATGTCGAGCGCGCGCCGGATGAGTTCGGGCGGGGCGGGGACGTAGTCGTACGTGGCGGCGGCGCGCGGGTCGGCGAGCAGGCCGGAGTTGAAGACCCCGCCGAGCACGACGGCCACACCGCGCGCCTCGGCGGCCGGGAGCAGGTCGGCGGCGGCGCTCTGGTCGAGGAGCGTGTAGCGGCCCGCGAGCAGGACGACGTCGATGTCTGTCTCGTTGACGAAGCGCGTGGGGACGGCGCTCTGGTTCATGCCGACGCCGATCGCGCGCAGGACGCCTTCGCCGCGCAGCTTCTCCAGCGCGGGGTACGCCTCGGTGAGCGCCTGCTCGACGTGGTCGTCGGGGTCGTGCAGGTAGGCGATGTCGATGCGGTCCAGGCCCAGGCGTTCGAGGCTTTCCTCGATGCTGCGGCGCACGCCGTCGGCGGTGAAGTCCCAGCGGCGTACGTGGTGAGCGGGGACGTCGAAGCCCTGGTCGTCGCGGGCCGCCACCGGGGCGGGAACCGGGTCGAGGATGCGGCCGACCTTGGTGGAGAGGACGAATTCGTCGCGGGGGCGTTCGCCGAGTGCCGCGCCGAGGCGGCGTTCGGACAGGCCCAGGCCGTAGTGCGGGGCGGTGTCGAAGTAGCGGATGCCGGAGTCCCAGGCGGCGTCGACGGCGGCGCGGGCGGTCTCGTCATCGAGGGCTGAGAAGAGGTTGCCGATGGGGGCGGCGCCGAAGCCGAGCGGGGAGAGCGGGGGCTTCATGCGGCGGGGCGGGGGCGCAGGCCGGTGAAGCCGCCGTCCACGGCCAGCGAGGTGCCGGTGACGGAGGCCGCGAGCGGGGACGCCAGGTAGGCGATGGCGGCGGCGATTTCGTCGGCGGTGACGAGGCGGCCCATCGGTTGGCGGGCTTCCAGGGCCTTGCGCTCGGCTTCCGGGTCCTCGGCGGCGTCGAGGAGCCTGCCGACCCACGGGGTGTCGGCGGTGCCGGGGTGCACGCAGTTGACGCGGATGCCTTCGCGCAGGTGGTCGGTGGCCATGGCGAGGGTGAGTGCGTAGACGGCGCCCTTCGTCGCGCTGTAGAGGGCGCGCTGCGGGAGTCCGGCCACGGCGGCGATGCTTGCCGTGTTCACGATGGCGGCGTTCGCGGATCGGCGCAGGTGCGGCAGGGCGGCGCGGGTCACCCGGACGATGCCGACGACGTTCACGTCGTAGACGCGGTGCCACTGCTCGTCCGGGTTGTCCTCGACGGTTCCGGCGGCGCCGATGCCCGCGTTGTTGACGAGGATGTCGATGCCGCCGAGGGCGTCGGCGGCGTTCGCGACGGCTTCCCGGACGGACGCGTCGTCGGTGACGTCGGCGACGAAGCCCAGCTTGGGGTCGGGGGCGGCGGCCGGGTCGAGGTCGAGGATCGCGACCGTGGCTCCGCGTTCGGCGAGTAGCCGGGCGGTGGCGAGGCCGATGCCGGATCCGCCGCCGGTGACGACCGCCTTGAGGCCGGCCAGTTCCAGGCTGCTCACGCTGTGACTCCTTCGTTCAGCTGTCGCAGGTCTTCGAGCCAGAACGTACCGTCGGGGAAGCGGAATGTCGCGATGGATTCGGGGTGCATTTCGGCTGAGAAGCCGGGGGTGCTCGGGGCGTGGTAGCGGCCGCCGTCGATCCGCACCGGGTCGGCGAAGTGCTCGTGCAGGTGGTCCACGAACTCGATGACGCGGTCCTGCATGCTGCCGGAGAGCGCGACGTAGTCGAACATCGAGAGGTGCTGGACCAGTTCGCAGAGGCCTACGCCGCCCGCGTGCGGGCAGACCGGGATCCCGAACTTGGCCGCCAGCAGCAGGATCGCGAGGTTCTCGTTGACGCCTGCCACGCGCGCCGAGTCGAGCTGGAGGATGTCGATGGATCCGGCCTGGAGCAGCTGCTTGAAGATGATCCGGTTCTGCACGTGCTCGCCGGTCGCCACCTTCACGGGGGCCACGGCGCGGCGGACGGCGGCGTGGCCGAGGACGTCGTCGGGGCTGGTGGGCTCCTCGATCCAGTACGGCTGGAACTCGCCGAGGGCGCCCACCCAGTCGATGGCCTCCTGGACGTTCCAGCGCTGGTTCGCGTCGATGGCGATGCGCAGGTCGTCGCCGACGGCGGCGCGCGCGGCCCGGAAGCGGCGGATGTCGTCCTGCAGGTCCGCGCCGACCTTCAGCTTGATCTGGGTGAAGCCCTCGGCGACGGCCTGCTTGGCGAGCCGGGTCAGCTTCTCGTCGCTGTAGCCGAGCCAGCCGGGGGACGTGGTGTACGCGGGGTAGCCGGACTCGCGCAGGGCGGCCGCGCGCTGCTCCGATCCGACCTTTCCGGCGCGCAGCAGTTCCAGCGCCTCGGCGGGGGTGAGCGCGTCCTCGATGTAGCGGAAGTCGATCTGGGAGACCAGCCACGCGGGGTCGGCGTCGGCGAGGAACTGCCAGACCGGCTTGCCCGCGCGCTTGGCGGCGAGGTCCCAGACCGCGTTCACGACGGCGCCGATGGCCATCTGCATGACGCCCTTCTCCGGGCCGAGCCAGCGCAGCTGGCTGTCCCCGACGAGCGCCCTGCTGATGACGCCGGGGTCCGCGCACAGCTCCTCGACCTCGCGGCCGACCACGTGGTCGCGCAGCGCGTCGATCGCCGCGACCTGCACGTCATTGCCCCGACCTATCGTGAAGGCGAAGCCGTGCCCGGCCAGCGGCTCCCCCCGTTCGTCCACGGCGTCGGTGCGCAGCACCACGTACGCCGCCGAGTAGTCCGGATCCGGATTCATCGCGTCCGATCCGTCGTGCTCCCGCGAGGTCGGAAACCGGATGTCGTGGGTCTCCACCGCGAGGATGCGCGCGCGAGCAAGCGACATGGGCGCTGGGTCCTTTCAGCCTTCTGGTGGAACTGAATCTAGAAGGCGGAAGGGACCCAGCGCAAGCTATTCATCGGATGTATTCAGTCGATCGGCGCGACGGTGACCCCCGTCCCGGTGAAGACGAGGTTCGTCTGACGCTCGGTGATCTGGGCGTATTGGGCCACGGTGGCGGTCGCGTCCACGTGCACGTCGCGCAGCGTGAGCACGGTCGGGTCGGCCGCGTCGTAGCCCTTCACGATCTCCTGCGCGCCGGGCAGCGAGTTCGTCGCGGTGGCGCCGTCGATCAGGATTCCGGCGAAGTCGGGGGCGCTGGTGCCGGTCGCGGCCGCGTAGAACGGGTCGATGTCGATCGGGTTGGCGAGGTCGGACATCGTCGTGTCGCGGTAGACGACGTCCTGCACGAGGCCGCCGGCGCCCGCGTACGACTTGATCCGGATGCCGGCCGCGATGCCCGACTCGGTGCCGTCGCGGTCCTTGCCGTCGATCAGGTTGTGGTCGACGAGGATCGCCTCGACGCCGTTCGTCGTGCCGCTGCCGACCGAGATGCCGTGCGTGCCGAAGCACTGGTCGTGCTCGACGGTGAGGTGCGCGACGGTTCCGTCGTTGGCCTCCATCGCCACGCAGTCGTCGCCGTCCATGAGCCACGAGTCGCGGATCGTGCCGTACGCGGAGGAGTCGAAGTCGACGCCGTCCGTGTTCAGCGCGGTGTCCGGGGTCTCGACGACCAGGCCGTCGATGAGCAGCCCGCCGCCCTCCTTGTAGTAGATGTTCTGCTTGGGCGTGTTGCGCAGGGTCACGTCGTAGACGGTGAAGTCGTCGGATTTCGTGGCCTGAATCAGTCGGGGCGCCTGGGACGTGATGCCCTGCGTCTTCTCGGCCGCGGCGAGGTCCCACCAGCTGGTCGTGGTGCCGACGAGCGGCAGGTCGCCGCGTCCGTCGATGACGCCCTGGATCGGGTTGCCGTACCGGTCGCGGCCCCAGGAGCGGATGCTCTCGATGCCGCTCGCGTTGCCGCTGACGGAGATGAAGGGGACGTAGCTGCCCGCGGTGCCGTAGTCAGCGGCCTGACGTGACGCGTACAGGGTCACGGTCGGGTCCAGGACCAGGTATTCGAGCTTGCCGATCGACAAGGGCGCGGACAGGAACGCGGTGTCGGTGCCGTCGCTGCTCGGCGCGAGGACGACGGCCTGGCCGGTTCCGGCGCACGCGGTGAGCGCAGCCTGGATGCGTGCCGTGTCAGGGGCGGCGGCCTCCTGGTCGTCGGTGAACTCGCGGCTCGCGGGGTCGGCGAGCGTCGAGTCCACGGTCTGGCAGGTGGCCGGGATCGTCGGCCGGGCCACGTCGCGCGTGTCACCGACCTGCGAGTTCCGGAACTCCGCGATGCTCGCCGCGGTGACGGACGTGGCGGCGCCGGAGACGACCGGATCCCAGCCGTCCGAGCCGCTCAGGTACTCGTACGCGGTGTAGAGCCCTTGGTTGGACGACGTGAGCTGCGGCCGCGTGGACTCACTCGCGTTCGCGCCGTAGCCCGAGTTGTCGTATTCGTAGTAGCGGCCCGAGGTCCACGTGGCGCCGCTGATGCCGAGGTAGGGGTTGGTGGAGTTGACCTGCGCGGGCAGGTTCGTATTACGCACGACGAGTTGCGGCACGGAGTCGGTGTACGGCTTCCAGGCGCGGCCGAGGTAGACCGTGTTCGACGCGAGCGAACTTGTGACGGTGTCGCCGGTGAGCAGGATGCCGTACGTGTCCTCGGAGTACGTCGCGGGCGCGGTCAGGTACGCGTTCGAGTAGATGCCGTCGTTGACGGTCTGGATGTTCGACCGGTCCACGACGAGATCGCCGTTGCCGAAGATGAAGTCCACGTCGCCCTCGACGGTCGAGTCGTAGACGTACTGCCGCAGCTGGGCCGATGCGGTCGAATCCCAGCTCAGCAGCGTGTCCTGGTGGCCGTAGAAGACATCGTCCTCGTAGACCTGCCGGTCGCCCTCCATCGCGATCGCAACGGCCTGCGTCGCGGTGACGGACGGGTAGTTGAGTTTGTCGAAGGTGTTGCTGAAGGTGACGTACTTCGCGGTGAAATTGCTGGCCTTCACGTGCACGGTCGCCGACCCCTCGGTGCCGTACGTGCTGCCGGTGCTGGTGTTCGTCTCACCGGCGTACGTGGACGAGGTGATCACGACGTCGGCCGGGTTCCCGGTGGCGCCGATCAGCGACAGGTGCAGCTTCGTCGCCGGGATGTTGACCATCTCGCTGTACGTGCCCTTGGCGATCGAGATCGTGTACGACGTGCTCGAATCGTCCGGGACGGCGTTCACCGCGGCCTGCACGGTGGTGTATTCGGCGCCGCTCTTGGCGACGGTGAGCGTGACCGAGGCCGCCGGGGTGGCGGCGGATGCGGTGAGGGTGCCGGCGATCAGTGCCGCCGACGTCCCGGCCGCGAGCAGGAGTGTCCTGCGCAGGTTCATCGAGGCGTCCTTACAGGCTCGGGAAGCTCGCGAAGGAGCAGCTCGGCGCGGAGCCGGAACCGCTGATCTTCGTGCTGGTCACGCCGGTGCCGCTGGGCACGATCGTCGAGTTGTAGTAGGACACGTTCGCGTACTCGGCGCTGTAGCCGTTGCTGTCCAGGCTCACGTTCTCGAGCGTCAGCCCCAGTGGGTAGCTGGAGCTGTAGCCCTCGATCGCGGACGAGGCGCTGGACACGGAGCTGGTCTCGGTGGCGCCGTTGATCGTGATGGACTTGAAGTAGGGGTAGTCCGAGCCCGTGGACGAGGAGTAGAACGGGTTGATCTCGATCGGGTACTTGAGCTTCGTCATGCACGTGTCCTCGTACTCGACGTTGCTGACCGTGCCGCCGACCTTGCTGTAGCTCTTGACCCGGATCCCGTTGGCGCTGCTGGATTCGGTGCCGTTGGTGTCGGTGCCCTGGATCCAGTTCTCGTTCACCAGCACCGAGTTCACGCCGTACGTGGTCTCGCTGCCGATCGAGATGCCGTGCGTGCCGTAGCAGTGGTTGTCGATCACCGAGAGGTATTCGTCCTCGGCGGAGTTGGTCTGCATCGCGACGCAGTCGTCGCCGTCCATGATGTACGAGTCCTCGACCGTCGCGTCCTTGGTCGAGTCGATGTCGATGCCGTCCGTGTTCAGCGCGGTGTCCACGGTCTTGATCCGGATGCCCCAGACGGTGAAGCCGGTGCCGCCCTCGTAGTACAGGTGCTCCTTGGGCGAGTTCTCCAGATCGACGTGGAAGACGGTGAAGTTGTTCGCGCCGGCCTGGATCAGCCGCGGGTTGACCTGCTTGTCGCCGTCGGCCTTGGCGGTCGCGGCGTTGGCCCACCACGAGGCCGAGGTGCCGTAGATGTCGAGGTCGCCGCGGCCGTCGATGGCGCCCTGCGAGCCGGAGGAGGACTGCGTGCCCTCGATCCCGGCGTTGGCGCCGTTCACGGTGATGAAGGCGTTGCAGCCGCTGCTCGTGCTCGACGAGATCGTGCCGCAGGTGGTGCCGGAGCTGGACTGGTACTGCGAGGCGACACGGGAGGCGAAGAGCGTGACGCCGGTGTCGATCACCAGGTACTCGCCGCCGCCGACGGTCAGCGGCGCGGACAGGAACGCGGTGTCGGAGCCGGACGCCGCGAGCACGACGGCCTTTCCGGTGCCCAGGCAGCTGTTCAGCGCGGACTGGATCCGCGAGGTGTCCGGCGGGGTGGACTCCTGCGAGCTGCTGAACGTGCGCGAACTGGGCGTGGCCAGCGTGGACGTGAGGGTCTCGCAGGTGCCCGGCAGGGTCGGTTCGGTGACGGTGCGCTGGTCGCCGAGGCTCGCGGCGGCGGCCGGGGTGGCGGGCAGCGCGGTGAGCAGCATCCCGGCGAGGGCGAGCAGGGGTAGGGACATGAGGGATTTACGCATGACGGGCCGTCCATATCGACGTTGATAAGGGAGGTGGGTTGTCCGTCACACGGGCCTGACACCCTCATACCGGGCACGCGTGTGCAGTCGAGGACGTTAGAGACGGATCCGGGGCGCGTCAAGGGTGTTGACGGAATCTCGTGTCGTGGATACGTTGCACGGCACGTCATATATGAGACATCGAATGACGTTCGACAGGCTCCCGCGCGGGCAGTCCTCCGGCACACCCTCACTCGGTCGGCGGGCGGTCCGCGCGGGTTTTCGTTTCAGGGGCGGACGGAATCAGGCATTGACACGGTGCGGCGCCCGGCAGTAGCGTCCGTCACATCGTATACGAGATACCCGATATGGAAGAGTGTCCTCCATGCCTGACACGGTGATGCCCTCGGTCGCGGTGCCCTCGCGCACCGAGGCGGTGCTGGACGCGGTCAAGCACGCGATCCTCACCGGTCGCCTCACGCCGGGCCAACCGCTGATCGAGACCGACCTCGCCGCGCAGCTCGGGGTGTCCAAGACCCCGGTGCGCGAGGCGCTCAAGACGCTCGCGGGAGCCGGACTGGTCACGATGAGCCCGTACAAGGGCGCGTCGGTGCGCATGGTGGACGACGTCCTGGCCCACTCCGTCTACGACATCAGGGTCCTGCTCGAACCGGAGGCGGTGCGCCGCTCGGCCGCCCGCGGCACCGCCGGGTCCTGGCAGGCGGCGGCCGCGGCGCTGGACGCCGCCGACCGGGCCGCGGACCGGGCCGACCGGCAGCAGGCCAACCGGGAGTTCCACCGCGCCCTCTACGTGGGCTGCGGCAACGACCTGATGGTGGGGATCCTGGACGGGCTGCGCGACCAGACCGCCCTGGTGTCCACCGCCGTGTGGACCCGCAACGCGAGTTGGGAGCAGGAGGCCGCCGAGCACCGGGCGATACTGGAGGCGATCGAGGCGGGCCGCGCCGACCTGGCGGCGACCCTGCTGGAGGAGCACATCCGGGCCTTCGTGGACCGGAACTTCAACCAGGTCTGACCGAAGACGAGCGGTCCGGACCGCTGCAACGATCCGGACCGCGGAGCACCTGCACGATCCATGAGTGGGGATGACAGATGCATTCCGATGATGGCACGGCGGGAACGCCGACGCCTACTGCGTCCGGCGAGCCGGACGGCTTCGCGCGGCACCGGGCCGCGCTGCGCGGCGTGGTCGCGATCCCGGTGACGCCCTTCGCGCCGTCCCCGGCCGACGGCGGCGTCGTCGACTGGGAGCGGCACGGCGCGCTGCTGACCCGGCTCGTCGAGGCCGGGGTGGGGGCGATCACCCCGAACGGCAACACCGGCGAGTTCTACACGCTGGAGCCGACCGAGGCCCGGCGCGCGGTGGAGAACACGGTCAAGGAGGTGGGCGAGCGGGCGTCGATCATCGTCGGTGTCGGCCTGGACACCTCGACCGCGATCGCCGCCGCCCGGCACGCCCGCGACGCCGGTGCGCCGATGGTCATGGTGCACCAGCCCGTGCACCCGTACATCTCCGGCGAGGGCTGGACCGAGTACCACCGGCGCATCGCCGAGGCCGTGCCGGAACTCGGCATCGTGCTGTACGTGCGCGACCCGCGGATCACCGGCACCCAGATCGGCCGGCTCGGCGAGCTGTGCCCGAACGTCGTCGGGATCAAGTACTCGGTGCCGGATCCGGTGCGTTTCGCGTCCGTGGCCATGGACGCGGGTCCCGGCCGCTTCGAGTGGGTCGCGGGCCTCGCCGAACTGTCGGCGCCGGGGTACTTCGCGATGGGCGCCACCGGGTTCACCTCGGGCCTGGTCAACGTCGTGCCCGCGATCTCGCTGGACTTCCACCGGGAGCTGGCGGCCGGGAACTACGCGGAGGCCCGGAAGATCTGGGCCCTGATCCGGCCGTTCGAGGAGCTGCGCGCGGCCGACTCGTCCGCGGACAACGTGAGCGTGGTCAAGGAGGCGCTCGCGCAGCTCGGGCTGTGCCGCGCCGACGTGCGGCCGCCGTCGCGCACGCTGCCGAGGTCCGTGCGCGACCACATCGAGGCGATCCTGGCCTCGTGGGGGGAGCGGTGGACGATATGACGACCTCCGGTGCTCCCCTGCGATCGGCCGCGTGGTTCGGCGAGGGACCGACCGGCGGCCACATGCGCGCGTTCTCGCACCGCTCCCGGCTCGCACAGCTCGGGTACGCGCCGAGCGACTACGAGGGCAAGCCGGTCATCGGGATCCTCAACACGTGGTCGGACATCAACCCGTGCCACATGCACCTGCGCGAGCGGGCCGAGCAGGTCAAGCGCGGCGTCTGGCAGGCGGGCGGATTCCCGCTGGAGTTCCCGGTCTCCACGCTCTCGGAGACCTTCCAGAAGCCGACCCCGATGCTCTATCGCAACATGCTGTCGATGGAGACGGAGGAGCTGCTCCGCTCGTACCCGATCGACGGCGCCGTGCTGATGGGCGGCTGCGACAAGACCACGCCCGCGCTGCTGATGGGCGCGGCGAGCGCGGACGTCCCGGCGCTGTTCCTGCCCGCCGGTCCGATGCTGCGGGGCAACTACCGGGGCACGCCGCTCGGTTCCGGCACGGACCTGTTCAAGTACTGGGACGAGCACCGCGCCGGCCGGATCGCGGACTGCGACCTGGCCGAGGTGTGCACCGGGCTGGCCCGCTCCCCCGGCCACTGCATGACCATGGGCACGGCCAGCACGATGACCTCGATCGCCGAGGTGCTGGGGGTTGCCCTGCCCGGCAGCGCCTCGATTCCGGCCGTGGACAGCGCGCACTATCGGATGGCCGCGCAGGTCGGTAGCACGGCGGTCGAGTTGGCCCGCGAAGGCCGCAGGATCACCGGATTCCTGACGCGTGAGGCCTTCGAGGACGCGGCGGCCACGGTGTTCGCGCTCGGCGGCTCGACCAATGCCCTGATCCACCTGATCGCGATGGCCGGTCGCGCCGGGGTCGAGTTCACGCTCGACGACTTCGACGCGATCTCCCGGCGCGTGCCGGTGCTGGCGAACCTGCGTCCGTCGGGCGAATACCTGATGGAGGACTTCTACTACGCGGGCGGACTCCAGGCGCTGCTGCACGAACTGGCCGCGGTCGAGGGCGTGCTGCATCCGGATCGGCCGACGGTCGGCGGCGGCACGGTCGGCGAGCACTGGTCGCAGGCCGCGGTGCACGACGCGGACGTCATCCGGAGTCCGAAGGAGCCGTGCAGTCCCGAGGGCGGACTCGCGGTGCTGCGCGGCAACCTGTGCCCGGACGGCGCGGTGATCAAGTACATCGCGTCGCAGAAGCCGAGCCTGCTCAAGCACACCGGACCGGCCGTGGTCTTCGACTCGTACGCCGAACTGCGCGCGGGCATCGACGATCCGGTGCACGCACTGACCGAGGACTCCGTGCTCGTGCTGCGCAGCGCCGGGCCGATCGGCGGCCCCGGCATGCCCGAGTACGGCATGCTGCCGATCCCGAAGTACCTGCTGGAGGCCGGGGTCACCGACCTCGTGCGGATCTCGGACGCGCGGATGAGCGGGACGAGCTACGGCACCTGCGTGCTGCACGTCGCCCCCGAGTCGCACGTCGGCGGCCCGCTCGCCCTCGTGCGCACCGGCGACCGGATCACGCTCGACGTCGAATCCAGGACCCTGACACTCGAGGTCGACGACGCGGAGCTGGAACGCCGCCGCGCCGCGTGGCAGCCGCCCGAGCCGAAGTTCGAACGCGGATACGGCGCGCTCTACCAGTCCCACATCACCCAGGCCGACCACGGTTGCGACTTCGACTTCCTGGCCCGCCCCGGACACAACCCGCAGCCCGACCCGCACTAGGGCGTTCGCGGTTCTCACGGCACCACCCGTTCAGCACACCCATCCCTGAACAACTCTTTCTTGGACCAAAGGCGGTTCATCATGTCCTCGCACACCCCTGCCCTCGACCGGCGCACGCTGCTCGGCTCGGCCGGGCTCGCCGTCGGAGCGGCCGCGGTATCCCCCCTGCTGGCCTCGTGCTCGGCGCCCAGCTCGGCGGTCGCGAACAGCAGCCCGGCCGCGTCACTGGCGTCCACCCCGAGTTCGCCGGTCACCCTGAACATCGTCGACGTGGCCGGGAACCTCGCCCTGACCAAGCCCGCGATCCAGGCCTTCGCGGCGGCCAATCCGCACATCGTCGCGAACGTCACCTACACCACCGGCACCGCGCCGGACCTGCCCGCGAAGCTCAAGTCGGAGCAGGCGGGCGGCAACGTGCAGACCTCGCTCGTGCTCACCGGCACGGACGCGCTCGCCTCCGGCATCACCGACGGCCTGTACGTGAACCTCAAGACGTACTACGACCAGTTCTTCCCGGGCCTGACGGCGAACTACCAGACGGGCGCCGCGAACATGGCCGCGCTCGCGCAGGACCAGGGCATCGAGATCGTCTGGACGCCGAGCGGCCCGCTGGTCGAGTACAACCCGGCCACCGTGAAGTCGCCGCCGACCACCACCGACGCGCTGCTCAGCTGGGCGCAGGCGAACCCCGGCAAGTACCAGTACGCACAGCCGCGCAACTCCGGCCCCGGACGCACCTGGCTGATGGGCCTGCCCTATCTGCTCGGCGACTCGGACCCGACCGACCCGACCAACGGCTGGTCGAAGACGTGGGCGTATCTCACGGAGCTGAACAAGTACATCAGCCAGTACCCGTCCGGCACGACGGCGACCATGAAGAACATCGCGTCCGGCACCGTGGACATCATCGCCTCGACCCTCGGCTGGTACACGAACGGCCGCTCGATCGGCACCGTCCCGAAGGCGGTCGCGGTCGGCAAGTTCGACAACCAGGTGTGGGTCAACGACGCGCAGTACGGCGTGATCCCCAAGGGCGTCTCGAACGACACCCTCATCGCGTCGCTGCGGCTGCTCGCCTACATCCTGACCGCGCCCGGCCAGGCCGTCACGTACGACGCCGGCTACTTCTACCCGGGCCCGGCGGTCAAGGACGTGCCGCTCTCGCAGGCGCCGAGTTCCTCGCAGCAGGTCGTGGCCGAGTTCGCGAACACCGAGTTCGACACGTGGATCGGCCAGTTCCCGATGAAGAACTCGCTGCCCGCGACCGCCCAGGTCACCGCGTTCGACCTGTGGGACAAGCACATCGGCAGCACGAAGTGACGACTGAGATGACTGATATAGCCGACAGCCCGGCCGCCGCGCTCGACGCGCAGCGATTCAGCGAGCTGCGACTCAACGGGATCAGCCGCGCGTACGGCGCGCACACCGCGCTGCATCCGCTCGACCTGACGATCCGCGGCGGCGAGTTCATCGCGCTGCTCGGGCCGTCCGGCTGCGGCAAGACGACGGCGCTGAACTCGATCGCGGGCCTGCTGCCGCTGACCGCCGGTTCGATCGAGCTCGACGGACGGCGCATCGACACGCTGCCGCCGGAGAAGCGCGGCTTCGGCATGGTGTTCCAGAACTACGCGCTGTTCCCGCACCTGACCGTGCGCCGGAACGTCGCGTTCGGCCTGCGCATGCGCAAGGTGCCGAAGGCGGAGCTGGAGCGCCGGGTGCACGCCGTCCTCGAACTCGTGCGGCTGACCGAGCACGCGCACAAGCTGCCGGGCCAGCTCTCCGGCGGCCAGCAGCAGCGGGTCGCGATCGCGCGGGCCATCGTGCTGGAGCCGCCGCTGGTGCTGATGGACGAGCCGCTGTCGAACCTGGACGCGGCGCTGCGGCTGGACATGCGCGCGGAGATCCGGCGCATCCACCAGGAGTTCGGGCTCACCACGCTCTACGTCACGCACGACCAGGAGGAGGCGCTCTCGCTCGCGGACCGGCTGGTCGTGCTCAACGCGGGCCACGTAGCGCAGGTCGGCACGCCCGCCGAACTGTACGAGTCACCGCGCAGCGCGTACGTGGCCGCCTTCATGGGCTACCGCAATATCCTGACTCTCACCGCGACACGGGTCGGCACCGACGTGGCCACGGTCGTCGGCGAGGGCGTCAAGCTCGTCGGCACGGTCGCGGGACCGGTGACCGAGGACGCCGACGTGCAGGTGGCGATCCGTCCCGAGGACCTGAAGATCGCGGCGGAGGGTGCCGAGGCGGCGTTCGAGGCGGTCGCTGAGGTCGTCGAGTACCACGGCCGCGAGTTCCAGGTGGACGCGCTGACCCGCTCCGGAAAGCGCGTGCACCTGCGCACGCCGGAGCGGGTGGCGCCCGGGGACCAGCTCGCGCTGACCGTGGATCCGCGGCGGGCGCTCGTCTTCCCGATGGAAGGCGAGCCCACATGACCGCGGCCACGATCACGCAGGCTCCGAAACTAGCGCTGCGGCACCGCCTCGCCGAACGCGGGATCGACAGGACTCTGCTGCTCATCCTCCCGGGCGTCATCGCGATCGCGGCGCTGTTCTGCTATCCGTTCATCTACGGCCTCGGACTGAGCTTCCAACCGGCCAAGGGCGGCGTGCTCGGCGCGTACTCGGCGTTCTTCAGCGACTCGTTCTCCGAGGGCACGATCTGGAAGACGTTCAGCCTGGCGATCCCGTCCGCGCTGATCAACGTGGGCCTGTCGGTGCCGATCTCGTACCGGATGCGCGGCGACTTCCGCGGCAAGCGGCTGCTGCTGACGCTGCTCGTCGTGCCGATCACGCTCGGCACGGTGCTCACGGCCGAGGGCATCCTCGAGTACTTCGGCCCGGTCGGCTGGTTCAACCTGACCCTGCAGAAGCTCGGCCTGGTCGGCGCGGGCCATCCGGTGAACCTGATCAACGACTACTGGGGCGTGCTGTTCTCGCTGATCATCAGCGGGTTCCCGTTCGCGTTCCTGCTCACCCATTCCTATCTCTCCGGCATCCACCCGGCACTGGAGAAGGCGGCCGCGACACTCGGCGCGGGCTGGTGGCAGCGCTTCCGGCACGTCACCTTCCCGCTGCTGCTGCCGGGCCTGCTCACCACGTTCTGCCTGACGTTCGTGCTCGGCTTCTCGGTCTTCCCGTCCGCGATCATGGTCGGCGATCCGGACGGGAAGACCCACGTGATCTCGATCGAGGCGTATGAGCAGGCCCTGCAGAACTTCAACTACCCGCAGGGCTGCGCCGACGCGATGATCATGACGGCGCTCATGCTGCTGGTGATCGGGCTCGTGATGGGCATCCGCGCACTGAGATTCAAGGGTGAGCGGATATTCTACACCGGCTCGACGGGAGGCAAGGGCTGATGGAGGCGAGAGCTCTCCGCATGCGTCCCGGCACCTGGCTGGTCTGGGCGCTGGTCGTGTTCTTCATGGTCAACGTGCTCGGCGTGATCGGGTCCGTGGTGCTGGACTCGTTCGGCAGGACCTGGTTCAACGGCTGGGCCCCGCAGGGATATACGAGCTCGAACTACTCCCAGGCCTGGGACGAGTTCGACCTCGGCCAGGTCATGACCGTCACCTTCCAGGTCACGCTGCTGGTCGTGGCGATCTCGCTCGCGCTCGGCGTTCCGGCGTCGTACGCGCTGGCCCGGCGCGACTTCCCGGGCAAACGACTCGTGATGCTGCTGTTCGTGCTGCCGATCCTGGTGCCGCCGATCGCCTACGGCATCCCGCTCGCCACGATGCTCTACAAGGTGCACCTCGCGGGCTCGTTCACCGGCGTGGTCGCGGCGAACCTGGTGCCCTCGGTCCCGTTCGTGGTCTACACGATGACCCCGTTCATCGAGCAGATCGATCCGCGGCTCGAACAGGCCGCGCGGATGTGCGGGGCGCCGACCCGCAGCGTGCTCGGCCGGATCATCGCGCCGCTGCTGCTGCCGGGCATGCTGGCCGCCGGAATCCTGGTGCTGGTGCGCACGTTCGGCATGTTCGAGCTCACCTTCCTCACCGCCGGGCCGACCAGCCAGACGCTCGTGGTGAGCCTGTTCTCCGCGGCCACGTCGGCGGGCATCCGCTCGTCGCAGAACATCGACGCGATGGCCGTCATCTACACCGGCTCGATGCTCGTGCTGCTGGTCATCGCGCTGCGCTTCGTCAATCCCACCCAACTCGTCGCACGTTCACGGGACTAAGGACAAGACAAAGATGTCTCCCACCTTTGATCGTCGCACCCTCCTGCTCGCCGCGGCCGCCGTCCCGCTGGCGCCGCGCACGTCGTCCACCGCCACCAGTGCGTCGCCGTCCGACCTCGACCCGGCGCGGCGTCCCCCGGCCTCCTGGTTCGCCGGACGCGGCTGCGGAAACCAGGCGGGGCCGCGGAATCTGCCGCAGGACGCCGCCGCGGACCGCATCCTGTGCGAGACCCGGCGGCCGCGCATCCCGCGCCGCACGTTCCTGGCCACGGACTACGGCGCGGTCGGCGACGGCGTCACCGACAACACGAAGGCCATCGCCGACACGATCGCGGCCGCCTCGCGCCACGGCGGCGGACGCGTCGTGCTGCCGGCCGATCCGAGCACCGGCACGGCGACGTACTTCACCGGCCCGATCCACCTGCAGTCGCGCATCGAACTGCACGTCCCGGCCGGTGTCACGGTCCTGTTCAGCACCGACCCGACGGTGTATCCGCTGGTCTACACGCGCTGGCAGGGCATCGAGTGCTACAACTACTCCCCCAACGTCTACGCGTACGGCGCGACCGACATCGCCATCACCGGCGACGGCACCCTCAACGCGCAGGCGTCCACCGGCAATTGGTGGGCGTGGAAGAGCCTTGAGACGCCCGGCTGGAACGTCCTTCAGGCGTACGCCGACGACGACGTGCCGGTCGCGCAGCGCGTCATGGGCGCCGGCTACTACCTGCCGCCGACCATGATCGAGCCCTACAACTGCGAGCGGGTGCTGCTCCAGGGCGTCACGTTCGTCAACTCGCCGTTCTGGCACCTGCACCCGACGCTCTCGCAGGACGTGATCATCGAGGGCGTCACGGTCGGCCCGACCACCGGCCCGAACACGGACGGCATCGACCCCGAGTCGTGCACCCGCGTCGTCATCGACCACTGCTCCATCTCGGCGGGCGACGACTGCATGGCGATCAAGGCGGGCCGGAACGCGGACGGCCGCCGGGTGAACGTGCCGTGCACCGACCTCGTCATCCAGAACACGCAGTGCGCCAACGGCCACGGCGGCGTGACCATCGGCTCCGAGATGACCGGCGGCGTCGCGCACGTCTACGGCCGCGACCTGGTCCTGTCCAGCACCGGACTGCAGGCCGGGCACCGGCTCAAGACGAACTCCGTACGCGGCGGATTCATCGAGGACAGCAACATCTTCCGGGTCAGCGCCCCGATCATCGGCGGCCCCGCGCTCGTCATCGACTACACGTACGGCGAGGGCGACACCGGCATGTACTATCCGACCGTCACCGACATCAACCTGCTGTACTGGAACGTCGGCTCGGCCACCGCCGCGTGGGACGTGATCGGCTACACGGAGGACCACGTCGGCACGGTGCTGCTGCAGGACTTCACGGTCACCACGATGACCGGGACGAACACGCTCGAATTCATCGACGACCTCGAACTCGTCGATGTCACGATCAACGGGGCCGCCGTCACCAGCGGCTGACTTCGGCTCCGTGAACGCCGGTGCCCCCACCTCCTGTCCAGGGATGAAGGTGGGGGCATCGACGATTACGGAGGGCAGCAACCGCGACCGGGGCCTCACGTCGAGCCGATCGCGGCCTCCAGGGCCTTGGCCATCGCGGCCTCTCCCAGTTCGTCGGGATGGAAGGGAGCGGCGGGCGACGTCGGCACCAGGCCCTCGATCCACTTCGTGCCGACGGCCTGGCAGACGTCGTGTCCGATGGAGGGCGTGTACGTGTCCACGTACGTCGCGCCGTTCACCGAAGCCTCGTCCGCGAGCATCTGGTTGAGCTCCTTCTCGGTCTGCCGGAGGTAGGCGAGGTCCCCGGAAGCGATGGGGACCACCGGCCAGCAGCCGTTACCGGCCTCGGGCAGGATATCCGGATATCCGACAACATACACCGTCGCCGACGGGGCGTTCTGATGAATCTGCTGGAGCACCGCGCCGACCTTGGGCCCGGTCGCCTCGACCGCCGCCGCGAGCCGGTCGGTGCCGCCCGCCGTGTAGTGCTGCGTGCACGGATCCCCGAACGGGCTGCTCAGGCTGTCCTCGGCGCAGGTCTCGATGATGTCGATGAAGCCGATGTCGTTGCCGCCGATCCCGAGCGTGACCAGGCTCGTGTCGCCGGTCACGGAGTCGAGCTCGGGCTGGTTGATCGTGATGCCGAGCTCGGTCTGCGGGTTGTCCATCTCGTTCGTCGTCGAGCCGGAGCAGCTGGCGTCGGTGAGCGAGTAGCCGAGCGCGGCGGCGGTCAGCGAGGCGTAGTTGTGGTCCGAGCGCAGGCACAGGCCGCCGCTCTGCGCCGGGATCAGCGGGCCGGAGACGTAGGAGTCGCCGAGGGCCACGTAGCGGCCGCCCGCGGCGCTCGACATCGTGGTGGTGGTCAGGGCGAGGACGACCGCGCCGCCGAGAGCGAGGGCTCGGCGCGCATGCACGGCAGTGGGCATGGGAGAGCTCCGAGAGAGAGGTGGGGGTTACTCGCCGGTAGAGCTGCAGCTGAGCTGATGATGTCTCGGCGGTTACGCGGCGTCAACGAGGCTCGCTGAGGCCTCGGACGAATTGGCGGATTCTTTGCGTCCTGTCGCAAAACGCTGCCACAGTCGCCGGGTATAGTGCTCGCCCGCCAGCGCGGCCAGCAGCAGCGCGACCGCCACGATGCCGTCCGCCCAGAAGTGGTTGCCGGTGACGACGACCACGAAGACCGTCAGCGCGGCGTGCGCCACGGCCAGGTAGCGCCAGCGCGACTTCGTCACCGAGCACACGGCTATCGCGACCAGTACCGCCCACCCGACGTGCACCGAGGGCATCGCCGACAGCTGGTCCGCCTCGAAGCCGCCCATCGTGCCGTAGACCGACTGGTGGTAGACCATCGCGGTGTCCACCATCCCCGTGCCCGGCACCATCCGCGGCGGCGCGACCGGCAGGAACTGGATCAGCAGGCAGGCCGCCGTCAGCACGGCCAGCACCGTACGCCAGCGTCCGTAGAGCGCGCGGTGCCGGGTGAACAGCCAAAGCAGGAAGACGATCAGCACCGTGAAGTGCATGGTCGCGTAGTACAGGTTCGCCGCCTGCACGAGGTCCGGATGCGGCAGGACCCAGCCCTGCATCGTCCGCTCGCTCGGCAGCCGCAGCGTGCGCTCCGCGTCCCAGATCCACTGCCCGCGGGTCACGGCCGTGTAGTCGCCGCTGCCGGACAGGCTCCCGACCAGCTGCCACAGCCCGTAGAGCGCGATGATCAGCGCCGCCTCGGACACGAACGGCCGAACGCGCGGAGCCAGAGCGCGCGCCTTCAGCACGCCCCAGACGGCGGCCAGCAGGCCGGCGACCACGGCGGCCTGCTGCCACGTCCACATGATGTTCGGCATGCTCGGCCCGCCCGCGCTCGACAGTCAGGAAAACTGTATGAGTCGATCAGTATCCCACGCGGCGAGGCCCCGTGTTCAGCGGCCCGGCTGTTCCCACAAGTACTGGGCGAGCAGCATCCCCGGCCAGTCCGCCCGCCCCTCCCGCTTGACGACGAAGGGCCCCACCTCGGTGAACCCCTGGCTCACGTACCAGGCGTTCAGCTTCCGGTCGTCCCCCGCGTAGCAGTCCACCCGCACCAGCCGCAGCCCGCGCCGCCGAGCCTCCGCCCGCGCCTCCTCCAGCAGCAGCCCGCCGACGTTCAGCCCCTTCGCCGCACGCGAGGTGCCGAGCAGGTTGATGAACAGCTCCGGCTCCGGCGGCGGGCTCACGTACGTCCCGCACTCCTCGGACAGCGACACCACCCCGAGGACCTCGCCGCCGTCCGGATCGACCGCGACCCGCAACTCCCGCCGCTCGATCCGCTCGACCACCCGATCGACCAGCGCCGGAGTCTCGGACCACAGCTCCGTCCCCCACTGCCCCATGCGCCCCTGCGCCACGAGCCAGTGCATGATCCCGTCGAACATCGCCAGCACCGCCGCAGCGTCCGACGGCTCGGCCATCCGGATCCGCACGCTCGTCGTCGTCATACCCGCTCCCCGTCCCTATTCGTCGGCCGCGCAGCGCGCCGCCACTCCCGCCAAATGCTCCCGGAACACGTCCCGCGCCGCATCGGGATTAACTCTGGTCAGCGCCACCATCGCCGTGATCACCACGTCGCACAGCTCGCTCTCCACGTCCTGCCAACTGTGCGAGAACCCCTTGCGCGGATTCTGCCCCGTGACCCCGATCAGCGCCTCGGCGACCTCCCCCGCCTCCTCGGTGATCTTGAGGATCTGCAGGATCGTCTTCGTCTCGTCCGGCAGCGCGCTCCCCCGATCCAGCCACGCCACCAGCCGCCCGATCGTCTCCCACGTCACATCGTCCATGCGCCGCAATCTATCGGCTCACGGCGCGCGACCAGTCCTCCCGGGTCAGCGCGTACTCCACATCCCCGTGCTCGGCCCCCTCGATGTACTCCGGCCACTCCTCGAAGAACGTGCGCACGAGCGAAAGCCCCGCCTTCTCCATCACCCGCCGCGACGCCACATTCACCGTCATCGTCGTCGCGACAACCCGCTCGACCCCGAGCTCACCGAACGCCTTCCCCACCACCGCCCGAGCGCCCTCGGTCCCGTACCCGCACCCCCAAGCCGACGGCAGCAGCCGATACCCGATCTCCGTCCCGCCGCTGAGCCCCGCGCTCGACGCAGCCCGCAACGAGAACCACCCCACGAACGCCCCCGTAGCCCTCAAATAAGCACCGAAGCACCCAAAACCCTCAGCGAGCTCCCGATACTCCTCCAGAATCCCCGGCAACGTCCGAGCCTCGACAACCGCCCTCGGCACCGGCCACCCATCATCAATCCGCGCCATAACGACCGGGTCCCCATGCAGCGCCACAAGATCCTCGACATCCGCCGCCGTGAAGCGACGCAACGTCATCCGCTCGGTCTCCAGATACAGATCCAGATCCATGTCCCGCTATCCCGTTCCATCACGTGCGTTCATAAATCCGGCAGTGCCACCAAGCCCGCCGATCCCCGGTACGCGGCGTCAACGGATCAGCCAGCGTCCGCCGCTCGAACTCCCCGTCCAGCCGCTCCACAAGCCGCCGAAGTTCGCGCGCAGCAGGCGAAGGCAGCGCATCGATCGCCTCCTGAAGACGATCCCGAGCCCAGATCGGATCACAGCACGGACAGTCCTCGTAAGGCACATAGAGCACGCGCCCAGGCCGCCGCAGGAACCTCGCGTACGCCGCGACCGCGTCCCCGACATCCCCCGGCCCGAACCACTCCCCGGACTCAAGCCGCCGCACAGCGTCGTTCGCCCGCTTACTCAGACCCTTGACCTGGCTGAACCCGCGATTCGACGCCCCGCCGACTCCCCGATAAGCGCGCAAGGCGCTCGGCCGTCTACGCGGCATCGCCCTTTCGTGTCGATGTCATGCACCGATCATGCCGCATCACCCGCCGCCTTGGCTACGTCCAGGGCTCGGTGTCCGCGACCACCTCCGGCATCAGCTGCCCCGCCCGCTTGATCACCTTCGCCCCGACCGGATACCGGTTCTCCTCGAACACGGACGTCGTCAGCGACGCGGTCTGCCCGTCCAAGCACTTGATCTTCACCCGGCACTCGTACCCCGCGTCGAACGCGTGCGCCACCCGCGTATTCGACTCCACCACCCCGCGAAACTCCAGCGCCAACCGCTTCGCCTCGGCCTCCGGACTCACCCCCGCCGCCGGCCTCCCCGCCGACCGAATCGCCGCCAGCCCCAACCCGAGCACCACCACGAATCCGCACACGATGATGACCAGCGCACCCACCGGCAGCCTCCCTCCCGCCGCCCGACCCGGCCCCGCACAAAGAGGCCTTCTCCCCCATCGAACCGCTCCCGCCCGACCACGGCAAGCCGCCCGCCCGGATGGATCCCTCATCCGGGCGGGCGGTGCTTGTGCGGGTCGCGGTACGGGGTCAGCCCGCGTACTGGACCACGATCTTGGTGTAGTCGTAGGCGTTCTGGGTGACCTCGGAGCACGTGCCGGGGGCCCAGGGTTCGACGACGCCGGAGGGGCACTGGAAGTCGCGGTTGGCCGACCAGAAGGAGAAGAGGGCGGGGTGGTTGGCCTGGGCGAAGCCCAGCAGGTTGCTGAAGTCGGACTGGGCGAACAGCTCGGAGGGCTGGTCGGTGTGGCCGTTCATCAGGGTGATGCCGAGGTGCGACCAGGCCTGCGCGGCGGTCCAGCCGTAGATGGTCTCCAGCTGGCCGACGGCGTCGTCGGCGATGGACTCGGTCTGGGCGGTCTCGGTGCCGGAGGTCAGGCCGGTGTCGAAGTCCATGATGTTGAGCACGTCGAGGCGGGCGCCGTCGGCCTTGGCCTGCTGGATCTCGTCGGTGCCGGTGCCGGGGAAGCCGACGGTGGTCATCGGGATGGTGAGCGAGACCTTGAGGTTCGGGTTGTTCGCCTCGAGGATCTTGATGGCGCCGAAGCGGATCGCGGTGTTCGAGTCGAGGGCGCCGTTCTCGTAGTCGAGGTCGATGTGGGTCAGGTTGTACTTGGTGATGACCTGCTGGTACGCGGCGGCTAGGGCCGAGGCGGAGCCGCACGAGGTGCCGAGTTCGGTGCCGTTGTAGCCGCCGAAGGTGACCGCGACGTCGCCGCCGGCCGCGCGGATGGCGTTGACGTCGGCGAGGACGGCGGTGTCGCTGGAGACGAGTTCGCTGGTGCTGCCGTCCCACGCGGGGGTGCAGCCGCCGGAGTCGAGGACGAAGGAGAGGTTGAACTCCTTCTCGCCCGAGCTGGAGATGATCGAGGAGATCGACGCGGGGTTGTTGTCCAGCGGCATCCAGTAGACCGGGTGCGTCCACGTGCCGGAGC
Organism: Actinospica sp.; assembly: GCA_035493475.1. Lineage (GTDB taxonomy): Bacteria > Actinomycetota > Actinomycetes > Streptomycetales > Catenulisporaceae > Actinospica. The sequence goes on from DATJIF010000046.1 coordinate 22,948, forward strand.
CGCCGGTCGAGGTGCCGGTGGACGTGGGGGTCGGCGAGCTCGACGTGGTCGGGCTGGCGGACGCGGTGGACGTGGGGGTGGTCGTCGGGGTCGGGGTGGTGGCGGAGGCGGACGGGGTGGGGCCGGCCGGACCGGAGAGGACGAGATCGTCCGCGTAGTAGGTGCCCTCGGCGTACCAGCCGTGCGTGTAGACCTGGATCGAGGTCTGCGACGCCCCGGTGGTGAACGTCGTCGAGAGCTGCGACCAGCTCGTGGCCGAGGGGGTCCACGTGCTGCTGCCGCCGGTGACGCCGAGGTAGACGTAGGCGCCCTCGAAGTAGCCGGAGAGCGTGTACGAGGTGCTCGGCTGCACGGCGACGGTCTGCGTGCACTGCGCGTCGTCGGAGTTGGTCGCCGCGCCCGCGAGGGCATAGCTACCGGAATGTACGGGGCTGGTCACGACGGAGCCGGTGCCCGTGTCGCAGGTCCAGCCGGTGAGGCTGCCCGACTCGAAGCCGGGATTGGTCAGCAGGTTGGCCGCGTCGGCCTGGGCGCTGGCGCTGAGCACCGTCAC
>DATJIF010000047.1:0-36779 GCA_035493475.1 Actinospica sp.
ACGTGGTAAATCGCGCTCGGCGGGAGCTGCTCGAACGCGCTCATGCAGGCGTCCCGCGCCTCGGGATCGGGACGCCGGGCCTCGAGGGTCTCGGCGAATCGCCAGGCCGCGGGGGAAAGCCCGGGGAGAGAGTAGCCGGGCGCGGGCGGTGCGATCAGGTCGGCCTCGTCCATCGCCTGCCACCAGTCGAGGTCGGCGTCGTCGGGCAACGGCTCGAACTGCGCGGCCGGCAGCCTCTGGCGCAGGTGATCGACAGCTTCCTCCCTCGCGGCGCCGACCAGCCAGTATCCGGTAGAACTCACGACCGTATCCTCGCAGAGCCCTCCGACGTCCACCTCGGGGCGACGGCCTGGCACGGCCGCTGGGGCGTGACGATGGGCGAATCTGGCTGGTGAGCGCGGCGCGGGCCTGATTGCCCGCCGCTCGCACCAGTGCGGCGCGACGGGTCGCGGGTGGAAATCCGGTGGCGCCGCGGGACGGAGTTCCGAGACCGTAGTCGCCATGACGAGAACGATTGCGCTCACCAGCCCGCGCCCGCGCTACCAGCAGACCGCGCGCCGGCCCGGGTGGGCCGAGTTGCCCGCTGCGGTGCGCGCGGTGATCGAGGCGCGGGTCGGCGGGATGGCCGAGCCTGCGCCGAGCGCGGGCGGCGGTTTCACACCGGGGTTCGCCGCGCGGGTGGCCGGGCGCGGTGGCCGCTGGTTCGTGAAGGCGGCCAGTATCGTTGAGGTCCCGTTCGTCGCGGAGAGCTACCTCGCCGAAGCGCGCATCAACCCGCTGCTGCCCGAGGCGGTGCCCGCGCCCCGTCTGCGCTGGGTTGAGCAGGTCGAGGACTGGGCCGTGGTGGGCTTCGACCTCGTCGAGGGGCACATGCCGCGCCAGCCCTGGCGGAGCGACGAGCTTGCCGCGGCCTTGGACGCGCACGCCGCGGCGGCCGAAGCGCTCGACCCCGCGCCAGAGGCCTTCGCCGCCCTGGGACTCGGGACACTCGCCGAGCAGGATGGCGAGTTCGGGTTCTGGCGCGGCCTCGCGGGCCGAGCGACCGGCGCGGATCGGCTGCCCGGATACGTGCCGCACGCGTGGATCGAGCCGCTCGCGCGCCTGGAGGCGGACTGGAGCACGGCGACCGCCGGCTCATGCGTGCTTCACCACGACCTGCGCGCCGACAACATCCTGATCGAGCCGACGGGAACGGCGGTGATCTGCGACTGGAACTGGGCGGTGCTCGGGCCGGCGTGGCTGGACCTGACGGTGCTGCTGGCCACCGCGTTCGCCGACGGCCACGACGCGAGCGCCCTGCTGGCCCGCCACCCGAGCGCGTCGGGGGCCGATCCCGAGCAGATCGACGTCGCGCTCGCCGGGCTGGCCGGGCTGTTCGTCGATCGCGGAGGCCAGCCGGAGGTCCCCACCTCGCCTGCCCTGCGTGGCCACCAGAGATTCAGTGCGGAGGTTGTTCTGCGATGGCTGGCTGAACGGCGCGGTTGGGCGATGTGACGGCCACGGCAGCAGTGCGTCAGACCTTTGCCGTATCGCTGCTTGATCATGTAGCGTTTCCGGTAAGTACCCTGATGGGTGCGGCTCCGCTGCGGCTTCCGCTACCCCCGGCGATGCGCCACGGCGTCGAGTTCGGGGCCCGGCCAACCAGCACCTCCCCGCCCGGCCGGGCCCCGAGGCCGCTCCCCTTGACATAGAGGCGGTCGGAGCAGTGTTGGTGTGCGGCCGCGACATGCCGGGCCCGCGGTTATGCGTTTCTCGTCAGATGCCGCTGGCATGGGTCTCGAGGTCGTGGTGCCCGGTCGGTGCCGCCGCGTCGACGGCGTCCAACAGCGTCCACAGCGGCTGCTCGTCGACCTTCGGGGTGATGCCGCGCTCGGCGAGCAGTTCGCCCAGGACCCCGGTGTAGTGCCGGATCGCAGCGGTGATCGATCCCTGATCGTGCGGGGCGGGTGCCTTGGCGAGACGCGCGGCCCACACGTCGTGCCCGGTGCCGCCGTACCGGTGGTGGGTGGCGCGTTCGTCGTGGTCGCGCACGAGCATCGCGGCGACCAGGACGTGCTGGGCGAGAGACCGAGGGCGAGATGCGCGCCGATCAGCATGTCACCCCGGGCGGCTTTCACGGCGGCGAGCACAGCCGCGAAGCGGGACTCCTCGGCGAGGGCTTGGAGAACCTGGCCAAGCTCCGGGCCCGCGTCGGTTGCTGTGAGCGGTTCGCGGCCGGCCGGGGACGAGACAGTGATATCGATGCGCCGAAGATCGGTCAGCACGAGGCGAAGTGTGCACCGCTCGGGTCCGTCGCTGCGGTGGGAGGCGAAAACCGGTGCATGCCGGGCTCCGACGCACGCGCATCGAGCGCGGTGATCAACAGATCGAGATCGGACCACGCATCGACTGCGTCCGCGTTCCCGCTCGCCGAGCCGTGGACGCGCATCTCGAGCATGTGCAGGTCCGAGCGTGCGTGCTCGGCCAACTCCTCCGCGAACAGGGCCTGCCAGCCCGGCGGCGGCATCAGAGCGGAACTCTCCTGCATTCCGGCAGACTCGCATATTCGCCTCGTGCCAGGCGAGCCGATTGATATCGGCGCCCGTGTTCAAGCACGCGCCTGCCGCGTCGCCGAGGACCGCGGGGGCCGCCTCACCGTCGGCAGAGTCCAGCGGTTCGAGCCAGAGGTCTCGAAGCGGCGCGTTCGCGGGTTGGGTTTGCGCGCATCGTGGGCCGTTGAACACGCCGCACCCCGCCCCATACCTGTCCGGGATCTGTCGGCGATCGCAGCGAACCGGAAGTCCGCCAATTCGTCCGCCGTGTGTCTAGCTCACGTGCCAAGCATGGTCACGGTCGTAGTCACCGGCATCGAGGAACCGGATCAGGGCCGCTGCTGCGCGATCGCGGCCGACCAGATCGTGGCGTGCGAACTCGCTGAGTTGGCCGCCGCATACCAGCGAGACCGGGGCGTTTCCCGCATGAGGGTCGGTGAGGTGCAGGATCTCGCCTGCGGCCGTTTCGCCGGTAACCAGGTAGAGGTCCGGTCCTCCGGCGGCGGTGAGGTGGCTGAACGGCATCTCACGGGTGAGCGAGGCCTCGCTGCACGCGGCCCCGTCCAGTCGCGCGATCGCCGCGTGGACATCGACGGCGGCGGGGTCCTCGGTCTCGTCGCTGTGCAGGACCGGCCCGCTCCAGGTATTGACCGTGAGTCTCATATCAAGCTCCAGCGGCTCGGGACGGGGAGTGTTCGATATCTGCATATCAGGTGGCGGTCGCTCTGCCGGTGCCGGGAGCGGTTTCTCGATCTGCGGACACCGTGGTTCGGCGCGATTGCACCGTCAGCCGGACCACTGAGCGGTCCCTCGCGGCGAAAACCCCATCTCACAGAGCCCTGCGACAGCGAAGGCCGGGCGGCGGCGCGGCGCGGGCCGCAGGCGACTGACCGTGGAGGAGGACCTGCTCGTGACCTCGTGGCGTCCTGGCGGTTCGCCGCGCGCGCACGTCGCGTCGGGACCACGGGTGGGGAGTCCGGCGGCACCGGAGATAATGCGCCCATGACCTCGCCCGCGTTCGAGACGGTCGCCGTCGTGACCGTCGAGGAGAACCAGGACGCCGTCGTCGTCGGCTTGGCCGAGAACGAGAGCGGTGAAGGCGCCTACCTCATCTTCCAATGCTCCCCGACCGCGCCGAGTGCCTCCGACATCGCCACCGGCCTCGACACGTACTGCCTGCTCGATCAGGACGGCGCCATCCACTACGGCGGGCTCACCCGCGTCGTGCTCGGCGCGGACCGGCTGGCGCTGACGCTTACTGATGCGGCCGCCGAAGAATTCGGCGTCGACAACGCAGCCAACACCGTCACCCTGCGCATCCCGCCGCGCGAGACCGGCCGCCTCGCCGAGGGGCTGCGCCGGATTTTCACCTATGGAAACCCCAGCCGACACCCCGAGCTCGTAGGCTTCTGACGATCGGGTCCGGGAACTCGAACCAGGCGCAGGCCGTGCGGGCGGCGGGTAGTTTGCTTCCGGTGGTGGCCAGGGCCGCACGGCCTCCTCGGCCCCCGCAACCGCCCGAGGAACCGGCTCACCCGTGTGGCCGGAGCGGGATCGGTGTTGCCGCTCCCGGGACGCGCCGTCAGTCTCGCACCCAGCACTGTGCTTGATCTGCGAGGTTCCACCAGGAGACGAACTGCGAATCCGTCGACTCCAGCTTCCAGCGCGCGGCCAGCGCGTCAAAGAACGCGTCGTCGCCGGTCTTGCCGCCCTTCGGCTCTCCGATGTAGACGAGCCGGGCACCGCCGACTCGTTCGAAGGTCGCGAGTGTGTCCGAGGCCATCGTGTTACCCCAGCCGGGCGGCCAGCACAGCAAGAGCACATCCTGCGATCGGTCTTGGTCGGCGAACGCGTCGCGGCCGCTCACCGGATGCCAGACATCCCTCTGTCCGGCGGCGTGCGGGAACGAGACGTTGCCGATCGCGTCCGGCGGTTGGACGTCGTAGGCGTCGATCCTCAGCCCTGCACGAGAGAGTTGCGCTGCCCAGTAGCCCCTGCCCGCGCCGATCTCCACCATCGACCGGCCGCCACAGACTCCTGACACCCACTCGATCGTCTCTGGCGACGGGATGGCGTAGGCGTACGCGGACTGCAGGCTCATCTGAGCGAGGGCGAGTTGCGCGCTTCCAGCGGTCTTGCCGCCGTTGACGAGCCTGCGGCCGCCTCGTTCGGACACTGAGGGCGCGACGATCTCCCAGTAGGGGTTGGCGCTCGCGTTCAGCCCGGCGGTCGCGTAGTGCAGCAGACGCACGTCAAAGGCCAGCGCCTCCGGATCCCCGAACGCGTCAGGCATCCTGGCGGCCGCGGCGAAGTAATCGGCCACGCTGGGGAATTCACCGCGCAGCAAGGTCTCGTCTTCGAGCCACGCGATCAGCTGATCGCGTCGATCCTGCGATAGTCCCAGGTCGGTCACGAGGTCCACAGCGACCTAACCTAGCGTGCGCGGTAGCGGCACGCAGAGCACTTCGTCTGGACGCGGCGTTTCCGCCACGAGGGGCACGGTCATGGTCAACGGAAATCTCTGCTTGGCCGGGTGCCGGAAAGAGCCGGATCCTGGCCGGCGGCGTGACCCAGTGCCAAGCGCCGAAGCCCCGACGAGTGGTATGCGGGAAGCCGACCGAACCGCGGATACCGCGGCCCTCCGGCCTTGATCGCTCGGACGCATGCCGCGCGGCGGCGGTGGGACGAGGGCTTCGCGCGCGGCTCGATCTCGTCGCGGGTCAGCACGACTGGATCGTCAGCTGGGCGGCGGAGAAGTCGCTCGCGGCGAAAGCCCTGGCCGGGATGGTGAAGTTGAGGGTTGCCGCATCACCCCAACCCCATCCGAGGTGCGCGTCCCGGGCGAGCTGCAGCAGGTGGACCGCTGGACCGTCGGCGTCCCTGACGGTCACCGTGTTCCCGTAGGAGGTGTCCGGCCAGCCGAAAGCGCTGTGCAGATCCGCGGTGTTCCCGTCATATCCGGTCATCGCGTCCAGGACGAGCGAGGGCGCGCCCCAGTGCTCGTTCTTGTCGAAGGCGATGTCCGTGTCCTCGACGTCCCAGCTGTCGGGCAGCATGGCGACCGCTCTCGCGTGCACCGGTATCGACGGATACACGCGGGCGGGTGCGGGTGCGCTCGCTTCCACGGCCAGCGCGGGGTCGGCGGGCACGACCTGCGCGGCTTCCGGCCGCAGCAAGTCCAGCCGCAGCAAGGTCTCGACCGGCACGTCCGGATCGGCGTAGAAGAAGTTCAGCAGCCCCGGCGCGGCGCTCGGCAGCGATGCGCCCAGAGCATCGGCGAGGGCAGTGGTGTCCAGGACGGCGAGCAGCGAGAGCGGAAACCTGTCCGCCTGCGGCCAGTCGGTCCCCGGTTCGAGCAGTGCCGGCCCGCCGAGACGGCAGCGCCCGCTGGCCGCAGCATCGTTGTCGGACCGCTCCAGCAGGAACCCGCGCCGGGCCATCGCCGCCAGTTGGCGGCCCGCGACCGCGCCGAGCCGCTGCACGCTCGCCGCCACCGCGGCAGCCGGATCGTCGAAGTGCACGACCGGATCTTCCCACAGCGCAAGCGGGGCGCGACCGGTGCCCGAGGCTAGACGGCGGAGGGGCGGCCCAGATCGGAGAGGTCGGTCTGCTGCTCGTGCCAGATCTCGAACAGCGCCTCGGCCCCCAGATTGGTGGCGAGGTCCAGTTCGGCGGGGCTGGCGGGGATGAGCGTGATGATCTGCATTTCGATGGTGCCGTCGGCATCGCGGACGATGTCGAAGGCCTCGCCCGCGTAGGGGTGGTCGGCGCAGATGACGCCGGTCATCGCACTGTGCTCGGCGAGCGGCACATCGCCGGGGATGATCGTGCCGCGCACCAGCCCCGCACGGCCGTCGAGGACCATCCGGGCGACCTGCGCGACGAGCGTGTGCGCGGTCTGTTCCTGTGCGGCGGGCAGGCTGCAGCACAGTTCTTGGGGGAGGACGGCGGTGATGTTCTGGAACCGCAGGCCGCTGGTGACTGCGGAGCCGATCTCGCCGCCCGGTGCGCGCAGGTAGAGCACGGCGTAGCCGCGGTTCGCCCCGTGCGCGGTCGGCTCCTCGACCCACTGGACGGGGCCGAGATGTTCGATGATCTGCGGCAGGAAACCGGTGAACGCCGCAGCCGCGCTCACCAGGGCCCCTCGGACGTGCCGAAGCTTCCAGTTACGTGACAAGGTCTTTACTCGCGTGTTCGATACTGTCGGCCAACTGGTCGATCAGGTGCTCTTCCTCGAGGCGCAGAGCGCTGGTGCGCATCGCCTCGGTAAGCCCGGGCGCCCACGTGTGCGCGGCGGTCGGGATGGCGGAGGCGGGCAGCGCCGGGAGGTGCTCGAACGCGGCGACCCCTGTCTGGTAGGAGTCGGCGTCCATCAGCCAGGGTTCGGCACCCCGGGCGATCATCGCGTCGGTCATGGTGGTGCCCGCTTTGTCGAAGTCGCCGTGGTAGCGCAGTCGACATCCGGTCTCGCGCAGGTGTCCGATCAGTTTGGCGGCGGCGATGCTCGGCCAGCCTTCAGCGCACAGTAACGGGGGACTCGTGTGGGCGAACCGCGCGGCGAGCGCGGACATGACCGCGACGTTTTCGAACATCCACACGCTCGAGCCGGGCTCGAGCAGCGGAGTATCGGTCTCGCCCAGCCGGCCCTCGATCTGTTGGAGGGTCAGCACGCACGGGGTGCCCGCCTCGGCGCTGATGCGCAGGATCTGCGAGACGGGGCTGTCGTCGGCCGGTCGGAAGCCGTGCAGCAGGACCCTGCTGGAGAGTTCGTCGGGGACGACCGACTGGGTCAGCCACAGTTCGCGTTCCTGTTCGGCGGTGACGGGGGCGGGGGTGTTGAGTTGGAGGGCGAGGGCGCGCAGGACGAGGCTGGAGGCCAGCCCGGGGTCGAGGGCGTGTGCGGAGCCGAGCGTGACGGCGGCCAGCACGGTCAGCGGCGTCGGCCTGGCGCAGGGCAGTGCGCCGAGGACGGTGAGCGCGTCGCGCAGTGCGCGGTCTCTGACCTGCGGGTCGGCGGGGATTCTTCCGGCGGCTGATTCCTGGTCGAGCCACTGCTGGAGCGGGGCGGAGCGTGCCGCGGTCGGGTGCGCGGCGGCGCGGGCCCAGACCTGGTCGCGTTCGGCGGCCTCGCGGCGGCGCTGCTCGGGCAGGTCGGCGAGTGGCCCGTCGAGCGCGGTCAGCAGGGTGCGGGTATCGCGGGCGGCATCGGTGCGCTCAATCAAGGCCTGGTCGAGGCGGCGCAGCGAGACGCGAATGCTGCCGTGCGGGAGGGCGGGCAGGCGCAGGAGCCAGCGGAGGGTTTCGCGCTCGCTCTGGCTCATCGCGTCGGCGTCCAGGGTGATGGCGGCGGCGTTGGGCCTAGCTTCGAGGGTGGCGCGCACGCTGCGGCGCAGCCAGCCGTAGGTGGTGTGCGGGAACGCGGTCTCGAGCAGGTGCTCGGGCAGGGGCCTGGTGGTCTCCGTCATGCGCGGGCGAGGTCTTCGTCGAGCAGGTCGTGGCTGTCGGTGCCGTCCCAGATGCTGCGCACGGCCAGGGTGCCGGGCATGGACTGGTGGGTGATCAGGTGGTAGATGGCGATGCCGTCGAGTTCGGCGTACATGCCGGTTTCCGATTCGCTGGTGGCGACCAGGTCCATGTCCAGGGCGCGGATGAGGTTGAAGAGTTTCCCGCGGTTGTCCTCGTCGACGCCGGCGAAGACCTCGTCGAGCAGGATCAGCCGGGGGCAGCCGGGCTGTTTCGGGTCCTGGGTGTCGCGGACGGTGGCGTTCAGGGCGTGGGCGGCCGCGGCGGCGAACAGCGGCAGGTGCAGGGCGACGGATTTCTCGCCGCCGGACAGCGCGTTGTGGTCGGTGCTGGACATCTGCGCCCAGTCTTCCTGCTTGCCGTGCCGGAACATGACGTTGAACCGGTACCAGAGCCGGTAGTCAAGCATTTCGGCGAGCTGCTCGTACCAGCTGCGCCCGTCGTTGCGGGCGCGGATCAGGGCGATGCGTCCGGCGAAGAACGCCATGAGCCGGGTGCGGGCCGAGGGGGCGCTGGTGAAGTCCGCGTCGAGCAGGTCGATGACGTCGTCTCCGATGCCTGCCTTGCGGTCGGGGATCCAGCGCAGCTGGATCTCGACGCCGGAGGCGGTGCCGTGCTTTTCCATCAGGGAGTTCATGGTTTTGATCTGGGCGCGGGCTGCGGAGATGCGCGTGACGACCTGCCTGCGCACGTCGCTGGTCAGGAACTTCTCCAGCAGTTCGGCTTCCTCGGTGTTGATCAGGTTGTCCAGGGAGATCTGCTGGGCGCGGATCTCGGCGGAGGCCTCGGCGAGCGCCTGGATGCTCGCGCCGCGTCTGACCTCGATGAGCAGGATCTTGCCGACGGTGTGCTCGATCAGGGCCAGGCGGCCGCCGAGGGCGGCTTCGGCTTCGTGGCGGGCCTTCAGAACGGTGTTCGCGGCGGACTCGGCGGTGGTCGGGCTGTCGGTGTCAGCGAGGCCTGCGATGTAGCGGGCGATGGTCTCGGCGTTGGCGATGGTCAGGTCCTGGTCGGTGGGGGAGGACCATCCGGCGGCGTGGGGCAGGTGGTGTCGGCAGGCGTCCAGCAGCGGCTGCGCGCGTTCGGTGTTCTGCTTGAGGATTTCGCGATGGCTGTTATCGGCGGCCTCGGCCCTCTCCCCGGCGACCGCGGCTTGCCGGTTGGTCTCGTGCAGCTGGCCGGCGAGGGTCTCGGCGTGCTCGCTGGTGGTGGCCAGAGAGCCCTCGGTATCGGCGAGCTGCTCTTCGATGGCGGCGAAGCTGGCCCCGAGCCTCGAGAGCATCGTGGCGTACGCGGTGCGCGCCGCGGTGGCCTCGCGCTCCGGTCCGGCCGCCTTATCCTTCGCCGCGCCGGCTTTCCCGGTCAGATCGGCGGAGCGCTCGAGTGTCGCCTTGCAGGTGAGGCGGGTTTGTTCTGCCCGCTCGAGGCGGTTGAGGTAGGTGGTGCAGGATCGGTGCCAGGTGTTGATCTGGCCGTCGAGGCCGGCGAGGGCGTCGGGGGTGGTGAAGCCCGCTTCGGTCAAGGCGGCGGTGAGGATCTTGTTCTGCTCGCGGGCGAGCTCGCGCGCGGTATCGCGGGTCGCCGTCAGCGTGATGATGCTTTGCCGGATTCCGGCGAGCTCGGTTTGCGCTCGGGCCAGGCGGGTGTGGGCGTCGGTGAGAGACTCGTCGCTCGGGAGGGCGTCGAGCTCGCGCTGCACTGCGTCCGCGTGGTCTTGAAGCGCTCTCGCGCCGTCCTCGATGCGTGAGCGAAGGCTCCGCGCCGCCTCGGTCGCGTGCGTGATCGCACCGGTAAGCGCGCCGAGCCGTTCGGCCGGCTCGGGCAGCTCGGGCGGCTCGTTCTCGTCTTCGTCGTACTGGTCGTCGGGGTCGGTTTCGGGCCGCTGGCCGGTGTCGCAGGCACGGGTGATGTGCTCGGCCTGGCGCAGTGCCGCCGTGGCGGCGCGCGCGAGGGCGATGGCGGCCGGATGGGCGGGCTCGAGCGCGGCCGCAGCGTTGGCGTCGGCGATCTGCACGAGGTTCTCGGCCCGACCCAGCTCCTCCGTGTCCGGCAGGCTCTGCTGCTCCTCCACGGCTTTCTCGGCTGCGGCCTCGAGATCGCGGCGTTGCTGCTCAAGTTGCTCGGTGCGCCGGTTCAGGGGCTCGAGGTGCCGGTCGGCCAGGTCGATCTCGCTTTCGAGTTCCGCGATGCGGGCGAGCCGGGCGCGTTCGCGGCTGGCCGTGCCGATCAGGCGCGCAACCGGCTGCCGGTAGGCGCCGTGCAGCACTCCGGCCCGCCACGTCCCGTCCCAGCCGACGACCAGGGCGGTGTCGGTAGGTGCCTGCGGTGCGCTGTCGGCCAGCTGGATCGAGGCCAAGATCGCCTCGGCGACCGTGTCCGCGATATTCGCCTGCGTCGCGCCGTGCGCGTCGACGCGCAGCGCGTCGGCGAGCGAGCGGGCTACGGGTGGGCCGGGGGTCAGCTGGGTGTCGAGCAGCAGTGAGCCGTCGCTGCGCTGGAGCGAACCGCCGGGGCTGACCCAGGCGTCGGCCAGACCACTGGCGACGAGCGCGGCCTCCAGGCTCGCGGCAGCCTCGGGGCTGAGGTTCTCATCGCGAAAGTCGGTGAGCGTGTAGAACGGCGCGCCGGCCCGGTCGGTGCGGCCGTCGACGCGGGTGTGCGGGGCCGGCGGAGGCGTCGATCCTCCGACGTGAAGCTCGGCGAGCTCGGTTTCGGCGGCGGCTTTCCTCTCCAGCAGCGGAGCGATCTGCGCCCCGAGCGCGGCGTGCTCGTTGACGGCTTTGCTGTGTGCGATGCGAATCGCTCGTTCGCGTGCGGTGCGCGCCTCGGCGCACCACCGCTGCCACGGCTCAGGTCCGGCGTCGCCGTCGGGGATCGGCGGGGCGCTGCCCGGCTCGATCAGCTCGACGAGCGTGCCGCGCCACGTAGCAACCCGGCGCTGCCACTGGGCGCGGGCCGCCTCGGCATTCTCGCGGGCGGTGTGTGCTGCGGCAGCGGTCTGCGTGCAGCGTTCAGCGGCCGCGGTGGCCGCGGTGGTCTGCTCAGTCAGCAGGTGGACCCGAGTCTCGGCGGTGGTAAGGAGCGGTTGGACCCCCTGGAGTTGTCCGCGGCGCAGTTCGCCGGCCCGGCGTGCCCACGCCGGTGCCTGCGTTTCGATGTGTTCGGGTTCGAACACCGGGGGCTGGGCGCCGAGCAGGAGCTGGGTTAAGGTGCCGGCCCACGCGGTCGTACGTACCGCGAGATCGCTCTGCAGGCCGGCGATCTGCTCGGCGGTCTCCTGCAGGGTGCCGGAAACCGCCTCGGCCGCCTCGCCCGCGGCCTTCAGTTCGCGCTCACGGTCGGCGGCCTGCCCGGCGGCATCGTCGGCGAGCCGATGCAGCCGCTGAAGGTTCGCGGCCCGTTCACGCACAGCGTCCACCGCGGCGTCGACTTCCGTGCTCAGGGCATCGAGGACCGTGTGGTCGAACCCGCCGTCCTCGGCTTGCGCCGCGTCGATCTGCTCGGCCAGATCGCGGTGCGCGGCCCCGGTCAGCGCGGTGACCGCAGCGGCCCGCGCCGCCTTCTCCCGCGCCTGCCGTGCCTCGCCCAGCGCCGTGCCGTGCGCTTTCTCGGCATCAGCGGCCTGCTGCCCTGCGGTATTCGCCTCGTCCTGCGCTGTCGCGGCTGCCGAGAGCAATTCGCGGGCGAGCTCTTCGAGTGCCTCGGTTTGCTTGCGGCGCGGTTCGAGGTCTTGGCCTTCCTTGTAGTCCTCGCTGGCCTTCAAACCCTCGATCTCGCCCTGCAACCGGGTGATCTCATGCTGAGCGGTCGTCAGTTCGCCGGATTCCTTCTGCGCCTGCAGTTCCAGGCGCTGGGCGTCCGCGGCCAGTCGCCGCGCGGTGTCCGCGACGTTCGCTGTGGCCTGGGCGAACTGGAGGTACTGGGCGGCGCGTTCGCCGAGTTCGGTCCTGGCGTACCGGGTGTAGGCGCCTTCGAGTTTGCCGAGCGCGGAGCGGATCTCGCGGAGCTTTTCCACCTCGGCGTTGTGCTCGTCGAGCTTCTCGTAGCCCTCGGCGATCGAGCGCAACACCGAATCGTCGAGCGGCGCGAGCGCCGCGCGCAGGATCTCGCCGAGCGCCTGCTCGGACAGCCGGTCCGAGAGTTTCGGCTTGCGCAGCTGGAGCAGGGCCTTGCGCAACGCGTCGTAGGTGTAGGCATCCACGCCGTAGAGCACCCTGCGGCACTCGTCGCGGTGGTCCTTGGGCCGGCGCACCGCCCCGGCAAGGCCGTTCGCGGCGGCCTGGGCGAGCTGCCCTTCGAGCTCGTCGCGCTTCGGGGCGGGCTGCCCGGGTCGCATCGCCGGCAGGTCGAGGCCGAAGCGGGCCTCGCTGGTGAAGTACCAGGCCTTGACGTCCTTGCTGGACCGGGCGGCTTCCAGCCCGGCGCCGACGGTGAAGTACTGTGCGGCCCCGTCTTCGCCGATGCGGCCGAACTCGACCCAGACGTAGCCGCGCGCGCTCTCGCGGGCCTCGGTCTTGTCGTGTCCGAGCAGCCACGTGTACATCCCGCGGCTGCGGCCGCCGAAGGTCGAGAGGCGTTCGGGGGACAGGTCCGCATCCAGCACGTACGGCAGCAGGACCTCGAGGGCCATGGACTTGCCGTTGCCGTTGTTGCCGCGCAGCAGCAGCCTGCCGTTGTGGAACGCGAAGACCTGCGCGTCGTACCGGAAGATCCCGACGATGCCCGCGCGCATCGGCTGCCAGCGGCCCCTCAGCGGGATCGGCATGCCGCGCAGCACGTCCTCGGGCAGCCTCGTTGGCTCGACCATGATCAGTCCTCCTCCGCGAACAGCGGTTCTTGCTCGCCCGGGGCGTCGGCCGGGGCCGGGGCCGGGGCGGGGGCGGGTTCGGCTTCCAGACGCACCCGCCAGCGCCGTGCGGCTGGCCGCGCCGTGATGACCGAGTCGGTGCGTCGGACCAGGTTGAGGTTCACCAGGTGCGTGAGCGCCTGCTCGGTCAGTTTCGCGGGCTCGGCCCGGTGCGACTTGGCCCACTTCGGATGCGCGTCCATCAACCCGGTGATGAAGTCGACCGCGTCCTTCTCGGTCAGCCCCCTGGGACGGTCGCCGTCCCGGGTGAGGTGGTCGAGGATCAGCAGCGCCGCGTTGGCGGGGATCGTGTCGCGCGGGAAGGTGCGCCGGTTGCCGGTCGCCTCGGTATCGAGCGCGACCCAGTACTCGGCGCGCACCTCGAGTTCGAGCCCTGCCTCGGTCAGTCGCCGTTTGACCGTAGCCTGGTTGCGGTGCAGGGCATCGCCTTGCACGGGAGTGAGATCGTCCAGGTAGCACACGGCGTCATCGAGCAGACGGCGCATCGCGTGCTGCAGCGCGCGCGGCTCGCCGGCTTCGGCGTCCTCGAAGCTGTGGTGGTCGGCGACCATCTCCCGCCAGTCGGCGGACCGGGTCGGCGGGCTGGGTGCGGCGATCAGCAGGGCCAGGCGCCGCTCGTCGATGCGGTAGAGCACATTGGTCGTCTTGTCCGCGACGTAGTCCTCGCCGTGCCGGTCGAGCTCGCGCACCACCTCCAGGCGCTCGAGCAGGCCGATCGCCTGGATCAGCGCGCGCCGCTCGGTCCGGTGGGAGTCCGGGGTGAACGCGGCGACCTTCGCCAGGATCGCCGCGTCGCTCACCCGCTCGGCGATCTCCTTGAGGCTGATGCGCGGGCGCGGGTGCTCGCCGAGTGCCGCAGCGAGCAGGCACAGCACGACGTACCCGCGGGCAGTGAAGGCCGGAGCGTCAAACCCGTTGCCGCGCAGCGCCGGACGGGTCGTATCCCCGGGCTCGGTCACCTTCTTCAACCGGAAGAACCCGTGCCGCGCGTCCGGATGCAGGATCCATCCACAGGTTGTGGAAAACCATTCCTGGATCCAGTCTTCGTGCAGCGCGATCGCGGTGAACGCCTCGTCACCGCGGCCGATCAAGGGCCGGGCCAGCAGCGCCTTGATGGCCAGGGCGCGCTGGGCGTCGCGTTCCATGGTGGCGATATCGACGGCCACGCTCAAGCACCTCCCGCGCGCGTCGCGGTGATCTCGACCTGGTAGTCCGGCAGCGTCCAGCAACCGCCTTCGCCGCGCACCACGGCGGCGGCGAACGGCTGCGGGTCCCTGATGCGCACGCGCAGCCGCCCGTCGACGCTCACGGCCTGCCGGGAGCCGTCGGAGGACGGCTTGTTGCGCTCGGCCCGGAAGATCAGGCGGGCGAGCAGTTTGAGCGCGGAGCGGTCGAGGACCGTTTCGAGGTCGGAGAGCTTCCGCGGGCCGAGCGCGGTCAGCCGCGCTGCGGCCTCGGCGACGGCGGACAGTTCCGCGCGGGTTGCGGCCGCGAGTAGTTCCCTCGTCGCGGCGTGGTTCGGCAGCTTCGGGACGTTGCGCACCGTCTCGCCGGTCTCCGTGGTGCGCAGCCG
Organism: Actinospica sp.; assembly: GCA_035493475.1. Lineage (GTDB taxonomy): Bacteria > Actinomycetota > Actinomycetes > Streptomycetales > Catenulisporaceae > Actinospica. The sequence continues at coordinate 14,495 of DATJIF010000047.1, forward strand.
CACGCTCATCTCGATCCGCGGCGCGGCTTCGGCGGGCAGCCCGGCCGAGGCCTCGACCTCCGGGTGCCGGTCGTGCAGGTGCACCGCCGCGGTGAGCCCGAACGCGCCCTTCCACAGCGCATGGATCTCGTCACCGTCGGCGTCCTCGAACATCCGCGCCAGAGCCAGTAGATCGCCGGTGCGCGCGGAGGGCAGGTTGCCGGCCTCCGCGATCCGCTCGGCCGCGCGCAGGATCCCGAGCACCGCCTGCCTAGTGCGCTCGGCCAGCACGCTGACCCCGGTGGCGGCGCCCGGCTCGTCGGCGAACCAGGCCACGACCGCCGCGAGTTGGCGTCCGGCGGCCTCGATCCATTCGTGCTCCGCGTCGCGCCCGTCGACCGAGCGCTGGCCGGAGGCCCGGAACGCGGCCCGCAGGCCGGTGCGGCACACGGCGGGATCGAGGATCGCGATCTTCTCGGTGCTCGCGCGGATCTCCGGGGCGAGCTCGTCGAGATCGGCGATGAACCCGGCGAGGTAGCCGACGGTGTCGCGCTTGAACTCCACGAACTGGCGCGCCTCGAGCCTGGGCACCGCCAGCATCCGGTTGACCTGCGCCATGAACAGCGCGGCGTTGCCGGTCATCGCCTTGAACACGGTGCGCAGCTCCTCGATGCGCGTGTAGAGGGCCTCCCCGTCGAACGCGGCATCGCCCAGCAAAGCCACGAGGGTCTCGAGGACCTCCAGGATCTGGCGCAGCAGAACGGTCTGCAGGCCGCCGACCTTCCGCAGGTCCTCGTCCAGCCCGACGATCGCCTCGTGCACAACCTCGCCGGACGGGGTCAGGTCGTAGACGAACTCGTTGCGCTCGTAGGACTCGAGGGTCGTGGTCGCGTCGTCATCGAGGTACCGGGTCAGGTTCCCCCACTCGAACAGCGACCCGAGCCGCGCCTCGATGTCCTTGACCGTGATCGGATAACTCCAGCCTCCGGCCACCAGCCTCGCGTGCACCTCGCCAGGGCGCAGCTGGGAGTCGTAGGCGGCCGCCGCGGCCAGGAACACGTCCATGATCGCCCGATACAGCAGGGGGTACCTCGGCTCGGTGACATACGCCAGCAACGCCCCGAGCTCCGCACGGCGCAGACTGGCCGACTGGCCCTCCGGACGTGGCCCGTCGATGGTGGTGGACACGCGTGAGCTCCCCTTCTACCCGACGGCCCATCTCGTTCTCCCGTGATCGCGGGCCCGCACGGAAGAGTCAGCCTAGCGGCTCGCGCCGAGAACGACCGGCGCCGTGACTCCGAGCGCCGGATCGCGCTCGGGTAGCGCGCCGGTGGATCAATCCGCGTCCTCCTCCTCAAACCCGGGGTGATCGAGCACCCATTGCCCGGATTCGTCCTGGTGCACGAGCTGGCAAAAGGTGAGCGTCGCCTGCGGGCATGCGGGGCAGGGTGAATTCGAGTTCGAGGAAGAAGCTGGGCCACCAGCCCTCATCGTCGGCGAAGGCGTCGGCATCGCCGCCCACGGCGCGGACCACGGCCGCGGCGACGGCCTGCTCGTAGTCCTCGCCGTCGTTCTCGTCGAGGCCGCAGGCTTTCAGGTCGCACCAGGCGGCGAGGACGGATTGCAGCCCGCCGACCGTCGTGTTGATCCGCGCGGCCTCGTGGGCCGGATGACCGGGGGCGCCCCAGCGCATCCAGATCGATCCGTCGGACAGGCTGACCCAGTAGCTGTTGTCCTGGTCGGTGTAGTCGGCGAGGAAGGCCGCCGGTCCGCAGCCGGGAAGCTCGGCGACGCTGAGTTCCCGCGTCTGATCGCGGATGAAGATCTCGTACGCGTTGTGCGGCAGCCCGCGCCCGCCCAACACCGTGGCCGCCGTCCGCGGAACCTTGGCGCGCCCGAGAGCACCAAGGTCGTACGGGCTCCATCCGGGCGTCTCGTAGTAGAGCCGGTCGCCGTCGATACGCATTGTGACGCCTTCACGCGGGTGTCGGGCTGTGTGGGGTGGCGGGCGCTATCGTCGCATGCCCGGTGCTGCCGCAATGGTCTTCGTCGCGGTAGAGGGACTGGATCATTGTGCGGGGATGCGCGAGCATGGCCGCGTGGCGAGATGGTTCCGGACCTACTTCGAAGACGACGATGTCTGGCAGTATTTCGAAGACGGCGGCGACGGATGGGCCACGCGCCAGGTTGATCTGCGTGGTTCGGACGGTACCGCGCTGACCGCGGCGTCCTTGGACGAGGTGGTGCGTATCCGCGACGGCGGTGACCTGGCGGCGATGCGGCGGTATGAGCTGCAGTTCGGTGTGCTCGCCGAGACCGTTCTCGATGGCTGGCGTGATGCTCCTGGAGCCGAGGAGATCACGGAGGCCGAGTTCGAGCAGATCTGGGTTCCTGCGCGAGGCGCGCTCGGCGGCTCAGCGTGAACACGGAGGGCTTGGTTCGTAGAAGGCGTCGCTCCTGATCATGCCGTTGAGCAGGTTCGCGCCGATGTCGTGTACGCCTTCGCGCGTTCCGCGCATCGCCCGGCGGCACCCGAAGACAATGCACGAGCAACGCCAGTGTTCCAACACCGGGGAAGAACTGCGCAAGGCGCATATCGGCAACTCAGGGAATTGTCATGATGGTTGACAGCTAGGTTCACGTTGTCAGCGTCGTGTGGCCTACGTCGTCGCTACAAGGTCCGGCGGCTCTTGTTCTGCGGCAGAACAGCCGGAATACGCGTACTCCGCCGCCCTGCGCCCGGCGAGGAGGCATTGCGGGCTGTAGTGCCGTGCCTCGGGCCCGTGTATCGCATTGCCGCGCTCTATGCGCGCTGGTAACCTCACGCCGTCGAGTCGGTACGGTCGGCGATGGGGGCGTCGCGGACCGTCGGGTGGGTGCGGAGCACGGAGGGGCGGGTGGTGGCCTGTGGCGATCGAGTTGCCGAGCGTCGTCGCGCAATTCTTGAACTTCATCGGCGTTCCGTGGCTCAACATTAATGAAGATAAAGTTCGCGATTTCGCTTCGCATGTGCGCCAATTCGGCTCGGACATCGAGAACGCGCACGGCGATGCCACCGCGACCCTCAAAGCCTTGGGCTCCGGATATCAGGGTGCTGCGTACGAGGCTCTGATGCAGATGTGGGGGAGCAGGTCCACCACGCACGTGAACGAACTGGTCGAGGGCTGCGGCGTCCTGGCCACGGCACTGGATGTCGGCGCGGATTTCATCGTGGCGCAGAAATGGGCGTGCATCGGCGAGCTGACGGGCATGGCGTTGGCGTTCGCCGCCGACCAGGCCGCGGCCTTCGTCACCTTCGGGGCGTCAGAGGCTGCGATGCCGCTGATCGAGGAGGGAGCGACGAAGCTGATGGAGTTCGCCGAGCAGCAGATCGAGCAGCAGCTGATCGGCGAGATCGCCAACGCGGCGCTTCAGCCGCTGATGGGCAAGATAGAGAACCTGGTGCAGGGCCTGGTGCTCGAGGGCGGGGGCAGCGCAGTGGCGGGGCCGAGCTTCGAGGTCGACATGGGACATGTCGAATCGCACGGCGAGGTGATGCAGGCCCACGCGGAGACCGTCTCCGGGCACGTGGCCGACTTCACCTCGAACCTGCGCGGATTGGACTTCACCTCGTGAGCGACCTGGGGAAGATCGTCAAAACCGCCGCGGACGACATGGCCGAAGGAGGGGAGAAGGCCGGCAAGTCGATCATCGAGCACTACAAGGGCATCGGCACCGAACTCAAGGCCGCCGCAGGCCGCTACCGCGGCGTGGAGGCGGACGCGAAGCGCGGTTTCACCTACGGCGTCGAGACCGGGGCGCAGGATGCCGAGCGCGCCGCGTCGACGCTCGGCAAGGATGCCACCCGAAGCGCGGACACGGTCAAGAACCAGGTGACCACACAGGCCGAGCAGGACACCAAGAACCTCGCCCACGATACCGAGCAGGAAGCGCAGGAAGACGCCCACCTGGACGGCGAGGGCGGCGCCACCGACGACCCGATCGACGTGGTCACCGGCGAGATGTTCCTGGTCCACCGGGACCTGTCGCTGGCGGGCACGATCCCGCTGGTGCTCGAGCGCCGCCACGGCTCGGCCTACCGGCACGGGCGGCTATTCGGTGCGACGTGGGCCTCCACGCTCGATCAGCGCGTGGAGATCGACGCGGACGGGATCCACGTGGCTCTGGCGGACGGGCGGGTGCTGCACTATCCGGTCCCGACGGTGCACGGCCAGCAGGTGATGCCCTCGCATGGGCCGCGCTGGCCGCTGACGTGGAACCGCACCGACGACGTGATCACCGTGCGGCAGGACGATCTCGGCTGCGCCCTGGCCTTCCACCCCGGACCTACGCCCGACATACGCCGCCCGATCGCCGCGGTCACCGACCGGGCCGGAAACCGGATCACCTTCGTCTACGACGCCGACGGCGTGCCGACGGACGTCTACCATTGCGGCGGCTACCACCTGGAGATCGCCTGCGCCGAGACCCGCGGCGGCATCCGGGTAAGCGCGATCAAGCTGGCCGATCCCGCCGGCGGAGCCGGCGTGCTGATACGCGAGTTCCGCTACGACCTGGCCGGGCGCCTGGTCGGTGTCGTCAACACCTCACGCAAGGCACTGACCCTGGCGTACGACGCGGCGGATCGGATCACGCAGTGGACCGACCGCAACGGCTACTCCTACCGCTACTTCTACCGCGCGGACGGCCGGGCCGAGCGCGCTGAGGGCGACGGCGGATACCTCAACGTCACGCTCGACTACGACCTGGCGGCGCGCAGCACGACGGTCATCGACGCCCTCGGGCACGCGACGGTCTACCACTGGAACGAGCAGGGGCAGACGGTCAAGGTCACCGACCCGCTCGGCCGCGAGACGCACACCGAGCGGGACGAGTTCGGGCACGTGGTGAGGAACACCGACGCGCTCGGGCGCACCACGCGGATCACCCGCAACGCGTTCGGCGATGCGGTCGGGTTCGAACGCGCGGACGGCAGCACCCTGACGCTGACCTACACCGAGGACCGCAACCCGCTGACGGTGACAGGGCCGGATGCGGCCACGTGGAGCTACGCCTACGACGAGCGCGGGCTGCCGAGCGCGGTCACCGACCCGGCCGGGGCGGTGGTGCGCATGACGCGCGGCCAGCACGGAGAGCTTCGGGAACTGATCGACGCACTCGGCGCGGATACCCGGATCGAGTCCGACGCGGCCGGGTTGCCGGTCGAGGTCACCTACCCGAACGGCGCCGTGGCACGGCTGCGCCGCGACATGTTCGGCCGGATCACCGAGCTCGTCGACCCGCTCGGCGCTGTCATCAAACTGGCCTGGAGCACCGAAGGCGACCTGCTCTCACGCACCTACCCGGACGGCACGGCCGAGGCCTGGGAGTACGACGCGGAAGGCAACCTGCTCTCCCACACCTCGCCGACCGGCGCGCGCACCCGGTACGAATACGGGGCGTTCGACACCGCGGTGCGCCGCGCCGAACCGGACGGCACCAGCTACGAGTTCGGCTACGACGCGCAACTACGGCTGACCACGGTCACCAACCCCGCCGGATCACGATGGTGCTACGAGTACGACCCGGCCGGGCAGTTGACCGCCGAAACCGACTTCGACGGCGCGCGGCTCACTTACACCCACGACGCCGCCGGCCAACTGCTCACCCGCACCAACGCCGCCGGACAGACCATCAGCTATGAACGCGATTTGCTCGGGCGCGTGGTCCGACGCCAGTCCGGGCCCGCCGTCTACACCTACAGCTACGACGCGGCCGGACGGCTCACGGCCGCGCACGGGCCGGGCAGCGAACTGTCCTACAGCCGCGACGCGCTCGGGCGCATCCTGACCGAGACCGTCAACGGCCGCACCGTCACCAGCACGTACGATGCGGCGGGCAACCGGATCAGCCGCCGCACCCCGGGCGCGGTGCTCTCCGAGTGGGCCTTCGACGCCCTCGGCCAACCCACTACGCTCACCGGCCCCGCCGGGCAGCTCGCGTTCACCTACGATCAGGCCGGGCGCGAGACAACCCGGACACTGGGCCCCGCGGCCTCGCTCACCCAGAGCTTCGACGAGTTCGGGCGCCTTGCCGGGCAGGGCATCTGGGCTTACGAGCAGCCCGCCGCCTCGGACGCCGGCGCGGGCGGCTGGCGCGCCGTGCAGACCCGCACCTACAGCTACCGCGCCGACGGGATGCCGACCGATATCCACGACACCCTCTCCGGCCCGCGCACCCTCACGCTGGATGCCACCGGGCGAATATCGAGCGTCACCGCGAGCGGGTGGACCGAGTCCTACGCCTACGACACCCTCGGCAACCTCGCCCACACCGGGACCGGCCTCGCGCAGTCCGACGCGGACGGCGAGCGCGAGAACCACGGCACCCGCACCGCCCGCGCCGGACGGGTCAGCTACAGCTACGACGACGCCGGACGCGTGATCGGCCAGTCCCGCCGCACCCTGTCCGGGCAGAGCAGAACCTGGCGCTACGCCTGGAACGCCGATGACCAACTGGTCCAGGTCACCGACCCCGACGGGTCCACGTGGCGCTACGCCTACGATCCGCTGGGGCGCCGCATCGCCAAGGACAGCCTCGACTCCTCCGGCGCCTCGCGCGCGGCCAGCGTGTTCACGTGGGACGGCGCCCACCTGGCCGAGGAACAGCGCACCACCGCCGACGGGCAGCGCACCGACCTGAGCTGGGACTACCTGCCGCAAAGCTTCATCCCCGCCGCGCAGACCCGCAGGTGCTGGGTCGATACCGCCACCGACGGCGAAATCGACGCCGAGTTCCACGCCATCGTCACCGACCTGACTGGAGCCCCCAGCGAACTGGTCGCCCCCGACGGGACGATCGCCTGGCATACCACGCGGTCGGTCTGGGGCAAGACCGTCACCGCGCCGGATGCCACCACCGAATGCCCGCTCGGCTTCCCCGGCCAGTACCACGACACCGAAACCGGCCTGTGGTACAACCTCAACCGCTACTACGACCCCGAGACCGCGGCCTACCTGAGCACCGACCCCCTCGGCCTGGCCGCCGCCCCCAACCCCCGCACCTACGTCACCAACCCGTACGTCTACTCCGACCCCCTCGGCCTGCAAGACTGCGTCACCGAGGACCCCACCTGGGGCGGACGCGTCAAGTTCGGTAACTACGACAATCTCGGGCGACCCACCGGAATCAGCGCCACCATCGAAAAAGATATGATCGGAAAGGGCACCAAGGCCGATCCCGACATCCGCCCGCCCGGCTTCGCCGGCGGCATGCCTAACGGCGACCACGCTCGCGGTCACCTGCTCGGCAAGCAACTCGGCGGCTCGGGCGACGAAGGCAAGAACCTCGTCACCCTCTACCAGAACCCCGTCAACACCCCCATTATGAGCAAATTCGAAAGACAGGTGCGCCTGGCCGTCGAGAAGGGGGGCGAAACCGTCGAATACACCGCCACCCCTCACTACACTGGCACCCAGTTGATACCGCGCGCCGTCACCCTCGAAGCCCACGGCTCCGGCGGCTTCCACCTGCACGTCACGATCCTGAACAGGAAACCCTGATGGCCATCAGCGACCTGACCGCCGTCGTCCCCCCACCCGCGGCCGAGCAACAGAGCCAGGCCGTGGACTGGGACGCGGTAGAGCAAGCGATCGGGGTGCGGCTGCCGGACGACTACAAGGATGTCGTCGCCCTGTACGGAGACGGCTGCTTCGGCGACTTCATCCACCTCTACCAGCCCGACTCGCCCAACCCGGACCACGACCTCGCCCACCGCCAGCGCATCGACCTCGAGGCCCTGCGCAGCATCCAGGAAGACTTCCCCGAAGACGTCCCCTACCGGTTGAGCGAACCGGCGGAACTGTTGCCCGCGGGCCTGACCGACAACGGCGACGTCATCTACTGGCACCTGCACGACCCGAACAACCCAGACGGCTGGACCCTCGCCATCAGCGACTCACGCGACCCCGAATGGTCCACCTTCACCGGCGGCATCACCCAGTTCCTGGCAGAGGTATTGACCGGCCGCACGCGCATCAGCGTCTTCCCCAAGAAGTTCCCCCACCGCGGCGCCACCTTCGAACGCTACTGAACCGGACACCGCAGCCGGATAGGCAAGGCCGCGATGATGGTGCAGCGAGATTCCCGGGGCGATACGGCCAGCATTTCAATACCCTGGTTCACGCTGGCTGCTTGCGTCCGGCGGTCGAGGCCGTCGGCTCCACGTGCCGACAGGTGCCCATCCGCGATGAATCGTCGCGGGCCTGGCCCGACGCCGCCATGCGGGGCGCTCGCGGCTCGATCGAGCCCGCTGCTAGGGTTCCGAGCATGCCCGGCGACGCTGACCTGCTCCGGCGAATCCGCGGGAACACGGAACTCGCACTGTTCTTCGCGGAGTATCCCGAATTCGATATTGCGGGCAGCGACTACGGCGATGATCCCCGAGTCGCGTCAGGCACCGTACTCGAGGCCATCGCCGGGGACGGTACCGGCGGGGCGTTCTACCTGTGCGGGGCAGACGCATCCGAGCGGCCGGTCCTCTACGCGAGCTCAGAAGGGGAAGCCGGCATCATCGCCCGCGGTTTCGCGGAGGCGGTCGACCTCATGAGCGGCCTGCCCTACTGGCGCGACTGCCTGGGCTACTCCGACAATGGCGATCTCGAGACGATGCAGCAGGTTGCCACGCTGCTGCGAAGCGACCTGCTGGCGAACCATCCCGACGCGGACGCTGATCAGACCCGCGCCGCCGAACTTCTCGGCCGCGCGCGCACGCCCGTCCCGCTCCTGGTCACCCGGCTGCACGCCGCCGTGGCGAGTGCGGGTTCCGGGTTCGTCTTCTCCGATGCGACAGGTGAATACGGCGGACTGTTCGGCCCGTTCGCCCCGAGCCGGAACACCTCCTGGCAGGATCGGCTCGAACACATCTAGCACCGGGTCCGGGAGGCCTGCGCGCCCATCCGCCATGTCCTCACCGACATCGTCGCCACGGAGGAACCGGCAGGCAGTCTTCTGCCGGGCTTTCGGGGACGCGCGCTGCGAGGGCGCTAGTCCGCGTCGAGTATCTCGTCGAGCAGGTAGAGCGCGCGGGCCCGTGCGGGGGCGAGCGGACTTCCGCCGGCCAGCGGGCCCTGCCAGTGCCAGGCCTGGATCTCGGCGAGCTGCTCGAGGGTATCGGCGTCGTCCGCACGCGCCGCGGCCAGCGCCAGGCGCAGCGCCGCACCGCGGTAGGTTCCGGCCCACCGCTCGGCGAACTCGGTCAAGCCCAGAATGATCCCGGCCGCTTCCGCCTCGGCGGGGAACGTCGCGGCCAACCCGGCGAGCATCTTCCGGATCGCCCCCGGTTCGCGCCCCCAACGCCCGAACAACTCGCCGACGACGGCTTGGACCGCATCGCGGGTCAGGCGCGGCCCGTCCGGCACCTCGAAGCCCACGCCGTCGGCGACGAACTTGTCCGCGAAGTAAGCGATCAGCCGATCGGCGTTCGACCCTCCCGCCCACAGCATCCCGTAGAACTGCGCCCGGACCGAGACGGAGAACCGTTCCTCCGTGGCGAGCGCGGCGACCAATGGCACCGCCTCGGCGGTGTGCGGATAGCACGAATCCTGGTGCATCACGGCGTTAAACAGCTCGCTGACGTACTCCTGCGGCGATTCCGGCAGCCATCCGCCCCCGGGACCCTGCGGGGCGGCGAGATCGAAAGCGGCCTCCGGGTCGCCGTGAATGCGCGCGGAGACGTCTCTGAGTACGGCGAGGAAGTCATCGTCGCCGCGCAGGTCCGTGCTCTCCTCGAAAGGGTCCGCACCGGGCGGCTCCGGCTGCTGGACGGGGAAGGCCGCGATCGCCTCCTGCCGCCGTCGCAACGCGGTTTCGGCCTCGAGTTCGATCGTCGCAGCCCGGCCTTCGCGCAGGAAGTGGCGCTCGGGACTGCCGTCGCTGCCTTCGATGCCGCTGCCGAGATACCCGCCGTGCTCCCGCGCGATCGTCTCGACGGCCGCCGTCTCGCAGTCCTGCCACCGGCCGCCCACACCGCGTACGGACGAGGCCGGATTCACGCACAGCGACTCGACGCCGTCGTCCACGACGATCACCCACCGATGCCCCCGCGCAGCCAGCAGAGCGGCAACCGCATCAGCGTTCGCAGACGGAACCAGCAGATGGAACTGCGAGTACGACGCCCGCTCTACCGTGCTTTCAGCCGCTTCCCCGTGTGCCATTCGGCTGAGCCTAGCAGCCTGGTAGCGTGCCTTCGGCGACCAGATGATGTTCCTTCGCTGCGCGGATTCAGACTCCGTATTTCGAGAGGAGATGGAGTGCGCCGGTGCTCTGATCGGAGGCTTCGTCGTGACGCAACCTGCGACCGACCTGGAAATCTGGGAACGCGGACGGCAGGAGGCGCTCGCCAGTCTGATGGAGGCTCTCGAGGTCCCAGAGGCGGACGTCGACGCCGACCCGCTGGCGTTGCTGCCCCATCTCAACCGGCTCGTCGCGGATCAGGACTACGACGGATTCGACCAGGACGACTGGCTCTACCTGCACAGCATGCTGGCCGCGTTCATCGCCGACGTGCTCATCCGCAAGTATGGTGCGACCTGGCGGCTGCGTCACGACGCGCGCGGCCCGAACTACATGCTGGTGACCCGCGGCTACGACGCAGGCGAGTACGAGGTCTCGCCCATGGACGTCGTCTACCACGGTCTCCAAGACCTCCCCCCCGATCGTCACGCGCATGCTCGCCACCGCGGAACTCACCGCGCACGTCACACGCAGATACGACGAGTGAAACAATACGCGAAAACACCCGGCACACGGGCTGGCACACCGGGCGAAGGAGGACGGATGGGCCAGATCGGCGTCATCTCCATTCCGCACGAGCTTCCCGAATGGCAGCCTTTCGACGCCGATGCGCTCGCCCGCATCGCAGCCCCCGACGGTGCGGTCACGGCGCTGACCAGGCGCGGACTGCCGGATAACGCCTACCAGCACTTCACCCGGGTTCCAGCCCGCGAACTCGAGGTCGCCGATCTGCCCGGCTGCGGGCCGGCGGCATTCCTCGCGCAGGTATGGGACGGGTTCAACAACAGCTACTGGCTGAGTCTTGGCGACGGTTCGGTCTGGATGCGCTACGGCCGGCAGGACGGGCCGGCCGAATTCGCCAAACGCATCAACACCTGCGTCCCCGCGCTTCAAGCGGTGCTCGAGGCATGGTGCGCCTTCGACGGCCCGCGCCACGCCGTCGAGAACGACCCGCCCGCGTACGAGCGACTGCTCGACACCTTCATCCTTGACGCGGTGCGCGCCGATCCCGAGGTCTACACCGACCCCGAGGGCTGGTGGCCCAGAACCCTGGAAGAGGCCGGATACACCGGCCCCCGCTTCCCGAAGGGCGAAGCGCCGCTCTACGAGTACGTTTCCCGCGACGGGACCGGCGCCTGGATTATCGAGCACCCCGGCTACGAGGAGGACTAGCGCGGCTGCCGCTGCCGCGGGCCCTGCGCTCGCGCGCGGCGTGGCGCCGTCACCGAAGACAGCGCGCCGCCCCGGCACGAACAGCCGCGCGAAGGTGGCCGGCAACCCCGGTACGCGCCGACCTTGCATTGATTTAGAACATCAGTTCTAATGAGGTGTGTCGTACCGTCCGCTCGACCACGAGACCATGATCGGCATTGCTCTCTACTCCGCTGCGCGTAAGTTCCCCCCGGGGCAGACCGTGAGCGACGAGGAGGCGGTCGCCGAACTGCGGGCTGTAGCCGAAGGGCGTATCGACATCCTGGCCGAGACCGCCGGCATCATGCTCGGCGCTGCGCCCCACGGCCTGATGCCAGGGGAGCAGCGGGCGATCAGGCTCATGGTCGCGGCGGGCGCGCACGTCGAGGCCATCGCGCCATGGGCGCGCGAAGGACGCGATCGCGTCATCAGCAGCCAGCGCGGACCCAACCTCACCGAGCCCGAACCGATCCCCGACCTCGCCGAGATCCTCGGCCCTGGCTTCCCTATCCCAGAACCCTCTGGACCCCGCGGAGGCTGGCGCTATCTGTCCATCCATCCGCTGCGCAAGCTCACCGGCCCTGAGCATCGGCGCAGGAAGGAACTCGCCATAGGAGCGCTCTACCGCGCCCAGGACGGCCTTGAGGACCGCGACCGCTACCGCCACGAGGACAGGGACGGGTACCGCACAACGATCGGGATCCGCGGCGAACGCGGCGAGGCCCGGATCCGGGAGGCGATCGAGCGCATCGGCGAGACCGGGATCCTGCCCGAAGACGCTGCGCTCACGCCGTTCTGAGATCGCCATGCCCACCAGCCGGCCAGGTCTTGTGCTCGATGCCAGCCGCAGCACCTCAGTTCCCGCATGAGGCGTCGACGTGCGTCCGCGGCGACCAGGTCAGTGCGCTGGGCGCCGGTGAAGGCGAAGAGCGCCGTGCTAGCGAAACGAGGGCTGGTGGCGCAGGCGCCGTGAGCGGATGCCACCGGTCACCACGAGGGTGCCGCGTGGGACGGATTGCGTCGATGCGACACGTGCGTACGGTAGTGTATCGACGCACGTCGAGTGAGCGTACGGGTCGAGGGCCGGGGGATTGGCATGTCTGAGCAGTGGCGGCAGCCGCCGCAGCAGGGCGGGTACAGTCAGCAGCCTTACCAGCAGGGTCAACCGCCTGCCGCCGGGCAACCGGCGCCCCCCACGCAGCCGCCGGGGTACTTCGGCCAGCCGCAACTGCCCTCCGACCCGCATCCGCAGCAGCCGTACGCGCCCGCGACGGCGCCGGATGCCTCGAGCAAGCGCGTGGCGATCATCAGTAGCGTGGTCGCGGTCGCGGTGATCGGCGGCGGGCTGGGCATCTACCTCGCCACCCAGCACGGCGGACCCGGAACCACGGTCCAGGCCGCCAGCACCGTGCGTACCTCGCCTGGCGCCTCCGCGCAGCCGACCGCCACGGTGGCCGCGTCGGCCACCTCCGCTGGAGAGGACACCGCCGATCTTCTGACCACGAACGCGGTCTGTCCGGCCTTCCTCGCCATCGAGCAGCCATTGATCAGCGCGATGAACACGATCACGGACGAGGCGACCGGCGCCGCGGTCTTCGAGACCTACCAGCCGAAGTTCGACGCCCTCGCGGCATCCACCCCGGCCGGGCAGTACAAGACCGAGATCCAGGCCGTCGCACGCGACCTGAACGCCATCGTCGCCTACATCAAGGCGAACCCGCACATGAGCAAACCCGCTCCGGCCGCCTTCGACGCCGAACTGAACACCTTCCAGACCGACGCGGACACGGTCGACAACAACTGCGACCCGCTCGGCACCTCGACGTCCTAGAAGACGCCCGGTCCGCGGTCCTCCGGATGCGCGCCCTCACATCGGGGGCCGAACGCATTCGGCAACAGGCCGCACTCGCGCCGTGCCTGGGGGCTCGTCTAAGATCCCGTATACGTCATCCACCTGTCGAGGCGGCGCTTGTGGCGCTCTCGCCGCCGGCCGTGCGGCCTTCCGCTGGCTGGCCGGATCCGGCGGTCGAGGATGCCGGGTAGGAAAGGGTTTACGATGTTGCAGCGACCCGCGTGGGCGCCCGACGAGGTGGAGATCGAGCGCCCGTCCGCCGCGAGGATGTATGATTATTATCTCGGTGGTTCGCATAATTTTGCGGCTGATCGGGAGTTGGCCAAGCTGGCGGTGAGCCATTGGCCGGATCTGCCGATGGTGATGCGCGCGAACCGGGCGTTCCTGCAGCGCGCGGTGGCCTACCTGGTCGGGGCGGGTATCACGCAGTTCCTAGACCTTGGCTCGGGCATTCCGACCGTCGGGAACGTGCACGAGGTGGCAGCGGCCGCGGATCCGTCGTGTCGCGTGGTGTACGTGGACATGGACCCGGTGGCGGTGGCGCACAGCAGGATCCTGCTGCAAGGGGTCGGCGGTGCGGCGGTCGTGCACGCGGATGCGCGCGACGTTGACTCCGTGCTCGCCGCCCCGGAGACCGGGGCGCTGCTCGACCTGTCGAAGCCGGTGGCCGTGATGATGGTCGCGTTGCTGCACTTCGTCCCGGACGCCGACGACCCGGTCGGGCTGATCGGCCGGTACCGTGCGGCGATGGCCCCGGGCAGTCACCTCGCGCTCAGCCATGCGACAGCCGACGGCGTCGGGGAGGTGATGCGTGACCACGAGGAGATCTACCGGCGCTCGACCACCCCGATCCACGCCCGCACGCGTGCGCAGGTGCAGGCGCTGCTCGACGGGTTCGAGCTCGTTGAGCCGGGTGTGGTGTTCCTGCCGCTGTGGCGCCCAGACCCGGGCGAGGCGCCGGTCGAGCACCCCGAACGCTACAGCGGCTACGCCGGGATCGGTCGCCTACTGTAACGGCGGGCCGCGCCCTGCATGATTTGGAGGTGAGTCGCGCTGGGCCCGGGTCGCTCCGAGACCAGTGATGAGGCATGCCGCCTCATCCGGAGGTCGATACAGCGGTGGGCGTCCTCGCTGGGCGCGGCGCTCAGACCTGCTACCGGTGCGTCAGAAGCGGCGAGGTCTGCATCGACTCGGTCTCGACCTCCGCCCGACATGGGGCGCAGCGCATTCGACGTGCTACCGCGCGCTTGCCAAGACGCTGCTCAACTCAACGCGCGGCGCGTGCAGCGGACCGGCGGCCGTCGGCCCACCGCTGGCTGCTGGGCTACGGGATCCTGTCGTCCTCGTGGCCGGATGGTGTGCACACCAGCGGCGTGCCTCGTTTTCACCCGGCCCCCGCCTGTCAGCCCTCATATAGGCGCCCGAGCGGGGCTCCTTGCCCGCACTGGAGGATGTGCGCGGCCTCCAGCGGAATCCAGAAGCACTCGAAATGGGTCGGCTCGCCCGGCCGTCGTGGTTTTCCTGGCTGGTCCACCGCTCCGGTGCGACTTCGAGCAGTTCGAGGTGGAAGACGTGGCGGTGCTGGATCTCGAAACGGTGGGGCGAGATGACGTACTCGATCTCACCGAGCTTCGTCGCGATCTTGAACTGGTTCACGATCTTGAACTGGGTGAGGCCAGTCTCCTTTCGGGCCTCGCAGCGCCGCGTCCTCCGGCGACTTCCCGGCGCGGACGCTGCCGGCCGGAACCTGGGTCCCGACCTCGTAGGAGTAGCCGGTGTGCCGGAACACCAGCAGGCGCCAGTCGCGTACCACGTAGGCGAGGCCCTTGTACTTGGCGGGCTTCTCGGGCGCGCGATGATTTCCCTCTCGATCGATCAGGACGCTCCCGCCCCCTGGAGGGGGCCGACGCGGTGACGGCTCAAGTCGCACGGAATCCGGCGCCCATCGCTCGGTCGGCATACACTCTCCGGCCGCCGCGAGGGCGCGAGGATCGGGAACCGGGTGAACGCCGCGCCGCAGGCCCTGCGGCGGCACACTCGCCGACGTCTATGACTGATTCACGGCCGTCTGGTCATGGGAAGACCCAGTGCTCCTCAAGACCGCATTCCCCCGGCGCGGACGGCTCGGTGTTTACCTGCCTGACCAGGCGGTAGCCGAGGCGGCGCGGCACGGCGCTGCTGCGCGCATTGGCGGCATCGCACCGAATCTCCACGCGCCCGATGCCCGGCAACGCCAGCGCCAGTTCGGTTACGCGTGCCACGCACCGGGACATGACGCCCCGGCCGGTTGCCTGTGTGCTCAGCCAGTACCCGATCTCCAGTCCGCCTGCGCCTATGCCGTCCATTAGCGAGACGACACCGAGGAACCCAGCACCGGCATCGAAGACGAACCAGTGAAACGCCGTTTGCGCATCCCACTTGGCTGCGGCGCGTTCGATGAAACCCCGACGCTCCTCGAGCTTGAGCGGCTTGACACACCACGGCAGCCACGGGTGCAGGTCGGTGTAGCCGGCGATGACCGCATCGTGGAAGAGTTCAGCATCCGCCATGATCGGGCGGCGCAAACAGAGTTCTTCGACCTCGATGCACTCGGGAGGGAAAATCGACTGGGCGGCGTTCACAAGACGCGATCGTGGCAGCTGCGCCGCGCGCCGACAACCGCTTTTGAACCCACCAACAACGCGGCGTTCGGAAACCCATGGTCCGCCACGCTCGCCACCCCGTTGCACGCGAGAAGCGGCGGAGCACTGCGCCCCGGCGTCTCCATGACCGCTCCGCCCTCAACCCCGACAGGACGTGGTCGCCTAGCCAGGAGGTTTCCAACTGAGTTGTCCAGTAGGCCGAGTCCATAGGTGGGCGCGCGTAACCCATTTGGCGCGTGCAAGAGATGCTCTTGCACGCGGCACGCCGCGGTCGGCTAGAGCGGGTCGGGCTCCGATGCGGGGTCTTCCAAGTACGCGGTCGATCCGTCGACCAGGGCGCTGATCGTAGCCCGGTAACGGCGTGCGTGCCAAGGCACGAGGTCGGCGGGGAACCGGTCCGGCGGAAACCAAGCCACTTTGGCGATCTCGTCCGGGTCGAGCACGAGTTTGGTGAGGTCCCGGCCGATCACGCCCGCGTCGAGCGTGAAAGAGAACATCACCAGCCTCGGCCGGGCCTGGTGTTGGGCCACCTGCAGCCGTCCGACCTCCAGGTCGAAGCCGAGTTCCTCCCGGCCCCCGGCGCGCACGCCGCGGGCGGCTCGCCGTGCTCGGCGAGGCCGCTGATCACCCACCAGGTCGGGCGGTAGGTGGTACGGCGACAAACGTACCTGAGCAGCACATCAGGGCGTCTTTCTGCGGGTTCATCCGCAGCGGGCGGCCGTAGCCGACTGTTGGCTCGCCATGTCCTACGACCTCCGCCCTCTTTGCCTCATCGTTCATTTGCCTGCTCCGGGCGCAAGCTCGCACGTCGTCTAAACTGGGCGGCATGGAGCGCACGCGTATCTGGACGGTGGCGGCCGTCGTCTTCGCGGTTGGCGCATTCGTCGCCTGGGGCTTTGCTACGGCGCTGAGCTGGGCTGATTTGCTGTTACTCGGCTGCACCGCAGCCCGCGACGTGATGTTCGGCTGCTCTGGCCTGTCTGCATGCGTCGCGATCACTTCCTGGCTCTCAGATGCGTTGCGCCGTTAAACGGGAGGTCTGCTAGTCAGGGTTCGATGTATGATTTAGGTCCGTATGCGTGTTCGCGTGTAGGTATCTGCCCCGAGTCTGCGGCGCCGTGGACCGTCGGTGGCGTGCTCGTACCAGACGCCGGGTTCAGCCTGGGGTGGCTGCCGTACCGGTTGGGTGTAGAGCAGTTCCCGGAACTTGCGGGGCATCGTGACGTTCATGCGCGCTCCGTCATGTGCTCCGCCCACCAGATGCAGGGCGACGGGCACGCGTCAGGATCGAAGTCGTTCGAGATCCGACCAGCTTCAGCGGCGCCTCGCCGGTGACCCAGCCGGGAACTTCTGGACCCGTCCCGGGACGGCCCTGGCCCACGCCTCGCCGTAGCCGCGCACGTCCCGCCGACACGGCTCGCGGCTGTGGAAGACCGCCGTATTCTCGCCGAGCTGGGGTTCTCTGAACCGCACGTCCAGGCTGCCGGCTTTGCTGCCTGGCATTGGCCGGGGCTGTTTGCTCACGGTCCAGTCGCCCGAAGGGGCGGTTTAGCCGGGAGCCGCGAGGCGACGACGCGGATGCGTGGCATGGTGGTGCCGTGGTCGATGACATGGGCAAAGCTATGATCACTCGCGAGCAGGCCGTGGCCTGCCTCGAGATCCTCGGCCTGCAAGGCCCGGCCCCGAGTGCTGACGAGCTCTCACGGCCCGAGGCGATCGGCCACCTGCTATTCCTCGTCGAGGCGGCTGCGCTCGCGGACTCCGACCGGTTGGACCAAGAAGCGCTGCGCGTGGGCTACGACACGGCAGCGAACATGGTCGTCACGGGCAACATGGGTATCGAAGGCGACGCCGGCACGCTGATCACGCTCCAACTCCTCGTCCGGCTCGTGGAGGACCGGCTGCGCCGCACGCGCCTTGACCTGGCTGACCTCGACACGCCTGTCCAGGATGTCGGCGGATGGAGCCCGTTTCAGGCGATCGACTCTGCACTCGACGGTGTGCTCGCGCTGGTCGCCCGACCGGCCCCGCCGTTCGTATTCGAGGAGAGCGAGCAATTCGAGTTGCAGGCGATGCGCGACGCGATCGAGGCTGCCGAGAGGGGAGTTCGCACAGCGTTGTCGCGGCTCGGCGGCGGCATCGGCACCGTTCAGCGCCTGTCGCAGGACTGAGCCAGCGACGGTTGGGCCCAACCACTGGTATGGCCTGCGACCTGGGCGAACGAGGGCATCTCGAGGTGGACTGACGCCGTGCTTCGGTTTGCGGCTGGCAGCGTCGATCTGGTTCGTGCCGCCGGAACGGCACCTGCCGACTCAAGCTCGTGGTATGGGAGACCACCGACACATCGGCTCAACGCGCGACCCGCCGTCGGCAGAAGACGCTACCGACCCTGCACGGTTCGTAGATAAGGGGCGGGGTGGTTGTCGGAGCGGGCAGCTACGGTGGTGGTCGTGATGGACGAGGGCGGAATCAAGGTGACTGTGGGCGAGGTGCTGGGCGTGTTCGGCGGGAGCGTGGTGCTCGTCCCCGAGTCCACGCTCGAGGCGCTCAGTCGCACGGCACACGAGGCGTTCGTCGAAGCGGCCGAGGAGGCCACCGGGGCAGTCGTGTTCGTCGTGCCGGACGCCGCGTTCACAGCCGACGTTTAGGCTCAGGTGCGCCGCACACCGCGGCCCTGGAACTGTTCGACCGCCAGGGCCGGGCAGCGGGGCTGCTCTCCGGCCCGTTGGGCCGCCTTTGGCCGCAGTTGGACCTCAGTTGCCGCCCGTTGGGCCACACCCGTCTGGGGACTGCTTGCGCCGATAGGGGTCGGGCGCTCAACTGCGCTCAACGGGCACCGAACTGCAACCCCGTCTTCTCAGCGGAGATTGCATCACGAGGTGCGATGGAAACACTCTGACCTCGCTGATTCGCCGCCCGACGTGCCGACGCGCGAGCCCCAAACGCGTCACGGCGGCCAACGGGGAAGAGCTCACCCCATACCTTCCTGACGAATCATCAGCGAGTAAAGATTTTTCCAGCGCGGCGCAGAGGTCCCCGACGATCCACGCCTTCGCGTGTCGGGCGACAGCAGGGCGCCTCCGACGCGCCAATCACGCAGTCCCGTCAGTTGCGGAAGGTTGAACAGAATCCGACCGTCAAAGACGAACGCACGAAGCCGCAGGTGAGCACTTATCTGGCCTGCTCCCCGCCCTGCTCCCCGGGGAGCAGGGGGAGCACTGAAATTGGCACACGGAAACCATAAAGGCCATGACAGCTTTGATAGCTGCCACGGCCTCTGACCTGCGGTAATGCAAGTGGACGATACTGGGATTGAACCAGTGACCTCTTCCGTGTCAGGGAAGCGCTCTCCCGCTGAGCTAATCGTCCGTAGATCCCTCGCGTGAGCGAGAGCGGAGGTGGAGACGGGATTTGAACCCGTGTACACGGCTTTGCAGGCCGTTGCCTCGCCTCTCGGCCACTCCACCGCGCGGTTTGGGCTGCGGTGCACCCGGGACCGGGGTCCCACGCGAGCGGACGACGGGATTCGAACCCGCGACCCTCACCTTGGCAAGGTGATGCTCTACCACTGAGCCACGTCCGCGTGTCTTCCAGGTGGCCTTACGGTTCCTGGCGACGAGGAAAACTGTATCGGATTCCGTCTCAGGATCAAATTCCTTTGCCGCTCGCGGCGCCGGGTCCTTCGATCGGGTGAGCACGGGGGTCAAGCGCGCGCGGCGGCGGGCGGGGGCGGTCAGGATGGGGGCATGCGTCCTCATCACGCCCGCCACCGGCGCCGCGGTGCGTCCGGCGGCCGGGCCCGCGCCCTGTGCTCGCTGGCCGCCGCGCTCGTGGCCGGATCCTCGGCGGGCCTGGCCGGGGCGGGTCCCGCGGCGGCGGTGGTCGGCGGGTCGGCGGCCTACCAGGGCGAGTATCCGTTCATGGTCTCGCTGCGGGAGAGCGGCTACCCCTACTGCGGCGGCTCGCTGGTGGCCCCCTCGTGGGTGCTGACGGCCGCGCACTGCATCGCCGGGCGTACGGCGGGGGAGTTGACGGCCGTAGTGGACCAGGCGGCGCGCAACGGTACGGCCGGGCAGTCGCTGAGCGTGGACCGCACGGTGGTGGACGCGCGCTACGACCCGGACACCGAGGCCTACGACGCCGCGCTCGTGCACCTCACGACCCCCGTCGTGGGCGTCGCGCCGATCGCGATCGATCCGGCCGGAGTCGGCGACACGTCGTACGCGCAGCCGGGCAGGACGGCCACGGTGATCGGCTTCGGTTCGGTCGATCCCGAGGACGTCAACGGCAACGGCGCGATCGACTATCCGGCCACGCTGCAGCAGGCCCCGGTCGCGATCGACGCGGACAACACGTGTAACGGGGTCTTCAACGGCACCAACGAGCCCGCCGCGCAGACCGCCCTGATGCTCTGCGCGGGCGGCGACGGGACGCACGACGCCTGCGTGGGGGACAGCGGCGGCCCGCTGCTCGTGCCGGGCGGGGCCGCGGGCTGGACGCAGATCGGCGTGGTGAGCTGGGGGGCGGGCTGCGCGGTACGCGGCGTCCCCGGCGTCTACACGCGGCTGTCCGATGAGCAGATCAACGGCTTCGTGAAGTCGACCATCGGCGGCTGAGCGGGGCCGCCGAACGGGGCTGCTGAACGCGAGCGCTGAGCGGACCGGCGGCCCTCGCGTGTGCGGCGGGTCGGGGTGGTAGATCATGGGTCCGTGCGGGATTACGCCTACTTCGACGGTCGCCTGGCCACCGGGCTGGCCGAGCTGAGCCACGACCCGGCCGTGCTCGACGGGCCGGGCTGGTGGGCCGTGGTCGGCACCTTCGAGGGGCGCTGGACCTTCGCCCGGTTCACGGACGTGCGCCCGGCGCCGCTGCCGGAGGGCGGCTGGACCGGGCCGAGCGCGACGGCGTGGCGCACCTCGCTCGGCCGGCGCGCCTACGAGCAGGGCGTGCGGGAGATCCGGGAGCAGATCGCGCAGGGCTGGATCTACCAGGTCAACCTGTGCCGGGTGCTGACGGCCCCCGTATCCGGGCGGTCCGAGCCCGCGGGCCTGGCGCGGGTGCTGGCGGCCGGGAACCCCGCGCCGTACGCCGGGGTAGTGGATCTGCCCGACGCCGGGGTACGGGTCGTCACGGCGTCCCCGGAGCTGTTCCTGTCCCGCAGCGGCGACCTGCTCGCCTCCGGTCCGATCAAGGGCACCGGGAAGACGGCCGCCGACCTGCTGCCGAAGGACACGGCCGAGAACGTGATGATCGTCGACCTGGTGCGCAACGATCTGGCGCACGTCGCGGAGCCGGGCACGGTGGACGTGCCCGAGCTGTGCGTGGTCCGCGAGCATCCGGGGCTGGTGCACCTCGAGTCCCGGGTCACGGCGCGGATCCGGCCGGGGCAGGGCTGGACGGACATCCTGGACGCCGCGTTCCCGCCGGGTTCGGTGACCGGCGCGCCGAAGTACAGCGCGCTGAAGACGATCGCCGACCTGGAGCGGGAGCCGCGCGGGCCGTACTGCGGCGCGATCGGCTGGGTGGACGGGGACCGGCGCGAGGCCCGGATCGCGGTCGGGATCCGCACGTTCTGGCTGGAGCACGGGCTGCTGCGCTTCGGCACCGGCGCCGGGATCACCTGGGGTTCGGATCCGACCCGCGAATGGGCGGAGACGGAACTGAAGGCGGACCGGCTGATCGGTCTGGCGAACGCCTCCGTGGCCGCGGCCGCGAAAGACTGAACCCCGCCGCGTCGCGACGGGGTTCCGCGGACCGCGTGCGCGATCCGGAGGCTTACGGTCTTGCCCGGACGGATTCAGTTGTCCGCGAACAGGTGCGCGAGCTCGGTGTCGATGTCGTAGTGCCGGTGCTCGGCGCCCGGAGCCACGGCGGCGTTGGTGCGCTTCAGGAAGCTCTCCAACGCGCGGGCCGGCGCCTCGAGCAGGGCCTCGCCCTCGGGGGAGGACAGGGCGATGCAGACGATGCCCTGGCCGCGGTTGCGCGAGGGCCAGACGCGGACGTCGCCGCAGCCGGTCGGCCGTCGCAGGCCTTCGGCGAGCAGGTCGCGTGCGAAGACCCAGTCCACCGTCTCGTTGCCGCCGGTATGGAACGACGCGTGCACGGCGTAGGGGTCCGCCGAGTCGTACCGCAGGCCGGCCGGTACCGGCAGCGAGGACTCGCTGGACACGACCAGGCGCAACTGCAACTCACAGGTCACCGAGGTGCTCATGGCGGCCGGCCTTTCCCGTAGGAGTGCGTTGGGGTTACGCACGGAACGTGGCAAAGATGCCACCACAGCGTGGTCGGTAAACCCCTGTGGCCGGGATACGCCGCGGGCTTGCGCCGTTGGGCTGATAGCCGCCGGGCC
>DATJIF010000048.1:0-6657 GCA_035493475.1 Actinospica sp.
ACGAGATATGACAGCTTGACGAAGGAGTACGCACGTGGCGTCCATCGAAGCAGTCGGCGCGCGGGAGATCCTCGACTCCCGCGGGAACCCCACGGTCGAGGTCGAGGTCGCGCTCGACGACGGCGTGATCGCCCGCGCGGCCGTTCCCTCCGGCGCGTCCACCGGAGCCTTCGAGGCCGTGGAGCTCCGCGATGGTGACAAGGACCGCTACAACGGCAAGGGCGTGACCAAGGCCGTCCTCGCGGTGCTGGACGAGATCGGCCCGGCGCTGATCGGCTTCGACGCGCACGAGCAGCGGCTGATCGACCAGGAGCTCAAGGACCTGGACGGCACCCCGAACAAGTCCCGGATCGGCGCCAACGCGATCCTCGGCGTCTCGCTGGCCGTGGCCAAGGCCGCCGCCGAGTCCGCCGACCTGCCGCTGTTCCGCTACCTCGGCGGCCCGAACGCGCACCTGCTGCCGGTGCCGATGATGAACATCATCAACGGCGGCGCGCACGCGGACTCCAACGTCGACATCCAGGAGTTCATGATCGCGCCGATCGGCGCGGAGACCTACGCCGAGGCGCTGCGCTGGGGCGCGGAGACCTACCACGCGCTCAAGTCCGTGCTCAAGGGCCGCGGCCTGGGCACCGGCCTCGGCGACGAGGGCGGCTTCGCCCCGAACCTGGAGTCCAACCGCGCCGCGCTTGACCTCATCCTCGAGGCCATCGAGAAGGCGGGCCGCCGTCCGGGCGAGGACATCGCGCTGGCCCTCGACGTGGCGGCGACCGAGCTGTTCAAGGACGGCGTGTACGAGTTCGAGGGCTCCAAGCTCTCCGGCGCCGAGCTGTCCGCCTACTACGGCGAGCTGGTCGCGAACTACCCGCTGGTCTCCATCGAGGACTCGCACAGCGAGGAGGACTGGGACGGCTGGAAGTCGGTCACCGAGCTGCTCGGCGGCAAGGTGCAGCTGGTCGGCGACGACCTGTTCGTCACCAACCCGGAGCGGCTGCTGCGCGGCATCAAGGGAGGCCAGGCCAACGCGCTGCTGGTGAAGGTGAACCAGATCGGCTCGCTGTCCGAGACCTTCGACGCGGTCGCGCTGGCGCACCGCAGCGGCTACCGCACGATGATGTCGCACCGTTCCGGCGAGACCGAGGACACCACGATCGCCGACCTGGCCGTGGCCATGGAGTGCGGCCAGATCAAGTCCGGCGCCCCGGCCCGGACCGACCGCGTGGCCAAGTACAACCAGCTGCTGCGCATCGAGGAGGAGCTCGACGACGCCGCCCGGTACGCGGGCCGTTCGGCCTTCCCGCGCTTCGGCGCGTAACGCAATACGATGGTGGCGCGCCCCGCTCGGGGCGCGCCATTCGCGTTCCCGAGGGGGTGTCAGGTCGGATGACGCAGAAGCGGACCGGGTCCACGAAGTCCACGAAGTCCACGCTCGGCCTCGTCCCGCCCGCGCGCACCGCCGAGAAGGCCGCCGCGCGCCCGCGGACCCCCCGTCCGCCGCGGTCCCGCTTCCGGCTGACCCGGCGGGCCACGATCCTGCTGCTGGCCGTGTGCGCGGTCGTCGTCACCATCGCGTACCCGCTGCAGGAGTATCTGGCGCAGCGCTCCCAGCTCGCCGCGATCGACGCGCAGAACGCCGCCCTGAACAGCAAGGTGACGGGTCTTCAGCAGCAGATCTCGCTGTGGAGCGACCCCGGCTACGTCGCGGTCCAGGCCCGCGCCCAGCTGCACTACGTGCTGCCCGGCGAGGAGGGGTTCACGCTGCCCGGCACCACGATCGGCAGCGAGCAGCTCGGCATGCCCACCCCCGCCGCGTCGCCCTGGTACGACACGCTGTGGGGCACCGTGAAGTCCCCAGGAGCCACACCGACCAGCAGCTCCACCGGCCGGTAGTACCGTAGAGCAGATGAACAGCGTGCAGAGCGCGGCCGAGGGCGCCGTGGATCCGAAGGACGTCGCCGCGGTCGAGGCCCAGCTCGGGCGGGCCCCGCGCGGGCTGCGGGCGGTGGCGCACCGCTGCCCCTGCGGCAACCCGGACGTGGTGGAGACCGCCCCGCGGATCAAGACCGAGCGCAATCCGGACGGCGAGCCGTTCCCCACGCTCTACTACCTGACCTGCCCGAAGGCCGCCTCCGCGATCGGCACGCTGGAGGGCGGCGGCATGATGGCCGAGATGACCGAGCGCCTGCGGACGGACCCCGAGCTGGCCGCGCGGTACCGCGCCGCGCACGAGGACTACATCCGGCGCCGGGACGCCGTCGAGATCCTGCCCGGCTTCCCGAGCGCGGGCGGCATGCCGGACCGGGTCAAGTGCCTGCACGTGCTGGTCGCGCACTCCCTGGCGGCCGGACCCGGCGTGAACCCGCTGGGCGACGAGGCGCTGGCCGCGCTGCCGGAGTGGTGGCGCACCGGACCGTGCGTCGCGGTCGAGGAGGAGGACTGATGGGTTCGAAGCGTGTGGCCGCGATCGACTGCGGCACCAACTCGATCCGCCTGCTGGTGGCGGACCTCGACCAGGCGACCGGGGCCGAGACCGAGCTCGAACGCAGGATGCTGATCGTGCGGCTCGGCCAGGGCGTGGACGCCACCGGCCGGTTCGCGGACGAGGCGCTGGCCCGCACCTTCGCCGCCTGCGACGAGTACGCGCAGGTCATCGCGTCGTACGGGGCGAGCGAGCTGCGCTTCGTGGCCACCAGCGCGACCCGCGACGCGAGCAACCGCGAGGAGTTCTTCGCGGGCGTGCGCTCCCGGCTCGGCGTGGATCCCGAGGTGATCTCCGGCGACGAGGAGGCCAGCCTCTCCTTCCGCGGCGCCACCCAGGCGCTCGCCGACAGCGCCGCCGACCACGCGACGCCGTACCTGGTCGTGGACATCGGCGGCGGCTCGACCGAGTTCGTGCTCGGCGGCGAGAGCGTGCTCGCGGCCCGCTCGGTGGACGTCGGCTGCGTGCGGATGACGGAGCGTCACCTGCGCACCGACCCGCCGACGCTGGAGCAGATCACCGCGGCGCGCCGGGACATCGACGCCGCGATCGACCTCGCCGCCCAGACCGTTGACCTCGCCAAGGCCAAGACCCTCGTCGGCGTCGCGGGTTCCGTCACCACGCTCGGCGCCATCGCGCTCGGGCTCACCGAGTACGACCGCTCGCGGGTGCACCTGTCCGCCATCCCGGTCGAGACGGTGCGGCGGACGGCCGGCGACCTGCTCGCGATGTCGCACGACCAGCGCGCCGCGATCCCGGTCATCCACCCCGGCCGCGTCGACGTGATCGCGGCCGGGGGTCTGATCCTGGCTCAGATCATGGACCGGCTCGGCCTGCCCGAGATGATCGTGTCCGAGCACGACATCCTCGACGGCATCGCCTACAGCCTGCTGGGCTGACCGCTAACCGGCCCACTGCCCGCTGAAGTAGAGCAGCGCCACGCCGACCATCAGCGACCCGCTCACGCCGAGCACCGCGACCGTGGCCCAACGCCGTGCCGCGAGCCAGATCGCCGCGCCCACCCACAGCGGCCACCAGAGCAGCATCTCGCGCGGGATCGACTGGTAGTACGTGGACGTGGCCAGCGTGAACACCGAGATGCCGACGTACGTCAGCTCCGCCCAGCGCCGCCGCCAGCCGAGCCAGAGCACCGTGGCCACGCCGACCAGCACGGCCAGCAGTTCCAGCCGGAACGCCCACGAGTCGAAGGTGCCGACCCCGGCGAGCGCGCTGTGCCCGGTGCTGGTGCCGGTGCCGCCGGACGTGCCGCCCTGGATCGTCTGCTGCTGCCCGAAGCCCTGCTGCGTGCCGCTGCCACCACTGCCGGGGAATCCGCCGCCGCCGGGACCGCCGCCGGATCCCCCGCTCGGGAACCCGCCGTTCCCGCCGCCGCTGCCGGAACGCTGCTGCGTGCCGCCGCCGAAACCCTGTCCGCCGCCGGTCCCGCCCCCTCCGCCGCCGAAGCCCGAGCCGAACGCGTTGTTCCAGGACGTGCGCCAGGACGAGATCGGGTTGGTGAAGGAGCGTGACCAGCCGCGCTTCTCCGCGTGCAACCATTCGAGCCAGTCACCGGTGATGTCTTTGAGGTACGCCGCGTACGCCCCGGCCGCCGCGACCGGCAGCAGCAGCGCCGGGCTGCGCACCCAATCGCGCCTGGTCGGTCGCGAGGCCAGGAACATCACGCCGATCCCGGCCAGCACGAACAGGCCGTTGATCCGGATCGTGCAGGCGAAGGCGAGCAGGATCCCGGCGCGCACCCACTGGCCGCGCCGGGCCGCGAGCCAGGCGGGCACGGCGAACGCCAGGAAGAGGGCCTCCGTGTACCCGACGGCCAGGAACACCGCGGCCGGGGCGCAGACCAGCAGCAGCACCGCCGTGCGCGCGGCCCGGCGGGTCTGCTCGTCGGTCCCGTCCGGATGCCGCCGCCGGTACTCGAACTCTGTCAGCCGGGCCAGCGCCACCACCGCGACCCCGCCCGCGACGAACGAGATCAGCAGCCCGGCCACCGCCCAGTCGCGCACCACGAAGTGCACGAAGCGCAGCGTCAGCGGGTAGCCCGGCAGGAAGGCGGTGATGTTCTGGTCGTACGCCGGGCCCTTGCCGCTGGTGTATCCGTACTCGGCGACCGTCAGATAGCGGTACCAGTCCCAGTGCTGGAACAGGCCCAGCCAGGAGGAGGATTTGCCGCTGGACGTGGCGTAGCGCGAGTAGAGGCTCAGCACGAACAGGCCCGCGCGCGTGACCAGCCACACGCCGAGCGCCGTGCGGTCCACCCTGCTCAGCCGCGGCCACCACCGGCGGCGCGGCGCGGACGGGGGCTGCGGCGGCCGGACGGCCGCGAGGGGCGGGGTACCTGTCTGAAATGCCACGACTCGACGGTAGGACGCGCCGATGAGCGGGCTCTGAGAAGCTCCTCAGATGTCTCCGGGCAGCCGCGCGTGCAGGTGCTCGTCGTGCCAGAAGCCGTCGGCGTACCGGTACGACTCGCGCATCGTCGCCTCGTGCCGGTAGCCCGCCTTCAGCGCCACCCGGCAGGACCCGGCGTTGCGCACCGAATGTCTCAGCTCGATCCGGCCCACCCCGAGCCCGCCCTCGTCCCGGGCCGCGAGCGCCCAGCGGCTGAGCGCGTCCAGCGCCCGGGTCGCCACGCCACGCCCGCGCCACCGCTCGACGATCCAGTAGCCCGTCTCGCCGATCGCCGAGGCGGTTCGGGCGAAGTCGCGGACCATGATCGACCCCATCAGCTCGCCGCCGTCCTCCTCGGCCCGGCAGATCGCGAAACCGGCGCGCAGACCGTACTCCCACTGCTCCCGGTTCCAGTCCAGCCACCGCCCGACCGTCCCCCGATCGGGGACCATCGCGCCGTACCGCCCCCACCTGCGGATCTCCGGGTCCGCCCAGGCCGCCGCGGCCGCCTCGGCGTCGTCCTGCCGCCAGGCGCGCAGCACCGCGTCCCCCATCGTGATCACCGGCAGATCCCGCACGCTCGCCTCCGTCCTTACCGTGCACTAAGAGAATGGGGCGCGCACTGTCATAGACCAGCCCCGGTCGCTTACGATGACATATCGACCGGTCGACGCCGGTCGGCTCAGGCTGCGCCCGGTGAACCCACGCCGGGGCCGTGGTCGCCGTCCGAATTTGTCTCGCAAGGAGCCGTTCCCAAAGTGCCTGCCCTCTTCGACAAGGTCCTGCGCGCCGGCGAAGGGAAGATCCTTCGCAAGCTGGCCAAGACGGCCGAGCTGATCAACTCGATCGAGGACGACTTCGTCGACCTCACCGACGAGGAGCTGCGCGCCCTCACGGACGAGTACAAGCAGCGCTACCAGGACGGCGAGACGCTCGACCAGCTGCTGCCCGAAGCATTCGCCACGGTGCGCGAGGCCGCGAAGCGCTCGATCGGCCAGCGCCACTACGACGTGCAGCTGATGGGCGGCGCGGCCCTGCACATGGGCAACATCGCCGAGGCGCGCACCGGCGAGGGCAAGACCCTCATGGGCACGCTGCCCGCGTACCTCAACGCGCTCGCGGGCGAGGGTGTGCACATCGTCACCACCAACGACTACCTGGCCGAGCGCGACTCGGAGTGGATGGGCCGGATCCACCGCTTCCTCGGCCTGACGGTCGGCTGCATCCTGGCGAACATGACGCCGGAGCAGCGGCGCGAGGCGTACAACTGCGACATCACGTACGGCACGAACAACGAGTTCGGCTTCGACTACCTGCGCGACAACATGGCCTGGGACAAGGCCGACCTCGTGCAGCGCGGCCACTTCTTCGCGTGCGTCGACGAGGTGGACTCGATCCTGATCGACGAGGCCCGTACCCCGCTGATCATCTCCGGCCCGGCCGACCAGGCTACCAAGTGGTACGTGGACTTCGCCCGGATCGCCGGACGCCTGGCCAAGGACACCGACTACGAGGTCGACGAGAAGAAGAAGACCGTCGGCATCCTGGAGCGCGGCGTGGAGCGGGTCGAGGACCTGCTCGGCATCGACAACCTCTACGAGTCGGTCAACACCCCGCTGGTCGGCTACCTGAACAACGCGATCAAGGCCAAGGAGCTGTTCAAGAAGGACCGCGACTACGTGGTCATGAACAACGAGGTCATGATCGTCGACGAGCACACCGGCCGCATCCTGGCCGGCCGCCGCTACAACGAGGGCATGCACCAGGCGATC
>DATJIF010000049.1:0-30700 GCA_035493475.1 Actinospica sp.
CCGGAGGCGGTGTACGCGTCGTCGGCGAAGGACGACAGCGCACCCGCTTCCTGTTCGATGATCACTTCATATCCCAGGGCGCGCAGTTGCTCGACGGTACGCGGCGTCGCCGCCACGCGTGTCTCGCCGGCCAGGCGTTCCCGGGGCACTCCGATGTGCATTGTCATGGTTCGAGCCCTCCTCAGCGGGTCTCGATCGTGTCCTGCCAGTTGCAAAGCGGCAGGGCTGGCCACAGCACCATAGAAAACCCCGGGCGGTCCGTCCAAGACTTGTTTTTGAGTCCGTCATGCCCTACGGAAGGTTTTCACTCCTCCATTCTCGAATAGATCAGCGCGCTGACGATGAGCACCCACACGCCGGTCGCGATGAATCCGATGAACGCCAGCGGACCGAGCAGCGACACGACGCCGATCGCGAGCGTGA
This sequence comes from Actinospica sp., assembly GCA_035493475.1. GTDB lineage: Bacteria > Actinomycetota > Actinomycetes > Streptomycetales > Catenulisporaceae > Actinospica. The sequence continues at coordinate 424 of DATJIF010000049.1, forward strand.
GCCAGCCGAGCCAGGCCGGGAACGCCTTGCCGACCAGGAAGGCGATGCCGAACGCGAGCTGCATGGTGGCCAGGCCGGCGATCATCAGTCCGCCGACGAGGTTGTTGTTCAACACGTTCAACGCCTGCGCGGCGCCGGGTGTCAGCCGCGAGGGCACGTCGGTCAGGCTGAACGTGAGCCCGGCCGAGAGCGCGCCGCCGCAGCCGAACACGATCGCCCCGGCCAGCGCGATCGTGCTGAACGGCCGGGCCCGCTCGGACTTGAGCAGGAACTCGCGCAGCAGGACGAAGAAGAACAGCCCGACCGGCACGGACACGGCGGTCAGGATCGCCGCCGTGTTCGTCCGGCCGTGGTGGTCCACGTAGTAGCGGACCACGGAACCGGGGCTCGCGTCGCTGTTCGGCATGGACCAGCCCAGGCCGAAGCCGACGGCCAGCACCGCCACGAAGATTACGCCAAGCAGGGGAACGAGCCAGGCGGGCGGCCCGGACCGGGGGGTGTCCAGTTCCGGGTGCGCTTCGGGATCGTAGATTTTCGGATGGGCAGCGTGCAGTCTGACCATCATCCACCTCCGGCGGAGAGTACGGTCAGCGCCTCGCGCGGGTCGGCATGGCGTACGCGTGCCCGCCGTGCCCGCGTCGCCCGGCAAGATCCGCGCTCCGCGCGGTTCGAGTGCAGGATAACGCCGGCCGGCGGGTTCCGCGCGGCGAGCCGCCCTCAGCTCTGGGAGAGCGACGTGATCGTGAGCTTCCCGCCCTCGGTGCTGGACGAGTTCGCGTCGGACTGCTGGTAGTCCCCGGCCTGGAAGCGCAGGGTCATCCCGTCGAAGCCGGAGCCGAGCGCGACGGTCGTGCTCTTGGTCGAGCCGTTGTACGTGGTCGAGATCTTCATGCTCGCGCCGACCTCGGTGATCGTGTACGAGAACGAGCCGTTCAGCGGCACGCCGGTGTTGAGCGTCGCCAGTTTCTCGCTGCCGGTGCTGGGCGTCGGGCGGGCCCACACGACGAGGCTGCCGGAGGTGTAGTGCAGCAACAGCAGCGGGATCGAGGAGGACGAGCCGCCGCCGTGGATCTGGCCGATCACGATGTCGTTCGCGGGCGGCAACTGCTGCACGGAGAGCGTGGCCTTGAGCGTGTGGGTGGCCGAGCTGTCTCCGGCGAAGGAGCTGGTGCTGACGAGTTCGGTGCGCGGGTGCCCGGAGTTGGGCGTGGTCGCCCCCTTGGTCGGCGCCCAGAAGACCAGCGCACCGCTGGAGTTGCGGGTGAGCCAGGGCGACGTGACCGCGGCGGGGGATATCTGCTCGGCGTCGCCGCACTGGCAGCCGGAGGAGTCGACCGGCAGGGTCAGGTTCCAGCCGGAGAGCGAGACCGTGGCGTGCGGGGTCGCGGCGGACGCGGGGAACAGCGCGCCGTCGGTCACGACTCCGGCGGCGCCGATGAGCGCGGCGGTGACGGCGCCGACGGCGAGGCGGCGGTGTCGGCGGTTGGTGGGTGCGGACGCGGACGTGGGTGTGGGTGTGGGTGTCATGGATTCCTCGTGTTCCAGGGGATCTGGGTCGAGTGGTAATACGTGATGCCGAGTGCGTTCCAGCGCGGGCCCTGGGCGGCGACTCGTGCGGCGAAATCGGTGAAGGCGTCGCTCGCGGTGGTGGTGGACGCGGGCGACCAGCCGAGTTCGGCGTATGCGGTGATGCGGGGGAAGGTCAGGTAGTCGAGGTCGGTGAACGTGCTGGCGGTCTCGGTCCACAGCGGCGCCTCGATGCCGAGGATCGCCGACGACGGGACGGAGAGGTACGTGGTCGGGTTCCAGTCGTACGCGGTCTTCATGTCGATGTAGCCAGCCCAATCGAGGCCGATGACCGTGGACGCGTTGTACTTCTGGTCCAGGTACGCGTGCGACGCGGGCGCCATGATGAGCCGCGTGCCCTTGTTCGCGGCCGCCTCGACCGCGGACGCACTGGTGGCGCCCCAGTATTCGGCGACGGTCGAGGGTGCGAGCGTCGCGTTGACGATGGAGTCCCAGCCGATCGCCGTCTTGCCGTACTCGCCGACGTCCTGCTGTGCCCACGTCATGAAGCTGGAGTAGTCGCTGGGACTTACGCCGCGCGCCTCGTCGCCGCCGATGGAGATGTACGGGCCCGGCGTGAGTGCGGCGACCTGGCTGATGACGTCGTCGACGAAGGTCTTGGCGGTCGGCGAGCTCGTGCAGATCGAGTTCCTCAGCACGCCGACGCCGGTGTCGACCGGGGGAGAGGTGCCGTCGCAGTTCAGTTCGCCGCTGTACGAGGCGAGGGCGGCGGTGAAATGGCCGGGCATGTCGATCTCGGGCACGATCGTCACGTAGCGGGACGCGGCGTACGCGACGATCTGCCGGTACTGCGCCTGCGTGTAGAAGCCGCCGCTGCCGCCACCCACCTCGGTGGACGCGCCGATCGACGTCAGCTTCGGCCAGCCGTTGATCGCGAGCCGCCAGCCCTGGTCGTCGGTCAGGTGCAGATGCAGATAGTTGATCTTGTAGAGCGCGAGTTGGTCGATGTACTGCTCGACGTCGGCGACGGTGAAGAAGTGCCGGGAGACGTCCAGCATCGCGCCACGGTAGGCCAGGCGCGGATAGTCGAGGATGCCGCCGCCGGGCACCGTCCACGGGCCGCTCCGCGCGGGCAGCAACTCCCGGAGAGTCTGCACCCCGGCGAAGAGGCCGGCGGGCTGCTCGGCGCGGATCACGATGCCGGAGCGGGTCACGTCGAGCGTGTAGCCCTGCGCCCCGACGCTCGCGGGCGCCCCGGACAGCAGCAGGTCGATGCCGCCGCCCGCTGCGCCACTGGACTGCTGGAGGCCCAGGATTCCGGCCAGGTAGCTCCCCACGGCGGCGGAATCCGAGTGGATCACCGTGCCCGCGGTGATCCGGTACGACGCGGCGGTGTTCGGCCGCACGCTGACCGGCTGCGGGACGAGCTGGTCGAACATGCTCGGGTTCGCGGCGGCGGGCGTGCGGGCCGGGGTGCCCGGGATGAGGCCTGCGAGGAGCAGCGGCAGCACGAGCACCGCGGCGGTTCGAAGCCTGAGACGTCGCATCATGATCCGAGCTGGTCTAGACAACCGTGGGTAGAGGCAGTGTTCACCCGCGCGCGGGTGATCGCAAGGGTATAGCGCGGGGCGATTTGCCGTCGCGAACAACTTTGCGAAGCCGTGGTTCCGGACTTTTCATGAAGTCTTGACGCTCGGATGTCAGGGGTGTTTCATACGCCGTGCCTTAAGTTGTTCACGGCAACAATCCAGGAGGTCCCGTGCTGCGCGCACATGCGGCCCGCATACTCACCCTCGCGCTGGTCGCCGGTTCCGCCGGGATCGCCGCCGTCTCCACCGCCCCGGCCGCCTCCGCCGCCACCACCGGCTGCCCCTGGGTCGGCTCCAGCGCTCCGATCCCGCAGCGCGTCAGCCAGCTGATGGCGAAGATGTCGCTGTCCCAGGAGATCGCGCTCATGACCGGATCGAGCGGATCGAGCTACGTCGGGTTCACGCCGGCGATCGGATCGCTGTGCATCCCGGCGCTCAACCTCGAGGACGGGCCGGCCGGCGTCGGCGACGGAATGACGAACGTGACCCAGCTGCCCGCGCCGGTGGACGTCGCCGCGACGTGGGACACCGCCGCCGAGCAGGAGTACGGCCAGGTCATCGGCGCCGAGCAGGCGTCTAAGGGCACGAACATCGACCTCGGGCCCACGATCAACATCGTGCGCGACCCGCGTTGGGGCCGGGCGTTCGAGTCGGTCGGCGAGGACCCGTACCTGAACGGCCAGTTGGGCGCCGCCGACATCCGCGGCGTGCAGTCCGCCGGAACGATGGCGCAGGTCAAGCACTTCGCCGTCTACAACCAGGAGACCAACCGCAACACGTCCACTGACAACGCCGTCATCAGCAACCAGGCGATGCAGGAGATCTACCTCCCCGCCTTCCAGGACTCCGTGCAGCAGGGCGCCGCCTCGTCGGTGATGTGCTCCTACAGCTACATCAACGGCACCGCCGCCTGCCAGAACCCGTACACGATGGGCACGGTGCTGCGGCAGCAGTTCGGCTACAACGGCTTCGTCACCTCGGACTGGGGCGCCACCCACTCGACCGCCGCGTCCGCGAACGCCGGCCTCGGCCAGGACATGCCGGGCAACGACGGCTACTACGGCAGCACCCTGCAATCCGCCGTCGGCTCCGGCCAGGTGAGTCAGGCCACGATCAACACGGCCGTCTCCGAGATCCTGACGCAGATGTTCGCGTTCGGCCTGTTCGACAAGGCGCCGACCGGCTCGCCCGCGCAGACCGCCACCAGCACGGCGCACCAGACCGACGCGACGCAACTCGCCGAAGAGGGCACGGTCCTGCTGAAGAACTCCGGCAACGTGCTTCCGTTCACCTCGTCCGACAACTCGATCGCGGTGATCGGCGCGGACGCCTCGACCAGCGTGTACAGCGCGGGCGGCGGCAGCGCGGGCGTGAACTCCAGCGGCACGGTCACCCCGCTCCAGGGCATCCAGGCCGCCGCGCCGAGCGGGACCACCGTCACGTACAACAACGGCTCCTCGGACAGCTCGGCCGCGTCCGCAGCAGCGGCCGCGAAGGTCGCGGTGGTCTTCGTCAGCATGGGCGAATCAGAGGGCAGCGACTTGTCCGGCATCGACCTCGGCAGCGCCGACGACAATCTGATCTCGGCCGTCGCCGCCGCCAACCCGAACACGATCGTGGTGCTCAACACCGGGTCGGCGGTCACGATGCCGTGGCTGAGCTCCGTGAAGGGCGTGCTCGAGGCCTGGTACCCCGGCCAGGAGGACGGCACCGCGATCGCGAACGTGCTGTACGGCAACTACAACCCGTCCGGCCACCTCACCGTTTCCTTCCCGACCTCGCTCTCCCAGGTCCCCGCGAGCACGAGCGCGCAGTGGCCCGGCACGAACGGCACCGTGCAGTACTCCGAGGGCGTGGACGTCGGCTACCGCTGGTACGACAGCAAGAACCTGACGCCGCTGTTCCCCTTCGGCTACGGCCTGTCCTACACCAGCTTCTCCTACTCCAACCTGCACGTCGGGACCCTCGCCGCCGGCGGCACGGCGACCGTGACCGCGACCGTCACCAACACCGGCTCCCGCTCCGGCGCCGACGTGGCCCAGCTCTACGTCACCGACCCCGCCGCCTCCGGCCAGCCGCCGCTCCAGCTCGAAGGCTTCACCCGGGTGAACCTGCAGCCCGGCCAGAGCCAGACGGTCAGCTTCCCGCTGACGCAGCAGAACCTGCAGTACTGGAACTCCACCTCGAACGCCTGGGCCACCAGCACCGGCAACTACGGCATTTCGGTCGGCGACTCCAGCGCGAGCCTCCCGCTGACCGGCACCCTCGCCGTCGCGTCCTCGCAACTCGGCGCGCCGGTCACGCTCACCAACCCCGGCCCGCAGGAGCAGCTCGCCGGAACGGCCGTCTCGGTGCAGGCCGCGGCTAAGGACACCACCTCCGGCCAGACCCCGACCTTCACCGCCAGCGGCCTGCCCGCCGGAGTCTCGATCTCCTCGTCCGGCCTGATCAGCGGCACGCCGACCACTGCCGGATCCAGCACGGCCACCATCACCGCCACCGACGGCAACGGCGCCACCGCGAGCCAGTCCTTCGTCTGGACCGTCGAACCGTCCACCGCCGGGATCGCGGCCACCCCGCTCGTCGGCTACCAGGGCCTGTGCCTCGACGTGGCCGGTGACAACAACACGCCGGGCACCAAGGTCGAGGTCTACACCTGCAACGGCACCGACGGCCAGCAGTGGACGGAGGAGGCGAACGGCACCGTGCAGGCCGACGGCGGCTGCCTCGACGTGGCCAGCGGCGGCACCGCGAACGGCACGCTCGTGGACCTCTACACCTGCAACGGAAGCGGCGCGCAGCAATGGGTTCCGCAGTCCAACGGCGAGCTGCTCAACTCCGCCTCCGGTAAGTGCCTCGACGACACCGGCAACGGCGGTTCGGGCACCCAGGTGCAGATCTGGACGTGTGGCGGCACCGCGAACCAGTCGTGGGTCTCCCCGGCGTCCGGTTCCGGCAGCAACACCGGCGCGGTCACCGGCTACCAGGGCCTGTGTCTCGACGTGCGCAGCGCCAACAGTGCCGACGGGACTCCGGTGCAGGTCTACACGTGCAACGGAACCAACGCCCAGCAGTGGACCGTCGCGTCGAACGGCACGCTCCAGGCACTCGGCAAGTGCCTGGACGTGGTCGGCGGCAAGACCACCAACGGCACCCTGATCGACCTCTACACCTGCAACGGGACCGGCGCCCAGCAGTGGACCGCGCAGTCCAACGGCGAGCTCGTGAATCCGCAGTCCGGCAGGTGTCTGGACGACACGGGTTCCGGCGGCTCCGGTACGCAGGTGCAGATCTGGGACTGCACGGACGCCTCGAATCAGCAGTGGAAACTGCCTTGATCCTTCGGTAGGCGGGTAGCCTGTGTACGAAGTCTGACTATGGATCTGAGGAGTCTGACATGCGCACAGGCGCCAGCCGCCGGGGTTTCCTGCTCACGCTCGCGGGAGCGGCCTTGGTGACCGGGTTCGACCCGGCCACCAGGGCGTGGGCGACGACGGCGAGCGACGACCCGTCGTTCGCCACGCTTCCTCGGCTGGACGGGAGACTGCTGCTGCCGAACGCCGACCTCTCCGCGTACGAGGACGACTACGGCCACATCGTGCACCGCAAGCCCGCAGCAGTGCTGCTGCCCGGGTCGGTGGCGGACATCGCGGCGCTGATCCGCTTCGCCGGCCCGCTCGGCATCCCGGTCGCGCCGCGCGGCCAGGGCCACCAGACGTTCGGCCAGGCGCAGGTGGACGGCGGCGTGGTGATCGACATGAGCACGCTCGACGCGATCACCGTCGACGCCGCAGGGCGGACCGCCACCGCGCAGGCCGGAGCGTTGTGGCACGCCGTGCTCACCGCGAGCGTCGCCCACGGCCTGACGCCGCCGGTCTTCCCCGACTACATCGAACTCTCGGTCGGCGGCACGCTGTCGGTCGGCGGTTTCGGCGGCGCGAGCTCGCACTTCGGGGCGCAGGTCGACACCGTCACCAGCCTCGAAGTCGTGACCGGCACCGGCGAGATCGTGCACTGCTCGGCCACCGAACGCCGCGACGTGTTCGAGGGCGTACTCGGCGGCCTCGGGCAGTTCGGCGTGATCACCTCCGCATCCATCGCGCTCGTCCCGGCCCCGCAGATGGCCCGCCAGTACACGGTTTCGTACCCGACGGTGTCCGCACTCACCGCCGACCAGGCCAAGGTCGTCGGCGACGGACGCTTCAACTGGCTCGAAGGCCTGCTCAGCCCGGCCACCCCGAGCGGCTGGACGTACGCCCTCGAAGGCGCCGTGTACTACGAGACGAGCACCCCGCCGGACGACGCGAGCATCCTCGCAGGGTTGGGCTACACGGGAACGCCGGAGATCGAGGACTTCACCTACGTCGACTTCGTCAACCAGCTCGCGTCCGCGATCACCTATCTCGAATCCACCGGGGAGTGGTACGACCCGCACCCGTGGATCAACGTCTTCCTGCCGGACACGACGGTCGACGCGTACATGGAGTCCACACTCGCGAACCTGACCGTCGAGGACATCGGGGCGAGCGGCGTCGTGCTGCTCTACCCGATCCCGACAAGGCTGCTGAAGAGGCCGTTCCTGCGGATGCCGGACAGCGAGCTCGCCTACCTGTTCGCGCTGCTGCGCACGGCGTCCCCCGACACGGACGCGATCGCCGTCGATGAGGCACTCCAGGGAAACCGCATCCTGTACGACAAGGCCGTCGCGGCAGGTGCGACGCAGTACCCGATCGGCTCGATCCCGAACCTGACGTCCGCCGACTGGGCCCGCCAGTACGGACCGGAGCTCGGCCGGTTCCGCGCGCTCAAGCACCGGCTCGACCCGCACCGCATCATGACGCCAGGCCAGGGCATCTTCCCCGAATCCGGTGCATAACACCGGTAGCACTTGTACTCTCGCCACAAACGATCTGTACTTTCGCGCCCTATCGAGGGAGTCAGCCGCCTGCTAAAGTCCCCGCGTGGAGGATCCGCAAGAACAGCACGACCAGCAGGAAGTTCGCGACGAGCCGGGTGCGGCCAGCGACGACACCTGGTCCGCCCCGGACGCGACCGAGGCGGACCCGGAGCCGGCATCGGAACCGACACCGGAACCGGAGCCCGCCACCGAGGTCGTGCCGATCGCCGACCAGGTCCCCACCGCGGTCACGCCGACGCCGACGCCCATACCCGGCCCGCCGACGCCGATTCCTGCTCCCGGCCCGCCGACGCCGGTTCCCGCTGCCGGTCCGCCGACGCCGATTCCTGCTCCCGGTCCGCCAACGCCGGTCCCCGCTGCCGGTCCGCCGACACCGGTCCCCGGTGCGTCGTCCGGCTCGCTGCCCGTTCCCTTCGGTCCGCCGCCGCCGACCCCCATTCCCGGCGCGCCGTCCACGCCGCTGCCGCTGCTGCCGAGCCAGGTTCCGGCGAGCCCGCTCATCCCGCAGCAGTACCCGCAGGGTCCTTACCTCCAGGGTCCTTATCCGCAGCAGCAGCCGCAGCTCCAGCAGCAGCCCGGCACGTACGGCTTCCCCACCTTCGGCCCGTACCAGCCGCCGGCCCCCGCACCCGCGCCGGACGCCGCGAAGGCCCGGCAGCGCAAGCGGCTGCTGCTCGTCGGCGCGGCCGTGGTCGTGCTCGCGCTGATCGGCGTCGGCGTCTACGTGCTGCTGCCGAACGGCGGCAACTCCGTGGTCTCCGCGGTCACCTGCCGTCCCGCGACGCTGTCGTCCTGCCTGATCCAGGCGCCCGACGGTGCGAACCGGCAGTCCGGCGGCACCGGCCAGTGGCCGCAGCAGACGGTGTCCACGGCGGACCTGTACGCCAGCAACATCGTCACCGACAGCCCGGGCGTCGCCGACGAGACGCAGGGCCTGCTCGGCCAGGACGGCCTGAAGACGATCGCGCACAACGACTGGACCGCCGTGGACGGCGACAGCATCGACATCGTGGTGCTGGAGTTCGACACGCAGAAGGGCGCGCAGAACTGGAACTCGACCCGCTCCGGCGAGATCCTGGCCGCGTACCCGGGCACGAGCGTCGCCATCCCCGGTGACACGGCCGAGGCGCACGCCGCGGTGAAGGCCGACTCCAAGGGCGATGTGGAGGCGGCGTACTCGACCGTCGTCGGCCGGATGGTGCTGAACGTCGCGTACTCCAGCCCGAGCCAGCTGAGCGTCCCGGACCTGAAGAACTGGGCGGGCACCGAGCTCACCTCGCTGCGCAGCGCGCCCGCCCCGGCCGCCGACCCGGCGCCGAAGGCCGCGGCCACCCAGCAGGTCGCGTGCGCCACCGGCCTGCAGACCTGCCTGATGGCCGAGCCCGGCGACGGCTCGGCGTGGACCTCGCCGTCCGACACGCGCTGGGTATCCGGTGCCACGCTCACCCCGGCGCAGTTCGTGCACCTGTGGTGGGAGGCCTCGTCCGCCGCGGTCCAGCAGCAGGTGCTCGACACGTTCACCGCGGACGGCGTGACCGGCATCGCGCACGAGGCGTGGACCGCCAACAGCGGCTACGAGCAGGCCGACATCTACCTGCTCCAGACGGTCACCGCGTCCGGGGCCACGAAGCTGACGAGCAGCGACTTCGGCGAGCCCGTCTGGGGCGGCGGCCTGACCGGCGTCGACTACACGATCCCGAACGCCTCCGGGACGCAGGCCTGGCACACGAACAAGGCCGACTCGAACGGCTTCATCGACTTCGCGTACACCTCCACCGTCGGCAACGTGATCGTCTTCGGCTGGGAGTACTTCTACGGGTCCTTCGATTCGGGCACCGCGAACAGCTGGGCCGAACCGCAGGTCGACCGGGTGCAGGCGAGCGAGCAGACCGCGCCGATGGGCCTGTTCTCGATGTCCGCGCCCACGCTGCCCGCCGCGAAGTCCGCCAGCTGCGCGCCGTCGGGCGACTGCCTGATCCCGCTGCCGTCCGGCGCGAAGGACACGACCTCGTCGTCCTATCAGAGCGGCAAGAACCTCAACGCCGCCTCGTATGCCGACCGGTACGAGACCAACTCGAGCGACGACATCAGCACGTGGTTGACCTCGGACGGCTTCGTATCCGCCGAACACCGCTCGTGGACCGCCTCCAACGGCGCCACGGCCGACGCCGTCCTGCTCAAATACGGCAGCGCCGCCCAGGCCCACGCCGCCGCACTGCTCGAATACGGTGGCAACGCCGCGAACAACCGATCCTGCACCGACACGGCCGTCCCCGACAGCCTCTGCCTCGCCGCCCCGGTCAGCGCCACCGACCTGCTGCAGAAGGAGACCGTCCGGGTGCTGGCGTGGAAGGGCGACTACGAGGTCAGCGTCAGCGTGACGATGGACAACGCGGCCGACCTGACGCAGGCCTACGGCTGGGCACAGCAACAGCTGGACACGCTGGCTTCCACCAGCTGACAGGGGCTGATCGCCCACCGACGACCGACGTAATCCGCCACTTCTTTCGGTATCCGCCCAGTCGGACCGCAGAACGGGCCGTCGTGGTGGCGCGGACGGATACTGAATCCGCGCTGCTGCCAAGGACGACAGCCTGTGAGAGGTGAGTGCGGTGCCCGATTCAGTCGTGACGACGGACGTGGTCGTGGTCGGTTCCGGCCCGGCGGGGGCCTCGGCGGCGCTGCTGCTGTCGAGCCTCGGCGTCGACAACATCATGATCACGAAGTACCGCTGGACCGCGAACACGCCTCGTGCGCACATCACCAACCAGCGGGCCATGGAGGTCTTCCGCGACCTCGGCATCGAGGACCAGGTGCTCGCCGACGCGACCGGGCACGCGCTCGTCGGCGACACGGTGTTCTGCACGAGCATCGCGGGGGAGGAGATCGGCCGCATCCGCACGTGGGGCACCCGGCCCGACCGCGAGGCGGACTACCAGCTCTCGTCCCCGTGCCTCACGGTCGACATCCCGCAGACGTACCTGGAGCCGATCCTCGTGCGCAACGCCACGCAGCGCGGCACGCAGACGCGCTTCTCGACCGAGTACCTCTCGCACACGCAGGACGCGGACGGCGTGACCGTCACCGTGCTCGACCGCGTGACAGGGAGCGAATACGACATCCGGGCCAAGTACCTGATCGGCGCGGACGGGGCCCGTTCCATGGTCGCGGCCGACATCGACCTGCCGTTCGAGGGTGCGATGGACATCGCCGGGTCGATGAACATCACGTTCAAGGCCGATATCAGTGCCCGGGTGTCGCATCGGCCCTCGGTGCTCTACTGGGTCATCCAGCCGGGCTCGAACGTCGGCGGCATCGGCGCGGGGCTCGTGCGGATGGTGCGGCCGTGGAACGAGTGGCTGATCGTCTGGGGCTACGACATCAACGAGCCGGTGCCGGTCGTCGACGAGTCCGCCGCCGTGCAGATCGTGCGCAACCTGCTCGGGATGCCGGACCTCGAGGTCGAGATCACCGGCACCAGCCTGTGGGGCAACAACGAGATGTACGCGACGCGCCTGCACAGCGACCGCGTGTTCTGCGCAGGCGACGCCGTGCACCGGCACCCGCCGTCCAACGGCCTCGGCTCGAACACCTCGATTCAGGACTCGTACAATCTCGCCTGGAAGCTGGCCGCCGTCCTGAAGGGGTACGCGGACCCCTCGCTGCTGGAGACGTACACTGCCGAGCGCGCGCCGGTCGCGGAGCGGATCGTGAAGCGGGCCAACAGATCAAGCCGCGAGTTCGTGGACATCTTCGCGGCGCTCGGGGTGCTGGAGGCGAAGGACGAGGCCGCGATGACGGCCGCGATCGAGGAGCGGAAGGCGAACACGCCGGAGGGCGCGGCCAAGCGGGCGGCGCTCGTGCGCGCGATGGAGCTGAAGAACTACGAGTTCAACGCGCACGGAGTCGAACTCGGCCAGTTCTACACATCCACGGCGATCGTCCCCGACGGCTCCGTGCCACCCGAGTCGAAGGACGCAGACCTCTACTACGCGATGTCCACCGTCCCCGGCTCGCACCTGCCGCACGCCTGGGTCGGCGACAGTATGCACCGGCTCGCCATGATGGATCTGGCCCCTTATACGCGCTGGACGCTGCTCACCGGGATCGCGGGCGAGGCCTGGGAGGAAGCGGCCGAGAAGGTGGCGCGCGAGTTCGGCGTGCCGCTGTCGGCGGCGGTGATCGGACCCGGCCGCACGGTCACCGATTTGTACTACGACTGGGCCAAGCTGCGTGAGGTCGAGGAGGGCGGCGCGCTGCTCGTACGCCCCGACAAGCACATCGCGTGGCGCTCGATGGAACTTCCCGAGGACCCGGCGGGCGCGCTGCGTACTGCGATGGCCGCTGTCCTGGGACTACGATCATGACCGTGATGAAGTTCGAGCACGTGAGCCTGCCGCAGCGGATCCGCTTCGCCACCGGCGGCGCCCGGGAGAACCTGGCCGCCGAGATCGAGGCGCAGAGCGCGACGCGCGTCATGGCCATCGCGAGCGAAGGCCAGCGCGAACTCGCCCACGCACTCGCCGACGGCCTCCCCGTCGCACGCTGGCACCACGAAGTCGTCATGCACGTGCCGGTCGAGGTCGCCGCCCGCGCCCGGGACGCCGCCGCGGCCGACCGCGTCGACGCGGTCGTGTGCATCGGCGGCGGCTCCACGACCGGCCTGGCCAAGGCCGTCGCGCTGACCAGCGGCCTGCCGATCGTCGCCGTGCCCACGACGTACGCCGGATCCGAGGTCACCAACGTGTGGGGGATGACCGAGGACGGCCGCAAGACCACCGGCGTCGACGACAGGGTCCTGCCCCGGGCGATCGTGTACGACGCGGCGCTGATGCTCGACCTCCCCGTCCCGCTCAGCGTCGCCTCCGGACTCAATGCCCTGGCTCACTGCGTGGACTCGATGTGGGCGCCGCGCGTGGACCCGATCGACCGCGTCATCGCCGCCGAGGGGATCAGGGCACTGCGCATCGGCCTGCCGCAGGTCGTGAAGGACCCGGCCGGCACCGAAGGCCGCGAGAACGCGCTCTACGGCGCCTACCTCTCGGCCCGCGCCTTCGCCTCCGCCGGATCCGGCCTGCACCACAAGATCTGCCACGTCCTCGGCGGCATGTTCAACCTGCCGCACGCGCAGACGCACGCCGTCGTGCTGCCGTACGTCCTCGCCTTCAACGCCCCGTACGCCGCCGAGCCGTCGCGCCTCATCGCAGCGGCCTTCGACACCAGCGAGCCGGTCGAGGGCCTGCACGCGCTCGCCGCCGAGCTGGACGCCCCGCGCGCGCTGCGTGACCTGGGCATGCCCGAGGACGGAATCGACCGCGCCGCCGAAGCCGTGCTCGCCGCCGTGCCGCCGAGCAATCCCCGTCCCGTCAGCCGTGAGAACATCACCGAACTCCTGCACGCGGCCTGGGAAGGAACCGATCCGCGATGACGATCTCCCCCGAGCAGCAGGCGCGCGAGTCAGACCTCGTCGACCTGGTGCTGCGTTCCTTCGAGGGCTGCGACGACCCCCGCCTGCTCGAACTCGTCCAGGCCCTGACCCGGCACCTGCACGCCTTCGCCCGCGAGGTGCGGCTGACCGAGCGGGAGTGGGGCGCCGCGATCGACTTCCTCACCGCGACCGGCCACATCACCGACGACCGCCGCCAGGAGTTCATCCTGCTCTCGGACGTGTTCGGCCTGTCGATGCAGACCATCGCGATCAACAACGATGCCGACGGCGCCGCGACCGAGGCCACCGTGTTCGGGCCCTTCTTCGTCGAGAACAGCCCCGAGATCGCGATCGGCGGCGACGTCGCACGCGGCGCCGCCGGGGAGCCGTGCTGGGTCGAGGGCACCGTCGCCGACAACGCGGGCAAGCCGATCGCCGGAGCCCGCCTCGAGATCTGGGAAGCGGACGCCGACGGCTACTACGACGTCCAGTACGGCGACGACCGCTCCGCCGCCCGAGCCCACCTGTTCAGCGACACAGAGGGCAGATTCGCCTTCTGGGCCCTGACACCCACGCCGTACCCGATCCCGCACGACGGTCCGGTCGGCCTCCTGCTCGCCGCCACCGGACGCTCTCCGATGCGCGCCTCGCACCTGCACTTCATGGTCACCGCCCCCGCCAAGCGCACGCTCGTCACCCACATCTTCGTGCGCGGGGACGAACTGCTGGACTCCGACGCGGTCTTCGGCGTCAAGGATTCGCTGGTCAAGGACTTCGAACAGCAAGCTCCCGGCACCCCGACCCCCGACGGCCGCGACCTGGCCGGTCAGCCCTGGTCCCGCGTCCGCTTCGACATCGTGCTCGCCGACGCCCGCGCCTGACGCGCCACGTCCGACGCCCGTACCCCGTACCGCTCCCGGAAGGCATGCGAGAACCGGTCCGCCGACCCGAACCCGCACGCCACAGCCACCTCACCCACGCTCAACGGCCCCGCGCCCGCGCCAGAGCCCAGCAGTAGCGCCCGCGCCCGCTCCAACCGCCGCCCCAGCACGTACTGCGGCACCGTCATCCCGCCGGCCGCGAACACCCGTGACAGGTGCCGCTCGCTGATCCCCACCCCCGCCGCGATCCGCGCCGCGCCGAGCCCCCGCTCCGCCAGATGCTCCTCCACATACACCCGAGCCGCCGCCAGATGCGCGCCGCCCACGGCCCCGGCCCGCCCCTCGCCCCCCAACAACGCCCCAAGCAGCCCGAGCAGCGTCGCGTCGTCCACCGCCCCATCCCCATCCCCGTGGCCGCCGACCGCCGCCCCGACGAGCCGAGCCAGCGTCCGAGCGCGCAGATCCCCCGCATCCCCCCGAGCGAAGTCCACCGTACGCGGCTCTGCCAGCGACGAGATCCCCGTGACCTCCCGAAACGTCTCCCGCGGGACCTTCAGGACCAGCTCCTCCAGCCCCCGCGAGAACCCGCGCACGAACGGCCGGTCCGCGTCGCACACCACCAGCTGACCCGGCCGCAGCACCCGCACGCCGTCGTCATGGTAGAAAAACGCCTCGCCGACCAGGCTGAAGTAGCACGCGATCGCGTCCGCGGGAGCCCGCCGGATCACCTCCGTCGTCCGCTCCACCACGTGAGAGGGCCCGATCACCCGCGCCAGGTGCAGCGTGGGCAGCTGCAGGTTGATCTCCGTGGCCTCCAGCGTCCGCTCATCCAGCGACCGGCAGCGCAGCCCGATCAGCGCATCCGCGTTGTGCGCCTCCCACTTCGCGATGCGCTGCCCGTCAGGAAGCCCGACCGTGCTGAACCGCACCGGACCCGGGCCGGGGCCGACCACAGCTGCCGTCACGCTCCCCAGCTTAGTTCTTACAGCCTCATGACGGCCGGGCGTTCGGCGGACCCATCCGCGCGTCCGCCCCGTACGTTCGAGCCATGAGAGTTCTGATCACCGGAGCCGCCGGCTTCATCGGCTCGCACGCCGTCGAGGCCTTCACTGCCGCCGGCCACGACGTGGTCGCCTTCGACGCGCTGCTCCCCGCCGTCCACCCCGACCCCGAAGCCGCGAAGACGAGAATCCCCACCGGCGTCCAGCTCATCCAAGCCGACATCCGCGACCCGGAAGCCGTCCGCAAAGCAGTCACCGGCGTAGACCTCGTCTGCCACCAAGCCGCAATGGTCGGCCTGGGCCTGGACCTCAACGACGCCCCCGACTACGCGGGCTGCAACGACCTCGGCACCGCCGTCCTCCTCGCCGCAATGGCCAACGAAGGCGTCGGCCGCCTCGTGCTCGCGTCTTCCATGGTCGTCTACGGCGAGGGCCGCTACGAATGCCCCGACCACGGCCCCGTAGCCCCGGGCCCCCGCACCCCCACCGACCTGGACGCGGGCAACTTCGAACCCCCCTGCCCCGAGTGCGGCAAGTCCCTAGCCCCCGGCCTGGTCGACGAGGACGCTCGCCTAGACCCCCGCAACGTCTACGCCGCCACCAAGGCCGCGCAGGAGTACCTCGCCGCCGCCTGGGCCCGAGCCGCCGGCGGAACCGTGGCCATGCTCCGCTACCACAACGTCTACGGCCCCCGAATGCCCCGCGACACCCCGTACGCCGGGGTGGCAGCGATCTTCCGCTCGGCCCTAGCCGCAGGCCGAGCCCCCCGCGTCTTCGAAGACGGCCGCCAACGCCGCGACTTCGTCCACGTCCGCGACGTAGCCGCGGCAAACGTAGCCGCCGCCCACTGGACCGCAACCGCGACCCCCGGCACCGCCCGCCCCTTCAACGTAGCCAGCGGCACCGTCCGCACCGTAGGCGACCTAGCCCAAGGCCTCGCCCAAGCCCTCAACGGCCCCACCCCCATCGTCACCGGCGACTACCGCCTAGGCGACGTCCGCCACGTAACCGCCGACAGCACCCGCCTCCGCACCGAACTAACCTGGCGCCCCCAGGTCCCCTTCCCCGAAGGCCTAGCCGAGTTCGCCGAGCTTGCCGATGCTTGACGGCTGACGATCGGCCCTACCTACGTCGTCGGCTTACGGTTTACAACCAGCCCTACCTACGTCGCCGGCACTGCGCTCGTTCCTCGCTTCGTGCCGGCAACTACGTCCGGGCGCCCGCCCACCCGCCCCAAGCCTTCGGGGCGCTACCTCCGCTCCCTCGTCGCTGGCGCTCCTCGGTCACTACGTCCGCGCCCCTGCGGCGCTCCCGTACCGCTTGCTTTTCGCTGGTCACCGGGAACGATAAAGATCAACGTCAACGGCGCCTCCGGCGGCCCGACTCAGAGAGCATCAGGTCGCGTTGTCGGGCTGCGGTCTTCCTGTTGGTGGGGTGGGGTCCGGTTGGGGTGCTCTCCTTGCCTGGTGAGGCTGCGCCTGCCAGGCGAGGAGAGCACCCCAACCTCAGGGCAATTTCTGCTGCAGCGCTCAGCCCGAGCCCCTACCGGCGTGATGGGTGATGTGAAATATCCCCTCACAGCTGCCTGGGCGCTCATTGTGCCGGTTACTTTGCCGGTCAAACGGCGTGGTCTCGGGGCGGCCGGCGGTGGAGGGTGGGGAAGTGTCGGCGGCGGCCTGGGGGCTTCCGGGACGTCGTCTCTGGGTCTGCGCGGTGCGGTATTCCGCTTCGCTGGCAGAGCCTTGTCTGCTGCATACGACTAAGAAGGAGGGTAGGCATGAAGCTTACCGTCAACGTGCGCGCGATCGCGTCCGCCATAGTCGTCGTCCTTCTCGCGTTCGCTGGTGTCACGGCCGAAGCCGGTCAGGCTCACGCCAGCGCCGATATCTACGACGTCCTGCAGATAGTGAGCTGGGACGGGTACTGTCTGTCCATCCCGAATGCGAACATCGGAACCAGGCTCGACCAGGTCCCCTGCGGTGAAGACCACCTCTGGTGGCTCAACACGGTCACGGGGAAGCTCTACCCGCAGGGACACCCCGACGCGGAGGTCGGAGACTCCGGCGGCTATCTGGAGTTGAAGGCCGCCGGTACGGGCACCAAGCCCTACTGCGACACCCCCGACGTGCCGGGGCCGACCGGCAACGGGTATTGCGAGGTGTGGTTCAACGTGGCCGGGACCTACTGGCATGCCGACGGCGACGGGTTGGACGTCACTTTCGACAGCGAGAAGGGGGATCTCGCCAACTACTGGTGGCTCGATCCCATCGACCTGGCACCCTGCGGCACGCCCTGCGGAGGCTAGCCGTTTCGCAGTTCGCTGACTCGCTGTGCCCGGGAACGGCTTCTCGGGCACAGCGAGTCAGCGAACTGCCCTCTTACAGCGCGGGGATGGGGAGGCGGACTTCGAAGCGGCAGCCGTGGGCTACGTTGTGGACGTCTACTTCGCCGGCGTGGGCTTCTACGATGCCGCGGACGATGGCCAGGCCCAGGCCGGCGCCGGCTTGGGGTTCGGGGGTGCGGGCGGGGGTGCCGCGCCAGGCTACTTCGAAGACGCGCTCCAGGTCGTCGGCGGGGATGCCGCCGCAGGCGTCGGTGATGGCTAGGAAGGCGTAGCCGTCGCGGTCGGCGGCTTCTACGCGGACGGCGCCGTCGCTGGGCGTGTGGCGGATGGCGTTGGCCACTAGGTTCGTCAGGGCGCGGGAGACCTCGTTGACGTCTACGCAGACGCTGCGGCGGGTGCGGACGTCGGCGTAGAGGCGGACGCCGCGGGCTCGGGCCAGGGGGTCGGCGCCTACTACCGCTTCGTCTACCAGGTCGGCGAGGGTGATGTGTTCCAGGCTCAGGCGCAGTGCTCCGGCGTGGATGCGGGAGAGTTCGAAGAGGTCGTCGACCATGCCGGTCAGGCGGTCCACGGACTGCCTGATGCGGGTGTGGTAGACGGCTGGGTTCTCGGCTACCTGGTCTTCTAGGGCTTCGGCCATGGCGCGTAGGCCTGCCAGGGGGGTGCGCAGGTCGTGGGAGACCCAGGCGACCAGTTCGCGGCGGGAGCGTTCCATGGCGCGTTCTCTGGCGCGGGATTCGGCTAGGCGTTGGGCGGTGGTGGCCAGTTCGCGGCGTAGGGCGTCCAGTTCGCCGGTGGAGAGGGTTCCCGCGCGGTGGGAGGAGAAGACGGGGATGTGGGCCGCTGCGTCGGTGTCCTGGTCGGCTTGGGCCAGGCGGTGCAGGGCGGTGCGTAGGGCGCGGCTGTCCTTGCTGACGCTGTGGGCCAGCAGTATCGCCATGGTCACGGCTACCACTCCGGTGGCTACGCAGACCACGAGCATGACCCAGAAGTCGTGCTGGGACAGGAACATCGCGTGCGCGGTCGCGAGGACGCCCGCGGCCATCGCGCACACCACCGTCATCGCGAACGCGAAGAGCTTCAGGCGCACGGCCCGGCCGCGCAGCACCCTGAGGGCGAGCAGCCCGGCGCATCCGACCGCGGCGGCGCTGCCGCCGGCGATGAGGATGATGGTGACGAAGTCGCTCACGCGGGTTCTCCATGCGGGAAGTCGAGGTCGGCGGCCTGGGCGGCGCCCGTCGGGTCGGCCGCGTGGTCCGGGTCGTCGAGGCGGTAGCCGACGCCCCAGACGGTGACCAGGTAGCGCGGCACGGCGGGGTCGGGCTCGATCTTCTCGCGCAGCCGCCGCACGTGGACGGTGACGGTGGACTGGTCGCCGAACTCCCAGCCCCACACCTGCCGCATCAGTTCGGCCCGAGTGTAGACCTGGTGCGGGTGCGCGAGAAGGAAGGCGAGCAGATCGAACTCGCGGACGGTGAGGTTCAGCAGCTTGTCCTCGCAGCGCGCCTCGTGCCGGGTGAGGTCCACCTCGAGCGGGCCGTGTCGCAGCACGTCGGAGTGCTCCTCGACGGCTCTGAGCGGGGCACGGTCGGTCCGGCGCAGCACCGAGCGCACGCGCAGGGCCAGCTCGCGGGGGCTGAACGGCTTGGTGACGTAGTCGTCCGCGCCGAGTTCGAGGCCGAGGATGCGGTCCTGCTCGCTGGTGCGCGCGGTCAGCATGATCACGCACACCGGGCCGAGCTGGCGGATCCGGCGGAAGACCTCGAAGCCGTCGTAGCCGGGCAGCATCAGGTCGAGGACGAGCAGGTCGGGCAGCCGTTCCCGGGCCGCGGCGACCGCTCCGGGTCCGTCGGCCACCAGGCGCACGGCGTGGCCGGTGCGGCGCAGGTAGGCGGCGACGACCTCGGCGACGGTGGGGTCGTCGTCGACGACGAGGACGTCCGCGACCGTCTCACGGGGCGGGGCGATCATGAGTCGTCCTCCTTGCGTGGTGCCGGGCTTGCTGTCTTGCGTTCTGCCTCGTTCGCTGCTGCTGCCGCGGCTGCCTTGCGGGTCGCGCGGTGTCGGCGGGTGCGGTCGGCGATGCTGTACACCACCATGATCGCCGCCAGGATCGCGAGCAGGACCGTGAGGTTGCGCGCGTAGTCGAGCGGGAGCACGGTCGTGTTGCGGTTCAGGCCCTGCCGGATCAGCGCCGGGATGCTGACCGCTACCAACGATCCGCCGATGAGGAGGAATGCCGCAAGCCTTCCGCGCCAGCGGGCGTTCGTGAGGCGGTAGACGATCGCGCACAGGATGAAGACGGCCGGGGCGAGCAGGAAGTCGTGGCCGATCACGCCCGCGACGAGCCATTCGCCGACGGCCGCGCGGTCGGTGATCACGTGCTCGTTGAGCAGGCCGTATACGCCGTAGCCCGCGGTGAGGACGCCGAGGCCGCCGAGGGTCGCGCGGAGAGTCCGTGCCGTCGTCATGTCGGGATCATCTCCAGCCGGGTGACCCACTTGGTCTGCAGCACGCCGGGCCGGGCGGGGGCGATGACGCGGGCCGGGTAGCCGTGGTCGATGCTCAGGGTCTCGCCGTTCAGCTTCAGCGCGAGCAGGGTGGCCGGGTCGCTCGCGTACTCGTGCTGCATCACGCTCTCGCCGTAGCCGCCCTTCTCCAGCGAGATGACCCGGACGAGCGATGTGGCCGGGATGCCCGCGCGGGCGAGCAGGTCACGCAGCCGCACGCCCTCCCAGTCGGCGTCCACGGACCAGCCCTCGACGCACGCGATGGGCAGCCGCTCGTGGTGCTGCGGCATTGCTCGGAGTTCGGCGAGGGTGAGCTGGTAGGGCTGCGGGCCGACTACCTCGAGCGTCCAGTCGGGGTCGAAGGCGTGCGCGACGACTCCGGCCTGCGAGGCGGTGCGGTTGATCGGCACGTCCTGCGGTCCGTCGTGCGGGCTGCGTACGCCGAGGAAGTCGAACCAGCGCAGCGAGGTGACGGACTGGCCGATGGTCGTGGCGGTCACGGCGAGGACGGCCAGGGCGGTGGAGCCGATCAGGATTCTGCGGCTTACGGCTCCGTGGCGGGTGGCCGGGACGATCGCCTCGGTGGCGGTCTCGGGCGCGGTGCGGTTGCGCAGGCCGCGGGCGATGACGGGGGCCTTGATCGCGACGTGCAGCAGCAGGGAGCCGATGGCGGTCCAGGCGATCCAGAAGTGGGTCTGCGTGAAGGGGAAGTGCCACGGGTACCACTGCGCGATGTTGAGCAGGCCGGTGACCAGCTCGAACACGGCGCACGCGACGAGCACGCCGATCGAGAGCCGTTCCAGCAGGTTGAGCAGCGACTTGACCGGCGGCCAGCCGAACAGGCGCGGGTAGACCGTCCACAGCTTCGCCAGCAGCAGCGGGATCGCGGCCAGGCCGGTGACCACGTGCAGGCCCTGGGTGAACCGGTAGAACCAGACCGGGTGGGTCGGCAGCGGCAGCCACGTCGGCGGGCGTTGCAGCTGCAGTTCGTGGCTGATGAAGCCGGTCACGAAGCAGACCGCGAACGCGATGCCGAGGGCCGTGCCGATGAGCGAGGCGGTGCGTTCGTCGTGCAGGTTGGGACGGAACGCGCCCTCGCGCAACGGCCCGCGCCGCAGCCGGTCGGGCGGGGTCGGGAAGCGTGCGTCCGCCCGCGTCAGCCCGCGCCGCAATCGTCGCAGCGGGGTCGGGAAAGTGGCCATGTGCCCATCGAACCCTCTCCCGGGCGGGCTTGGGCGGTGCGACGTCTTACGAAGCCCTTACGGCTGTCACCAGGTCTTACGAACCGCTTACGGGTCCGCGCCGAGCGCCGCCGAGCCGCGCGTCGGCTGCGAGTGTGGTTCGCATGCTGCGATGGATCCGCCTCCTACTCACCGCCTTCGTCGTGGTCGCGCTCACCTACACGGTCTTCCGGGTGATCCACCCCGGACCCGGCTCGGGGTGGGTGCGCCAGGGGTACGTCATCGCCTCGTGGACGCTGTTCGCGGCGGCCGCGTGGCTGGTGCGCAAGACTCCGTTGCGCGCTGCCGTGCCGCTCATCGTGCTCGGCGGGCTCCTCATCCAGATCGCCGCCGTCACCGGTCCGCCGATCACCAGTGACGACCTCTACCGCTACGTGTGGGACGGTCGGGTGCAGGCCGCCGGGATCGATCCGTACTCGTACGTGCCCGCCGCGCCGCAACTCGACTTCCTGCGCGACCCGTCTCTGTGGCCCGACCACGTGACCCAATGGTGCGTGCACGCGGGGACGAACCTGACCCCGGGCTGCACGCTGATCAACCGGCCGGCCGTGCACACGATCTATCCGCCGGTCGCGCAGGCGTACTTCTACCTGGTGCACGTCCTGTGGCCGAGCGGCGGGTACAGGTCGATCCAGTACGCGGCCGTGGTCGTGTCCCTGCTGACCGTCCTCGCGCTGATCTACTTCCTGCGCCGGTCACGGCTCGATCCCCGGTCGGCGGCGCTCTGGGCGTGGTGCCCGGCCGTGGCCACCGAGGCCGCGAACAACGGGCATATCGACGTACTCAGTGCCCTGCTGGCCGTCTGCGCCCTCGGCGTACTCGCCCACGCGCGCACCACCCGCTCCGTCGTCAAGGGCGGGGTGCTGCTCGGGATGGCTGCGGCCACGAAGTTCATCCCGGTGCTCGCCGTGCCGGGCACGCTGCGCCGCAAACCGACCGTGCTGATCGCGGCCGTGAGCGCGACGTTCGTGGGCGTCTACATCCCGCACGTGATCGCGGTCGGCGGCAAGGTGATCGGCTACCTCCCCGGCTATCTGCAGGAGGAGGGCTACGACAGCGGCAACCGGTCCGTGCTGATCGACCTCTTCGTGCCGGACCGGTACTCCACGGCCGTCGCCGCGCTGGTCATCGCCGTCACCGCCTTCATCGCGTACCGCACGAGCGACCCCGGCCGGCCGTGGCGCGCCGCGACGGTCGTGACCGGCACCGCGCTGCTGGCGACCACCCCGGAGTTCCAGTGGTACTCGCTGCTGCTCGTCGCGCTGGTCGCGCTCGACGGGCGCTTCGAGTGGCTGGCCGTGGCCGCCGCGATCAACGTCTCGAACGTCTGGCACGACGTCACCGGGGCGCCGCTGCCGAACATCCGCGCCGGTTACGGGGTCGCGCTGGTCGTCGTGCTCGCCGCGACGGCCGTGCGGCTGATCTCCCGCCGCCTGCGCCGCAGTCCCGCCGATGCACCCACCGCCGTCTCCGAAAGGATTCCCATGGACGCGTCCTCCTTCGTCGATGTCGTACTTCCCTGCCTCGACGAGTCCGCCGCGCTGCCCTACATCATGTCCCGGCTGCCGGAGGGCTACCGGGCCATCGTCGTGGACAACGGCTCGACCGACGGTTCGGCCGAGATCGCCGCCGGGCTCGGCGCGCTGGTCGTGCACGAGCCGAAGCGCGGGTTCGGATCCGCCTGCCACGCCGGGCTGCTGGCCGCGACCGCGCCGGTGGTCTGCTTCTGCGACTGCGACGGCTCGCTGGACCCGGCGCAGCTGCCGCGGGTCGCCGGGCCGGTGATCGACGGTGATGCAGACCTCGTACTCGGGCGCCGCCGACCCACCGCCGCCTACGCCTGGCCGCCGCACGCGCGCGTGGCCAACCTGGTGCTCGCCCGGCGCCTGCGGCACAAGGGGATCGCCGTGCGCGACCTCGGCCCGATGCGCGCCGCGCGCCGCGAGGCCCTGCTCGACCTGCGGCAGCGCGACCGCCGCTCCGGCTACCCGCTGGAGATGGTGCTCGCCGCCGACCGCGCGGGCTGGACCATCTGCGAGACGGACGTCGACTACGCCCCGCGCTCCGGGAAGTCCAAGGTCACCGGCACCGTCTCGGGCACGGTGCGGGCCGTGCGCGACATGAACCGGGTGTGGCGGGAGCTGGCCTCATGAGCACCCTGATCGTGCTGGCCAAGGCCCCGGTGGCGGGCCGGGTCAAGACGCGGCTGTGTCCGCCGTTCACCCCGCAGGAGGCCGCCGACCTGGCCGCCGCCGCGCTGCTCGACTCGCTCGACGTGGCGGCCGCGACCTGCGCGGATCGGCGGCTGCTGGTCCTCGACGGCGAACCGGGCTTCGAGCTGCGCCGCGCGTACCTGGAACGCGGCTTCGTCCGCAAGCCGCAGGTGTCCGGGACGCTCGACGCGCGGATCGACGCCGCCTTCGCCGAGGCCGCGCGCCTCGATCCGGGACCCGCACTGCTCATCGGCATGGACACGCCGCAGGCATCCGCGGCAGTGCTCGACGACGCGCTGACCGCGATGACGGAGGCGCGGTACGACGCGGCGTTCGGCCCCGCGCAGGACGGCGGCTTCTGGGCGCTCGGCCTGCGCGCACCGGCTCATTCGCGCACGTCGGGGCTGCTGATCGGCGTGCCGATGTCGAGGTCTGACACCGGGGCGATCCAGTTGCAGCGCCTGGAGCAGGCCGGACTCGAGGTGCTGCAGATGCCGGTGCTGCGCGACGTGGACACCGCCGACTGCGCGCACGCGGCGGCCGAACTCGCTCCGAACACGGCCTTCGCGCGACGGCTCGCCACGATCGGCTCCAGGACGCCCAGTGCTTGACTTCGCGGTCGACGCGGCCGCCACCTGGGCCGGTCCGACCGCGTCTGACTACGAGCGTTCCCTGTGGCAGAGCGTCTCCGGATCCGCCGCGCCGGTCACCCTGCACGGCGCGGACGGGCTCGTCGTGCGGCTGGAGGTGGGCCGGTACGCGGCCGTCGCCGACGACGTGGACCGCGAGCTGCTCGAACACTGCGACGGTCCGACGATCGACATCGGCTGCGGTCCCGGACGGCTCGCCGCCGAACTCGCCCGGCGCGGCGTGCCCGCGCTCGGCGTCGACGTCACCCCCGTCGCGCTGCTGCTGGCCCGGGCCTCCGGCGCCACCGTGCTCGGCCGCTCGGTGTTCGACCGGCTGCCCGCCGAGGGCCGCTGGCCGCACGCCCTGCTGATCGACGGGAACATCGGCATCAGCGGCGACCCCGCGGCCCTGCTCGCCCGCATCAAAACCCTGCTCCTCCCCGCCGGCGCCACGCTGGCCGTGGAGACCACCGCCGAGGAGACCGACGAACGGCAACTGCTGCGCCCATCACCCGGCGCCGAAGGCCACACGGGCCCCGGGATCCCCTGGGCGAGGGTTGGTCCGAGCGCACTGCGCGCCCTCGCCGAGCCCCTCGGCTACCGTGTCACACATGATCGGCTCCTCGACACACGCCGGTTCGTGTATCTAAGAACTTGAACTCAGAGCGGAGCCCCGGGGCCCATGCTCAGCGACTACCAGCACCAACTCCGCAACCGATTCCTGGCAGCCCCGGTCACGGCACCGCCGTCGCCTTGGATACCGGTGCCCGACAGCCCGACAGCGATCGGCGGCTTGCAAGGCATCGGCTTCGGCATCCACCCCGACAACGGCCATGACCTCGTCATGGTCGTGTCGATCGTCGGCCACGGGCTCTTCGACGCCACCACCGGCGAGAAGATCGCGCGCGACCGCGACCGCGACCCGGAGCCAGGCCGGGACGCGGACGCGGACGCGGAAACCGGCGGTCCCCCGCGGGACACGGGACCTGACGTGCCCCGGCCTCGGTCCGCTCGAGGGAACTCGTGTGCAGATCGCGGGACTGTATGGCGGAGGACTGCACAGCACTTCCGGTGACGGTTGGTCCCTGGAAGTGGTCGCACCGGAATAGCCCAACGAACGCGTCCTGCTTTCCACTGACGGCGCGATCAGCCGATCTCCTGGAGCGGCAGCGCGGCCACCACGGGATGGTCCCGACCGAGCGGGCCGAGTTTCGCAGCGCTGCCCGGCGCGCCGAGACCGGCGAAGAACTCGGCGTTCACAGCCTTGAAGTGCTGCCACTGCTGCGGCGTATCGGCCTCGTGGTAGATGGCCTCGACCGGACACTCCGGCTCGCAGGCACCGCAATCCACGCACTCGCCCGGGTGGATGTAGAGCATCCGCTCACCTTCGTAGATGCAGTCGACCGGGCACGCGTCGACACATGCCCTGTCCTGCGGCCGTGTCCGCGCTCCGGTTCTACGAAGAGCTCGGCCTGATCGCATCCGAACGCGATCACCGCAACCGGCGCCGCTACCCGCGCCACATGCTGCGCCGAGTCGCGCTGATCTCAGTTGCGAAACGCATCGGCATCTCGCTGCAGGACGTGCGCGACGCGTTCGCCGACGTGCCGCTCGACCGCATCCCGAGCCACCAGGAATGGCAGCGTGCCTCACGCGGCTGGAAGCGGCAGCTGGAGGAGCGCCGGCAGACCATCGAAAGGCTCGCAGTCGAGTTGACCGGCTGCATCGGCTGCGGCTGCCTCTCGATGAAGGCCTGCGCACTGCTGAACCCGGGCGACGCGCTCGCCAAGGACGGCGCGGGCCCGCGGCGTTTGTGACCTCTCGACTCGAGTGACCTCTAGGCAGTGGACCTCGCCGGTGTCGTCAGCGGCTGGAGAACTTCGTCTGCTGTGTGAGCAACATGCCGTGCAGGCTGAGCGAGTGCGTTCCGGCTCGGAGTCCCAACGCTGCCGGATCGAGCGTGTAGGCGACCCGGCCGGTCGCGTCCGCCGTGAGGGTTGCGACCGGGTGTCCGTCGATCTGGAGGACGACCGGATGCCCGGGAAGGAAGCCCGAGGCGCTGAGCTGCGTCGTGGCGCCGCTCTGGACGCCGGCAGGAGTCAGACGGGCACCATGCTCGAGGTTTGAGAGCGCCGCCGCCGCCCGGGCGCTCGGCGCGTCCGGACCGTGCTGGGCGCGCACGGCGGCGACCAGCGCCGGGACGAACAAGGCGGCGTCGAGGGTGCCCCAACCGGTGGCCTCGTCGAAGCCGGCGCGGGCCGAGAAGCCGGGGTGTCGCGGCACACTGTTGTTCCCGACGACGATGTCGGTGACGCCGTCCGCCGCGCCGCGTGGGCCGAGCACCCGGTAGAGCGCGTCGTTGATCGGACCCACCGGTCCGCCGTTGGCCTGCGCGGCCAGCGCGAGCACGCCCGCGAGCAGCGGCGCGGACTGCGAGGTCCCGCTCGCCGCGTCCATGGTGATGTCGGGAACCTGACGCATGGCGCCCGTCACCACGCCGTCCTGGTACGCGGGCCGGGAGTAGATCGCCGAGGAGCCGGCGCCCTCGAACGGCCACACGGTGTCTGGGCCGGTCCGCACGCTCTCGGTCGAGAAGCCGGGCAGACTTCCGCCGACGGCCGTGACCCACGGCGAGTCGTCCCAGGCTGCGGTCTGCGGCGTGGCGCTCACGTCGCCGCACTGCACGGCCGAGTCGGGCAGGGCCTGCACGACACCGCAGTCGCCGGTGCCCACCGTGACCGGGATCCCGGCGGCCGCGGCGGCGAGTTCTCCCGGGTCCTGTGCGGTGACATCGGCCGCACCGTGGCTGTAGGTCGACTCGCCGGTCCCGTCGCTGATGGACACGGCGTCGGCGAGGTGGTGCTCGGCCACGTATTCGAGGGCTTGCATCATCTCCGGCGGCGCGACCTGGCTCGCCACGTCGTCGTCGCCATCGCTGTCCGGTGGGGCGACGACCACCAGGATCTTGGCGTACGGCGCGATGACGTGCGCGGAAACGATGTCGAGCTCTGCTTCACCCGCCCAGGCGTCGCAGGACCCGTAAGTGCCGAGCGCCTTCATCCCGGCCGGGCACTGCGCGGGCAGGCGGCCGTTCCCGGTCGGATAGATCGTCTGGATGACGGGATCGGGCAGACCGACTGAGCTGTCGATCTGGTGCGTGACCTGCGCGAGGGACGGATCATCCCAGCCCTCGACGACGGCGATCGTGGTGCCGGTGCCGTCGATGCCGGCGGACCACAGCTTGCCGACGTCGTAGTCGACGAGATCCTGCAGCCTTGGTGCGAACTTGGGCAACGGGCCGCTCAGCGAAGCCGGGACCGCTATGTGATGCAGCATCGTACTGAGGGCCCTGATATGGGCGGGGTCCGGCACGATCTTCGGCGGCGGGCTCGACGCGGGCGCGGCGGTGACCGTCGGCCGGCCGCCGGTCGCGGCGGCCACGTGCGCCGCGGGGGCGGTCGTACACGAGGCCGCCAGTGCGCCCGTCGCCGCGAAGAGTGCCGTCATCCACAGCCGCCGCCGTGCGCTCATGAACGTGCGCGTGCGGTCGTGCGTGCGCCTGCGCGTCCCCGTGCCCATGCCGCCCCTGCCCTTCCCCGTGATGCCTGTCGAGGTAGATACGCGCCGGCGGCAGCGATGGTTGCGCGTGGTCTTCCCGGCCGATCCGCAGGTCGACACCGCGCAGTCCGGCCGCCGCGCCGCCTCCGGGACGAGCGGCAGTCCCCCCGTGTAGACGACCGGTCTAATTCAGTGATACGGTCAACGCATGTCGGTCACCAAGTTGAAGACGCGCCAGAGCATTCTGGACACCGGGCGACGGATCGTCGTCGCCAAGGGCTATGCCGCGGTGGGCATCAACGAGGTGCTCGCTGAGGCAGGCGTGCCCAAGGGGTCGTTCTATTACTACTTCGATTCCAAGGGTGCCTTCGGCGAAGCGATGATGAAGAGCTACTTCGAGGATTATTTCTCGACGATGGACGGCATCGTCGCCGACAAGGAGAAAAGTTCCGCGGAGCACCTGATGTCGTACTGGCAGTACTTCTACGACACGCAGGCCGCGGACGACTGTCAGGGCGGGTGCCTGGTCGTCAAGCTGGGCGCGGAGATCTCCGACTTGTCGGAGGAGATGCGCGTGGCGACGAAGGCCGGGACCGCGATGATCGTCGAACGGCTGGAGCGGATGATCACCGACGGTGTCGCGGACGGGTCCGTGACCGTGGACGAGAGTCCGCGCGCCACGGCCGAGGCTCTTTACGACCTGTGGCTCGGAGCGAGCTTGATGGCGAAGATCCATTCCAGTCCCGACCACCTCGACCGCGCGATGGCGGTCACGCGCAAGGTCCTGCACGTCTGACGGGCCGGCCGTAGGGCTCGGCGATCGGGCCCGTTCCGTCGCACCGTGTAGTAGACCGGTCTAATAAATACGCCTTACCGGTCTCGCCACGTGACCCTAAAAATTAGACCGGTCTACTAGCTGTAGGCCGGGGATCCGGATAGGAGATCGACCATGGCCACTGAATTCACCCGTTCCGACGCGACCGAGCTCGCCGAGCTCATCCGTACCGGGAAGGCCTCCTCCGTCGAGGTGGTGCAGGCGCACCTCGACCGCATCGACGCCGTGAACCCGCAGCTCAACGCCATCGTGTCCATCGCCGACGGTGCGCTGGAGGCCGCGAAGGCGGCGGACGCGGAGCTCGCGGCGGGCGGGAAGGTCGGGCCGCTGCACGGCGTGCCCTTCACGGTCAAGGACTCGTTCGACACCGCCGGGGTGCTCACCCAGCGCGGTTCGCCGATCTTCGTCGGCCGCGTCCCGGACACGGACGCCACCAGCGTGGCGCGGATGAAGGGTGCGGGCGGGATCCTCCTGGCGAAGACCAACCTTCCGGAGTTCTCCTTCTGGGTCGAGTCCGACAACCTCCTGACCGGCGCGACGAACAACCCCTGGGACCTCAACCGCTCCTCCGGCGGCTCGAGCGGCGGGGAATCGGCGGCGATCGCCGCCGGGATGTCGCCCATCGGACTCGCGAGCGACCTGTCCATCTCGGTCCGCGGCCCGGCAGCCGACACCGGCGTGGTGTCCTTCAAGCCGACGCACGGGCGCATCCCGATGACGGGCCTGTGGCCGCGCGAGCCCCGCCGCAACTGGCACGTCGGCCCCATGGCCCGCAGCATCCGCGACCTGGTCATGGCCTACTCCGTACTGGCCGGCCCCGACGGCGCCGACGGCTTCTCCACCACCCCGCGCCAGTTCGACACCGGCCTCGGCGCCTCACCCGACCGGCCTGTGCGCGTGGGCTGGCTGACCGACTCGGGACTCGGCCCGACCGACACCGAGGTCGCGGCGACCGTCCAGGCGGCCGCCGAAGCCCTGCGGGCGACCGGAGCCCGGGTCGAGGCCGTGGACATCCCCGCCCTCGAGCGGGACAACGCCCTCGACATCTGGACCAAGCTGGCCGTCATGGAGGTCAAGCCGGCCTTCGCGAAGGTCACCAAGGGCCACGAAGACCAGATGTTCACCTACACCAAGTTCCTCGAGACCCTGCCCGACACGTCGATGGAGGACTTCATCAACGCCGAACAGGGCATCGAGCGGATCCGGGACGGCTTCGCGCAGTACTTCCAGCAGTACGACGTCCTGCTGCTCCCGGTGACCACGATCCCCGCGCACGAGCACCAGCTCGGGGAGTTCACGCTCAACGGCCAGACGGTCAGCCCCTTCCACGTGAGCTCGACCACCGTCCCGTTCAGCCTGACCGGGAACCCGGCCCTGGCCATGCGGTTCGGCACGAGCAGCGACGGCATGCCCATCGCCGTGCAGGTGGTGGCCAACCTGT
This sequence comes from Actinospica sp., assembly GCA_035493475.1. Classification (GTDB taxonomy): domain Bacteria; phylum Actinomycetota; class Actinomycetes; order Streptomycetales; family Catenulisporaceae; genus Actinospica. The sequence goes on from DATJIF010000049.1 coordinate 30,539, forward strand.
ACGCGGAGTCGACGGTCCTGCACATCGCGTCGCTGCTGGAGTCGCTCAGCCCGGTCCGCGACCAGCACCCGACCCTGTGGTGACAACGATGCCGAGCGCGGTGGCCCTGCGGTAGCGGAAAGCTGAGCGGGCGGGAGGAAGGCGGTGTCGTCCCCGGGCCTC
>DATJIF010000050.1:0-4367 GCA_035493475.1 Actinospica sp.
GAGAAGGCTCTGGCCGCGCTGGGCGGCAAGGTTGTCGTCAGCAGCGGAACCGCGGACACGGCCGCCGCCCAGATCCCTTCGATCCAGGCGGCCATCCAGGCACACGCCGACGCGATCGTGATCGCGGGCAACGACCCCAGCGCGCTGTGCCCGTCCCTTCAGCAGGCTTCTGCCGCGGGGATCAAGATCCTCTCGTTCGACTCCGACGTCAGCTGCGGGTCCAGCCCTGACCACCTGTTCATCAACCAGGCGGACACCGCGAGCATCGGAACGTCCGAGGTCGACATCCTGGCCAAGGAGATCGGCTCCAGCGGCCAGATCGCCATCCTCTCCGCGGCCGCCAGCGCGACCAACCAGAACTCCTGGATCGCGTACATGAAGCAGGAGCTCGCCAAGTACCCGAAGATGACGCTGGTCAAGACCGTCTACGGAAACGACGACCCGGCCACCTCGCTGACCGTCCTCCAGGGACTGCTCTCCGCTTACCCGAACCTCAAGGGCATCATCTCGCCTACGACGGTCGGCATCCAGGCGTCGGCGCAGTACCTCGACACGCACAAGAGCCTGCTCAAGAAGCTCACGCTGACCGGCCTCGGGCTCCCGTCGCAGATGAAGCCGTACGTCAAGGACGGCACGGTCAAGGAGTTCGAGCTGTGGAACCCGTCCAACCTCGGTTACCTGGCCGGCTACGCGGCGGCCGCGCTGGCTTCCGGTACCGCCTCCCTGACGCCGGGATCCAGCTTTACAGCCGGCACGCTCGGCAGCTACAAGGTGCTCGCGCCCACTACCGGCGTCGGCCCGTCGATCGTGCTCGGCCCGCCGACCGTCTTCGACGTGGCCAACATCGACCAGTTCAACTTCTGACCGGTCCATGACGCGTTACTGCTTTACGTTGCATGTCCGGCCGGACCGCCTGGCGGAGTACCGGGAGCGGCACGCCGCGGTCTGGCCGGACATGCTGCGCGCACTGCGCGACGCCGGCTGGCGCAACTACTCGATCTTCGCGCGCCCGGACGGGCTGCTGATCGGGTACGTCGAGGCCGGTGACCTCGCGGCCGCGCAGCAGGCGATGGCGGCGACCGAAGTGAACGCACGCTGGCAGGCGGAGATGAGCCGGTACTTCACCGGCCTGGACGGCCGCCCGCCGGACGAGGGCTTCCTCCTGCTCGAAGAGATCTTCAACCTCGATGACCAGCTCGCCCGCCTGAACCGCCCGAACCGAACGACTAGCTCCGGAGAGGAAGAATGAGACGCACCAAGGTCGGCCTCGTCGCCGGCGGCCTCGGCGCCTACTGGCCGCAGTTCCCCGATCTGCTGCCCCAGCTGAAGCGGTCCGCGGAACGCGTGTCGACGAGGATTCGCGCGATGGACTGCGACCTGGCCGACGCCGGGTTCATCTCCGACGCCGAGGACGGCGCCAAAGCCGCCGAGATGCTGCGCGCCGCTGGCTGCGACCTGATCGTCTGCTTCCTCACCACGTACATGACCGCCTCGATGCTGGTGCCGATCGCGCAGCGGGCAGGCGCGCCCGTGCTGCTGATCAACCTGCAGCCGAGCGAGGCGATGGATCACGACACGTTCGATACCGGGCAGTGGCTGGCGTACTGCGGCGCGTGCCCGCTGCCGGAAATGGCCAACGCGTTCATGAGATGCGGGGTGCCGTTCCGCTCCGTGTCCGGGTACTTGGACGATGAGCGGGCCTGGAAGAAGATCACCCGGTGGATCAAGGCCGCCGGGGTACGTGGCGTCCTCAGTCACGGCCGGCACGGGCTGATGGGGCACCTTTACCCCGGCATGCTCGACGTGTCGACGGATCTCACCCTGGTGACCGCCAACTTCGGCGGCCACGTCGAGGTCCTCGAGTTCGACGACCTGCGGGTACGGGTAGCGGCCGTGACCGACGAACAGGAAGAAGAGCGCGTCGCGACGGCAAAGAGCATCTTCACGTTTGACGATTCCGTTCAGGAAGCGGATCTGAGATGGGCCGCCCGGGTCTCCGTCGGCCTGGACGCGCTGGTCGGTGACTTCGACCTGGACAGCCTCGCCTACTACCACCGCGGGCTCGAGGGCGAGCAGCACGAACGGCTCGGCGCGGGCATGATACTCGGGGCGTCGCTGCTCACCGCGCGCGGCATCCCGGCGGCCGGCGAGTACGAGCTGCGTACGTCGCTGGCGATGCTGATCACCGATCGTCTCGGCGGCGGCGGGTCCTTCACCGAACTGCAGGCGCTGAATTTCCGCGACGGGGTGGTGGAAATGGGTCACGACGGCCCCGCGCACCTGGCCATCAGCGATCGCAAGCCCGTGCTCAGAGGTCTCGGTATTTACCACGGAAAGCGCGGCTGGGGTGTCTCGGTCGAGTTCGACGTGAAGCACGGACCGGTCACCACCTTCGGCATCGCGCAGCGCCGGGACGGCACCTACAAGTTCGTCGCCTCGGCCGGCACCGTCGTGGCGGGTCCGCTGCTGAAGATCGGCAACACCACCTCCCGGGTGGATTTCGGTTGTGACCCCGGTGAGTGGACGGACGCGTGGAGCGCGACCGGGATCTCGCATCACTGGGCGCTCGGTACCGGCAACCTGCTGCCCGAGCTTGGCGCTACGGCCGAACTGCTGGGCATCGAGCTCGCCGAAGTGGCGGTCCCAGCGAGAAACGAGGATTTGTAATGGTTGACCAGAAGGCAGTCAAGGACGCCCTGCGGCAGCACCAGATCGAGCTGCCGTCCTGGGCGTTCGGCAACAGCGGGACCCGGTTCAAGGTGTTCGGCCAGCCGGGCGTGCCCCGGAACCCCTACGAGAAAGCCGACGACGCCGCCCAGGTGCACAAGTACACCGGCGTCGCGCCGATCATGGCCGTGCACATCCCCTGGGACAAGGTCGACGACTACACGGCCCTTTCCGCGCACGCCAGCGGCAACGGCATCCGGATCGGCGCGGTCAACTCAAACGTCTTCCAGGACGACGACTACAAGCTCGGCAGCGTCTGCAGCCCCGACCCGAAGGCGCGCAAGAAGGCCCTCGCGCACCTGCTTGAGTGCGTCGACATCATGGACGCGACCGGCAGCAGGGACCTCAAGCTCTGGTTCGCCGACGGCACCAACTACCCGGGCCAGGACGACATCTCCGCCCGCCAGGACCGGATGGCCGAGGCCCTCGCCGCCGTCTACGAGCGCCTCGGCGAGGGCCAGCGCATGCTCCTCGAGTACAAGCTGTTCGAGCCGGCGTTCTACACGACGGACGTGCCCGACTGGGGCACTGCCCTGCTGCACTGCCAGGCGCTCGGCGACAAGGCGCAGGTCGTCGTCGACACCGGCCACCACGCGCCGGGCGTGAACATCGAGTTCATCGTGGCGATGCTGCTGAAGGCGGGCAAGCTCGGCGGCTTCGACTTCAACAGCCGCTTCTACGCCGACGACGACCTGATGGTCGGCGCCGCCGACCCGTTCCAGCTGTTCCGCATCATGCACGAGGTCGTCAAGGCAGGGGCGCTGTACCCGGGCCAGCCCACCGAGATAACAGCAACTGGCGCGGGAGTGCGGGCAAACGACGGGGCGGGCATCGCGTTCATGCTCGACCAGTGCCACAACATCGAGCCGAAGATCCCCGCGCAGATCCGCTCGGTCATGAACGTCCAGGAAGCGGTCGCCAAGGCGCTCCTCGTCGATGCCACGGCACTCCGCGAGGCGCAGCTCGCCGGCGACGTCCTCGGCGCGAACGCCGTCCTGATGGACGCTTACAACACCGACGTCCGCCCGCTGCTCGCCGACCTGCGCGAGGAAATGGGCCTCGAACCAGACCCGGTCAAGGCGTACGCCTCCTCCGGCTATGCCGAGAAGATCGTGTCGGAGCGAGTCGGCGGGACCGCCGCCGGCTGGGGCGCCTGATGATGACCGGCGAAGGCACCAGCGTGGTTCCAGCGAGGAGGGTAACACGATGACCGACCCGGTCTACGGGACCCCGGCGGCCGAGGCCGTCGCTGCCCTGCTCGGGCGCAGCAACCGCCTGGGGGCCGACCCGCGCAACACCAACTACGCCGGCGGCAACGCATCGGCCAAGGGCACGGCGACCGACCCGGTCACCGGCAAGCCCGCCGAGCTGCTGTGGGTGAAGGGCTCGGGCGGCGACCTGGGCACGCTCACCGCGGCGGGCCTCGCGGTGCTCCGCTTGGACGCGCTGCGCGCCCTTACCGGCGTGTACCCGGGCGTCGACCACGAGGACGAGATGGTCGCGGCGTTCGACTTCTGCGCGTTCGGCAAGGGCGGCGCCGCCCCGTCGATCGACACCGCGATGCACGGCCTGGTCGAGGCGGCGCACGTGGACCACCTGCACCCCGACGCGGGCATCGCGTTCGCGACGGCGGCCGACGG